>NZ_WHLX01000003.1:0-498867 GCF_009793345.1 Cupriavidus sp. SW-Y-13
AAGGGCCTCGATTTTGCGGATCGAGAATTCACCTGTCAGCATGCGCCGATGCTCTGCATGCTTGGGTGCATCCATGGTGATGAAGGTCCGGTTACTACCCCGGGCAACTTTCATTGCAGCACTGACAGTGGGATAGCCGGGATTCGTAATGTCAGAACTAAAGCGAGGGTCAGACAGGACCGAGCGGACGTCGTCATAGCGCGTAATCAGCCAGGCGATCTTTCCGTCCCAGAGCCTAGCTTGCCCCAAGCCGCTTCCTTGCTGCATCTGGAAGTACACCGGCGGCGGCGACAAAGGATCGACCCGTTCGGGCGGAAAGTCGGGGATGCCGCTGTCCCCGCCAGCGTGCATCGGACACGTGGACTGCGCAGGTGAGGCCGCGTGAAACGGGCAGCCAGTCGACTGCGTGGGGGTTTGGGGGGCGGTCATGAATATGTCTCCGATGGGAAATTGTGAGTACATATTAGGTAGCCTACCTACTATATGCAAAAGGGGTTTACCCTAATCGGTGCAGAGGATTGACCTCGCGTCACAAATCTCGAGCGGGACCAGGGGTGGGAGAGGAGGGCGTGGCTAGACTGGGGGAGCCCAGTTGGCCTGAAGGCGGGCGACCGCCGATTTCAGTGGTCAAGATATGCCGCCGGTGACCCACTGGGTATGCGCGAGGACTGTTTGCCTTCTGGTTGTTATAGCTCGTCCCAGGGTAGATATGCGGTCCGGCCGGGCTGGCTGACGACAGAGGTCGGTACCGAGTGAGGCGCGGCCGGAGGCCCGCTTGGGACCTGCTGGAGGCCACCTTTGACGCCGGGACCTTCCGTAAGGTCGGGATCGCAGGGCTTCGGTTCTTACCTATGCATAGGCGTGAAAAAACACCCGCATGGACGTGGGGTTAGAAGTGCGCGATCGCCACCACTCGCTGACCAAGGGGGCAGCCTCACGACGCGTTGTTAAAGAGGCGCGGGGGGACAGTGAAGCCGGTGCAAGAAGGCAAGCGAGAAAGCCGAAGCGACCTCGCTTTGGCAGCCTACAAATCAAATAAATAGGCTCCAGCTCTCCCCTAACTCGGCACTGAGGTACTCGAACATCGACATGAATCGAAAGCGCTCCCATTGATTGAACGCCTCGCGTACCGCTGCCATCAGTGACATAGCTACCTCCGGGGTGATCGACTTTAGTTAGGGGGGCCACCGCAAGAAAAAAGCAGGTCTTTCAACACTCGTTCGCATCGGCGCATAGCCCATTCCACGATGCAATCGATTACATAGAGCGTAGGTCGCCACGATGGTCTGTCAAGATAAAGCGTAAAAGTGTCATTTGCGGCTCAAAATCAGCCACCTGACTTCGTTGATGGGAGGGTAAACGCCTATTTGATTGTAATAGGTAGGCTACCTAATATTTACCACAAATAAGAGTAAGCGCGCTTCGGTTTTTCAAACATTGCTTATAGAAGTGGAGACAAAATCAATGCAACATCATCCCCGAAGAGGTTCGACCCCCACCCCCCAGCGGGTCCGGGATGTTCTCAAGCCGATCTCCGGTGCCGCCGTGGGAAACATGCTGGAGTGGTTTGACTACTCGTTGTATGGCTATCTTTCCGCCACCCTGGCGAAGGTGTTCTTCCCAAGCAGCGACCCGATCGTTAGCCTGATAGCGGCTTTCGCGGCATTCTCCGTCGCATTCGTTACCCGACCACTCGGCGCTCTGTTTTTTGGATCGCTGGGAGACCGGCTTGGACGGCGCGATACGCTCGCGATTGTCGTTGGTTTGATCAGCGTTTCGACGGGGTTGGTCGGTGTCCTACCGGGATACGAGGCGATTGGCATCGCCGCTCCTTTGCTGCTGGTAGCCCTACGCATGATTCAGGGATTTTCCGCGGGAGGCGAAGCAGGTGGAGCACTCGCATTCCTTGCCGAGTACGCCCCGACACGCCGGCGTGGCGTTGTGATCGGGTTCTTCGGTATGTCGGCTGGAATTGGTGCGTTGAGCGGATCCGGTCTTGTTCTGGCGATCACCAGCATTTTTGGTCAGACGGCAGTTGAGGCATGGGCCTGGCGATTGCCCTTCCTGATCGCTGGTCCGATTGGGTTGGGTGCGTTCTGGCTGCGGCTGCGCATCGAGGAAACACCGGCATTCCGGTTGCACTTGGAACGCGAGGGCGCGGCACAAGCACCATTGCGCGAAGCCCTTCGTGACGACTGGCGAAGCATTGTCAAATGTCTTGGCGTAGCGATCTCACACGGCATCCCTTACTACTTGATCCTGGCGTATCTCCCGTCTTATCTCGTGTCAACTGGACGGTTGAGTAGCGGGCAAGCTCTAGCGGCGTCCGGCCTGGCCTTTCTGGGTTCAGTGATTGTGATCCCATTCGCTGCAGCGCTATCCGACCGCGTGGGTCGACGACCCGTCGCCTTTACGGCGGCATTGGCATACCTCGTCGTTGCGCTTCCTTTGTTCCGGATCGTCGTGGGCTCGACACCAGAGGTGGTAATTGCCACGATGGCTAGCGTCGGGGTATTGATGGGGATGTATGGCAGCGCGCCGTTCTGCATGATGACGGAGTTGTTTCCGACACGCACACGCTACAGCGCCATGTCGGTAGGCTACAACGTGGCCATGGTGCTATTTGGCGGCACCGCTCCTTTAATCAGCGCTTCTCTGACGAAGCTGACCGGAAACCCTTCATCACCCGCCTATTTCATGATGGGGGGCGCAGTGTTGTCTATTTTTGCCATCTTGGCGTCTCCTGAAACGTCACGAGTACCGATTGATGAGCTCGGACAGTCGGACGAGCACATTCGCCGCGTGCGCATGGCGCTCAAGGCATCGGCTCGCGTTGAGTGATCTCCTGATTATGAAAACCGCTACATACGACTACATTGTTATCGGCGCCGGCTCGGCAGGGTGTGTTCTCGCTTCTCGGCTGAGTGAAGATCCCAGCGTCAAGGTACTGCTGATAGAGGCGGGCGCTCCCGCGTCATCCATCTTTGTTCAGATGCCGGCAGGGATCCGGGTTCTCTATAAGAGCCAAAAATTCAACTGGCGCTATTGGACGGAGCCCCAGACACAACTGGACAATCGGAATATTTATATACCCCGGGGCAAGGTGGTGGGCGGTTCATCCTCGATCAATTCCATGATTGCTATCCGGGGGAACCGATCCGATTACGACAACTGGGCATCTCAGGGCCTGTCGGGCTGGGACTATGAATCCCTTCGTCCGTACTTTCGAAAGATTGAGGATGCATCACTGGTAACGAAGGCGAGGAATGACGATCGCGGGTACGCGGGTCCGATTCGCCTGTCATACGGCACGCAGCAAAACGCCATATCGACTGCGTTCATAGAGAGCGCAGTATCGGCCGGTATGCCGGAGAACAACGGATTCAATGGGGCGTCGCAGGTAGGCGCAGGATTCTACGAGCTTACGATTGCCGAGGGAAAGCGATCCGGTGCTTATCGTTACCTGGATCGAGCAGGTAACCGATCCAATCTGACATTGATGGCGAACTGTAAAGTCCGCAGGATTCTCCTTGCCGGAAAGCGAGCGCAAGGCGTAGTGATTGAGGATGGATGGGAGGAGGTGGAGCTTCGCGCGGACCGCGAAGTGATTCTGACAGCAGGGGCCATTGCCTCACCGCAACTCCTGATGCTTTCGGGGATCGGACCGGCCAAACATCTGCAGTCGATTGGTATCGCTCCCGTGGTCGATCTGCAAGGCGTCGGTGAGAACCTTCAGGACCATCTTGATTGCGCGATTCGCTTAGAAGCGTCGCAGCCCAATACGCTCACGCCCTATATCGGCCTGGTAAGAGGCGGAATGGCAGGAGCTCGCTATCTTCTTTCAGGAGGCGGGCCGGCTTCCTCTCAAGGCGTTGAGGCAGGAGCATTTTACAACTCCGACAGAAATCCGGATCTGCCTGAGTGGCAGGCCCATCTGATCATTGCGCTGCGCAATCCACCGCCTAACGAAAAAGTTCCCCACGGATTTGCAGTCCGCGTATGCCAGCTGCGTCCAAAAAGTAGAGGCGTGCTGCGACTGCGTTCTTCAGATCCGTCCGATTCTCCCCGAATCGACCCTCGCTTCCTCTCAGACGAGTCTGACCTGGAGAGTTTGGTGCGCGGCGTGGAACGCACGTGCGAGATTGTCGACCAGCCGGCGCTCCGGAAGTACATCAAACGAAGGCTCGACATCGATGCTTTCTCCACCGGTGCAGCCCGTAAGGCATGGATACGCTCGCATGCGGAAACCATCTATCACCCGGTTGGCACGTGTCGCATGGGAGTCGACGACAACGCTGTTGTTGACGAGGAGTTGAAAGTGCGCGGGGTTGAGAACTTGAGAGTAATTGATGGATCTGTGATGCCAACGATCATCAGTGGGAACACGAACCTTCCCATTATGGCCATGGCAGAGAAGGCCGCAGACTTGATACGAAATTCACGCACATCCGCTCGTTGAAGTTTTCGGAGAACTCTGTTCACTGGCGTTTCGAGCTTGCTCCGTCGCCTTCTTCCCGGTTGTCCCCTTACACGGGGACGAAAGGTTGCAGCATAGATTTCCCAGCATCGAATGGGAACGTCTACGGGCTTGCGTCGTTTGATGGAAGCGTTGGGCCACACCCTTTCTCTCAAGCGCCGAAACCGCCGGAATGCCAAAGCGCGGGTTCCAGCAAAGAGGACCACGTGAACAAGGGACTCGCCAGTCAACACATACCCATCACGGGCGCGTCACAGGGCATCGGCCGCTGGACATTCCCTGTACTTCAATAACCTTAAGGAGATAAGAATGGTCAAGTTCACCTATCTGGTACTCACGAACGCGGTTCCGGGGCGTGAAGAAGAGTTCAATCGCTGGTATACCGAGCAGCACCTTCCAGACGTGTTGCGCGTACCGGGCGTGGTGAGCGCACAGCGCTTCAGTCGCACGGAGCAGCAGCGAAAAGCGGGGCCTCATCCGTGGCAGTACCTGGCACTCTATAACTGCGAGGCCGCTGACCCGCAGGTCGTCACAGATGGGATCCAGGCTCGCGTCAACACAGCGGAGATGCAAATGAGTGACACGGTGGGCGATGTCAAATATGGTTGCTATTTCGAGCCAATCACCGAGGTGATTCGCAGTAAGTAGACGGCATGGAAGTACCTGCTTTCCCGTCGTCTCAAAGATGAGTCGGGTAGAAGCTCAACAGCTTCTCCGCCACGTGAGGCGACGGGCCAGGGCGGGTCGCTTACTCCGCCGTAGCGGCGATGGAAGGCCATGCAACCCGGTGCGAGAGCTTGGGACTTGGGCCGAGGAGGCCAGCCTAAAACCTTCAGCGCTGCAATCACATGGGCGACTGCGCTGTTGCCCGTAGCGGATCACGCATCCATTTCGCGGCGCCAGGCTTGCGGGCTCTGCGATGTCCATCTCCGGAATGCGCGAGTAAATGCACTGTGCTCCGAGTACCCAAGTATCCAGGCCACCTCAGCGAGCGAAAGCCGTGGATCTTTTAGGTAATTCTCTGCAATCCGGCGTCTCGTGTCGTCACGTAGCTCGCGAAATTTCAGACCCAGTTTGTCGAGTCGCCGCTGCAACGTGCGGGGGGTCATGTGCATGGAGGAAGCCACTGTTTCAAGGCTCACTTCGCCTTGACGCGCGAGCCCGGCTACCGCTTGCCTGATGGCATGTTCCATGTCATCCATCTTCGGCATGGCACCCAGCAGAGCCTGTACCTGAAGCTCCATGATTCGCAGTAGCGCTTCATCAGGTTGACGCAGAGGCGCCTGCAAAAGGTCGACGGGGAAGCGCAGACTCGTCTCCGGTTGGTCGAACTTCACCGGGCAGCCGAAGTATGCAAGATAAGGGGTGGTGTCTTGAGGTGTTGCGTTAACAAAGCACACCTCCTCCAGCCTCACATCACCATCTGTCATGGCTCGCGTGAAACGGGTCATCGCAGCCAAGGCCGTTTCGTCAACGAGCGGCCCCGTTGGTTCCGTCGAACGGGGCCACGTCATCACGACGGACTTACCTTCGGTTCTTAGCTCCGCCGGCGTAACGTTTGCAACCACACGGTCGTACTGTTGCCAGCGTTGCAAGACAGCCCCGACGTCAGGGCAAGCCCCAAGTGCGTATCCAAGCACGCCGAGATGCGCAGGCGCAATGCGCTGGCCAACGTGCAATCCGAGGAGCGGATCATTGCAAACCTCGGCGGCACGCTCAAGCAAACGCCGCCAGTGATCGAGCGCGTAGAGTCGCACTTCCTGGCAATTAGGGCTGGATTCCCCCAGCACATGCACGGCATCCAGCCCTTGGTCCTGCAAGTAGTCGAAAAGCAGGTTCACGTAGGTGCTGGCGTAGTAAGCGGTGGGCGCGGACATGGGATGACAATGAACAATGTCGCGAAGTGTCAAGAAAGTGTCGAGGACTGTCAATGCGGAGGGTCACCAGTTTGATCAAACTGTCGGCAAGCCAAGCGAACAGGAGTCTAAATTGCCGTCCGATATGATGAACTGGCTGCATTCCATATTTGGGAAGTCCGTGGATTGGAAGCAGGCGTTCATGCTCAGCATGGTTCCTCTCTTCATCATTGCATTCAGTCTCGAGACCCTGATCAATCGAAGGCGTAGAGCCGAATCGACACTGAACTGGAAAGAGGTGTGGGCGAACATCGCATTGGGCACCACTTACCAGATCATGGAGCCCCTGGGAGTGGCTCTTGTGACAGGATCCATCTATGCGTGGGTATATTCAAAACGTTTGTTTGATATCCCGGTGGACGGTTGGACCATTCTCCCAATCATTCTGTCGGTCGAGTTCTGCTACTACTGGTTTCATCGCGCCAGCCATCGAATCCGCTGGTTTTGGGCGGCGCACGTCGTTCATCATACCGGCGAGAACATGAACTTCACTACGGCGGCACGACAATCGATGCTCAATGTGGTCGCTGGGAGTTTCATCTTTTTCCTTCCTCCCGTGCTCCTCGGTGTGCCGCCGGCCGCAGTCGCACTCATCCTGGCCGTGAATCTGTCCTATCAGTATTTCATTCATACCGAACTGATCCGCCGCCTTCCTGGCTGGATTGAGTACATCTTCAATACACCGTCCCATCACCGTGCCCATCATGGCCGAAACGACCAATATATCGACAAGAACTACGGTGGCATGTTGATCATTTTCGATCGCATGTTTGGCACTTTCGAAGAAGAACGGGAGACGGTGCAATACGGCATCACCCAACAGATTAAGTCCTACAATATCCTGGTGCTGAATCTCCACGAGTTTGTCGACATGTGGCGTGACGTGATGTCACCGGGGCCCGTGTGGCAGCGACTGCAACACCTGTGGCGGCCGCCGGAATGGGTGCGCCGTGGTCATGAACCCATCCACACATGGACGGTGGACAGGAACGAGCCGACCGGCAGTGAGTCGACACCCACTCCGTCAACGTCCGCTACCTGAGAGCCAACTCATGCATCGCCTCTCTCAAATATACCTGGCCGTTTCGGCACTGGCTTTCCTGCTAATTGGCTTGCATACGTTTCACGACCCCGCTACGGCAATGGCGGGCCTCGATATGCAACCCCATTCGGTGAATGCCTTCAATGAGATCCGTGCCAACTACGGTGGCATGCATCTCGGTATCAGTCTGTTGCTGGCCCTGGGTCTACTCTCGAAGGCGTGGCGAAAGCCCTCGATGTGGATCAACGTCGTGTTCACCAGCGGCCTGGTGCTCGGGCGGCTGGTCAGCATTTCCGCTGACGGGTGGCCAAATGATCTCGTTCGAATGTTGCTTGGAATCGAAGCAGCAGCGGCATTCACCGGCCTAGCGCTGTTGTGCTTCCTCAACAAACATGATGCGCGCTCTTCCATGAGATGAGCGCTCACTTTGAGCGCCCGCGACGCGTGGACATGAGGTCATCGTTCACCCAGTCCTATCAAGTTAAACTCGCACCGATCAACCTCCACCTGTCCTGATACCGGTCTTGCGGACAACGCGCGAGATATCCGCGTTGACGGGCTTCACCGCTTTCTAAGCATCCTTTCATCGCGACGGGTCCGACGCAGCGAAGAGAACGCTAGCTCTCCCGAGAGCAGTCAAGGTGTTGGGGCCTGGCCCCAGTAGAGACTACGGAGGTTGCGTCCAGGACCGTAGTGTTCGGTCTCTTCTGGGGTCTTTCGATGCCGTGTCTGCAATTGCCACCCTCTGCGAAGTGCTTATTAGCAGGCGCAGATCTTTGCCGGCATCCGGCCGCCATTGTGAGAGTATAATTTCACGATAGTGAAACAACACAGAAAACCGCTCTCCACGCTGGTGTTCCTTTTGCAAGAACGACCTCCATGCCACGACCACTACCTGATCCGAAGCCACCGTCGCGTGCGACGATTCGCACCATTCACCAACTGGGCGACCGCATTCGAGCAACGCGGGCAGGGAAAAGGATGCCCATTGACCAGGCGGCAAGACATTGCGGGGTCTCGGTCGGCATGCTGTCCAAGCTCGAGAACGGCAAGGGCGTCAATCTCGAGCACGCCCTGCGTGCGTTGGACGGACTGGGTTTGGCGATGCTGGTCGTTCCCAGGGCGCATGCGCCTTGGCTTGAACAGGCAGCGGCCCATACGGCCAAGATCGGCGAGGACGCGGCCAGGCGACAGCACGCCTGGCTGGAAGAGTAGTAGAGGCCTGCGATCAGGCTGGGCATCAATCTCTGATGCGATCCCAGATCGGTGCGGAAATGCACTTCGCTTGGTGTGCTGACGCGCCTTATGCTTTCCTGATCCATCCGATGCGGTGCCGCTCCTGCGTGGCCTCGTGCCGCGCATCCTCTTCGCTGTGCAGATAGCCGCTCGTCGTCGACAGCGAGCTGTGCCCAAAGTTGTCGCGCACATAACGCAGGTCGACCTGCTGGTCGGTCATATGCGAGCCGGCGGTGTGGCGCAGCCAGTGGGCCGAGGCGCTGGCCAGCACCGCGGCCTGCGCCCCCCACTCGGGCCCGCGCGCCCGCAGGCGCTCCGCGGCCATGCCAAACACCTCTTTCAGGATCAGGTGCAGCGCGCCGCGTGACAGGGGTTTCTCGCCACCCTCTCTGCCAATCACCGGCAGCACCAGTGGCCGCGTCTCCCCGAACTGCGGGGTAGGCGGCAGGTCGTGGGCGCGACGGTAGCGCGCGAGTTCGGCAATCAGTTCGTCGGTCGCCGGCACCAGCCGGGTCTTGTTGCCTTTGCCGGTCACCTCGAGCCACCAGCGCTCGATGCCCTGGCCATCGCGCCGGCAGAAGAACGCGCCCATGGGGGTCGCCGTCAGCTCGGAGGCGCGCAGGCCGCCCAGATAGAGCACGGTCAGCACCCACCGGCAGCGCGCGGCGTGCCGGCGTTCCCGCGCGGTCTCGGTCGGCATGGCCGCGACGGTGTCTTTGACCGTTTCCCACAGGTCGTGGCTCAGATAGCGGGTGATGCGCGCTCGGGTGGGGGCGCGCCGGCGGCGGGCGAGGGCAAGCGGGTTGCCGGCCAGGTAGCCCGCCTCGGTCAGCCAGGCGAACAGCGCGTTCAGGATCACCATCGCGTGGCGCACGCTGGACGGCGACAGCGGCCCGGCAAACGGGCGCCAGTCGGGGTGGCCGCGTGCAAGCTTCTTGCTGCCGGCCAGCACCCAGCGCGCGGCGGGTTGCGGATCGGCGAGGAAGCGCTCGTAGGCGAGCAGGTCTTCGTGCGTCAGCGAGGACAAGGGCTTGCCCACCTGGAGCACGGTCCACAGGATCAGCCGCTCCACCTCGCGGCGATAAGTGGTGAGCGTCGCGGTGCTGTCGGCATAGCGCGCGAGCCAGGCGGTGACGGCGGCCAGGTCGTCGGCCGCGGCGATCCGCGTGGCGCTGGCGGGCGCGCGGTTGCTGCCGGCCGCGCCGGACAGCGCCGGGGTCAGGCGCAGGCGCTCCAGCGGGGTGGGAAGCGGGGCGGCCAGGCCATCCAAAGGTTTAATCGGGAGCAGTTCCATGGTGTATCGGCCTAAGCGTCGGTTTGCACAAATTTGTTCCCGCTGGTCGCACGCCAGCAAGCCGATTGCAGGGCGATGGTAACAATATTGCGTCGAGAAACGCTGCAAGAAATTGTTCCCCCAGCCGACACTTGAAGCAATTTTGTACCTTCCCCCAACGCATCGGTCCGTCGTCAGCCTTCACCCCGCCGACGGCGCGGGGCGATCCGATGGACGGGATTCAGCTGCGCAAAGCGATGACGTTCGCCGTCAGGCGTGCCACGCAAGCTAGCCGAGTCACGCCGCGCCTGCCGCCGGTGCGTGCGCTCCAGCGCGCCAGCCAGGCGTGCCCATGGGGGTCGGGAACAAAATTCTGCAAAAAGAGGGCACAAATTTATGCATACCGACAGGGGCAGCGTGGGGAGGCGATTCGAGCCAATATTATAGACATAAGCGTACTTATGTCTAAACTTTTACACGAATCTTGTTATCCACTACGTATTACGTAGTAATATTTAACTCTGAATGTCCAAAAAGGTGCTCGACCATGACGCCAGACGCTGTAGATCCCCTTCGCCTCGAAGCCGAGGTCGAGCAGTTGCGGCACCTTCACGCCGACACGCGCACGCTCTACCGCGAGGTGTGCGGGCTGCTGTTCTTTCGCTACGGCATCACGCCCACCACCAACAAGCTCTATCAACTGGTGCGCAAGGGCAGCATGGGCACGCCGGCCCAGGCGCTGCAGCAGTTCTGGCAAGACCTGCGCGCCCGTTCGCGGGTCACGATTGACCATCCCGATCTCCCCGACAGCCTGAAGCAGGTGGCTGCCGACGCCGTCCAGACCATCTGGCGCGCCGCCGGCGAAGCCGTCTTGGCCGAACTCGCCGCGACGCGCCAAGACATAGAGGCGCAGGAGCAAGTCGTCGCGGCCGAGCGGGATGCCGCGCAGATGGCTTTCGCCGACGCTCAAGCCGCGCTCACCGCGCTCGAGCGCGAGCGCGAGGCGTTGCGGGCTGAATGCCGCCAGTTGCAGGAGCAGGTGGCGCAGGCGCGCGGCGCCGAAGCAGCCGCATCGACGCACCGGGAGGCCTTGCAGAGCGAACTGCTGGCGGCGCGCGAGCAGGCGGGCGCCGCGCGCAGTGATTTCCTGGCGGAGCTGGAGCGCATGCGCGAGCAACTCGAAGCGATGGAGGCGCGCGGGGACGCTGCCGTGCGGCGTGCCCAACTGGAATTGGACCAGGAACGCACGGCGCGGCGCCAGAGTGACCGGGGACTCGATGCGGCGCGGGTGGAGGTGGATCGCTTGCGCGACATGCAGCGGCAGGAAGCGGTGGCCGCGGCCGAAGCGCTGGGTAGTTGGCAAGCCCAGGCGCAGGCGGCGCAGGTACGTTGCGCGGCGCTGCAGGACGCGCAGGAGAGCGGACAGCAACAACTGGGTGCCGCCCAGGAGGCCTTGGCAGAAATGACCCGGCGGGCCGAGCGTGCCGAGACTGAACGGGACCTGTCGCGCGAGTTGCTGGGCAATTGGCGCGACGGCGCCAAGGTGCGATCCGGGGCACGGCGCAAGGCCGCCGCCTAACCGCTTCGAGCCACCGCCCATGCACGCGCCCCATGAGATTGCCCGCGCCGACGCCATTCGCTGGGTGCGTATCAAGATGGCGCAATCGGGCCTGACACTGGCCGATTTATTGGCGGCCGGCTGTTTCGCGCCCACAGCGGCACGGCCACGCTACCGCAAAATGCCGAGGGGCAAACCTGGGATGGGCGAGGGGAGCGTCCCGACTGGTTTCAGCGGGCCATCAACGCCGGACAGCAGCCGGAATTCTTTCAGATCGACTGAGGAATCTGCGCCAAACGCCCCTGGCTCAATGACGCGGGGCGCGCTTGCGCGGGGGCGTCACGTCTGGCACGCGAAACAGTTCCGCGACCGGGACTTCCAGGGCGAGCGCCAGCCGTTCAATGACGTCGATCGACAAATTGCGGGCCGCCCTTTCGACGTGTGCCAGAAACGAACGGTCCATGTCCGCTTGCCAGGCCAGATCTTCCTGCGTCCATGCATAGGCCGCGCGCAGTCGCCGAATATTCAGGGCGAGCAATTCACGAGCGGAGGGCTGATGGACACGGGACATGCGTCCATATTGCGGACCGTTCCCTTATCTGTCAGTGGTCGTTGAGTCACAATATTTTCCTGCTATATAAGCTCGCCGTTTCCATGAAAGACAAGGCTTTCCGAACATATTCTTGCGTCAAGGTCTTCTCATTCTGTAGTCGTTGAGACACAATGCCGCCTTTGCAGCGGCCCTTAACCAAGGGCTTCGCGCGGCGTCACACTGCTGCGCACACCGATCGCCGCCCCGCGCGCATAGCACCGAGAGGGCCTGCCGCCGAACGGCGGATCTGGGGCGGCAGGCACGAGCGGCTACGCATTGCCCTGCGTCAGCGCAACGACACGATGCACGATGATTTTGTTTCTGGACTACGACGGTGTTCTGCACCCCGATGCGGCCTATCTGGTCAATGGCCGGCCTCAATTGCGTGCGGCAGGCTCGCTGTTCATGTGGGCGCCGATTCTCGTGGAAGCTCTCGCCCCCTATCCCCAGGTCCAGATTGTTCTCTCCACGTCGTGGGTGCGCGTGCTCAAGAGCTTCAGCCGAACCCAAGCCTATCTGCCCGCTGCGTTGCAGGCGCGCGTGATCGGCGCTACTTGGCATTCGGCCATGGCGCGACACCATGAGGGTGCGCACCGCATCGACGCGAGCTGGTTCAGCGAACTCACGCGGTATGCCCAGATCGCGCGATACGTTGCGCGATCTGGGCTGCGGGCCGAACATTGGCTGGCCATCGACGACGACAGCGAGGGCTGGCCCGTCGCGCTGCGCGACCACTTGGTCGAGACGGATGGGGCGCTGGGGCTTGCGAGCGCGTCGACACGGTGCGACCTGACCCAGCGACTGCAGGGGATGGCCGCAAGCACGCTCAGCGGGAAGTGAACACCATGCTACGCGTGACCGTGGAACTCATTCCAGACGGACAGGAAGACTGCCGCCGAACACTTGGGCAGCTTGAGATCGAGAACATCGCGGGCGATTCGCTGGTGACCGGTGCCTACCGAATCGTCATGGACGAGTTCGATGCGCGGGGCCCGGGGCCGCGCACAACGTTCCGGACCATCGCATCGCTAGACAATGTGGAACGGGACCTCGTTCGCCCAATGCAATTGGTCGGCATGGCGCTTAGCGTCGTGGCACCGGTTAAGCGCACGATGCATCGTTCGGAGGACGTGCCGCAGGGCACCGTGCTATCGCGCGAGTCGATCTAAGACGGTTTCGAGTTGCTGGGAGGGGTACCATGGCTGAAAAATTTGTATTCCGAGACCTGGCGTTTCGCGCGGGTGCACACCTATGGTCCAACCCCAAACTGCGCGGCACCCCGGCGGAAATCCCTATCATCCTCGCGCGTCCGACCCTGTTTGATGTGGTCCAACTCGCCCAACGCTACCCGCTGGAAACGTTGTACCGGGCGAATCGCCGGCTCCGGGCGACCCGGGAGATTTCCGAGCGCCAGTTTCTTCGCACGCAGGAGATTCTGCGCAACATCCAACGCGCAAAGAATGATGGTGCGCTCAGTTGCGAAGATTGCGTGACGGCGGTGACCGTAGGTTACGAAGATCCTCCGAGGGAGGAACGAACGTCGACACCAGCGCAACGACACTGCGCATTGGCGAATTGGTTGCCGGGCGGACTGCAAACCATCAAATCTGAACCCGAAGAATACATCCGCCTTGACGACGTGCCGTCGGAGTTCACGGTGCCTCTCCGTCGATGGCTACGGTGGCAACTCGATTGCGCGCCGGGCCAGTCGTCGGGGTGGCTGATCGATACGCCTGACGGCCAGGGTCTCTCACACGGCGGATGGTGCGCTTTCCTGTCCTGGCTAACCGACGCCTTGCTTTGTCGATTAGATCAAATCGAAGTTGGTATGTGACGAGCATCGCTCCGCCGCCGCTTCGACAACTTTCATGTAGCCGTCCGATGCAAAACTCTCTCGTTGTTCTTTCCCTTCCGGGCGCGTGGGTCTCCCGTGCCGAATTTCTATCCGCGCTAAGTTCTCAAGCGCCAAAGTATCGTCTTGTTGACGGCATGCTCACGGATTTGCACACGGGGGAGAGCGTCCTCATCGAGTTTCGGAAAGGACGTCGTAGGAATACCGTGCTGGATTTTTGGTGTTTTGGTCTGCACTGGCACGACACCAGCGAGATGCGTGCAGTGAGGCAGCACGCGTCGTGCGTCATTATCAAGGGCGCGGGGGGCAGTTTGCATCGGATGATGCATCTGATGGCTGCGGCAAGCGCTGTGGTTCAAGCTGGGGCGCTGGGTGTGCTCGTCGAGCACGTCGGCATTGCCCATACGCCGCAAAAATGGCTGGACTTCGCGAGCGAGGGCGTCGATGGGATTCTTCGGGCGTTTGTCGTGACGGTCGATGGGGCCGGCAGCGGTGCCTATAGTTGCGGTATGCATAATTTTGGGATGAAGGAAGTCAGTGCCCCGGCCGAAATCCCAAACTGTGCGAATGTTGTCGGAATCATTACCCGGCATTTGTTGGTGAAGGGCGCGAGCATTGCCCGCGGACAAACTATCGCCATCGGCGGGAAGGCAGACCGGTATCAATTTTGGGATGTGCGATCTGCGGTGGCTCCCGATGGGGCCGTATTCGACCACCAAATTGGCACGTGGAAGCTGCTGCGTGCCGAGGCCATCCATTAGAGTTCGAGGCAGCGCTGTGGACTGACGAGAACGGCCGTAGGAGGCGCCCTTCACCGACGTCAAATGCCGCCGTCCCGTACGACACTCTTGGTCGCTCATCATTCATGCGCCGAGAGTCCAGTTCGTGACTGAAAGGCGGTGCAACTCCCAACAGTCCCGGAAATCGATGTGTTTTACCGCTTTGTAAGCAGGACGGAAAATCAGCGTTCATGAACACTGGGCCGGGCAGTTAAGCGCTTAGCGGTCTCCTCCCCGAAGTCATTGTCGGGTGCTGATTCCGGGAGCCCGGCGAACGAAATCGTGGTTCGCAATTTGATCAAACATGAATTTGGCCAAGTCTTCACGGGCGACCGTCAGCGAATGCTTGGCGTGACCATACAAGCCGACGTTGAGTTGCTCCGCGGCGTGGCGATTCTTCAATACAGCCGCTCGAACCATTGTCCAATCAAGCGACGAGATACGGATCGCTCTTGCAAGTCCGATCATATCTTCGTAAGCACTTGGCATCGCGAACTTGATGATTGCGGCAGGCAGCCAGATCTTGAGGTCGAAATCATCGCCAGGATCAGCGGCTGTCCCGGTCGAGACCGCGATGAACCGCTTCACCTGCTCGCGTTCCATCGCTGAGATGATTGCCCGGGTCGCCGTAGTGATTGGCATACCTTTCGGGTGTGGCTGCCTGGCAGGGCCCAGCGCCGAAAGCACCGCATCTGATCCACGGATTGCGTCTCGCAACAAGTCAATATCGGTAAACTCGCCTCGGACAATCTGCACATTGGCGTTCTCAAACTTACTGCTGGAACGTGCAAAGACGGTGAGTTCGAAGCCGCGCTGCAGGCCCTCGTTTACAAGGGATGGCCCGGTTTTCCCGGTCGCTCCGAAAAGGGTAACTTTCATCTCTCTCTCAATTGCCGCTTCACAGCCTCAGGTGCTAGTGGCCCGATCAAATTTGATAGCATTGCATACGTGTTCGAACCACGGACAGTTGCTCCGAGCTATCGAGCGCTGTCGATGATCGAGCCGCCGTCGGGGGTAAGGCTGTATCCGGTCAAAAACTGGGCATCCTTACTCGCCAAGAACAGGACGACAGGCGCAATATCGTCTTCCGGCGAACCATAGCGGCCGAGCGGGTTGGTCGGCGGAGGGACGTTGGTTTCCGGACCCCATGTCTCGGCCACCGGCAGTACATTATTCACCGTGATCTTGTCGGGGCCCCACTCACGGGCAGCGGTGCGGGTGAGAGCGCGCACTGCCTCTTTGGCCATGTTGTACGGACCATATCCCACCAAGCCCAGGACACCAGCCATTGAGCCGAAGTTGATGACACGTCCTTCACCGCTCGCCTTGAGGTAGGGGTACGCCGCCTGCATCGTCCGCAGATACGCAATCGGTCCCATCTCGAAATTGCGCTGCAACTGTTCCGTCGACAGATCGGTAATGGAAGAGAACGGCGCGGATGAGTCGAAGGCATTGTTGACGAGGATGTCGATCCCGCCATAGGTAGCGACGACTTTATCCACCGCTGCCTTAATCTCGCCGGCATTGGCGATGTCGCAAAGCGCGCCGATTGCCGTTCCGCCATCAGCGCGAATGTCGGCAACGACCGCATCCACATTGGCCAGGGTGCGCGAAAGAACGGCCACTTTGGCGCCTTCTGCGGCAAACAGTTTTGCGATGCCGCGGCTGGCACCAGTGATGATCGCGACTTTTCCGTTGAGTCGAGCCATGGTTGATCTCCGTTAGTTGAGGGATGTTTGGCGCTCCGCAAATGGAGCGTAGGGGGACGGGGTCTCGCGAGCGATGTTCTGTGTTGCGAACGACGAAACGAGCAGCACAACGCCGACTACCGCAGGCAGCGCACCTCTCAGTTCACGGACGCCAAGGTGAGCCAAACCAGACAGCAGCAGGTGATAAAACATGCCGGCGTAGGCCAGGTCGCTTAGCGGCGCGCTGACGCGCGCCAAAATGGCGGCCACGCCCAGGAGCTTTACCGCAGTGAGAAACGGTACGAGATAGCCGGGATAGCCAAGGTCTGTAAGTGCCTGGACAACCCAAGCCCGTTTGGCTAAATACATCGTCGCGGAAGCGAGATAGAGCAAGGAGAGCAGCGCCGTGCTGATCCAGTACACGTAACTTTGAGTCATGAGGTTTCCTAAAGCTGGGGGATTGCATCGACACGCAACAGAATGTCGTCTAAGCTAAAAGTCAGCAAGTAGGATGAAAAACTGGTGGTTAGTATGGAAAAGAAGACTAATGGCGGCGATGAGATCAACATGCACGAGGAAATGCGCCGGGCATTTGCGCTACTGTCGGGAAAGTGGAAGCTGGAAATCATGTGGCTGCTCAACCAGCGGATCTATCGCTTTGGGGAACTGCGCAAGGCCATACCGGGGATCACTCAGCACATGTTGACGGCACAGCTTCGTGAATTGGAGGCGGATGGCCTAATATCGCGCACGGTGTTTGCTGAGGTGCCGCCGCGCGTCGAGTACGAGATCACGGCAAAGGCGCGCGGCTTGGGGGCCACGATGGAGGCGCTGACAGCGTGGTGGAATGAGTATGGGAGAAGTGTGCCGGCGAAGCCGACGTCGCGCGGGCGCAGGGCAAAGGGGAGTTAGCGCATCCGGCATGAGACTGCGTTTGCCCCGGCACCGGTTCGCATCACGCTCGCCAAGCGCAGGGGTGAGCATCGTCAACCCGCTAGTGAGGGAGAGTCTTAACGTGCCAGGAATTACACAAACTCCCGTCAACGGCGACCTGGAGTTCTCGTGCTTCGCATTGCGCGCCCCCATACGCCGGCACAACATGCAGTCAGAGGGCTATACCGCTGCTTGCCGTTGACCATCCCCAGCGACGAGCGGCTCAGAGCCGCAGCGGGCTCAATGAAAGCCGTAATCGATCAGTTGCCTGCCCGCGACGAAGCGCCCATCGTTGGAGGGTGCGCCGAGAACCACAGCGAAAACACGTCGCATCGCTTTGCCCTTGGCCACCGAGCGCTTTGCCGTGACCGCCAGGCAATAGCCTGCCTTGGCAGTATGGCCCGTCTTCAGGCCATCGATAGTTGGATCGTCCAGCAGCCGATTCTTGTTGTGTCTGGTGAAGCTGCCATAGCTGAAATCCCGCTGAGCGGAGAAGGCCAGGTAGACCGGAAAATCCTCCGTCAAGCGCACCGACAGGTGGGCAATGTCTCGGGCAGTCGAGTAGTGGTTTGGCGTGGTAATGCCGGAAGGGGTGGCGAAGTGACTGGCACTCAGCCCTAGACGATTGGCGTAATCGTTCATTTTCCCTAGAAATGCGTCCTCCGACCCGGCGACCGTACGGGCCAGGACCATTGCCGCATCGTTTGCTGAGACAACAATGAGACCCGTCAGTAGGTCCTGAATGCTGATGATCTGGCCGGCCTGGAGGCGCATGGTTGCCTCGTCGCCGCCCACATGAGCAAGGTCGCTGGCCTCCACACGCACCAACTGTTCCCACTTGATCGTGCTCGCCTTCAGGGCGTCAAGCACGACGTAGGCTGTCATCATTTTAGTTAGCGACGCGGGCTGTAGACGCTCGTCAGCATTCTTCTCGAGCATGACGCGATGCGAGCCGCTGTCGAGCAAAATGTAAGAGCGTGCTGCAATCTGTGGAGCCTGCGCGGCCGTTGCGGGGAGGGGGAGGGCGCCGAAAGCAAATGCCGAGGCGGCAAGAAAACGAGTGAAGCGCAAAAAAGGCATCAATGAACTGTCGTGCGTGGGCCGAGGCGTGAGGCCGCCTCGAGGAGAGCATTGTGTAGGTGACTACGCCTGGGCGGAGGACGCTAGCTGGACGCACCGTTTTGCAAGGACATCAGTTGGGTCCACTAGTGCGACGCTCGCGCTTCCGACCGGGAAGCTGTCGGTCTGCGAGAAAACGAGCGGGAGTTCGGTGCAGCCGAGGATCTGGACTTGCGCACCCTTATTTTGGAGGTGCTCGATGGCTGCCCGAAGCGACGCTGCACAGTGCCCCTGCGTGTAGCCAGCCTTCACGCCTGTCGGGCCATAGATTGCCTCCATCACCATCGCCTGGAAGTCGGGCGACGGTGTGATCAGTTCTAGCTGCCCTGCGGCAGCATCGTGATATACCCGACTCTCCACCGTGCCCGACGTCGCAAGAAGTCCAACTTTCGTTCCCTTTCCATACTTGCCGACGATGTGTCCGATGGTTTCCGTCAGCATGTTGACGATCGGAATCGAGAGATGCGGCTGAATCCGCTCAACATACGCATGGGCGGTATTGCAGGGGATCGCAATGGCGTTTGCCCCCTCAGATTCCAGACGTTTGCAGGTTGCGTAGAGTGCAACTGTCGGGTCCGCTTCGTGGCGCAGCAGATTTGCCGTGCGATCCGGGATTTGCGGATTCTGCTCCACGACCATCTTAATGTGATCCTGGTCCTTGGACGCGAGATTGGGTCGCCAGTGATCGGGAAGTTCTCCAGTGCCCTCAGCGTATGAATGCCGTAGTACGCGTCTGCCGGCACCTCGCGGTAGCCAAGCAAGTCATGCTCGCGCCGCGTTCCCTTGAAATCTTGTTGAATAGCCATCGCATTCCTCATCAGTGCGCCTTGTTTGCCAACCGGATTCTAGGAGCGCAATGGAATCCACTTTATGAGGATGTAAATTGAAACTATTCCATACCAGAATAGTTTTGCTTGGAGCGCCACATAGCGCACTTTATGCTGTACTTTGATGATCAGGATTCGCTTATTTCTTGCGTTTTCGGTCCATACATGGGGTTTACGTGGGCGTTCGGCTGCCCACTTGGGTACGTGTGACCCTCAGCGGCAAAGAGGTGCCAAATGCAACTGAAGTGGATCGAAGATCTTTTGGCGATCGAACAGACGCACAGCTTCTCCCGGGCCTCAGAGCTCCGATTTGTTACGCAATCAGCACTTTCTCGACGCGTAAAGTCGCTGGAAGATTGGGTTGGCGTCGAATTGGTAGACCGAGGCACCTACCCGGTCGAATTGACGCCTGCTGGCCGCAGGTTCTGCGAGCAAAGCAAAGAATCCGTCGGTGCCATTACGGAACTGCGTTCGGAACTGCGCCAGGAGGCAAAGATGCCAGGCCGTTCCATCCAGATCGCCGCCGGCCATACGCTCTCGTTGACGTTCTTGCCAAGGTGGTTGAAGCAGTTCCACCAACAAACCGGTGATTTCAATGCGCGAGTCGTCGCAGCGAACGTTCACGATGCCGTCGTCGCATTGGCTGAAGGCAGTTGCGACTTGATGATCGGCTATCACCATCCACTCGTGCCGATCCTGCTCGACCGCGACAAGTTCGCCGGCATCACGTTAGGCCATGAGGATTTCATCCCTGTATCTGCGCCAGACGACCGCGGCAAACCGATCTTTTCGCTGCCGGGCACGACCGACGCTCCGCTCCCGTACCTCGCGTACACGGCCACGACATTCATGGGACGCGTTGTCGATATGATCTTGAACAGCGCCGACGCACCGTACCATCTGCGTAGCTGCTACGAGGCGGACATGGCGATGTTGCTGATGAAGATGGTGGTCGAGCGATACGGCGTTGCGTGGTTACCGGTAAGCGCGGTTGCGGAGGAGATCGCAGCGGGACGCCTCGTCCAGGCGGGCCACGACACCTGGACTGCTCAATTGGAAATCAGGTGCTACCGGGCGATTGCCAACGCCAACCCTACGCTGCAAGACCTGTGGCAGTCATTGGACAATACTTCATCGTGTGAACACGTCGAAGATGATGCTCCAGTCTGAACAAGCGGCGAAGGGAAGGGGAGTCGCTGGGACCTGTTGGCAGAATGCGGGGAAGCAATGACCGCGGAATGGTTGCAAGGGTCATCCGTCGACACAGAACTAGAAAGGCCTACAGAATGCGCGCGTTCGAGATCGAGATCTCAAAGCCAACGAATGCTGACAGCTTCGAAAACATGTGCACGGATGTCTACGGTGTCGTGTTCGACGATCCGACTCCAAAGAGGAACGGCAGATCAGGGCAGAAGCAGGGCGGTGTAGACATTTTCGTTACATCAAGAGCCGGTCGAATTGGCATCCAGTGCAAGCGGTATGTCGATGGCGGGGTGACCACCAAGACAATTGATGATGAGGTTGCCGCGGCCGACGCGGCGGGTTGGAAGATTGTCCGCCTCATAATTGCCACGACAGCTGCAAGCGACACGGCGCTCGTCAAGCACGCACAGGAAGTCAGCGACCTTCGGCAGGCCAATGGCCAATTCTTGGTCGAAGTGGAATCGTGGACCGAGATATGCAACCACATCCAACGATACGACGCATTGCATCCGAAATACTCCCCAAACAGCGCGGGCGGTGCCATTGCGGTGCTACGTGAGCAGGGAGAAAGGACTGGGGCGCAGATCGCTGCCATGCCTGCGACGATGGAAGCAACATTCAAGGCGGCACTATTGCAGATGTTGCCTACAGGTCGGACAGATTCACCGAATGGGCTTGTGACGAGGCAGCTTGACAAGGTGAACGACCTGCTGCGCGGCCTGAAATTTCAGGCTGCGCAGGAGTTGCTTGCCACTCTCGAAACCGAGATCGCGAGCTTCGACAGACATCAGAAGGCGCGCTGGACTCTTCAGAATGGCATTGCACACTGGCAACAGAATCGTGAGGAGGTCGCTGCTGAGTGGTTTCTACGTGCCTATGACCTGTTTTGGGATGACGAGCGCATCGCCGCTAACAAAATCCGAGCGCATATCATCCAGGGAGACCTCAAGCTTGCCAACGCTGAAGGGGCACGCCTGCTAGGCCTATTCCCGCTTTCGCTCCATGTTTGGCTAGCGGCTACCAATGCTCGAATCTGCGAGAACGAGGACTTGACGGAAGCCGAATTGCCGGCGCGCTTCAGAGAAGAAGCAGATGCGCTGCAAATGATGGCCTACGCCTTTTATCGGCAACAGAGCGACTTGGCGGTAACCTACGCACGGCGAGCTTTACGCGCAAAGGATGCAGGCCTTTTCACCCGCAAAGGGGCCGCAGGCATCATCGTTAGCGTCGCAGGAAAGGACGGGATTTCCGCGGACTTCGACGCCTACGCCGAAGATTTGCGTGAGGGTCTCGATGAGGTAATCGCCGCGTTCGAGCCTGCGGCAACAGAACTATGGCGGATCGAAAATAGCCAGCACAGGGCCGAAGCTGCCTCGCACGTGGCGCTTGCCCACATGCTAACCGGCAAGCCTGGCGTGGCGCTCGCCATATGCGAGCGAATCGAAACGGAAATTCCTGAGTATGCCGATAACGTGGCCGCCCTACACATCGGATCCTTGCTCTTCCTCCGCCGGCACGAGGATCTTGTTAAATTTTCCATAGCCCACCTCAATGCGCTGGACGAAGACGGATTGCTCCTTGCGGCCGAAACGGCCGCAAACCGAGGCGAGTCCGAGGCATTTGCTCGCATCACTCACGCATTGCGCGAGCATGCGCCGGACGAGAAACCGGTTGTCAAGCTGCTTGAAATGGTGTGCGCGTGCAACTCCGGCCAATCCGAAAAGGTGGTCAAGGAAGTCAGTGAGACGCCCGCTGATGGCCTTGATCTGATTACACTCAGCGCCTTTGCGGGGCTGATGCTCAATGCCGGCCGTGACAGCGAAGCGCTCCGGTTTGTCGAGGTCATAAAGAAGCGAGTCTCCACCCATTCGAGTTCGCGCGAGCGTCTGATCGTCGCGGATATTTTGATTCGCGCCGATCAGTTCTCCGACGCCGTCGGCCTCTTGGAGTCGGTGGACCCCAGCGGCCGCAGCCTACCAATTCAGACGCGACGACTGCGTGCCCTATTGTTTGGTGGGTACCGGCGAAAGTCAAAAGACCTCCTGGAAAAAGTGCCACCCGAATGGCTTTCAGATGACGCCTTCCGCCGCCTAGCGATGGGCGTCGCACAAGAAGCCAATGACTGGAGCCAGCTCGAACTGCTTGCGAGACTGCATCGCGAGGCCCATCCAGAGCGGGCGGAAGCATGGGTCTTTTGGTACCAAGTTGTTCTTCATACCAGACCACCCGCACAAATCCGAAACGCCTTCAGCGAGGCGCCCGAGCGTCTTACGGGGACCCTGAAGCAGATCGCGCACTTGGCGGCGGCAGAGTTGCAGTATGGCAAGCCAGAGGTCGGGTACGCGCGGCTTTATCGCATGTTCCGCTCGAACATGGACGACGTCAGTGCCGCCTCCTCCTATCTAATGGGAGTTTTGATCGGTCACCGAGCCAGACACGGTAGAACACACTTTCCGGAGGTGAGGCCTGGCTCCATGGTGACGCTTGAGGGCGCGGACAGGAGCATCGTAAAAATCGTGATCGATCCTGCAGGCATGACGGATCTGCCGAAATCTGCGAGATTCCTTGCTGCGGACAGCCCGCTGGCGAAAACGATGCTAGGACTGGCATGCGGCGACACCGTTGACATCGAGGGAACGTTCGATGTTCGCAATTTCACGATTCGTGAGATCAGTGATGCTCATCAAGGACTGGGCGAGTACGCGCACGAACTCTTGTCGAAATCGCTAGAACCCGCGCCTGGTCTGCAGCTCTTCAGCCTGACCGAGAAAGAGGATGGGAACCTGGATGTCTCGCCCATCCATGACCGACTCAAGGCGCAAACGCAACGTAGCAAATCGGTAATGGAGCAATACGCCGAGAGCAAGCTTCCGCTTGGCTTGTGTGCGCAAATGCTCGGCGCCGACGGCATGCAAATGGTCTTCAGTTGGGACCAGCGCAACCCTCCGCTCGCAAGTGGTGTCACCACAGCGCCAGAGCTTGAGGCCGCAAGTGCATTGTTGCTCGACCAATCGTTCCCCGTTGTGATGGACGCGCTCACGCTGGCTGAACTTGTCCGCTTTGGACAGGGTGATCTTCTCTCAGTGTTGCCACGGGTGTATGTTTGCCGGGGGACCTACGATCGATTCAAACAAGCGGAAGTCGAGGCGTTGGATTCTCGCGCAGAGGGACATGCGGCCGATATAGATGGGCAGTTCGCATTCTTGCCTATCACGGAAGAGGCTCGCAAGTGGAAGGCAAGCCAATATACCGAAGCATTGAGGCTAATGGACGAACACTGCGAAGTTTGCCCGGTGTATGGGCCGGAGCAAATGCCTCACGAACTCATCCTTCTAAAGGATCTTCTCGATACAGATACCTATGACGCGCTCGCGTTGTGCCTCGAAAAGGGGGCAGCCTTGTTCTCGGTGGATGAACGCCTTAGGAACTGGGTCTATGGAGTGTTTGGTATCAAGGGTGTGTTCCCCTATCTCGTGGCGATGAAGGGCTTGCAGGACGGCAAGATCTCACGTGGTGATCACGCAGAGTTCGCCCTCAACTCGGCGCTGCACAATCGCACCGTTTTCGCCCTTCATGCAGATGACGTCTTTTGGGGACTCCAGCAGCCGCAGATGGCGGCGCGGACGCTTGAATTTGTTGCCACCCACCTCGCAACCGCGCTCAATCGCCGGTACGCGATCGGCCTAGCGCGCGACCTGATTCAAGGAATGCCAAACGTGTCCATGCAGTACGGCGCAGTTGTAGAGTTCGTGAAATTTATCGCCAATGGCTTGTTTCGCAGAAAGGATAACGTCACAGGAATGCGCGAGGGCTTTGCCCGATGGTTGCGGCAAGTAGCGGACATGTTGTTTGCTTATACCTCGCCGTATCCCGCTACACGAGAGATTCCCAGGGAAGACAAGGCTGAATTTCTCAACGTGCTGGAGCATGGCTTAGAAACGGGAATTGCATTGGCCGGGGAGGGCGGCGCGATAGAGCCGCCCGCGATCGGAGCGCTCTATTGCAGAACCGGCTTCGTCGTTCATCAGCCAAATGCGAAAGCGCTCACAAACGTCACGGTGTCACCGGCAACGGCAAGCTAATAGGACGGCGACGGGTCAACGCGTAGGGCAGGGCAGGCCAGCTTTCGTCGCATCACCTATACGTTGCGCATGAATGACGCACGTGCATTTGGCAATCCGCTGATATCGTGGCAGCAATGCGTGGCTAGTAGTCAATCATAAGCGTTCTGCTCGCGTCCACCGACGCTTTGCCGTGACCGCCAGGCAATTGGCTGCCTTGGCAGTGCGGCCCATCTTCAGGCTATCGGCGGCAGTTGGAATCTGCCCCCGTCTGCGAGATAGATGAAGCCCTGCTTCGCGATGGCATAATGGAAGCAGGCCTAGCCTACGAGGCCACCCCAATGTCTCATTGGTGGCCGCCAAAAGCCCGCGCAAGCGGGCTTTTGTTCGTCTCTATGGCTCAGAATTGCGCTGAAGGCGAACCTGAGCACTCGAGCGTGGCGCGATGTGTGAACGAGAAATAGCAGTTAGAGGATTTTCAGATTCAGCGCTAGTTGGCGGCGGCACAACACTCCACAGGCTCGTATAGCCGGTAACCCAGCCAGTGACAACGATGCCGAGACTATTCGCGTATCCATATGCCGAATGGTGGTGCCCTGGGCGGGTGCAGCGGTGCCGATATGCCGTAAGCTAAGCACTCATCCTTGGGATTGCGTAGACATTTTGCCGAGAATCTACGTTCATTCGACGATACGTGACCCTCAACCAATGGGGAGTTGCCTTCCTAAAACGGGCAGCTTCATCCGGATTTTTGTGTTCGATCCTGTCGGCAACGAGGTTCACGGCGTTTTTTACTATTCCATAGATTGAGTCCCGGCCTAAAGGAACAGCTTGCTCGTCTCCGTGGAGCCGGGATACCAAGGGCGTTGCTGACGGAGGAGGAGGAATGTGGATACCACGTGCCGCCAAGTATCTGTAAATGGCATACTTGGCCGAAGGATTCAGGACAATCTTCCTTGCCTGCTGCCCGCTCGCGTTCCTTAAAGAAAGCGACCACGTTTCATCTCCGGAGCTTGGTGACTTGTAGCAAAACAAATCGGACAGGCGGATACAGGCCAACTCCTCCCCGCGGATGCCAGTGTTTCCCATGAACCGAATTACGAAGAGCATCCGCTCGGCCTCGTCATGCGCTGGATGTCCGACTGGAAACTTCTCGCACTCTAACTCGAGCTCTCGGAGTAATCGAACAAACGACAAAAGGGGCAGGGATCTCGAGGGCTTTGTGGATCCCATGGCACTTTTCTTCCGACGGATTCGTCGCTCGCGGAAGAGGTTATATTGGATGTGCCGGAAATCGACCAGAAACGAAAATAAACTTTCCAAGACGCGAAATGCGAATGAGCAGCTCGCGTCCGACAAAGCTCCCTCGAACGGCCGCCAATCTCCGGCAGTACGACGCCGATTGCGCATTCCGCACCAGGAGTCTGGAGGATCCCGGAGAAATGCATCATAGAAGTCTAGGTCTGACGGGGTGATTTCGGCCAACAGCTTTCGATCGATGAAGAGCGCCCAGCAGTAAAACCTATGGACTTCCTTCTCATAGGCACGCTCCGTAGCATGGGTAGCAAATCCAGACAGCCACTGCAGTACAGTCCCCAGCTCCTGATACGCGCCATCATGTAAAGCGCGATCGACGGGATCGCAAGGATGCCCTGGTTGGCATAGAGTTCGGAGATCCCTCAGGGAAGAAGGAAACGGTGAGATGCTTAGCCCATCTTCTTGAGCGGCCATGTAAACTCCTGCGGCACGTATGCGTTGGACATCATCGCACGGGTCGAAGGCATTCGGCCGATAACAAAACTGTGGGCAGTAAGGGATGCAAATGAAAAAGTATGTTTGTTTTGGCGCGTATGAGCCGAAGAGCATTCGGACACGTATTTACGTCGCGATCAAACATAGTTTTGCGTCTTTCGACTGCTGTGTCGCCGAAGGCTAGTTAGGGGGAAATCGTGAATTTAACATAACGATTATTATTGCCACTGTTGGTATGTTCTGAAGTGTTGCGTGTGGGACGGCACGGAGACTTCAGATACCGCAACGGAAAAGTGCTTTTATGGTATCTTTCGCCGTTGCGTTTTGTTGTGGGTTTAGGTTTTATGTTCGTTCAGGTCAGCGCCGCCGCCGTGCCACGGGCGCTCCGGGGGGTTGCGCTGGTCGACAGCAACCACATGCCCAGGTACTGGGCCGCGGTCTGGCTGGTCATCGCGGGTGCGCAATGGGCAACGTCCACGCAGACCATGCGGCTGCGGTACATCGAGAACCTGTATGAGCATGCGGATCGGTCATTCAAAGCGAATGCGCTGGATGACGCGCTATCCGACCTTGACGATGCCCGGCTTGCGGACATTCTCGAGTCGTGGTTCGTGAGTCTGCGTAATCAGCCTGTTGCCACTCGCAGCAATGAGGACCGGTGGCAGACCGGACTGGCATTCGTGACATCGGTGGTCACATGGCTGTCGAAGTCGGCGGACGCGAAGATGCGACAGATCGAGGCGCGCATCCACCGACTATCAACGCTTTACCGTCAGCTTCACATTCGCCAAGGTGCCCGCAGCGAGACCGTTCGGTCGTTGCCCTCCAGCGTGGTCGAGAATCTCTATCAGATCCTGGATCCGGAATCGGATGCCAATCCCTTCCAGCGCGCGCACACCCGCTGGCGGGTCTTCATCGCCTTCGTGCTGATGCTGCATCAGGGTCTGCGCCGCGGCGAACTCTTGCTGCTGCCAGCAGACGCCATCAAGAGCAGCTATGACCGCGAACTTGGCCGGACAAGGTACTGGCTGAACGTCCGGCAAAACGAGTATGAAGAAGTTGGCAGCGACAGCCGTTACTCGAAACCCAGCATCAAAACGCTCCATTCGGTCAGGCAAATTCCCGTCAGCGACGCAACGGCGGGCCTGGTGCAGATCTATTGCGAAAATTACCGGGGCCGGCCTTCCCATTCGTTCATGTTAAGCGCCCAGACTGGCGGCCCTCTTTCCACAGAGTCGTTGACGAAGATCTTTACAACGATATCGAAAGCGTTGTCTACGGATGTGCTGCAGGAACTGCACGACCGCACCGGAAAGAAGTCGGTCACCTGCCACGACCTCCGGCACACCAGCGCCGTATTGCGGCTTCACCAGCTGCTGGAGCGAGGCGACTCGATGCCCGAAGCGCTGCAGAAACTGCGTACATTCTTCGGATGGTCGAAAGAGTCGGACATGCCGTCGCGCTATGCTAGGGCTGTCTTTGAAAGCCGACTCGCGAGCGTATGGAACGACGCATTCGACGATCGTGTGGCCTTGCTGCGCGCGCTGCCGCAGGGACGCTGATCATGCTGGAGGCCTTCCCATCCCGGCTTCGTGGGCAAGCCGAGCCATCGGTGCTCGAAAGCATGGTGGCGTCACTGCCGGAGCTACCGCCCGTTGTACGCTACTACGACGACTTCGACGACCAACTCCGCTCCATCCCGGCAGTCCGTCAGACAGATGTCTTCGGACTTCACATCAATGGTCGGATGTCCCGGCTCGACTTTGGCCGGTATCCTGCTGTCTACGGCGCTGTGCAGAAGCATCTACTGGTCTTCCTGTTGGGCGAAGACTTGCATATCTCGACCTGCTTCAATGTATTGATCGCAGCAATGCATCTCGATGTGCATGACGTCGACCGCGTTGTTGCAGCCGGCCCAACCCGCATATCAACGATATGGATGGCGCTGCGCGCCCGTCAGTTGCCGGTTCACGCCTATCGTTTCGTTAAGGCGGTTCTGCGGCTGCTATGCAGACATCGCCAGCACGGGTGGTCCGAGTCCTATCTGACCTATGTCAGCGCTGCCCTGCCCGGCCCCGCGTCGGACTCATATGCCGGTGTGCGGTCGGGCGATGTCTTCCTGAGTGCTGATGAAGAAGCCGTAATCGTTCGCTACCTGGACGAAACGTCGGACCTCGTGAGGGCCCGAGGCTGGTCAGGCATCGCGCACGACGAGCTTTGCGAGGCTGCGATGGTGCTCTGTTCCTATCAGTTCGCCATGCGCCCAATTCAGGTCGCGATGCTGACGATGCGTGATGTACGGGTCTGGCAGACAGAGCCCCGCGGCGAACCGGCCGTTCACCTCACGTTTCTCATGGTCAAGCAGCGGGGAAGGCTTCGAAAAAGGCCGATGGTCCGTCGTGTGAAACAGGAGTGGGCGGTGCTGTTCACGGCCCTGGTCGCCTATGCAGATTTGCAAGGTCGTGACGCGAGCGATCGCGTCTTCGACGTCAGTTCCAATCATGAGGCCGGCTCTCGCATCGCCCGCTGCATGGAACGCCTCATCGGGGACGGCGCTTGCGCGATGGACCTTCGTCATACGGCAGCCCAACGCCTCGTTGACGCTGGTGCAAGCCACGAAGAACTCGCCGAGTTCATGGGGCATTCCGATGTACGGACGGGGCTGGTGTACTTTGCGGCATCAGCCTCTCACGCGGAACGGGTCAACAGAGCACTCGGCGCGTCAGATATATACCGGCGGGTGGCAAAGATCGCGCACGATCGGTTCATCTCCCCGGAAGAACTCACCCAGCTCAAGGGAGAACAGCAGATCGCCGGCGTGCCTCACGGCATCCCGATCGCCGGCATCGGCGGCTGCACGTCGGGGCAACCAGCCTGCCCCTACAATCCGGTGACGTCGTGCTACGGGTGCAGGAAGTTTATGCCTTTGCACGACAAAACGATGCACGAGAGTGTGCTGGCCGCAATGCGTGAAGTGGTCTTGCTCTTCGAGCAGAGTTCTCGTGGTGATGCCCAATCGCCGGCCTACCTGCAACTGCAGCGCACGATCGCCGAAATACAGGCGGTCATCGACGAGTTGGAAGGCGAGCGCCGATGAACCCACACTACTCTGCCTTCATCGAGTTGGGCAAGGCACTCGTCCGTGAAAAGGGCCTGCACTGGGACATACCTCTGGACGAGGCAGGCACTGCTCGTGACGGTGTCGGCTGGAATCTGACGGCGGTTACCGGTGACGTGCCACCCCCAAACCACTACCTGCGAGATCTCGGCGCTGAGGCGAAGGCGCTGGCTATCGTCAATGCAGAGCGCGTCGAGCGTGGCCTGATGCCACTGCCCCGGCGAGCGCTGGCTGTCTCGTGGCAAGACCTGATTAAAGCAGCGGTGGCTGAACAGTTGCTGTTCAGGCGTAACACCACGCGGTATGTGGCACATAGCATCGCGCGTCCATTGCGGGTGCTCGCTACGTGCGTGGACAAGGCCCCGTGGCAGCTGACCGCCGACGATCTGCGTGCGGCTGTTCGTATTGCAACAGCATGTCAGGCGACCGGCAAACTGGGGGATCAGGTGGTCGGCATCGTCAAGACGGTGTTTGATGGTCAACACATTTGCGATGCGGGCCCATTGTACTCGTCGCTAGCTGTGCCGCGCATGCAAGTAAAAGGTACGAGCAAGGCAAAGCATACCTGGTCGCAGGATGAACTACGGGCCGACTTGGAGGCTCGCAAGCGCGGCGAACGCCTGCCTGAGCGCCGGGCGTTCTGGGAGCTGACCCGCATCGTGATGACCGAACGGCCACGCACGTTCATGGACGAGCTGCGATTCGCTGCAGTGCGCACTCTGATCGTGACCGGCATGCGTGCAGGGGAAGTTGCGTTGCTGCCGGCCGACTGGAAGCGTGAGCGGACGTATCTGGACTCGAAGGGTCGTCCAGCCGGTGAGTCCGGTGGCATCTCGACATCCTTGATGGTCCGCCACTTTGCGGAAAAGCAGCAGGACGCTGAAACGGACAGTCGCGTCCTGTTTGAAAGCGCTCAGCCGGTCCCGGAAATGTTCCGGGCGTTGCTGACAGAGACACTCGACCGTGTAGCCAAGCTCACAGAACCGCTCCGCGCGACGCTGAAACTGCAATGTGAGACGGAGCGACTATTGCCATGGTATCCGGTCGACAGTCTCGTACCTGTCATCGAGCTTTACACCCGTCTGGCAGGCAACCCGTTCTGGCTAGGCATTGAGCGAGATCCGTTCATAAAACGCTACCGCGATGGCCTCGATCCGTCAGTGTTTGATGAACTGTATGACCACCAGTGTGCGCTGTGGCGAAATGGCACACTGACCCTCGACATGTCTGTCTACGTGTTTGGGAATCGTCTGGTGAAGGCGATGCGTGAAGGCAAGACAAGCATGCGCTTCCGATACGCTAATGGCTCGCCGATCAGCCTTGTAAAGCGAATGGAGTGGCACGCTGCGTACTTGCACGTTGGCGAGCTCGAGGAGCATATGCGGTTCACGACGCCAACGAAGATATCCGACACCATGCGGCTTCCGCTGGCCACTGGGTTCGTTGGGCCCTGGGAGTTACTGTTCGTGCAGCCCAAACGGTCCGTGGCCGAGGAACGCGACGACGGGCTTTGCGATGTGACCCGCTACATGTCGGTCAACCGACCAGACCCTACGTTCATCGGACAGTCACTGGGTGACGCAAAGCAACTGCCGACGCTGTTTGAAAAGTACGGACAGACTGACGAAGACCGGGCCTTGAAGATCGAGGCACACATGCTGCGCCACATGCAGAACACCGAGCTGTTCCGGCTTGGCGTTGCCGACACGATCATCTCAAAGCGCTTCAACCGGCGCAGCGTTGCACAAAGCTATGAATACGACCATCGCAGCCTGGCGGAGGATCTTGACCAGATTGAAATTCCACAGGACGTCGAGATCCTCCTCGGCGAAAAAGCCGGCACGGTTGCCCGACTCATCAAGGGTGGCAAGGCAAGCGGTCCGATCGTCGATGCCTTCCGGCGCATCCAGAAAACGGAGGGCGACGCGGCCGCATACGAGTACCTGCGCGCCGAAGCGGACGGATTCCATGCCACCCCTTATGGGCACTGCCTGAACTCGTTCACGGTCGATCCGTGCGCCAAGCATCTGGAATGCTTTGCCGACTGTCGTCACCTCTCGGCCACTGACCTGCCGGAGCACAGGCGGAACCTGATCCGGCTCGAGGGTCAGCTCAAGCTCGCCGTGGAAACGATCAAGGCCCGCCCATCGATCAGCATTGGTTGGCAAAACCAGCTCGACCACGCGGAAAAACGGCTGACTGGCGTACAAGGGCTGCTCAAAACGCGGCCGGGCGACCGTCCCTTCCCCGACGGCATTGACCTCTCCTTGCCCCGACAACAGGGAATACTTGATGAATAAAGCCAATGAAGCGGCGTCGGCCGATGATGGGAAAATGCGCGAGATTCTTGAGCTGTTGCTGACCGACGACGAGGACATCTCGGCGCGCGCCGTCGCCCGGCTGCATCCGTCCATCAAGGCAGCGTCGTCGATCACCCGCAGCGAGTCACGCCGCAGGCTGCTTGCCGAGTATCAGCAGCGCCAAGCGGAATACCGGCGCTGGCGTGGCCGCGCTGCCAAGCGACCTGGCGCTGACATGGCCGCGACGCTTGCCGACAAGGACCTCAGGATTACGGAGCTTGAAGCCACCGTGCAATTGCTGACGGCTTCCCACCTCGCAATGCTACGTGCCGTTGGTGAGCTGGGCGGATTCAGCAAGTGGGCCAGATTCTACGAGCAGTATCGTGACGCCCGGGACAAGCTTGCAAAACTTGGCGCCCTACCCGAAGCGGCAATCGTCGCGATGCCTGAGAATCCTAAACGCCGGAACTAAGCGCGGCGACGCTGAATGCCATCCGGCGTGATACTGTCTGCATTGATGCTCGCAGCCACGAAATGGCTGCGGTTCCGCGGCGGAAGCCGTCTCTCTCCCGAAAGGAGCGTTCATGTCCTATTGCCCCTTCTTCCAGACCCTGCATGACGAAACCCGCCCTGTGGGCAACCTCGGCCGGGGAACACATTACTCCATCCTTCGGGCGCCGGTCTGGCATGACGAGCTTCTGAACCGGCTCGATCGCTGCGCATTCCTTGACCTCGCAGTCATCTGGGACGAGGACCATGACGATCGCGTGATCGACGCGCTCATGATGCTTTACGTCGGCGGCCTGCTCTCACCTGTGCGGTATATCGGGGAGCGCAAGGGTACGCTCTCTGTGTTGTTGGCTCCAAATGCAATGCGGACCTGGACCCCGAAGGCGCTGCAGCAGTATCGCGACGATATTGAGGATGTTTGCCAGTGCCTGGAAGATCCGTGGACGGCAAAAGTTGACTCCGTCGATGGGCGCGAGCACTCGATCATCCACAGTTCGGCCGAGAACGTCTCCATATATCTCCGCAACATCGACGTGCTGTGGGAACTGGGGGTCAAACCAAGGACGCGATAGTAGTCCCACGCCCAAGTGTGCAACGCGCAACACCGCAGCCGTCAGACTCCCGGCCTGGCGTGTCCTTCCGTTGCGCCTCCACACAAAGCTCAACGCAACGAAGACTGGTGCCACGGGCACGCAACACGTGCTAGCCAAAAAAGTGGGGGCCCTGTGGAAAATCCGTCCGTCTTCCGGCTGAAATACAACAAAATCTGAAAACCAAAACCAACGCAACACTAGGCCATAGGTGCCAAGAATGCTTTTGCCGGGTGTCACGGCCAAGTTGTAATGTCGTACCTGGGCTAGATTGAAATGTCGTATCTCACAGCCAAGCTGGAGCGCGACATGACACGACCGGACACTATCACCATGAGCCTGCGAGAACTGGACCGCTGCAAGATCATCGAGGCTGTCGTGCGGGACGGCCTGATGGTCTGGCGCGCCGCCGAGAAGCTCGGGCTCAGCCGGCGCCAGGTCGAGCGGCTGGCGCAGCGCTACCGGCTGGACGGCCCACAGGGTCTGGTATCCCGCCGCTGGGGCCACTCTGGTCACAACCAGCTCCCGCCGGGCGTCGAGGCGCGCGTGCGCGGCCTGATCCGTGACAGCTATGCCGACTTTGGCCCAACGCTCGCCGCCGAAAAGTTGCGCGAACGGCACGGCATCCACTTGGCCAAGGAGACGGTACGCAGGATCATGATCGACGCTGGCTTCTGGGTGCCACGCAGGCAACGGCCGCCCAGGATCTATCAACCGCGAAATCGCCGGTCCTGTCTGGGCGAGTTGGTGCAGATCGACGGCAGCGATCACGCCTGGTTCGAGGACCGGGCGCCGGCCTGCACGCTGCTGGTCTTCGTGGACGATGCCACGGGCCGCCTGCTGCAATTGCTGTTCGTGCCGACAGAGTCGACGCTGGCCTATTTCGCCGCCACGCGCGCTTACCTCGAGCGCCATGGCAAGCCCCAAGCGTTCTATTCCGACAAGGCTGGCGTCTTTCGGGTCAATGCGAAGGACAATGCCGAAGGCCGCGGCTATACACAGTTCGGCCGGGCGTTGTACGAGCTCAACATCGATATCCTCTGCGCCAACACAAGTCAGGCCAAGGGCCGTGTCGAACGGATGAACGGTACCCTGCAGGACCGTCTGGTCAAGGAACTGCGGCTGCACCGTATCAATTCGATGGAGGCGGCGAACAGGTTCGCGCCCATCTTCATGGCCGACTTCAACGCTCGCTTTGGCAAAACGCCGCGCAGTGAGTTCGATGCGCACCGGCCGTTGCGCGGCGATGAGAATCTGGCACGGATCTTCAGTTGGCGGGAGTGGCGCAAGGTATCACAGAGCCTGACGCTGCAGTACGCCAAGGTGTTGTACATGCTTGAGGATCTTCCCGAGCACCGGGGGTTGATCCACCACTATATCGAGGTCGCCGAGTATCCCGATGGGCATGTCGAGTTGTGGGCGAATGGCGGCCCCCTCCCCTACACCACTTACGATCGCTTTCCGGAGGTGGACCAGGGCGCGATCGTCGACAACAAGCGGCTGGGCCGGACACTGGCTATCGCCGCCGAGGTGCAGGCATTGCGTGACAATCGCCGCTTCGCAGCCCCCTCACGGACGCTGCACGGCGAGCCACCGCGGCCCGCCAAGGTGCCGCTGAACGTCAAGCGACAGCGATTGGTAAACCGGCTCGACCTCGAACAGGCGATGCGAAACCATCCTCTCTTTGCATCGAACGACGACTCAGTCGATGGCCCTCCCAGGCCGCCCACGACTTAGATGGCGCTTTCCGACCCTTTTCTGCCGTTCGAGCCATCGCGGCTCTACTGGCAGGTGCCGGAGCGGAACGGTCACCGCGTGTTACCACGCTAGACAAGCGATCGACCTAGCCCACATTTAGGTATCGTAGCTATTAGCCGGCCACGAGTCACTTTACTCGACACTTGTACCTCGATGGCGGGGAACGCGAGCATTCGCTGCTACCGGATGCTACTACGGCCGGTTACCCCCGTGTCGGCATCGAGACGAAGCGCGACGGTGTATGAATGACCTGCCTGACCTACACGAAGCTGTGGCCCGCGAGACCTGAAGGCATACGGCCATAGATCGTGCGCGGGATATGGGTCCTCATTCACGGTAAAGACGACCACGGATCGTGAACGTTGAATGCCTGCCTCTACGTCGGAAAGCTATCGGTATTGGGAAAATCTGTTCCTGACACCAGGAGTCGAACCTCATCGCCCTCCACGAAAACGGCGTCGGCGCCATTCGACATGAAGTCACGTACCGCGTCCCAGTCACCTTTGACTTCGCCCTTCGGAGTTGAAAAAGTCAACGTCTCGCCAATGCTGTAGACATAACGTGTGTAGCCTGAATCGTACAGCCCATCCTTGCCTTTCGGATAGGATTTGAACAGAACCTTGTTGTATTGCGGGTTAAGAAGACTCACAAACGCTTTCTCAGCATCCGCGACGATCTGTTTCTGCTGTTTTCCCGTCAACTGCTCCATCAACTCGACATCATCTTCCGGCTCGAAGGTCTGCACAAAGAGTGGTTCGACACGGAACAGGAACAGATAGATCTCGTCGGAAACTCTCGCGCCGGGCCCGCGCTGCTTCTCATTGCTCAGAATTCTCATACGGGCCTGATGCCCATTATCAATCAACCGCGAAAAGCTGTCGCCCTCCTTGGCAATGCCGACATAGAGCAGATCGTATTTTAGAAATTCGCGGAAGCGGTCGACGCCGGAGACGATGCTGTCGCCGTGAGCCCGGTGATAAAGCAATTGTTCGGTTGTTAGATGAAAGAGCATCTCGGCATCATCATCCGGTCCATCAGCAACGCCGACGCCTTTTTCATGCGGGTGAATAGTGAGAATGTGCTCGCCCTCAAGAGGGAGCTTGGCCAGATGCAGCGTCGCCGTGTCGACGAGATTTTCGCCGCATGAAACAGTGAAGGAAACGTCCGTTCCTGAGTTGGAAAAATTATCAAAAATGATCTCACGGCGTCCCGCGATCATGTAGAAATCACTTTGCCGAAGAAATTGTTCGATAGAAGGATCCTTCTCGGCCCAGATGGCTTCTTGAGAAGACAGCGGCGGATAGACCAGCTTGAGGTGTGACAGCTTAAACTTTTCCATGACTCCGAAACGCCAGACGAAAGCTTAGCCTTGTAGCACAGCCGCCGGGGGCCAACAAGCATCGCCGAGCGCAACGCTGTGACGGCGCCGATCGCGACCGGCTTCTGGAGTACAGAGTATTCGTAATCCCCGTGCAACTTTCTGGCGGTTGCGCTGTGACCGTTGCTGTGGGCTTCAAGAATAAAGACCCAGAGTTCCCGATGCGTAGCCTTTCTGAAACTTCCGCTACCATACATGTATAAGGGTATTTTTCAACTTGCATATCTGTTTGACCAGATTTGGTCGCCAGAAGAGGCTAGCCTTGTATCGTTTGGCATTGGCGATCTGTTCTTAAAGCGGCCACGCTCGGCACGATTTCAACACTTTTTCCTGATCCGACACCTGCTCAAAATTATCCACCATCGGTGAAGTGCGCTAGCAGTAGAATGCAGCCGTTCGACGCCATGACTTTGCGGGCGAGACTCCGAATGCCCGCCCTAACAAATAATCGAGCTTTTTCCTCCAGGAAAAAATGACAACAGAGAGATAATCGTATGGCCGCACATAACGAACATCACTATATTCCTAAGTTCTTACTCAAAGCCTGGCACAGCGGCGAAGACGAAAAGCTGTCACAGATGCGCTGGAGCCGCGGTCAAATTACCGAGAAACGCTACAAGGCAAAATCGGTGGCTAAAGAACGTCATCTATATTCGATGAAAAGACTCAGTGATCAGCCTAATCAAGAAATCGAGCCGAAGTTCATGAGTAGGCATATCGATGATCCTGCGGCATTGGTGCATAAGGCGATTCTTGCCAATGGGCTCCATGACATGTCTGAAGATCAGAAGATGACGTGGACGCTATTCTTAGTTTCCCTCGTGTATCGTGGTCCTGGTGCGATCGAACACGTGCGCGAGAGTGGCATTGATGCGCTTTATTCACAGTTCACAGACGAGGTGGAGGGTGCAGCTGGACCGACTGAATCGTCAAAGAGATTGTTCGACCTCTACCGGCAGCGCGATCCATCGTTGCAGGATTTTGGCACTTATGCTCTGCCCGAGTTAATCCAAACGTCCTCGTACAACAAGCTGTTTTTTGAGGCGGACTGGGGCATTCGCAGAATCGTCAAAACAAAGGAGATGCTTTTGGTTGGCGACCGGCCGCTAACATTGTTCGGCCCGGAGACGCGGCTCGACCTGATCTACCTGCCTCTTGCACCGGATGTCGCCTTCTTTGCGTCAAACTCTACACAAATGAAGCAGTGGGTCAATTCGCTGGGTGACTCCCAGTTTGTGAAGCAAATGAACAGAGGCATGGTCGAGCAAGCCAGCATGTACGTCTGGGGAAGCAATTTCGAGCACCGGAGACTGCTGGAACTGCGTCTGCATCGCACAAGGGCGGGTCGTGGCATCGGTATTGGACCTCGGCCGACACTATAGGATTTGTGCCCAGCGTTGGCCAGGGCCGATAAGCGCGTGGAGAATCGGGCGGGTTTCGGAGGTGACCGGCCCTTCGAGTGCCCACTGCGTGGCTCAAGCGAGTGGCAGAAAGTGGCCGGTAGCGGACTACGGCGGGAGTAAGATGCCAACATGCCCGCTGCAGCAATTCGATGTCTCAGTTCGGCCAGAAGCGGCCGGTCGATAGGAATGCGAAGAAACGCCTCGCTCGACAAAAAAAACGGATTGAACGACACTCGCGATGCACTTAACTAATCAGCTTACGTCTCCCATCGTCACAGACAAATGAATCTATCGCTCAATCGCATCATGCTCTACGTGAGAAACATCGATAACACCTGCCTTTTCTACGCGCGCTATTTTGGCTTCTCGGCTGAGTCGCACGACAGCGACCGAGTCGTGGAGTTGAAGTCTCCGCATGGAGGAGCGATTCTGATGGTTCATCAAGCTGCAAAGAGCGTCAAGACGGGACAAGCCTCTGTGAAGCTGGTTTTTGACGTGGAGGACGTCGAAGGCTTTAAGCAGCAGTGCTCCGCGCGCGGGCTTCAATTTGGTTCTACGCATAAGGCCGACGGCTATTGCTTCGCGAACGCAAAAGATCCAGACGGCAACTCCGTTTCGATTTCGAGCCGCGCGTTCGCCAACCGCTAAGCCTCGTCTGGCCCGTACGAGTGCAGATCTCGGGGTGCGAATGCGAAGATTTCCTGGGCTGGTACAAGGCCAATGTAGATATAGCACAGGACTTCGAGTGACTGCTTCCGGGATAGCCGTAAGACCGCTAAGGGTCGTTCTGCGACGGTCACGGCGTCGGACAACTTCGGCGGCCGGTCTCCCCGCCAGTAACTGGTAGCTACCAGCTATCCCTCGACGGCAGTTGCCGCGGCCAATCTGCATGCGCCCCACCCTGCATCCGGACTCGACCGCTACCGGCCAGCACCACCGCCTTACCGGAGACCCTTCAAAGACATGGCTCCGCCACAAACCGCACGCCCGTGCCGACATCTGAAAATAGCCAGCCCTACGACATTTGAGCAAAGCCTAGACACCGGGTTGTAAGGGCCAAAACAGAACGTCCGCTTCGGGGGTGCGGATGTTTCAGAAGGCCCTAGACAGTACGTGTCGCAGTTAAGACGGGGCGTCGCTCGGTATAGGACTGCCTGCGCTTCGTGCCTTTTGGAACCTAATGCCGATATGGATCGATAATAGCGCAGACGCTTCGACACATTGAGATCCGTGCTCTGGCAGTTGCTCGACTTCGCAACACGCATAGGGATCAGCCCGCTGCGGCACGACGGGTCTTACCCCTGGCTTGCAGGACAGCCCCTTCTTCGCGGAGGCGGTCCAGCACCCACTTCGTCCTGTCAGAGCAGGACATGTCTGCAGGCCGGTTTTCGATGTTCCGGATGGTTGCGAGCAAATGGGACTTGTTTTGCGTAAGGCGCTTTTGCATGTCCTCGATTTCGATGACTTTCCGCTTGAGAGCATCCAATAGCTCATCGTGCTGCCAGTTTCCCGAACCCAGCGGCAGCAGATGTCGAATCTGATCGAGCGAGAACCCGGCACTCTGCGCGCTGGCAATGATTTCCAGAGTCCATACCGCCTCCGGCGGGTAGTCGCGATAGCCATTCGCCTGGCGTTCGGCCGCCAGGATCAATCCGGCTGCCTCGTAAAAGCGAATGCGCGAGGCCGCCAGACCGCTGAGCTTCGCCAGTTCTCCAATTCTCATACTTCACCTGAGAAAGTATTGACATTAAGGTTCACTGCAATCGCTGCAGTGCGTGAAGTCTGGTCTTGCACGGCAGGTTAACCTGACTAGCGCCGTGTCCCCGGCCGCATTCCCTCCCCTCACCTCCCTGCCCGCAGAAGTTCCTCAAGGCCATGTCCGGAGGAACTCATACATCACGTCAGGAAAGGTGTTGACATTAAAGTTAACTTTAATCTTAAAGTTGGGCCACGATCAATATGAGGTGACCCTATGAACGTGTTCGACAAGTTGATCCTTCGTAATGGTTCAACCTTTCCGAACCGCATCGCCAAAGCCGCCATGGAAGAGAACATGGCGGACGCCGATCACGCGCCCTCGGATGCGCTGATGCGGCTGTACAAGGCTTGGGCGGATGGGGGTGCCGGCCTGCTGGTGACCGGCAATGTGATGGTGGACAGCCGAGCCATGACGGGGCCCGGCGGCGTCGTGCTGGAAGATGCCAGACACCTGGACCGGTTCAGGTGCTGGGCGCGGGTCGGCCGATCAAAAGGGGCGCAATTCTGGCTGCAGATCAATCATCCCGGACGCCAGATGCCTGCCAATCTGGGGCAGCTAACCTGGGCTCCCTCTGCCGTCTCAATGAACCTGGGCAACATGTCCAGGCACTTCAACACGCCGCAGGCGATGACGCAGGAGGTCATCGAGGACGTGATCCGACGCTTTGCCCGTACGGCGCAACTGGGCGAACAGGCAGGTTTCACAGGCGTCGAAATTCACGCGGCGCACGGCTATTTGCTGAGCCAATTCCTCTCGCCGTTGAGCAACCGAAGAACAGATGCGTGGGGTGGGCCGCTGGAGAACCGCGCTCGCCTGCTCCTTGAGATCGTCAAGGCCGTACGCGCCGTGGTTTCGCCCGGATTCGCAGTAGCCGTCAAGCTGAACTCTGCCGACTTCCAGCGCGGTGGCTTCACCGCGGATGATGCGCGCCAGGTTGTGAAAATGCTCAACGAGCTTGCCGTCGATTTGGTCGAGTTGTCGGGGGGAAGCTACGAGGCTCCCGCCATGCAGGGTGAAGCCCGCGACGGCAGCACGCTCGCTCACGAGGCCTACTTTATCGAGTTCGCCCACGACATCCGCGCAGTGGCGAGCATGCCGGTGATGGTCACAGGCGGTATCCGCCGTCGACCGGTGGCCGAGCAAGTGATCAGCAGCGGCGTGGACATGGTTGGCATCGGTACCGCCTTGGCCATCGACCCCAATCTGCCCTGCGACTGGCGTGCTGGCAAAAACAATGCGCCTGCGTTGCTGCCTATCAGTTGGAAGAACAAGCCGCTGGCCTCATTGGCCAACATGGCGGCAGTCAAGTTTCAACTGCGCAAGCTGAGCCGAGGCAAGGCCACGGATCCCAGGGTGTCACCGCTGCGTGCACTGATCCTGCAGCAGGTGTCCGACGCATGCCGAGTTCGCCAGTACCGGCGCTGGGTGGCTCAACCCAAAGCATCGTCCAAATGAAAATCAGCAATCTTGCAGTCACAGCAGGCGGAGTCATGAGTCTCCTCTTGAATCCTGCATGGGCCGATGACACATCGGAAACCAGGCAGACCGAAAGCACAACAATCGGCATCGCCGGCTATGACGTTCCTGTGGTGAAAGGCGGGCTGTATGACCGCTATCGTTCCAACCCTCCCTTATCTGTCATTGCGTCTGAAGCCCCGGACATTGATTTGAGCTGGTTCGAGGGGCTCAAGAAGGAAAAGGTGGATATTGGCTTCGAATCCTATTCGCCAAACTTCTACTACAAGAACAGCAGGGTAACGGTCATCTTCACAGCAGATTTGAACAGGCTTCGGGAATTGATGCCTGCGCAGGTCCTGGAGAGAGTTCAACCACTCCAGGTCTGGCCGGGCAGAGGACTTGTCGCACTCACTGCCTATGCCTATGACTATTGCGACAATGACAGCTACAACGAGATTGGTCTCTCCGTCATCACGAATCAGCCAGGCCGCTCCAGTTTTGGACCGTTCACCTTGATGAGTCAGGCGATGTTGAACGACTTTTGGGGCTACGTACTGAAACTGCCGGTCAATACCGAGCTCGCCAGGGTACGGGGGGTCGTTGGCTACAACCTGCCGAAATGGCTGACCGGCATCAACTACCGCGAGACCGACAAGTCAGTTGTCGTCGAGATCTTTGACAGTGAGACGGGCAAAGTGGATGTCACCCTGGAAACCAGGAAGCTGGCCAACCTTTCGAGCAAGATATCCATGGTGACCAATAGCTTTACCAATGTCGATCACCAAGGGCAATTGACCACGGGCCATGCAACTTCGCGTCAGCTCAGTCATGCCTCCAGCACGAGTGCGGAGGCGGTAAGCCTTGGTCTCACTCAAGGAAGTCTGTCAACGTTCATCAAGTCCCTGAACCTTGGCAAGATGGTCAAGTACGAATACGTACCCGGATTCCAAAGCGCGCTCTACTCCCCCAAGCCGCTGTGATCCTTTGTTGTCGTCGCGTCGACGCCGGTGGCCCCACACAGGCATGTGGAGGTGGCCACCGTCTTTTAACCTCCATCCGAGGCAGTCCCCCGCAGATGTTTCCGACTGTGCGTTGCACGTGCCGACGAACGGGCGAAACGCCGCCGGTTACCCGACTGTCGCGTACGGCAGCGTCTTTGGCGTTCGCACGATCACCTCGGGTTCGTCGCCCACAATGACCGTGTCGTCGAGCCTGAAACCGCCCAGGCCATACACGTACAGGCCCGGCTCGGAGGAATAGACCTCCCCTGCCAGCAGCGCGCGTGTATTGAAGGCCATGTCTTCCGGATACTCATGCAGCATCAGTCCCACCGCGTGGCCGGTCCGGTGGAAAACGAATTCGCCACACCCTGCAGCTTCGATCACGGCTTGCGCGGCCGCGTCCATATCGCAGACGCGCCTGCCCACGACCGCAGCAGCCACTGCCGCATCTGTCGCCTGCGCTGCCACGCGGTAGAACTTTGCCTGCTCGTCGGAAGGCTGCCCGCAGAACCACGTGCGCTCATTCTCGACATAGAGCCCGTTCAACCTGGGCAGCACCAGATTGACGATGGTGTCGCCCTTCGCAATACGCGCGCCGCAAGATGCGCCGTCGCCATGCGGGGAAGCCGACGCCGCGCCCGTCAGGGTCCAGCATTTCAGGATTTCGAAGTCCTCGCCCGGAAACCGCCTGGCCGCTTCTTCGACCATCAACGCCGCCATGGCGTGGTCCAACTCCTGGACCAGGCGACTAGGACGGATGTTCTCCCTGTACCTGTCCTGCACCCAATCGGTCAGGGCGGCCAGGGCCCGCATGTTCTGCAATTCCTCATCGTGCTTGACCCATCGCAGGCTGCGCATTTCGGCCGTGGCCGGGCGCAATGTCAACTCGGGAAGGTGGCGCTGCGCCCCAGCAAGAATCGGATGGATGACGTCCACAGCAATCCGCGACATGCCAAGCCCCTTCTGGCTCAGCAATCCCGCGACCACCTCTGGCAACTGAGATGGGAGCGCTAGCCGGTTCGTCACGCGGGGATGTTCGCTGTAGTAAGTCACATCGGAGAGCCAGACGGTGCCTTTCTCTGCAGCGAAGCGCATGTGGTTCGTGGAAAGCTCGTTCATCACGGCGAATGTCTCGCCATTGCGCGGCACGACAACAAAGACGGGCCGCTCCCACGGCCAGACGTCGAGCTGGAAGTTGGTGGCGTACTGAAAGAAATCTGGCGTACCGAAGACGAGGGCATCGACGCGCAGCCGGTCCATCAGGCGGCGCATCGCCGAAAGACGGTGTTCGTGTACAGCTTTCGAAAGATGAGGCATGGCGTGGCTCAGAGAGAGATGTTGAGGCGGCGAATGATGGGTCCCCAGGCGTCGGCGTCCCGCTTCATGTAACGTCTCACTTCAGAGGGCGGCCCCTTGATGGCATCCAGAAACTGGAATCCCAACTTCTCCTTGAATTGCGGATCGTCGAGGACGTGGTTGATGTCTGCGTTGATCTTCTGGATCAGTTCCGGCGGTGTTCCAGCCCGCGCCACAATCGCGTACCAGCCCGGTACCTCCACGTCGTAACCCAACTCCTTGAACGTCGGTACCGTCGGAAGCGCAGCCAGGCGCTTCTCACCGGTCACGGCCAGCGGCAGCAGCTTCTTGCCTGCGATGAACGGCTGTACGCCGGCCACCACATTCATCATCACGGGCGTTTGCCCGTTCATCAGGCTGGTCGATCCACCGGTCCCGTTGAACGGTACGTGCTGCATCTGGACGCCGGTGCGTTCGGCAACGAGTTCCATCGCCAGATGCGTGGAATTTCCGATGCCCCCCGATGCGAAGCTGATCTCTCCCGGGTGTGCCTTGGCCTGCCGTACGAAGTCCTGGAACGTCTGCACGTGCAGCGATGGAGAGGCGACGAAGACGAACGGCGAGTTGGCGAGCATCGCCACCCCGGTCAGATCTTTGGTCGGCGAGTACGGCAGTTTCGGATAGAGAAAGGGATTGAAACTGAGATTGGACACGCCGGCGAAGAACAGCGTGTAGCCGTCAGCCGGCTGTCCCAGCACGTACGAGATGGCCAACGTGCCATTGGCGCCCGGCTTGTTCTCGACCACTACGGGCTGCTTCCAGGCCTGCCCGAGCTTCTCGGCCAAGGCGCGAGCCAGTACGTCGTTGCCTGTCCCGCCAGCCTGCGGCACCACCAGCCGAATCGGCTTCGTTGGAAAACCCTGCGCGCAGGCCACTGCCGATAGCGCCAGTGAAGCCACTGCGGCCGCAGTCCATCTGAAAATTTGTTGCACGTTCATGTCCCACCTGAGTCGTCGTGTCGCCGCTACCCATAGCAACGATGGCGATAAATGTACCATGTGGTACACGATGCGACGAAATTGGGGTTTACGCGAAAGCGAGGAAGACGCGCGCGGGAAATGGGTGTGTAGCGGAGCCGATGTCGTAGCGCTACGCTCGATGGAGGCTCACTCCGAAGAATGCTGCCGGCAGGCAGCCTTCGCGTCGAAGATGAGCATCACGCCAGAGAGACTGGTGGCTTACTATTTTTTCTTCGTCGACCTGACGGGTGAAACCATCTTGCTCGCAAAATATTTAAGCGCGGCAGTGGTGCCCTGACGGTCGCCTGTTGTGATCAGATCGAGCAACAGACCTCGAATGGTTGCGACCTCGACACGCGCGAACAGCCGCGCCTCGTCCGCGTCGATCTTCATCACCTGCTGCAGTCGCTCGGCAATCACCGCCGTCCAACTGCCGATGACATCGTCAAGAAAGCCTTTGAAGCGCTCGCGATCCCGGATCGCTCTGCCATAGATCTCGAACAGCAACTGCATGATCGGCAGATAGTTCGACGCGGAATAGCGGTCCCATGCCGTCACCATGGCAGTCTCTGCGTCCAGCCCCTCGACCACCAATTTCTCGCGCGCTTGCTGCTCCGCATGGCGCACGCGGAACAGCAGCGCTTGCCAGAAGCCGTCCGCAGAGCCGAAGTAGTAGATCAGCATGCGATGGCTGGTATCGAGGGCATCTGCCACGCTTCGTAGCGAAAGGTCGCCGAGGCCGTTCTGGAGAACGTGGGCCGTTGCAGCGTCCAGCAATTGAAGGGCCTGCTCGCTGGTCGAGCGGTCAGTCGCCGAGCCCTTGGTTCTTGGCATGGCTGTCAGGAGAAGCGAGAAAGGCCAGAATGTACCACGCAGTACAACAACTAAGGCTCTCGGTTCAGCCCTTGCCGATGGCGTTCTCGAGCGTGGTCTCTTTCAACTGGGTCGGCACCGCTTTGTGCAACGTCTGGACAATTTCCGCTGTGGCCAAACCGCGTTTCGTGTTCTGCCCCCAGCTTTCTGCCTGCCGCTCCAGGTATCGCGGAGGGCTTTGGTCCGCTGGCGACGGTGCCAGACGGTGTCGCCCACTTAGCCGCGCTTGCTGGGATCACTTTCGTAGAGTTATCCTCTGTTACCCATGTCTTTAACTTGTCCACCTATGACGAGGACGTCTGAATACGTTGCCGAGTTAGCCACGCGAAGGCGCGGTCGTTGACAACAAGCGCCTCGGCCGGACGTTGGCTATTGCTGGGAAGGTGCAGGCTCTGCGCTACTACAGGCGCTGGCATGCCCCTCCCGAATGCTGGTTGGCAAGCCGCCCCGCCCTTCCAAGGTGCCGCTGAGCGTCAAGCGGCAGCGACTGGTGAATCGGCTCGACCTGGAGCGTGCGACGCAACACCATCCGCTTTTCGCCACGTCCAGCGAAGAGTCCGCAGAAGGCCCGCCGGGCGGCTGAACGGCGCACCACGGCGTTCTGCGACGGTCGCCCACCCCCTAGCACCCGGCATCCGGAGCTCATAACTGGTCGCTACCTATCCTCCGTGGTGCACAACCACCGCCCAACGTGTCCAATGCGGGACCACCTTCTCAGCCGTACGTATGCATGGTTGAATGCCGATAGGCCCGCCAACTGGAACTTCTCAATGACTGCCACCACGTTGATCAATAGCCCGCTGGAACTCGCGACCATCTTGATTCGTCACCATGGGATACATCGGGGTCTATGGGCACTGACGGTCAATTTTCACGTCCAGGGCACAAATTTCTGTGCAAGCGCCGGAGACGGCACTGCGTTCCCCGGGGCACTTCTAGCGGTGCAAGGCATTGGTATCCACGAGGTGGAAGTACCGGATGCCCTAACGGTCGATGCCGCTGCAGTCAATCCGACGCCCAGCAGCAAAGTGACCGTGGCTACGTAATCTAGGAGACGGTGGCGCTGCGCGCGGTGCGCGCACGAGCACCTTCAGATGACCAAGCAGACTAAATGATTGAACCTGGCACGCTCCTGGCCAGCGAGCGGTCGCTTGCCGGTCGAGAGCGGATGTTTGCGAGTCTCGCCCCATGCCAGGACCCTGTCCCGCTTCGGTTCGCAACGTGGCGCCGTCGCATCCCGTTGCGCACTTAGCAAAGGGAAAGCGGCCTGCAAAGTCGCGATTGATCCTTGGCATTGTGAAGCTAAAGCCGGCGCCCGCGAAAGGCGTGTTGCGAACGCGCTCGTTACGAATCGGAAGATCTGCCCGGTCTTTACGCCATGGGCGGAATTCACCTATTAGTGCGTCACGGCATATGTGGTTGTTACGAAACCGGGCAAAATTCCCGTGCTGACGGAAGCCGGTGACATCGGCGAAAGCGCGCCATTGGCGCCAATGGTGAATTGAGAAACTGTGTTGCTTCCATAGTTGGCCACATAGACATACTTGCCAGACGGATCCACAGTAACAGAATCAGGGACGTTGCCGACGCTGACGCGGGGCGTGGTCATTGGCACAAGTGAGCCGTCGGCGCCAATCGTATACTGAGAAACGGCATTGTCCGCTTCGTTTCCGACATAGGCGTACTTGCCAGTTGGGTCCACAGCGATGGACTTCGGGTTGATGCCGGTGCTGACACTGGCCGTTGCCATAGGCGAGAGCGCGCCGTCAGCGCCAATCGTGTACTGCGAAACGGTGTTCGCATTTTGGTTTGCCACATAGGCATATTTGCCCGTCGGATCGACGGTAACGAACCAAGGAAAAGTACTGGCATTGACGCTTGCCGTAGCCATCGGCGAGAGCGCGCCGTCCGCACCGATGGTGAACTGCGAAACGGTGTTATTCGAGTAGCAGGCCACGTAGGCATATTTGCCAGTTGGATCGATGGCCATTGTATTCGGGTTTCCACCGACGATGACGCTAGCTATTGCCATAGGCGAAAGCGCGCCGTCTGCACCAATCGTGTACTGCGAAACGCTGCGATTCACTTGGTTTGCCACATAGGCATACTTGCCAGACGGCTCCACGGTGACGGAAGCCGGCCTGTTGCCAGTACCAACAATGGCCGTAGCCATCGGCGAGAGCGCACCGTCGGCGCCGATCGTGAACTGCGAGATGGTGTTATCCAAGTAGTTCGCTACATAGGCATATTTGCCGGAAGTATCCACGGTGACCGAGGTCGGGTTGGCGCCAGCTCTGACGCTGCTCGTGGCCATGGGCGTCAGCGCGCCGTCGGCACCAATGGTGTACTGCGAGACAGTGCCATCGTTGTTTGTCACGTAGGCATAGGCGATGCGCGTGCACACCACGTTGATGTTGGTGATGTTGCTTGCGGCTACCGAGCCTGCCCCGTTGGATACGGCACAGGTCTGCCCCTTCGGCTGCGTACCCAAGCTGACGGCGTACCCGCTACCCGATGCTATGCTGGTCGAAAAGGCAAACGTATCGTTGGCGTTGACGGTCAGTGCGTCTCCGCCGTTGTTCAGCAGTGTCATCTGTGTACCACTGACCAGGCCAGAAATTGTGCCGCCCACAGAATAGATTGCAACGGGCTGCGCCGGGGTCGGCCCACTGGCCCCAGGTGGAGAGGGCAACGCCGGGGGAGCAGACACCTCGCCATCGCCATCTCCGCCGCAAGCGGCCAAGAGCACGCACAGCGACAAACCGAGCACTCCTGTAGGCCAACGGGCGGCGCATGTCCTGGTAAGACGATTTTTTGCTCGCATGACGCTTATTCCTTTTTCTTTTATTTGCCGTCAACTGCAAGCGCAAGCGCAGGCCGCATGGACCCGAACCGAATCTATTGAAAAGCTCCGCCCTTAGGCAATCACGCGATGTTACCAAGGCCGTGGAGATTTCCGCGTCCCCTGTTCGAGTGACAAATCCCGCCCCCAACTTGCCACGGCTTTCTCGGCAACAGTTCAGGGTTGTGTGAAACTGCCAGCCTATGACCGTAGGCCGGCCCACTTGAGTCGTCTATCCAGAACGCGCTGATTGCCGGAGGCAGCGGTCGGCGTCCACTGCTGGCTAATCGCCCCGTCAACCTGCACGGTGAACGCCATTATCCCGCTGTTAGAGCGGTGCCTCTAATATGTTTTTGTCCCTGCTCGCAATGGGGAAAAGCGGCGCCGTATCCACATCGCGACACCTATTTTGTAGCCCTTACATAACGTCAGAGCGTGATCTACCATCGCTGCCGCTACGTCATTGTAGTGAAAACAATACAAATAAAGGTAGATCTATGCTGTCCAAAATTAGTCGTGGAATCCGGCGCCCAAGGGTGTGCGCACCGCAAGCTTCTTCCATTACGCTGGCCGTCGCACTGCTGTTCCCGGTGAGCGCTTCGGCCGCCGAGTATTTCGCCGCGAGTCTTGCAGACATACAGGCGGCGGTCACGGCCGCCAATGCGGATGGCGACGCCAGCGCGATCATTCGTCTGACCGGGGACGTCACCATGCCCACTGGTGTCTGGAGCCTGGGCACACTTGCGAAACCGATCACCATCGATACCAATGGCTTTGTGCTGACAAAGACCGGGCCGCTTGGCAACTACAACACGTCAGCCACCAGTACGCTGACGCTCAATGGCACATATGCCGCTGCGGCCGGCACCACGTCCAACACCGCCATGCTGATCGGCGGGCTTGGCCTGGCAATCAACAACGGCACGGTGACGGGCGGCGATTCCACCGCCGCTGGAGTGTCTGGCGGGGCTGCCATTTCAGTGCTGCCTAACACGGACCTCATCAACAACGGCTCGATCAAAGGCGGCAATGCGACTGTTGCTGGCGCGAACGGTGCTGCCGGCGTCAATCTATCCGTCGGCGCGACACTGGCGAACTCGGCGACCGGGCTGATCGTGGGCGGCGACGGAATGGGCGGCTCAGCAGGCAACGGCGTGGCGTTCACCAACACTATTAATGGGAGTCTTGTCAATCAAGGCACCATTCGTGGCGGCACCGATCTTTCCGGTACTACACCTGGCGGCGCAGGCGTTCGGCTGACCCTCGGCACGGCAACCATACAAAACTCCGGGCTGATCGAAGGTGGTACGGGCAACGCCGCAATCATCTCCGGCTCCAGCACGGGAACGTTTACTGTCACGAACTCCGGCACCCTCCGTGCCGGTACCGGATACGCCAATGCCGTCGAGTTCGCCACGGGCACGGGCTCCCTCACGCTCGAACTACAAGCCGGTTCCAATATCGTTGGCAACGTCGTGGCCCATAGCGGCGCCGCCAACGACACCCTCCGCCTCGGCGGCGACACCAACAGCGTGTTCGATGTCTCCACCATCGGCGACACCGCGCAATACCGCTACTTCGACAACTTCACCAAGACCGGCGCCAGCACCTGGGCGCTGATCGGCGCGGGTACGGTCGCCGCACCGTGGACCGTCGATCAGGGCACGCTGCAGATCGGCAACGGTGGCACCAGCGGCAGCCTTGCTGGCGACGTGGTGGTCAACACCGGCGCCACCCTCGCCTTTAATCGTTCTGATGCCTATACGTATGGCGGCATCGTTTCGGGCGCGGGCGGTCTGGCACAGAACGGCACGGGCACCACGGTGCTGACGGCAGCCAGCACGTACACGGGTCCGACCACGATCAACCTCGGCACGCTGGCAGTCGATGGCTCGATCACCAGTCCTGTGACGGTCAACGCAGCCGGTACATTGTCGGGTGCTGGCACGATCTTTGGCGATGTCACGAACACGGGCACGGTCACGCCGGGCGGCGGCTCGGGCGTACTGACCATCGCTGGTAACTACATCGGCAATGGCGGTACGGTGCGCGTCAATACCGTGTTCGGTGGCGATACCTCGGCGACCGGACGATTGGTGGTGACGGGCGACACTTCGGGCACCAGCCAGATCCGCGCGGTCAACGTTGGCGGATCGGGCTCAACAACTAGCGATGGCATCAAGGTCATCGACGTGCAAGGCGCATCGAATGGCGCCTTCACGCTGGCGGGCGACTACACGTTCCAGGGCCAGCAAGCCGTGGTGGCCGGTGCCTACGCGTATCGCCTCTACAAGAACGGCGTGTCCACGCCGGCCGATGGCGACTGGTATCTGCGTTCGACGCTGGCCGATACGACGGTTGCCGGCAGCTCGGCTTCGACGTCAGCCGCTCCCCTGCTGGCACCGACCGTGCCGCTGTATGAAGCCTATTCGAGCGTGCTGCAACGCTTCAACGAACTGGGCACGCTGCAACAGCGCGTCGGCAACCGTTCGTGGTCGCCCAACGCTGCCGTTCAAGCCGAGCAGGACGCCGGCAAGCCGATCATCGGTCGCGGCGCCTGGGCGCGTGTGGAGGGTTCGAACACCCATATCGATCCGTCCACCAGCACGACCAGCGCGAGCTACAACGTCCGCATGTGGAAGTTCGAAGGCGGCGTGGATGCACCGGTCATCGAGAACGCGTCCGGCACGCTGGTCGTCGGCCCGACCTTCCACTACGGCATCGCCAACTCCAATGTCTCGTCGATGTTCGGCAATGGCGCGATCGATGCTACCGGCTACGGCTTCGGCGGTACGGCAACGTGGTACGGCAACAATGGTTCGTACGTCGATGCCCGCGCCACGCTGACGTGGTACGACACTGACATCCGCTCGTCCACGCTCTCGGCCAAGCTTGCCAACGGCAATCGCGGCAGCGGCGTCGCCACCAGCGTGGAAGCCGGTCACCAGCTCGCGCTGGGCGGCAACTGGTCTGTCACGCCGCAAGCGCAGCTCGCGTGGTCGCAGGTGCGCTTCGACGCGTTCACGGACCAGTACGGCGCCAATGTTTCGCGTGACAACGGCAACAGCCTTGTCTCGCGCCTGGGCGTTTCGCTGGATCACGAAACCAAGTGGACCGCCGCCAACGGCAAGACCAGCCGCTCGCATGTGTACGGCATCACCAACCTGTATTACGACTTCCTGCATGGTACGTCGGCACGCGTGGCCGACATCAGCGTGGTCAGCAAGGAACAGGCGCTGTGGGCCGGTCTGGGCGTGGGCGCGTCGCTGAACTGGGACGATGACCGCTACAGCGTCTACGGCGAGGTGCTGGCACGCACCAGCTTGCAAAACTTCGGCGACAGCAATGCGATTGGCGCCAAGCTGGGCGTGCGTCATCGCTGGTAAGGTCTAAGGTAACTATGGCCGGGCGGCCTTACGGAGGTATGCCCGGCCACATGGCCGCGAGGGGATCGCTTATGGCACACAGGGTACTGCACCTAGGCGCCGCCTGACCGCAAAGTCAACGGACATGCCCGTTGTGTGCCACCACCATATGGGCGGGGTTGCAACAAAGCCGATTGCCACATTCCAACCGGATTGTCCGACGGCCCGGAATCGGGCCGACAATATCCAGATAGGCGACTCGATGCGCCAACAAGGGGCGGCCAATCATGATTTGGCCATAGCCAGGACCGAAGCGAGCACCTTGCCATTCCCAACAGGAATCGACATTCTTTAACTCTACTTTGGTCCAAAAGCGTAATAGGTCAGAGCTCTTGGTAAGAAATTTGCCGCAGCCGAAGGGAAACGTCTCTTCGCCCATCACCCAATCCTGCGGTGGAAATGAAAACCTTGAGCGCAACGGCATGATCGTAAGCCTGTGCGCGCAACAGCCACAAACGACAGAAGAGGCATTTAAAAACTTTAAGGTGCGATGAAGAGCGTCACTTTACACGACCAGTCGGGCAATTCGTCCAGCCAATGCAAGCCTCCACGCAAACGGCGCGTAGACGGATGCAAGCGATTATTCGCTAAGGCCTCGTCACTGACCGTTCTGGTGGTACTCCACCGACTGCCGTTGGCAAACGCTTAATCGCCCCCACGATCGGCTAGATCTGCGCCGACCAGTTGAATCCACAACGCATCTTGCCATGTCGAGGCTGTATCCGGCCAACGGGATGGGAAGAAGGTACTCAGGAATAATCAAGACAGTCAGCGTTCGTCCGTGCCGCGCGCCCCCTTAAGTCGCTGGAGAAACCAGCGGCCCGCAGGGCCTGGCGGCGTGTCTTTCCGATATACCGCGAACATGGCAATTGGCGGGGTGTGGGGTTGAAAGGCTTCCATGCGTAACGTTACGAGAGTGCCAGCATCCAGGTCAGTCTGGACCATGGCCTTCGGCATATGGCCCCAGCCGAAGCCGGCACGCAAGAACGCGTGCTTTGCGCCCAGATCGGCAAGCCGCCAGATCTGCGGCGAGAAGACACCGAATGTCTTACCTTCTGTCAGTGTCGTGCGATCAGTAAGTACCAACTGCACATGATCCGTCAAATCGCGTGGCCGAATGAGTCCCTTGAGGGACGCTAACGGGTGTGACGGCGCCGCGACCGTGACCATGGGTACATCCAACAGCTTTTCCCCCTCCAACAATTCCGGCACCGCCGGCATCGAGCCGCTGATGCCGAGCCGGCACACTTGTCCCAGGACAGGTTGCATGACTGCCCCAAGGGCTTCAACGTAGAGTCGAAGCGGAGTGTGGGGAAATGCCTCCCGGAATGCACCGACGGTATCGGTCAGCGACGCCATGGGGTACATGACGTCCACGACGACCGACAGTTCGGGCTCCAGTCCGTCGGCAATGGCTCGCGCTTTCGATTTGAATCCATCCATGCCGCTCACAACCAGGCGCGCCTGCGCCAGCAGCGCTGTCCCTTCTTCGGTCAGCCGCGGGTAGCGGCCGTCGCGATCGAAGAGCTGGACACCGATCTGCCCTTCCAGGTTGGCCAGAGTATGGCTGACCACGGATTGAGCACGCCTGAGCTTGCGGCCGGCAGCGGAAAAGCTGCCTTCGTCAGCAGCGGCGATGAAAGTGCGGAGCTGGTCCAACGAGAGTGCGTCGAGCATATATCTAACAGATAGATGGATATCATCTAGAAATATAGGCTTCATGGATAGGTGTCAAGCCCCTAATCTTCGGACATCCACTCTTTGAAAAGGATGAACACCATGAACTCAAACCTCAACGCCAACCTCGACCTCGACCTCGTCAACGCACGCTCGATCGTCCCGGCCATCGGCCGCATCCTCATCGCAGCCATCTTTCTTATCAGCGGCCTCGGCAAGCTGATGGCCCCCGGGGCAACGATGGCCTATATCGGATCGCTGGGGCTTCCGGCACCGGCGCTCGGCCTGATCGGCGCATTGGTATTGGAATTGGCAGGTGCCGCGCTTCTGGTACTCGGCTACAAGACGCGGCTGGTTGCGCTGCTGTTGGCGGCCTATGCAGTGGTGACCGCGCTGATCTTCCACCACGCGCTGGCAGACCAGAACCAGATGTTCCATTTCCTCAAGAACCTCGCCATGGCTGGCGGCCTGTTGCAAGTCGTCGCCTTCGGCGCTGGCGCATTCAGCCTGGACAACCGTCGTGCGCCGACCGAGCCCGTCATCGCCTAACCGCTGGCACCAAAAGGGGCAACGAATCATGACCATTGCAACAGAACTTTTGCAGCAGCACCTCCAGTGGCTGGTTGACGACAACCAGCAATGGCAGGGGTTGATCGCTGACGACATCGTGTGGGACCTGCCCTATGCACCGAGCCTTGGCCATCCGCTTCAGCTTGACGGCCGCGACGCCGTGCTGCGGCATGCGAGCTGGTTCGCGGGTGCGGTCAAGGACTTCCGCTTCTTCGATACGGTGGTCACCGCCACCAACGACCCCCAGCACGCGATTGCGCGGGTGCGGGCCGAAGGGCTGATCTCCGCAACCGGGCGGACCTACCGCCAAGAGTACGTCGTATTCCTGACGGCGCGTGACGGACGAATCGCCCGTTTGCGGGAGTATTTCGATCCGGTACAGGCCGCGCTGGCCCTTGACGCCCCGATCGTGGGCGTCCCTTCGAGGAGCATCTGATGAAAGCCATGCAAGTTGCTGCCTATGGCAGCCCGGACGCCTTGACCATCGCCGAACTGGACGATCCCGTTCCGGGCGATAACGAAGTCCTGGTCGATGTCGCCGCTGCTGGCGTGAATCCAATCGACTGGAAAATCGTCAGTGGCGCCATGAAGACGTTCATCCCGCTGCCCTTGCCTTTCACGCCCGGGGTGGATGCCGCCGGTACAGTCATCGCAGTGGGGCGCAACGTGGCCACGCTGACCCCCGGGGACGAGGTCATGGGATTCATCGGCATCGTAGGCGCCTATGCCACGCGGGTGGTGGTGGATGCCAGCCGGCTAGCGCTCAAGCCAGCGCGGCTGAGCTTCGCCGAGGCGGCCGCGATGCCCGCCGCGACGCTAACGGCTTGGCAGGCGCTGCACGAGCACGGTGCGTTGCAGGCCGGTCAAAAGGTCCTGATCCATGCCGCGGCGGGCGGCGTGGGCAGCGCGGCAGTGCAACTGGCGAAGCTAGCCGGCGCGCATGTCATCGGCACCGCGTCGTCTGGCAATCGCGAGTACGTGCAAAGCCTCGGTGCGGCTGTGTTTATCGACTACCGCGCGCAGGATTTTGCGGAACAAGTCTCCCAAGTCGACCTGGTGCTCGACCTTGTCGGCGGCACAACGCAAGCGAGGTCGTGGTCAGTGCTCAAGCGCGGCGGCGTGCTGGTCTCCACCGTCAGCAGGCCGGATGCCGGACATGCCGGCAACGCGGCACAAGCTACCGGCAGACACTTCGCGACCCGTGCCGACGGGCCGCAACTCGCCGCGCTGGCCGGACTCCATGCATCCGACGAACTGCGTACCCACGTCGATACGGTCTTTCCCCTGTCAGAGGCCGGCAATGCCCTTGCACGGAGCATGGGCGGCCACCTACGGGGGAAGGTCGTGTTGGATGTGACCGGCTAGCGGTGGCCTAGGTACCGAAGCGGACCGCCGGCGAGAGCGTGAAGGATTCGTGCATGTCACGCACTTCCTCGACTGGCGTCCGGCCGAACAGGCGCTTGAACTCCCGGCTGAACTGGGACGCGCTTTCGTAGCCCACCCGTCCCGCTGCGGCGGCCGCGGTCACTCCGTCGCGGATCATCATCAAGCGCGCCTGATGCAGGCGGGTGGACTTGATGTACTGGATCGGCGATGTCTGCGTCACGGTGCGAAAGTTGGCATGAAACGCCGGCACGCTCATGCCGGCTTCCTCGGCCAGACGCGCGACGTTGAGCGGCGTTGCGTATTCAGTGTGAATTCGCTTGAGTGCCCGTGCCACGCGTCCGAACCGGCCGTGATGGGCCAGCGCGGCACGCATGGCCCCGCCCTGCTCGCCGGTAAGCACCCGATAGCAGATCTCCCGCACGATACCGGGCCCCAGCACCTGTGCGTCGAGCGGCGCTGTCAGTGCTTCCAGCAGTCGTATCGTGGCGCCTGCAAGATTTCCGTCAAGCCGCGTGGACACGATGCCGGTCGGCGGCGCATCGGGATGATTCCCGGCGGCACCGATCTGCGTGATCAGGTCGCTCAGCTCGATCAGGTCCAGACGGATGGACACCGCAAGCATTGGCTCCTCTGCCGAAGCCTGGGTTTCCGTCGAAAACGGTAGCGGGACAGACAGCACAAGGTAGTGCTGCGCGTCGTACACGTGGACATCATTGCCCAGGAATCCGAGCTTGCGTCCCTGGCAGACGATCACGATGCTCGGTTCGTACAGCACCGGCGTGCGCCCAAGCGGGCGGTCCGAACGCATCAGCCGCACGCTGTCGAGGGCCGACTGGGTGTAGCCCTCGTTGGGCGCCAGCCTCTCCAGCAGGCGGACCATCCGGGTGGCAGCGGGATTGCGGACATTCGACACCGCACTCTCCTGTTGTCGCAACAGACGCCATTGTAATCACCCTCCTACGCCTGCGCCAGCCGAATCGATAGGAATAGGCAATAACGGCATCGGTCCGTGTATTCGCCTTCGGGCCCCTCTTCCCTACCATTCATTCATCGGCCGACGAACCCTTATCGCTTCATTGCAGGCCGCAACCGGCACGGCGCCTTTCCCCAAACAAAAGCGGACAGGCACCGCCAAAAACGAACCGACAATAGGAGTAAGCAAGATGGCAACCACAACCACCCAATCGAAAATCATCCTGATCACCGGCGCCAGCAGCGGCATTGGCGAGGGCGCCGCCCGCCTGCTCGCCGCGCAGGGCCATCGGCTGGTGATTGGTGCCCGCCGCACCGACAGGCTCGTCGAACTGACGGAATCGCTGCAGGAGGCCGGCGGCATCGTCCGCTTCCGTGAGCTCGACGTCACCTCGGCGAAGGATGTCGCGGCATTCGCACAATTTGCGCTCGATACCTTCGGTCGCATTGACGTGCTCATCAACAATGCAGGCGTGATGCCGCTTTCGCCGCTGAACGCGCTGAAGGTCGACGAGTGGAACCGCATGATCGACGTGAACATCCGTGGCGTGCTGCACGGCATCGCTGCCGTCCTGCCGACGATGGAACAGCAAGGCCAGGGCCAGGTCATCAATATTTCCTCGATCGGCGGGCTGTCTGTGTCGCCGACCGCCGCCGTCTACTGCGCCACCAAGTTTGCCGTGCGCGCGATTTCCGACGGGCTGCGCCAGGAGACCGACAAGATCCGCGTGACCGTGATCTGCCCGGGCGTGGTCGAGTCCGAACTGGCCGACTCGATCTCCGACGACACCGCACGCTCGGCGATGCAGGAATTCCGCCGCATTGCCATCACGCCCGACGCCATCGCCCGCGCCATCGCCTACGCCGTGGAGCAGCCGGCCGATGTCGATGTCAGCGAAATCATCGTACGGCCCACCGCCAGCCCGTTCTGAGCGTCCGCCAACCCTCACGCCAACCGAAATAGGAAACCATCATGACTTCAAGCCATCGAGAAACCGGCGCCTTCTCAGGCAAGGTCGCCATCGTGACCGGCGCGGCCAGCGGCATTGGCCTGGCTACCACCGAACTGCTCCATGCACAAGGGGCTAACGTGATCGCGGTGGGGCGCGGCGCCAATGTGGAAGCACTGGCGCGGCCCGGCATCGTGCCACTGGTCGCCGATGTGGCGCGCGAAGAGAGCGCCGTGCGCGCGGTCGCCACTGCGATCGAGCACTTCGGCAAGCTCGACATTCTCGTGAACAACGCCGCGATCATCATCAACAAGCCTGTCGTCGACATGACGCTAGACGACTGGAACGGCATCCAGGCCGTCAACGCTACCGGGGCGTTCCTGTTCTCGCGCGAAGCCATGCGCGCGATGGTGCCGGCAAAATCCGGCGCGATCGTCAACGTGGGGTCCTACGCGTGCTATCAGGCATTTCCGACCATCGCCGCCTACGCAGCGTCCAAGGGCGCCCTGGCGCAACTAACGCGCGCGTTGTCGCTCGAAGCGATCGAGCACGGCATCCGCGTGAATGCGGTGGGCTCGGGCGATGTCATCACCAACATCACCAACCACATCCACGTCGACGGCCAGGCATTCCTGGCCGAGCACGGCAAGAAGGCGCCGATCCGCCGCGCGGCCAAGCCGAAGGAAATTGCCGAAGTGATTGCCTTCCTGGCATCGGAAAAGGCCAGTTTCATCGTCGGTGCTGTCGTGATGGCCGACGGCGGCATGAGCGTCGCGCTGCCCTGAATACGTTGCACCTCCAACTTCCAACTCGATAATTTTCACCATGAAAACATCATCCCGTACCTGGTTCATCACCGGCGCATCTAAAGGCGTCGGCCAGAAACTCGTCAAGCATCTGCTTGAGCAAGGTCACCGTGTGGCCGCAACGTCCCGCACCGCAGCGTCGCTCACAAAGGTGTTCGGTCAGGCATCCGACGACTTCCTTCCGCTGGAAGTGGACCTGACCGATGACCAAAGCGTCCGGCAGGCCATCGAGAAAGCCATGCAGGCGTTTGGCGCCCTCGACGTGGTGGTGAACAACGCTGGCTACGCTCAACAGGGCACCGTCGAGGCGTTGTCCGACGAGGAGCTGCGCCAGAACTTCGAAGTGAACTTCTTTGCGCCGATGGTCGTGCTGCGCCATGCGCTGCCGCATCTGCGTGGCCAACGCAGCGGGCACATCATCAATATCGCGTCGATCGTCGGCTATCAAGGCGGCTATGCGGGCTGGGGCAGCTACGTCGCGAGCAAGTTCGCGCTGGCGGGCCTGACGGAGTCACTGGCCGCGGAAGTCGCCGAACTGGGCATTCGCGCCACGGTGGTCTATCCCGGGCCGGTGCGCACCGATTTCCTAGCGAGCGGCGCCCTCGCAGTGGCCAAGCGGCAGATCGATGAGTACTTGGAGGCCAAGGCATCCCTTGACCTGCATCTCGGCACGCTGCATGGCCACCAAGCCGGAGACCCGGACAAGCTGGCACTGCTGATCATCCAAGCCGCCAGTGTCGAGTCGCCGCCGTTGCATCTGTTCGCCGGCAAGATCGCCAACGAACTGGCGGCAGTCAAAGCCAAGGCCGTCGCGACGGATCTCGACGCGTGGCGGGGTTCGTCCGAAGCCACCGATTTCTCGGACTGACTTTGCAGTATCTGAATGTCCCGGCTCTGCCGGGACATTTTTTGACGACGATAGGCGGGCAACAAACAAGTTAGGAGAGGTTCAGGCTCCTTCTCAATACCGTCGCGGGGTAGCTGCTAACGGCGGGCTCGATCTGACAACTATCGCCAACAAGCGACGTCATTCGGGTGCTAGCGGTACCTAAAACTGGCGCAGTATATTTCCGTATCGTTGTCCCGCAGATCGGGCCCCTCCGAGAAAACCAGACTCCACTGTGCAGGGGCTGCGCAGTCAAGATCGAGGCGACGAAGCCCAATGGTAACCATGGTCACCGAAAGGAGCAATTGAGCAAGGAAAGCTTCAGCACCCGCAGACCCCAAAAAGTGGGGTATCGGGCTGCACAACAGACTCATCAGATCGCCTACCTTCAAGCCGCGAAACACCCTATCGGTAGTGGTAGTCTTGATGCCGCGCCGCCCCTTCCTTCCCTTCCTTGCCGATGGCTCAGTACAGATCCGCCCGCGAAGTTAATGCGCCTCGGCCCATTGTCGCCTTTCGGATGGGTCTGATCCACGGCCGGCCGCAACTGACTTCCAATGCACTGTCATCTCGTGCGTCTCCGCAGCCCAGCCTTTTCGGGGGGGCGAGGAAGGTAGGGACTCGCAGGCGTGCCGATCGAAATCGCCCCACGATTGGGGGATGCTGCTACAGCCGCCCTACGTTTAGTATCGCGCGATACAACTATAAGCGCGGGAGGGGCAAGTGAAAGCGATACTCGGACTGTCTTCGTACGGCAGCGCCAAAGTGCAAAAGCGTGATAAGCAAAGGAACGATGTCTTTGAATCGGCTGAGCATCCGATCATGCGTTATACGTCCAAAGATATCGATTTGCGAATTATCCTCCGTGACTTTGAGAGCGTTACAGCGCCACGGCCCAGGCTGAATGCGTCAGCAATAGTCAGGGAATCAAAGCCGAACACTGTGCAGAGACCTATTACTTAAAACCCAACGTGCAATTTGGGTAGCGCGTCTGAAAAATTCTGCACGGTTTGGCTCAATTGGTTGAGGAGTTTCAGTATCCCGCGGCGAGCATTACTTCGGAGAGCTTTCATGAAGTGTCCCCCCGTATTGGCAACCGAGGCGGAGCGGCTACAAGCCCTGGCAGGATACGGGCTAGGCAGCGATAGGCCGCTGCCCAGCCTGGACCCGGTGGTGAAAATCGCCGCACGTATGTTCAAGATGCCTGTTGCTGCCGTGAACATGATCGGCAACGATCACGTATTTTTTGCGGCAAGCACGGGTTTCGAGGGCGCACAAGTCGACATGACCCGAGACGTTTCTTTCTGTGCACATGCGATCACCCGTAGCGAAGTCATGGTGGTGCCGGACGCCACGGTCGACGAACGCTTTTTCGACAATCCGCTAGTCACAGGGCCGACCAAGCTGCGCTTCTACGCCGGCGTCCCGCTGATGTCTCCAGATGGCCACGCCTTAGGTGCGCTCTGTGTGATGGACGGGCGGCCGCACTGCGACTTCTCAGAGGACGACTGCGAGCGTTTGCGCGAGCTGGCCAAGATGGCAGCGGATAGGCTGGAGTTGCGGCGCATCGAAATTCGTGCCGAGGAGCTACAAGGGTGTTCCCCGGACCTGCTGACCGATAGTCCGCCCACAGCTGTTGTGCTCTTCGATGAACGAGGAGATGTAGTTTCCTGGGACGCTGCTGCTGCAGCCCTGTATGGGTATGAGCTGACCGAGGGCTCAAGCCTGGCCTTTGGCAACCTGTTCCCCACGCGTGACAGGGCTGGATTGAATCGGTTGGTGACGGGTGCCGCGTCGGATGCGTTCGACAGGCCGCCAATGTTCGGGGGACTTCACGGTTTGCGCAAAGACGGCACGGAATTCCCTCTCAGGTTATCCGTGACGTGTGTGCGTACTGAAAAAGACAGGATGTTCAACGCCCATATTCAGGATCTCACAGCGCTGCAGCGTGAGGAACAGGCGTTAAAACGGCTTACGAACGTCGACATGCTCACCGGACTTGCCAACAGAGCGTCCTTTTACCGCCGAGTGGAAGACGCACTGACGCGTGCCTTGCCGATATCCGTAGTCATCGTGGACATTAATCGGTTCAAGGACGTCAACGCCACCCTTGGTAACGTGGTAGGCGATAGAATCCTTTGCGAACTGGCTCGCCGCTTGGAGAGAGCCGTTGGACCGAACGCTACGGTCGCACGCATCGGTGGGGATGAGTTCGCTATCCTGCAGCCAGAATGTGACGACTCCGGAAAGGCCAAGGATGTTGCTCACGCCGTGATCGGCCAGATGGCCGAGCCAATCGTCATCGACGGGCATGATGTACGCCTCTCGGTCAGTTGCGGCGTGGCCATTGCCCCACTTCATGCTCAGGAAGCGCTGGAACTAATCGGCAATGCGGAGCTTGCCCAGTTCAAGGCAGCAAGCATTGGCCACGGCCGATCGTTTGTCTTCTCTAGCGCGTTACGGAATGAAGCCGTTGCGCGCCGGATCCACAATATCGAGTTACATCGGGCCGTCAGCGACGGCGAGTTCGTTCTCTTCTATCAACCCCAGGTTCGCCTAAGCGATGGCTCTCTTACCGGTACCGAGGCGCTGATCCGCTGGCTGCATCCGCAGCATGGCCTTCTGTCTCCAGCGGCTTTCTTGCCCGCCTTGGAAGAGGGGGCACTGGCCTTGATTGCAGGATCGTGGATTCTTGACGAGGCATGTGCCCAAGCGGCGCAATGGCGCAGAGGTGGCGCCAAGGATTTCCGCATCGGCGTCAACCTCTTCGGTGCACAGGTTCACGCGAATGACATTTGTTCACAGGTCCTTTCAACCTTGGAGCGGCATGGTCTGCCACCGGAGGTGCTCGAGCTTGAGGTGACCGAGAATATCGTGCTCGATGGCGACGAACTCGTGCTGAAATCGCTCCAGCGCTTGCGTAGTCTTGGTGTGGGAATTGCCTTCGATGATTTCGGGACCGGTTATGCGTCGCTCAGCCTGCTCAAGCGCTTTCCACTGAGCCGGATCAAAATCGACCGTTCCTTCGTGCAAGGCATGCTCGAGTCAGATCGGGATGCTTCCATTGTCCGCGCGCTCATCGACATGGCACGCAGCTTCGGCCTCGAGACGATTGCCGAGGGGGTCGAAACCGAGGAGCAACGCGAACGCTTGTGCCGTCTCGGATGTCAGGAAGCGCAAGGCTACCTATTCAGTCGCCCCGTGCCAGCGTTTCAACTTGCCGAAGCCTTCAAAGCCGGCCCATCCATGGGCCGACTTTGAAGGAGGTCAATTGGCCGCTGCCATGTGGTTCGTCGGTATCGACAGAGAGCGACCCGCATACCAGTTGACGTAGTGCATTTCCCCAATTAATATCCGACCGTTCGGAAATAAATGTATCCACAATGGGGCGAACACGAGTTATTGATCAGGATCTGCTGCTAGACGCAGCCGAAGCAGTCGTCGCGCGCGACGGCGCTGCCAAGCTAACCTTGGATTCCGTGGCAGTGGAAGCCGGCGTGAGTAAGGCCAGTGTTATCTATGATCACAAGACGAAACAGGCCTTGATTGACGCCCTGGTAGCTCGAGCGCTGGCGCGCGATAATGCATTCAATCATTCGGCGGCTGAGGCGTTAGGCGATATCGACGCACGCGTGATTCGCGGCCGCATCGCCGCCGCAGCCCAGCCCCTCGCTCCCCGGCAGCGTGCTGTGGCATTGAGTCTGTGCGCTGCTCTAGCTCAAGATGCGGCATTGCGAAAGTCAATTCAGTCCAACCAGGGGGCAGTTATCGCCGCGGTGCAGCGCGATGCTGCGCAACCTGGCAAAGCATTGCTGGCGTACTTGGCGCTCGAAGGACTGAAGCTACTCGAAAGTCTGGACTTTTACACTTTCCCGAAGAAGGAGCGTGACCTCTTGCTTCGCGACATTGCTGGGCTCGTCGATCCGATTCCTCTTGCCGCCCTGCCAACGACCGCCGCCAAGCATCACCGTTGAGCATCGCTGGACCGGCGATGTTCGCGCTGCGAGCTACCGGTCGGCGGTGTTCCTCGCAGCCTCAAAAGTTTCAGGAAAAATTCTTCAATGCAAACTCCAGCTTCCGAGAATGCCGATCCGCCGTTGCCTGCTCGATTGTTTCTGACGGGAGGCAGCGGCTACGTTGGCCGCAACCTGATCAGGCACTTCACGGCGCGCGGGGCGGAAGTGATCGCGCTCGTTCGTACCGATGGAGCCCGCCGCATTGTGGAGTCTCTGGGCGCCATCCCGTTCGGGGGCGACCTGCACTCGGAGCAGCTTGTAGCCGGTATGGAGGGTTGCCAGGCGCTGATCCATGCCGCTGCGGATACCGATCATGGTCCGGCATCCGCGGCGCAGCGTCGCACGAATGTCGATGGCACGCGTAACGTGTTTGTCGCCGCCGCGAAGGCTGGCATCAGGCGCGCGGTCCATCTGAGCAGCGAGTCGGTTCTGTTGGACGGACACCCGCTTGTGGATGCGAACGAACGCATGCTCTATCCTGATCGACCTGCGGGTGGCTATTCCGCAACCAAGGCAGAAGCTGAGCGCATTGCATTGTCTGCCGTCAGCAAGGGAGTCGAGGTATGCGTGGTGCGTCCACGTTTTGTTTGGGGCCGCGACGACACGACGGCACTACCTCAACTGCTAGAGGCCGTCGATTCCGGGAGGTTCGCATGGATCGACGGCGGTCGCTACGCGACATCCTCGACGCACATCGCCAACCTGGCCCATGGCATCGAACGGGCACTGGTTGCAGGGACCTCTGGAGAAATTTACTTTATTGCGGACGCCGATTCCATCGAGTTTCGATCCTTCATCAACGCGCTGCTACAGAGCCAGGGTAGACTCGTGCCGGACAGGAACGTCCCACGGTGGCTGGTCTTTGCAATTGCCGCCGTTTGCGAACGAATTGCCGCTGTGACAGGTGGGCGCTGGCGCCCACCTGTCACGCTACAGTCTCTGGCCCCCTCCGCCGTCACTGTCACCGTGGACATCGCCAAAGCTCGCCGTGATTTGGGTTACGAGCCAGCGATTAGCCGCGAAGAGGGGCTTGCCGAGTTGCAGGCACTCCACGACGCCTGAAATATTCCACGACGGGGAGTACCCGGTGGCCATCACGCACCCGTCGGCCATCAGACGGCGGCTCCCTGGACGGCCTTCGCCAGTGGCTCAATGGTAGCCATCTCCTGGTCACTAAGTTCAATGCGTGTGGCTGCCACATTTGCTTCCAGGCGATCCGGGCGGCGCGTGCCGGGAATAGGTATCACGGTTACCCCGAGCTGCCTTGCTCGCGCGTAGAGCCAAGCTAGGGCGAGCTGCGCAGTAGAAACGCCGAGAGCGCTACTCATGCCGTCCAGCATCGATACCAAGTGACTATTTGCCTCCCGATTTTCGGCTTGAAAGCGCGGGAACTGATTGCGAACGTCCTTCGCGACGAGTCCTTCGGAAAATGCTTTTCCCGTTAGAAGTCCGCGACCGAGGGGCGCATAAGGGACCACCGCGATGCCTAACTCTGCCGCGACGGGAGCGACCTCCCGTTCAATCTGTCGACTAAAGACAGACCACTCGGACTGCAGTGCGGCGATTGGATGGATGGCGTGTGCAAGCCGCAGTTCCTCCGCGCTTACCTCGCAGAGTCCTATCGCCCGCACTTTGCCCACCTCGACCAGCTCTGCCATCGCCCCAATCGATTCATCTAGCGGAACGTCGGACGTACGCCGATGCATGTAGTACAGGTCAATGATGTCAACGCCCATTCGCTTGAGAGAGCCATCTACCGCCCTGCGGATGTAGTCAGGTCGATTACTGATGGTCCAATCGTCCGGACGATCTGCCGTCCTTGTGTAGCCGAACTTGGTGGCAACAACAGCATGCTCCCGATTCGCGCGGAGAAATGGACCGAGGAGGGTTTCGTTTGCCCCCAACCCGTACATGTCGGCCGTATCAAATAGCGTTACACCAAGGGACAGTGCACGATCGAGCGTGGCACGCGCCTGTAGGGCGTTGGTGTCACCGTAAAACTCGCTCATGCCCATGCAGCCCAGGCCCTGCACACCAACAAGTGGCCCAGCCTGGCCGAGGCGAGCCTTGGATAAAGAGGGGGTAGCGATTTGCATCCACGAGACTCCGATTCGAGATAGAGTCTGTTGTTATAAGCGTGTAGTTAGCTACAGAGTCAAGGAATTGAAGATGCGGATATCCGAATTTGCAAGACAAACGGGTCTTTCATCAGAGACGATCCGTTTCTATGTGAGCAAAGGCCTCCTGAAACCCAAACGTGGCACAGTGGGTGGGAGAAATCCCTACCAGATTTTCTCAGCCGATGACGTCACGGCCGCCCGGATGATTCTTCTGCAGAAGTCACTGGGATACTCGCTCGACGAGATCGCCGCGCTAAGCAAGGAGTACCGCTCAGGAGAGCGGTCGGCAACACGAACGGCCGAAGTGCTCCGCGCACAGATCGGCAAGCTAGAAGACAGACGCGCTCACCTGGACAACGCCCTGGCATTCCTGCATGGCAAGCTCGCCTGGATCGAATCGGGAAAGCAAGGAGACTCTCCACTGCTCCAAGCATACGAATGTCAAGATCCAACTAGCCTTTCGGTGCCAGCGCCATGACCGCCACGCCGCTACTGGTAGTCGCGCGCCGACGCATTTCCGGCGCTGTGTATTTCATTCCCAATTTGTCAGCACAACGCACAAGTGCCGGGAGTGAATCGATTTCCAGCTTGCTCATGACGTGCGCGCGATGGACCTTCACAGTTTTTTCGACGATGCCAAGAAAGTTGGCAATCTGCTTATTTCGCAGACCCGTCGTGACCATTGCCATCACCTCTCGCTCACGACTTGTCAGCCGTTCCATCTTTGCATCAAGTGCCGACTTGACTTCGCGTTCGCAATTACGTTGCGCCGCCAGATCCAGGGCGCGAGTAACTGCCCTGACCAGCCGATCTTCAGCAACGGGTTTTTCAAGCAGGTCGATTGCGCCCGCGAGCATCGTTTGCACCGTTTGGCTTACGTCAGCGTAGCCCGTCAGCATGATGAAGGGCATGTGCGGCGGGAGCAGCTTTAATAGTTCGTAACCGCTGATTCCCGGCAAAATGAGGTCGGCGACCACGCAGGTGGGACCTGTGATGGTATCCAGGGCGGGCCGAAACTCCTCGGCCGAACAAAATGTCCTTGATGAAAATCCTTTGGCGTTCAGTAGCCTACCTAACGCCTTACGAATGCTCTCGTCGTCATCCACAACAACCACAGTGCCCGTCATTGTGCACCCCCTCTAAGGAGCCAGGATTGACTCTCCTCACATTATTCAGCGCTCTCTCCGCCCACAACTGGGGTGGTACGAAAATTTTCAATACGATATTTAAAGATTTTTTGACGAACGCTTGAATTAAAAAAACTACGATGCCAGTTCGGAATCAACGTGTGAAGAACGCCAACAGAGAGGTGGTGTGGAGTCGACATCATTTTGCTTTTGCCCCGCCCCCTTGTCGTTGCGCCGGAGTCGGACGACCCGAGAGCCGTTTTTCCGTCCGAAGACCGAAGACCCTCAGACTCATTGGACAGGTTTCATTGCCAATGGCCAGTTGCAGCTCGCTTTGCAAACGACATTAAATGGCCGAACTCGGCCTTGATACTTGCTGGGCGAGCCCTCAATCTTGTCTCTCTCGCTGCTTTCGTTGCCACAGCACAACAGTGACGGCATGGTTGGGTGACTCTGGGGAATTGGCTACCCGGCCTGCCGCTGAGAGGACTATAGCCTACGCGATGGCTGGTAGGAAACCCACATTGGTGAACGCCAGGCGTATCGCGGCTTGAACCAAAAAAGTGCGGCGGCGCAAGCGTTATGTGCAGGGACCCGGGGCGCACGTGCTGTGTATCGCTGCGTCGAACGGTCGGCGCGCGATCTGCCTGCGTTGGAGGCGCAGGTCGACTGATTTTTCCGCGTTCTGCCTTCGCTGCTGCGGGCCTCGAGCTGGAGCGCCTGGAATCGCTCGCGCAGATAACAACGCGGATGCCCTCGAGCGTTTCGCCGCTGTGCGAGGTCGCTTGCGGTTTGGGCGAAAGCCGAGGACTCCCCCCGGCGAGCATTACCGCTGCGAGGATGGATTCGCGCAGCATATTCGTGCCTCCGGGTGTTTGCTCCCCTACGGTAAACTTCTCTCTGCCTGCTTTTGAACCAAATTTCTGCGGGAGGCCGGGCGTTCAAGATGAACGTTATTGGAGTCGAGATCACTACATTTGAGTATCGATTATTCTCACTCCCTGATAGAAATGCATTATCTATCGCGCTACGAGCGTTGTGCGACTTCCACCAAGGAGCCTTTCAATGCCCACGCCCCGGGTTCTTCCGCTTCACGCCCATCTATGGATGCTTTTCGGTAGTCTGGTTCTTGCGGTTGGGGCACTGACCTGTGCAATCAACTTTGTCATGACCAAGCAGACTCTGGAAAGGGCGACCGCTGACGCGATGCACCGCATCAGCCTCCACACTCTCGACGAGGTGGAAGATCTGATGCACCCAGCCCAGATGGCCGTCAAACTCGTCAGCCATAGCTCCCTTGCAGATGCGACTACATTGGAACAGCGGGTGCACAGACTCGCCTTGATTCGAGACGCGCTGGAAACTTCCCCCGTCCTGCAATCTCTGTACCTCGGATACGCCGACGGCAGCTTTTTTTACTTGCGGCTGCTGCGGACCGACGCCGAACGCCGACTGTTTCGCGCCCCTAAACAGGCTGCCTACGTCGTGCGCAGCATCGAAGCAGTCGCGCCAAGGTCGGCTGGCTCGAAAGGCAGACTGATTTATTTCGATGCGAGCATGGCGAAGGTAGGGGAATCCGAGGATGCAGGCTTTGCGGACAAATTCGACCCACGACAACGACCATGGTACCTCGGGGCGATAGGCGCCGGCGGACTGATCCGCACCGAACCCTACATGCTATTCGCCGACCAAGACGCGGGCGCGACGCTTGCCGTGCCGACGCCGAGCGGCCACGCCGTGGTGGGGGGAGACTTTCGGCTCGACTCGCTGGGACAGATGCTGGCCCGTGAAGAAAGCACGCCAGGATCGATGCTTGCGCTGCTGGATGCCGGCGGCAGGGTCATTGCAATAGATCGAAAGCCGCCGGAATCCGAATCCGCCCCGGATGCCATCAAACTGGAAGTGCTGCCTTCTGCTGCTGACTTCCAGATCCCCATTCTGACGCATGTTGCCGCGGGAATTGCAAACCTGCGATCGCAAGCGTCCGTGGGATCGGTGGAGTCGGTCGACGGCAGGAACTGGTACACCCAGATCGACCTCCTGACGCCAAGCGGTGGCAATCCGTTATTTTTAGTCGCGGCAATCCCGCAATCCGAATTGCTCAAGGACGCGCGGCGGCGGGCATTGGTGGGTTTGGCAGCGACGGCCATCATTATATTGCTTTCCATTCCACTAATTTGGTTAGCGGCGCGGCGTATTTCGGATCCATTGCATGCGTTGGCGGAGGGGTTGGAGGCGATCCACAAATTCGAGTTTCATAAGCCTGTCGTTGTGCAGTCGCGCATAAAGGAAGTCAATGCGCTGGCCGCGGCCACAGAGGTAATGCGACAGACTATTCAACGTTTTCTCATAATTGCGACAGCAGTCTCTGCAGAAACCAGACTGGAGAAACTTCTACCTTTGCTCCTCCGAAAGACGCTCAATGCGGCCGACGGCCGCGCCGGCGTACTGTATCTGGCCGATGACCAAAATTTGAAGGCGGTAGCGGCATTTGATCGAACTGGCGGGGACGTAACGGAAGACCTACCGTCGACGTCGATGGAGCAAGCCGTGCCGCTAGTGCGCTCGGCAGCCCTCACCCTTCTCCCACAGGTAGGCACCATGCAGGTCGACACAGTGAGCTCCACTGGTCTCGAGAAATTCGTATCGGGAGGCGTATGCCACGCCGCTGCGATCCCTCTCGTCACACGACTGCAAGAGCTGCAAGGTGTGATCCTTATCGTTAGAGATAGTCCGATGGAAGCTGCGCAGCTCGCCTTTGTCACGACGCTGTCGGGGCTTTGCGCAGGAGCCATCGAAGTGCGTGCGCTGACAGAGGCGCAGCGCGCGCTGTTCGACGCATTCATTAAACTGCTTGCAGGTGCGATCGACGCGAAAAGCCCGCATACGGGAGGGCATTGCGAGCGCGTGCCGCATTTAGTCAAGATGCTCGCCGCAGCGGCGTGCGAAGTAACTGAGGGCCCGTACGAGTCGTTCCAGATGACCGACTCACAGAAAGAAGCGCTACATGTTGCGGCTTGGCTGCATGACTGCGGCAAGGTGACAACGCCTGAGTACATCATTGACAAGGCGACGAAGCTCGAGACGCTTTACGATCGCATCCATGAAATTCGGATGCGATTTGAAATACTCAAGCGCGACACCGAAATTGAATTTTTGCATGCGGTTTCAGCCGGCGAGGACGAACGCGCGGCAAGGGCTTTGCGCGACGCGAAATGCCAGGCCTTAGACGATGAATTCGCATTTGTCGCCAGTTGTAACCAGGGCGGAGAATTCATGGACACCGCGCATAGGGATCGCTTGTTGGGAATTGCGTCGCGCAAGTGGCTGCGAACGATCGACGATCGACTCGGCGTTTCGCACGAGGAGTTTTCGCGCAAGGCTCGGGTGCCAGCACCGGCGCTGCCCGTATGGGAGCCACTGCTGGCCGACAAGGACGAACACATCATCGAGCGGACCGCGCACGACAGAATTCCTGCCGATAACCCCTGGGGCTTCAAGTTGAATACCCCACAACATCTTTACGATAGAGGCGAGTTGCACAACCTGCTCGTGAGCCGCGGCACACTCAGTACCGAGGAACGCTTCAAGATCGAGGATCACATCGTTCAGACACAGATCATGCTGTCGCTACTGCCATTTCCCAAAGCGTTACGCAACGTGCCGGAAATCGCGGGCGGCCATCACGAGAAGATGGATGGAACGGGCTACCCTCGACGGTTGCATCGAGAACAGATGAGCCCGCTGGCCAGGATGATGGCCATAGCGGATGTCTTTGAAGCGCTTACCGCGGCGGATCGTCCATACAAGCGTGCGAAAACGCTTTCGGAATCTATTCGCATAATGGCAACGGCTAGGGACCAGCATCACATTGACTCGGAACTATTCGACCTGTTTTTGACTTCGGGCGTCTATCTTCGCTATGCGGAACGCTATATGCGGTCAGAGCAAATCGACCACGTCGACATTGCGCAATACGTACGACCTGTCTGACGACAGCAACGCTACACTGGCATTTCTTCCAAAAAAAACCTATAAACCTTGCAAACGGCAATAATTCATATGCTTGCCGCTCAGCCTGGGACATCGTTCTCTCGCAAAGACTTTTGCTTGCCTTGAGCTCCCGAGAGAATCGGGCCGACACTCTTGAGAAGGATCAGGGATGCTCACAAAACTGAAGGCGGCGTTTCAATACTTCAACAGCGTGGTCCCGTTTCGGCTTGGCCCCGCCCTGATCACGACGGTCGTGCTGGTCACCCTGCTGCTGTGGCCGGTGCCGGCGGGGCTCACGCCCAAGGCGTGGGGACTGGTTGCCATCTTTCTGACAACCATCGTGGCGATCATCCTGAAGGTCATGCCTATCGGCGTGATGGCGATGATGGCTATCGTGGTGCTTTCGCTCTCGCAGGTGACATCGACGTCGTCCAAAGGCGCGATTGCCGATGCGCTGACCGCCTTCGACAGCCCTCTGATTTGGCTGATCGTGGTGGCCATCCTGATCTCCCGTGGTGTGAAGAAGACAGGCCTGGGTACCAGAATCGGCCTGATGTTCATCGCAATGATGGGGAAACGGACAATTGGCATCGGCTATGGGCTGGCCACCTGCGAACTGGTGTTGGCGCCGTTCACACCAAGCAATACCGCGCGTGGTGGCGGCATCGTGCATCCGATCATGAAGTCGATCGCCACGGCCTTCGACTCGGACCCGGCCAAGGGCACCGAGGACAAAGTCGGCACCTACCTGGCGTTGGTCAACTATCACGCCAACCCGATCTCTTCGGCCATGTTCGTGACCGCCACCGCCCCGAACCCGCTCGTGGTGGACTACATTGCCAAGGCAACCAATCAGGCGCTGCATCTGAGCTGGATGAGCTGGGCGCTATGCATGTTGCTGCCAGGCCTGCTATGCATGCTGGTGATGCCGCTGGTGATCTATGTATTGTCGCCGCCGCAGCTCAAGGCAACACCCAATGCGGTGGAGTATGCGCACACCGAAATGGCGAAGATGGGCCCGCTGTCGCCCAAGGAGCGGGTCATGATCTTCACCTTCGCCCTCCTGCTGCTGCTGTGGGCCAACATTCCGGCGATGCTGTTCGGCCCGGCGCTCACGCTGGATCCCACGGTGGTCGCCTTTGTCGGCCTGTTCGTGCTGATCATTACGGGCACCATCGACTGGGACGACGTGCTGTCCGAAAAGAGCGCTTGGGACACGCTGATATGGTTTGGTGCGCTGATCATGCTGGCGGAGCAGCTGAACAAGCAAGGCGTGATCGGGTGGTTCTCAACGGGCATGAGCAACGCGATCGTGGCCAGCGGCATCGGTTGGGGCGGTACTGCTGCGATCCTGGTGGCGGTTTTCGTGTTCTCGCACTACCTGTTCGCCAGCACGACGGCCCATATCAGTGCGATGATGCTTGCCTTCCTGACGGTCGGCGTCAATCTGATACCGTCAGCGTATGTGGTGCCATTCATGCTGCTGATGGCGGCCGGGTCGGCGATCATGATGACGCTGACCCACTATGCAACGGGTACGTCGCCAATCATCTTCGGCAGTGGCTACGTCACGATGGGAAACTGGTGGCGCGTCGGTTTTGTAATGTGCGTGGTCGAATTGCTGATCTTCGCGGTCGTTGGCAGTGTCTGGTGGAAAGTTCTCGGTCTCTGGTGAAGGGACTACTGAGACCCGTTTGGGCTCAGGGCGTGTTGCTCTTGCGCAATCAGGCTCATATTCCGTCCGAAACTGCCGTGACGAGCTCTTCGCCACGGTCACGGCATCATCAATAAGACCCCGTACGCCGCTGCCAGGCAGGATTCGACACAAGTTCTCCAGCGCTTTCAGGTTGGCGAGCATGGCCACGACCAGTGTCGAGCCGGACGAGCAATCGCATCAGTTGGAAGGTTCTGCACTTGCAGGGGACACTGTCCGCATGAACCCTGACCGTAGACGTTCACGTACTTTCCGTACCTCGCGAACGATACACGACCAGCGTCTTCAAAACCGAGGGCAGTCTTCACGTCCCGCTCGCCGCCGTGGCGCTCTAGGACCCGGCAGGCGCCGCAGACGCCCTGCCGCATGCAGCCGGCGCCTGTGCTTGATGGCCTTCGATGCTCAAGCGTCCCAGTCCCATCGGGTTTCCCTCCGCCGTTCGCGGCGCCAATGCCACACTGGCGCTTCCATCGAAAAGATCATATAAACCATAACATATGAAACACCGACGAAGCGCCACGCGGCCTTCGCCCAACTTTTCTCCAGACACGACGGAGGCACGCCATGCGGCAACCTAAGATCGTCATCGTCGGAGCAGGATTAGTTGGCGGGTCGGCGGCCCTATTTGCATCGGGGGCCATCCCAAGCGCGGAAATCGTGATCATCGATGTCGCGCGAGTCCGGGCTGAAGGGCAAGCGATGGACCTCGCCCACGCTGCGGCATTTTGGGGGCACAACCGCTTTTATGCAGGTGATTATGAGGACGCGCGCGGGGCGGACCTTGTCGTGATCACCGCCGGCGTTGGCGTGAAGCCGGGGGGGACGCGCCTGGACTTGGCCAAGACCAACGCGGCTATCGCGACGGAAATCGTCGATCGCCTCGCCTCCCTTGCCCCGGAAGCGATCTACCTCGTCGCGACCAATCCGTGTGATGTATTGGCCGCGGTTGTGTTTGACCGCCTGCGCGGCGCACGAGGGCGCGTCATCAGCACCGGTACTTCTCTCGACACCGGCAGGCTACGGTGGCTCCTTTCAGAACGGCTGGGCATCGTGGCACCTGCAATTCATGCCCACGTTCTGGGCGAACACGGCGAATCCGCGCTGATCGGCTGGTCCGGCGCAACGGTCTCTGGCATGCCCCTCGAAACGTTCTTAGCGAAGAGCGGCAAGGACCTTGGGCCTGCCAGTCGGGACCTGATTCTGCGCTCCGTTCACGAGGCGGCCAAGCTCATCAAGGAAGGCAAAGGCGCCACCCACTACGGCATCGCCAGTGCGATCGGGCGGATTTGCCAGGCAATAGTGCACAACACTGACCTCATTCTTACGGTGGGCATTGTGCATGCGGAAGTCGAAGGCGTGCCAGAGGTGTGCTTGTCGCTGCCGATGGTGGTCAACGGCAGTGGCGCGCAGTTGCTGGCGTATCCGGAGCTGGATTTCACCGAGCGCGAGGCCCTACGGCGCAGTGCGGGCGTCGTGAAGGACGCCACTGACAGCGTGCTAAAAGCCCGGTAGGGATTTTGCGCTCTTCAAAAACGACAAGCATCGCCGCCGCAAAGCGGCAGAACGGATCGTTTGTTCGTACACCTAGAAATCGTCGGTGTGAAGGACGATGTGATGGCCGCCATCCAATTCGCACTTACTGCGCGCCGCAACGTTGCGAATGCGTTCCCACCCTCTCTGAAACGCTTCGCCTATGGCCACATCTCGTTGCTGCGAGGCCACCGCTGCTGGATTGAGGCCGAAGTGGTCCTCAAGCGCTTGCAGCGTGACTACATACGTTTGGCTACGTCCCGCAATCAGGTAGTTGAATTGAACTGCAACGTCCCCTTCGACGTAAGCGATCCTGGGCTCTATCGGGTAGACCATCCCGCCTCCATGAGTTGGCGACGCCATTAGAATACACTGGCGCGAGCAGCGGCAGGTACGCCTTTTAGACGCGGCCTACGGTGAGCGCACTATCGGCGGACTGGCTGCGCGGTTTTACTATCGTCCAAGCGCCACGCCTCACGACCCGTCTCAAAATGGTGTCGAACTTTCCTACCGAATGTCCAGGTGGAGGAGCACGGGAAGGAGGCGGATAACCAGTACCCGCTAGCGACCGCCAACTAGCGCCCCTCTAATTAGCAGGATGGTGAGGCGCCTCGGATTCTTGATACCGTCTACTTCCGCCGCCAGCAACGTCTGGCGTCGACAAGACAAACGGAAAATGGGAAGAAGGGGTTAAGCCATGTTGAAGTGGAAATATCTATTTGGAGCACTGGTCGTTGGGACTGCCTTGGCTGGTTGCGGGGGAGGAGACGGCCAGAGTCCCGTGCAAACCGAGACGCCGGCGGCCCCCGCCGCACCGTCGCCAATCAAGTACTCGGGCACACTGTCCTTTGGCGACACCATCGCCCTCACCATAGACGCACCGGCCTCCGGCAAGCTCAAGCTCAGCTTTGTCGATTCAGCCTTTGGGCTGCGCGGCACCCTGATCGGAGTCTACGCGCGCACGGGCGAGAACTTCTCGGTGAGCGGCTTTGAGGCCGACAGTGCGGATCCGCCGCCGAGCGCCCTGATTGCCAAGCTGGCGGGCCTTGGCCTGAGCTTCCGGCTCGGCATGGATGGCCTTGTCGGCGAGATCTCCGGCGTGCCAAGCCTGCTTGGCACCAGTACCAGCATGCTCGCCGGTGACCTCTCTGCGAGCGCCGTAGCGACCGATATGCCGCCGTTGAGCAGCTTAGCCGGCACCTACAACGTATTGATGAACTTCGGCATCTACGACCAGGGCACCGGCAAGCCGCAATTGGGTCCAGTGAGCACACCAGCTAGCATGCGCTTCGATGCCGAAGGCAACGTGCAGCTGTGCACCAGCGTGGATATTGCGACTTGCGCTACCCCGCAACTGGGCCGCCTGACGCTAGCTGACCAGACGCGTTTTCCGGGTGCATATGACCTGGTGATGAACGGCGGCGGCTACTTCCGTGGTCGGCTGTTCGTCAACCCGAACGCCGGCATGCGCTTCGACATGAACTACGCAGAGTCGGGGGTGGTCGCGACCGGCACGTGGACCATCCAGCGCGCACGCGTGCTGGTCGCCGATGAACTGAACGGCACGTGGGCTTGCTCGTACGCCAACCGTGTCTTCGATGGCGCGACGGCAGTGCTGGACGGTACCTTGGCGCGGGAGACGCTGACCATCGCTGGCGGCAAGCTCACCATCGCTAGTAAGGCGCTCACGTTGCCGCTCCTGTTGAACAAATTCCAGGATGGCGTCACGTTGAACGGCGTGGCGATCGCTGCCGATGGCGACCTGGATGCCGAGCCAGGCGATCCGGCCGCCGTGCCGCCCACCTTCGCCCATGTCTTCCTGAAAACGGGCGCCGATTCGCTGGCGTGGCTCAACCTTTCGGTTGGCAGCGTCGTCCAAGGTACGTGCCGTCGCGCGTCCTGATATCGCGCTATCCTCGGACATTACTCTGCGCCGGCCTCCTGGCCGGCTTTCTTTTTACTTAGGTTCTCAGTCGCGCACCACGTGCCGCAGCCATAGGCTCATCAGCCCCGCGCGTCCGTGGACGCCGAATTTGCGGTAAATGCCGGTAACGTAGGAGTGCGTAGTGGAGACCGCTAGCCCGAGCCGTTCGGCGATCTGCTTCTCGCCGGCTTCGGTCAGGAGCAGGTTTAGCACCCGGCGCTCGTGCGGGGCAAGCGCGTCTAGCCCGTTCAGATGATCTGGCCGTTGGGGCAAGACGACGGGTCCGTGGCGCAGTGCAGTTACGTCCCGTGCCACACCAATGCGAAGCTGGTGCGCCGGGTGCCATTGAGCCGACCACGAAAGGTGGACGTCCGCACCGTTTCGGTGGCGATAGCGATTCTCGAATCCCACACGCTTCTTGCCGGCCAGAACCCTGTTGGCCTCGTGCAACGTCTCCTCACGATCCGCCGGCACCACCAATTCGAGCATGGGCTGGCCGACCAGATCGGACTGCCGGTAGCCGAGCACCTCCTCGCACACCGTGTTGGCGTAGCGAATCTCCCCGGTTTCGTCGACCAGAAAAACGGCGTCGGGAAGGCTGTCGGCCAGCGCAATCGCGCCATCCTCATTAAGAAGTGTCGTCATCGTGTGAGTAGCGATGCCTTTGCGAAGACGCAACTGCTGTGTGCGGGAGAAATTAATACGGATACTGCGGTTCAGCTTGAGCCGCTTGGGACAATAGCGCAGCGGCGCGCAGCGTCCTATCCGAAATCGCTCATCTGTGATGGTCGAACCCATGCACTCCTCGACCGATACGCATCGGCTACTGACGGCGCCACCTACGCGGGCGAGCCATGGACGCATGCGGCACCAGGGGGTGCCGGAGGACAACTCGTCGCCCCCGATCTGCGGAACCGCACGGCACAAGCAAGGCAGCCACTCTCCCACCTACTACTGCGCGATCAGCTTGACCCGCAAAGTGCGAGGCTATGGCCCGCCGCGGGCCATACATGCGGTCTGCCGAGGGAATCGACGTTACTCAAAAGGCGTGACTTTGAAAACTCTGCTATCACGAGAGCCGGCCAACGGCCAGCGCACCCGTTTTCTTCACGCACTGAGTTCTTCAATGAACTCGATGCAGCGGGTCTCAAAGAGGTGGGGACACCTTAGTAGCCCAGCGCGGCCTAGTGCCGACTAGCCGTGCGAGACTGTTACCGACGGTACCTGGAACGACGTCATGATCGAGCGCGCGTTGGGGATCGTCATCTGTTCGCCGGGCGGCGCCACGCCGGTCCACTCCCTTCACGTGCGCTGCCTCGACCAGGACGCGCGAAACTGATCGACAGCCGCAAGAATCCTTGGGCGGTGTTGATGCCATGCGCGGTGCCACGCGACGACGGGACCTTCCTACGGAACCGCGGATGTCGCTGTTGGCCTCGGCGAACCCGACGTGGTCATCAAAGCGAGTCGGAGCCAAACCAGTTGTTCTGCCTGTGGCGGAGTACGTGGCCGCCGACATCCGCTAAGACAATATGGAGAGACAACGGCTGCAGAATGCAAGCGCCCCGGCTGCGGCGACCCCTAGCAGGCTGCTGAAGTACTCATCGCGCTAGCGATGAGTCTTCCCCCCGCAAGGGTGGGGAGCTCTGCTTTTCACAATCCGGAAGCCGGACGTTACTGCATCGACTTTTCCCGCGTTTTGGCGCCCATTTCCGGCCTCATTACCGCGATTACTGCAACCGCGGACGGATTTGTCCCAGCGAGCGCATACGCACGAGGTTGTAGGCGGCCATGCTCAGCACAAACATCTGATCGACTTTCTTCAGGCCACGCACCATCACCTGACGCATGCGCCCCACGGTCTTGACCCACCCAAAGCCTTGTTCGATCAGCTTGCGCTTTTGTTGTGAGACCGCATACCCAGCGCTGCAAGCAATCGCCTCAGGAACTGCAGAGCGCCGCCCCGAGGTGTTCTGCGCCACGTGGGGCGTCACCTTCATTTCCAGACAGGCCTGAATGAACTCGTGCGCGTCGTAGCCCTTGTCCGCGCCCACGGTGACTTCTACATTCAGGTCTTCAATCACCTGCCTGGCATCGTTGAGCATGACCTTCGCTGCTTCGCGCTCGGCGTGTCCGTCTGCGTTGGTCACCATGGCGCTCACGACCAGGCCATGGCGGTTGTCGCTCAGGGTATGACCCATGTAGCGCAGCTCGCTAGCGGTCTTACCCTTGCGGTAGAGCTTGGCATCGGGATCGGTCTTGGAATCGTGCGTCTCGTTGCTGCGCTTGTGCCCCTTGAAGTCGCCGCCGTCGTTGTCGTCCTCGTCGCCGCCATCCTTGCGCACGAAGCTCTTGTGGCCGGCCCACGCCTGAATCAGCGTGCCGTCGACGCTGAAGTGTTCGCCTGACAGCCAGTTCTTCTTTTGCGCGATGGCAAGCACCTCGTTGAAGAACTGGATCACCGCATCATGCTTGATCAGCCGTTCGCGGTTCTTGGTGAAGACCGTGGGCACCCAAACTGGATCGTCCATCGACAGCCCGATGAACCAGCGAAACAGCAGGTTGTACTGGGTCTGCTCCATGAGTTGACGTTCGGAACGAATGCTGTAGAGCACCTGCAGCAGCATGGCCCGCAGCAGCTTCTCCGGCGCGATGCTGGGCCGACCGCCCTTGATATCGGCCTTGTACATCTGTGCGAACAATCGGTCCATCTTCACCAGTGCCTGGTTGGCCATAGCGCGAATCGAACGCAGCGGGTGGGATTGCGGAACGAAATCCTCCAGCCTCCGCATAGTGAACAAACTCTCGGTAAAGGTGTCTGCGCCGCGCATGAAAGTAGCGTTGGGTGGGGTCCTCAAATCAACGCTTCATCCAGTCGTCGCGCTGACGTCCGCTGGAGGTATTTCAGCAGCCTGCTAGGCCAAAGGATGTTCGAAGTGGTTTCTTGCGCCAATGTCGCAAGGCATACTGGAAAAGATACATGGCAGGCCACCTTCAATGGCGGTGGACGTGCTGCAGACAGCTACTACGTCTTCTTTGCCACCATTTACCCGTCGCTACGCCCAGCGAAAGTTCGGCATCAGATCTTTGTGCTCGTCGATGCTTAAGCCGCCGAGATCGTGGACGACTTGTTTAGTGACTTCCTTGGAGGCGGAGTCGCAGCCGGCGATCATGAGAATTTCATTGGGCGCCACACCGGATCGCTTCTGGGACAGGCTAAGGCGAGCGATCCCGCCACCCAGTAGACCCCCAAGCCACCAGAAGATCATGGCGCCAAAGGCACTGGAGCCCACGTACGCGAGAAAATTGGTCGCGGAGTCGGCTGGTGTGCCGAATTGATAGACAATCACCGCGCCTACAACTGATCCGATAAGAAGTCCCGAGACCGCAAATTCCTCCCGGTACGAAGTATGAGCTTTCTCTACGAGGGGAAGTCCTTCGACGGGCTGATCTCCGTTCTGAGCGAACCACGGGCCGCTGATTTTGGACGCGCCCGAGATGTCTCCGAGCGATGCTCGCACCTCTTGCGCCATCACCAAATCTTTGATCCGAAAATACAGTAGCGTGCGCATGATGTGCTCCAGTCAAGAAGGACGACTTCCATCGAGATTGCGGGGAACAGTACGAAAAATGATCTTTGTCTCGCAACTCGTTGAAACGTTATCTGTATTGCACCTTCTAGTCTGTCCGGTGACGTACACGCGCCGGAAGAAGTCGTGCATGTCCGCCACCGTACCGATTTTCCGCTGCCAGTCTGCCATTATCATCTGCCGGCGCGACTATCCATAGTTGTCGCGAATCTCTCTCAGATCAGAAATGCCGTTGTCACTCCGATCCGCTTTCCGATGTAGCCATGGTCTTTCATCACTGGCACCCATGTCTTAGACATAGGAAGAGATTTCAATAATGTAGTTAGTTCCTCGACGCGTTGGTCACTCAGAAAAAATCCCGCGATGTAAGGATCAAAAAGCGGCGGCGTCGTTGTTGAGTCGTTCCCCCATCCCAGGCTCTGTCATGGATACCTTGCCTGCGTTAATACAACCAGCACAAGGAGTTGCCATGAGAATTGCACAGATTGCGCCTCTTGCGGAGCGCTGCCCGCCTAGCCTCTATGGCGGGACCGAGAGGATTGTTTCTTATCTGACCGAAGAGTTGGTTAGACAGGGTCACGACGTGACGTTGTTCGCGAGCGGTGACTCCCTTACTCAGGCGGCACTCGTTTCGAGCTGTGATGTGGCGCTCCGACTAGGCGTGCGAATGCGCGACCCGCTTCCGTATTACATGATGATGCTCGATGACGTGTTCGCGAGGGCCGGTGATTTCGACATCCTGCACTTTCACATCGACATGATGCATTACCCGTTGTTGCAACAGGTGCGTACAGGGTTTGTCACGACCCTACACGGACGACTTGATCTCCCGGACATTTCCCCCTTCTACGCCCACTTTTTTGAGTTCCCCTTGGTCTCCGTGTCCATGGCACAGCGTTTTCCTCTGCCGGTCGCGAAGTGGGCCGGCACCGTTCTGCATGGTCTCCCAGAGACACTGCTTGCGTACCGAGCAAAGCCCGCAGGTGGCTACCTGGCATTTCTAGGCCGGATTTCGCCCGAGAAGCGCCCTGATCATGCTATTGAGATTGCCGCGAAGGCCGGTTTGCCCCTCAAGATTGCGGCGAAGATTGACGACGTCGACCGCGCGTATTGGGAAAGCACTATTCAGCCTCTTTTGGCAGCCTATCCTCAAGCGGAGTATATCGGTGAGATCAATGAGCATGACAAAGCAGCTTTTCTAGGAAATGCTTCAGCATTGCTATTCCCGATCGCGTGGCCAGAACCCTTTGGGCTTGTCATGATCGAGGCCATGGCATGTGGCACACCAGTGATCGCCTTCGATTGCGGCTCTGTCTCGGAGGTGATCGAACCGGGAGTGACTGGCTACATTGTGAAAACTGTCGAGGAGGCAGTGGCCGCCGTTGGCAAGATCTCAGAACTCCCACGAGCAGCTGTTCGATCGGCATTTGAATCCCGTTTTACTGCCGAGCGTATGGCTCGCGATTACGTTCAAATTTACCGGCGATTGACAATATCGACCACTGGTGAAGTCCCGCGCGGTACGACTGATGAACTCGTACTCGCCTAATGAGGAAAAAGATTCTATGCCGTCCGCATCGCCCACCCTGCTGGCCAATGCTGCACTGGTAAGTGGTGCCCCGCATGTTGCGCAGTTCTATATCCCAACATCGGCCTCGTTACAAGAGCGCCGGCCGCGGACGCTAAAACACGGAGACACCTTTGGACTGTTCGATCATAACGGTGACGCGGTCGGTGCCTCGGGCAGTCCTGAAGGGCTATATCACTTAGATACCCGACACCTGTCCTTTCTGCAACTCACAATCGATGGCGCTCGACCCATGCTTCTGTCATCGACATTGAGCGATGACAACTCCGCATTGACCTGCGATTTGACTAATCCTGATCTATCAGACATGGACGGTAGAGTTCGGTTTGAGCGCGACTTGATTCATATTCGCCGAACCCGATTTCTTTGGAACGGCACCTGTTACGAACGTATTATCGTGAGGAGTTTCGACGAGTTTCCGCGTCAGGTGCGACTTGAAATTAGCTTTGATGCGGACTTTGCTGACCTCTTCGAGGTGCGGGGCGCCCTGCGTCCGCGCCGGGGAACGCTGCACGCCCCGAGGGTCTCCGAAGAAACGGCAACTTTACGCTACACCGGCCTGGACAATGTCGTGCGAACTACACAGGTGAGCTTTCATCCAGCCCCGCTGGGCATGGGCGGCGACTGTGCAAGTTATGAGTTGATGCTCGAGCCAATGTCGACACAAAGACTCAGTCTCGAAATCCGCTGCGCATCGGTCTCGGAAGAGCCCGCCGAGCCCAGGAAATTTCTCAAGGCATTGCGGCAATCTCGGCGTGAGTTACAGCGAATGTGTCGTCCCGAAGCATTCGTCCATTCGTCTAACGAAATGTTTAACGAGTTATTACGCCGTAGTGTGTCCGACCTACATATGCTACTGACCAACACGCCGTACGGCTTGTATCCATATGCGGGGATCCCCTGGTTCAGTACGGCCTTCGGCCGCGACGCAATCATTACTGCGTTGCAGACGTTATGGATAAATCCTGATCTCGCTCGGGGTGTGTTGCAATATCTGGGCGCAAAACAGGCGAAGTTTGTAGATCGCCAGGCTGACGCAGAACCGGGCAAGATTCTGCACGAGACCCGACATGGCGAAATGGCGTTGCTTGGAGAGGTTCCCTTTGGACTTTACTTTGGGAGTGTCGACGCCACACCGCTGTATGTGGTTCTAGCAGGCGCATACTTGCAGCGAACGGGAGACCTTAAGACGATTGCCGGCCTTTGGCCAAATATTATCGCCTGCCTTAACTGGATCACAGACTACGGCGACCGCGACGGAGATCTCTTCGTCGAGTACGGCAGACAATCTGCGGATGGACTCATCAATCAGGGGTGGAAGGATAGTCGTGACTCCGTCTTCCACGCAGACGGCAAACTGGCCCCCGGCCCAATCGCGCTAGTCGAGGTGCAAGCGTATATTTACGGTGCGTGGCAAGCTGCTGCTTCCATTCGTGCTGCGTTGCAAGACACGAGCGGCGCGGCGGACTACACCGCCAAGGCTGAAGCACTACGCCAAGCTTTCGATGCGCGGTTCTATGATCCCGATCTCGGAACCTACGTTCTAGCCCTCGATGGGAACAAGCGACCATGCAGAATTGTAACGTCTAACGCGGGGCATGCCCTCTTTACAGGTATCGCGCTGCCTGAGCGCGTATCTTCGGTAGTCGCTAAGCTGATGAACAATACGAGCTTCTGCGGGTGGGGAGTTCGGACGGTATCTACCGATGCGCCGCGCTTTAATCCGATGAGCTATCACAATGGCTCCGTCTGGCCACACGACAATTCGATGATCGCGGCGGGCATGGCTCGTTATGGCTACCATGCCGAGGCTAAGCGTATCTTCGAAGGCTTGTTCTCAGCATCTGGATACATTGATCAACGTCGTTTGCCCGAGTTGTTTTGTGGATTTCCTCGCCAAAGAAGCCAAGGGCCGACCTTTTATCCTGTAGCCTGCGCACCGCAGGCTTGGGCGGCTGCCGCGCCGCTACTGCTCCTACAGGCATGTCTCGGCCTGGACTTTGACCCGTATGAACCTGCAATTACGTTCGATTCACCGTCGCTGCCGGGATTTCTTAATGAGGTATTCCTTGGCAATCTGAGTGTTGGCGGTGGGAGCGCCGACGTTGCCATTCGCCGTGTCGGCGCTCGGGTTGTCGTCGATGTTATTACACGCCGAGGCGAAGTCCAAGTGCTGACGCGAAACTGATCTCGCCATGCCGTTCGCCGCTCTGGAGCCGTCGCCGACTCAGTGAGCCGGTTGCCACCTTCAATCTCGGAGTTTCCCTGCGTATCCCACTAACGTGGGATGCGCGGAGTAATACGAGATCGGTGACGGCACAACGGAACGTCCCAATAGACAGGACGTCCGGTCGCCGTATCAAAATCCACAAAAGAACAGCCAACTACGTGGCTGCACCTCTGCATTGGACGACGCATTACACGCTTTGCTCGTTATCCTCGCGACCAGCGGTTCGCTGCGGTTGGCGTTCTTCCTCTTCGTCATCCTGTTCGGTCTCTTCGTCGATGCCGCCTGCTTCCTTTTCAGGCTGCGTGTAGACGCTTCCCACTTCCTCTTCGGGCTGCATGCCCCGCTCGCTATTTTTCTGTATCGGGAGCGCCCCACTCTCTTGCTCTGCGCCGCTGGTCTTATCCTGTTGTTGCGGTTTTCCTTGCTGTTGATTCTGTCCAGACTGCGTTTGCGGTGCCATGGTGTACTCCTAGTCGCGGCAGAATGCCACATATGGCTTATCGCAAGGGGCGTGCCAGCTCGCACACTTAGTCTTGTGGTAAGAAACGCTGCGCACAAGCGGCCAAGGCTGTGCCGGACGGTCGTATCAGGAACGACAGCTGCTACGTATCTCGTAGTCCTACCGGTAACGAACTTCCTTCTTGTAGGAATCGTTGGACCGTGATCCGTCCCCAGTCGACCCCATCGCGATACGCTTCGCCCATAAGATCGTTATCTCGACGCGTGGACGGCGTCCCGTCCAGACCGCTACGCCCTTTTTCCCATAGCGGCAATGCCGTCAACTCGTTGCGACATGTTGCATGATGCCCGCCAGCATACTCACCACGTCGCCATCACCGAGGGGGCGGTCACCGTCGCCACCGCCGCCAGGTGTGTACTGGCATCGGTTTCACTTACGAACAGCAATTGCCTTTAGCTTGTTGCTGCTGTGAGCCGGAAGGCGATTAGAAAGGGGGCGGACCACCCGACCGCGAGAGCGAGCCACTCGAGCGGCTAGTGAGCTAGAAGTTCAGGCGCCTCGCTGACTAGGCTGAACGGACAGACCAACTCCTTGCTCTCTCGCCGATGCAAGCTATCGGGCGGGCTCGACACCCATCGGTGTATCGCCCGGTGGTTCGTCGGTGGGGTCTGGCTGGAAATACCTCGCTGCTGCGCTTACTCCCGGTGAGCTCAGCTCGTGTCCCTCAAGAGGATACCTGTCCTGCACCTGGAACGTGGCCCCCGGCGCCCATCAGTACGACGTTGCGCAGCGGCCATTGGTAAGAAAGTGACGGCGCTCCTCTGAGGCCCTCGCGATCTGTTCTGGACCAGGCCCCTTGATTGGCTCTGGAGGCCAGGTCGTCGGGTATTCGAGGCGGGGGGGCAACCACGATCATCGCGCCGCCTCCGCGCCGCCCTCGACAGAAGGCACGATTACGGCGCCGACATCCTTTAGCAGCCGTTGAAATTCCGGCGATGCCAGAATTATTCGACCCGCGGCCGCCCGAAGGCGGTCGACGGATTCAGCCGACAGGGAAAACGAGGTGGGCAGCTGGTTCAGGTAATCCAGTTCTGCCTTGTCTTTCAATTGCGCAAACGACACGTCGATGGCGTATATGGTTGTGTCCGGTGTGCGTAGTGTCGGAGCTATAGAGGTTTCCGTATTCGCCGCGAAGGCGGATGATTGGCGGACGTCGCCCATCGCACGCCACCGCGCCTGGGTGTCCTTCAGCAACTCGATCGCCTCGTACGAATAGTGGTCGATAGGGACCCCCGTCGCCTTCACCAGTATTTCCAGCGTGCCGGGCGGAGACTCAAATTTGTCCCACTTGGTCCGCGGCGTGGAGAGAGAATTAACGACGAAAACAACAATTCTTCTTGCTCGGTCGAGCGGGCTTGGCCGCCCGATCAGATGCAGTGCTTCCATGAGTTCCAGGGAGTCCAGTACGCTGCGCATACCCAAGTTATCGGAGACTCCCCCATCGACAAGATGAATGTAAGGTCGCTCGGAGCTGTCTTCCAGTTCCGCTTCCTCTTTTAGGTGGCGCACTGCCCGTGCAGCCGGTCGCGGCGCTTCGGCAGCACTGATGAATGGCTTGACCCATTCGGGAGCACTATAGCCACAGTTTCCCCCGTAGTTGTTAAGTGTCACTGGGGTCAGTACCACGGGTACGGCCGACGAGGCGGCGGCAGCGCGCGCAAGCCGTACTGCATTGAGGTCGGAGCACAAAACGTCGAATGTGGCTTGTGTAAAGCCAAGGCGAGCGCCTGTCGAAATGTCGGTGGCGGAGGCAATTACAAACGGTCCATTCGCGCGTTGCAGGTCACCAAAGGTGGCACCGTTAAACAGGATCTCGTCGTAAAGATCGGCGGCAAGCTCGGAGCGACCCCACGCCTCCGCCCAGAGCGACGGCCAATAGGCAGGACTGAGCGTGCGCAGCGTAATTTCGCCTTGTACGTCCCTCTTGAGAAATCGCTGCTCATAGTCGTCGAAGAGCTTCTCGCCGTAGAGCCCATAAGCGAGAGCGGTGAAGCTTCCCCCAGAGACACCCGTAATCACGCTGACATGGTCGAGCAAACGGGATCGCGTCCCATTCGATCCGGTGATCTTTGTCCTTCGCAGAAACTCGAGCACGCCGTAGGAAAAAGCCGCAGCCCGGGTGCCGCCACCCGAGAATGCCAGGACCACTAAAGTTTCATTCGTAGCCAAATACTGCGACCGCGTGGTAAAGCGATAACCGGCGCTGGGGTCGGCGTGCTCGAGGGGCGGATTAACTGGCCGGCTCGCGCAGCCGCAAATTAGTAGGGATAACGCCAGTAGTGCGTATGCCGGATTCAAAATATGTGTCATTGAACGCCTCCTAGTTCTGTCGTGCTATCTCCCGGTCTAATGCGTAACCTCGCCTAGCGAGGGTCGTAGTGCCAAGACGTGTCAAATCTGAACAGCGGGGAGAGGAGACTCGCTCAAGATTAAAAGTCGCGCTGAGAGGCCATGCCGAGTGCAGCGAGGGCCGCAGCTCGCAAGTCGGCGCGGGCGGATAGATTGACAGCGATCGCGGCCAGTGTACCGCGAGCATCATGCCCCCCGGCGTATCCAAGACCTGCGATAGCACCCTTGCGAATATCCACGTCGACGCCGACGTTGGCCGCCTCGATCAAAAGGCTTACAGCTTCTTGTTTACTCAGACCCATGCGATTCTCCTAAAAACTGGGGTTACGAGACGGCCGCTCTGTAGCAGTAAGGATGACTGCTGCTGAGTATGGTCCCATTCTTGAGTTCATAGGCTCTGATTTCCTAGTGTCGGCAGTAGTCGACACGCCTCATTGCCAGCACGGTGCACTGAGTGGGTCATCCTCTATGCGTCGTTGCTCGTCGTGATTTTGTACACCCCCGTTGCCTGGGTCGACCAAACACTTAGCACGCGGTGTAGGCAGATGCGCAGACTTTCTCGACACGCAGCGGACGAGGGCCACTGCTGTGTTGCACTGAAGCCAGTCCAACAACGATACTGCGCGCCCTTGCTCGAAGACGTCGAAGAGTAGGACGAATACCCTGAAGAATGTGACATGCGGATCGCCCCGCCCGCCCCGATGACTATGGAGTCCCACGCGTTGGTCATACTGCGCTCCATCGGAGCACCATGATGGCGGCGCTGCGAGGCGAAAGGCGCCCTTTCTTGACGGAAAAAATGTCGGCGCGAAGCGCCGATTGGATTGTGTACTAGCTTACTTTCAGTATATAAATCTACATGACCAAACTTTGGCATTCTGACCCTGCCCGCGCCTACGCGGAATGGCAGTTCCGTGAGGCTACCGGCGCTGACCGGCGCCGATTTTCACAGCGATCTATCGTTCAGCACCGTGCAATGTTTGATCGATTTCACCGCTATGTAATTGCCCGCGGCACAACCTTAGCCAGCTTTGGTCCCGACGTATTGGACGGCTTTTGGCTTGACGGTGATGCTGTCCGCTACACCCCGGCAACTCGGATGCGTTATCTCAAGCTCATTGAGCGCTTGTGCAGGCATCTAGTTGCCATTGGCGTACGTGATGTCAATCCCGCTAGTGAAATCCTCTGCGGCCAGCCATGGCCGGCGATTGACCCCGAAGCGTTGTTCCTCTCCGAAGAGTTGGACAAACGACTACAGGAGTTCGTGCGGCCAGACGTCGAGGACAACCCGACAAAACTGCAGAAACGCGCTATCGTCGCGCTCTTCCTAGGGACCGGAGTCACCGCCAGCGAGGGCCGCGCAGTGCGGTTGCGGGACGTTTACCCGGAGGCATCCCCCCCCTACCTACACGTGCCAGCTCGACCACCGAAAACTGCCAGGACCGTCCACCTCGAGCCATTTGCTGTTGCGGCGCTCAAGGCTTGGCTCCAACTGCGGCGTACCTACGCCCACAATGGCGCCCTCCTCTTTACGCTAACGCGCGCCGGCACGCCCATCACAGACATGAGCTTCGGCAACATTGTTCGGGAGGCTTTTGCAACGGTTGGATGCGAAGCAGAAGACAAAGGCCCGCGGATCCTGCGCAATACCTACTGTCGCCGACAACTGCTAAAAGGCGTGACGGCGGATGAGGTCTCAGCTAGATTGGGGCTGACAAGCAACCGAACAGTCGCACGAATTGCTGCAACTATCGCTATACAAAAGGGGCGCTGATGCGCCCCCCTGTGGCATGTGAACGCTTCCGACGAAGGTTGCGCCATGGTCGCTGCTTGCAATGCCGGGCCTACGCACAGAAATTCCAGTGTCACACCCGCTAACACTGCCGGCATCCTGATACGCGACGTCATTGCCTTCGATGTCCGAGGCTCGCCTCGAGCACTACTTTCTGTTGGGCGCAGATGCTCCTGAGCGTGATCCAGTTCAAGCTCCTTGAAATTGGTGCTGCCCCTCCGCCGGGTGGACGTGCCCTATTGCCTTAGCTCAGTGATCTCGGGCGGCCGGCGGGGGAGTAATTCCCTGGCTCGTACACGGCCGAAGTCAGCCGAATGCGACTTGCTTCCTTGGAGTGAGCCGTTGCATGATACGGATATGCCCTTATCGCCGTATTTTTCCAAGCCACTCCGCAGTGTGCCGGGTTTAGCCTGCTCCGACTTCTTGCCTCGACGGACTCAAGCACACTTCTTGAGTGATTGGACGATTTCGCGTGTTGCTCATGAAGTTACTTAGGCCTTTTTCGGTTGACTTGCGTGGGCTGATTTTCCTTTTCGTTTTATTGTCAGTCCTTGCAACACTGAGCAACAGCCTCTTTGTCGCTTATCGCGTGCAGCGGGAGGCTTTGATCCGTGCGACGCTCGCGAGCAACGAAGCCTATGCGGCAAAAGTCGCATCGAGCATCGGCGAGTTCCTGGGCTCGGCGCACAATCACTTGAGATTCAGTGCCCTGGTTCTCTCCCGGCGATGGGACGATCCCGTGGCAATGCGTGAGGAGGCGCTGCGCCTGCAGGCTCAGGACTCAGACTTCAATGCCGTCGCGATCGTGGATGTGAATGGCAAGTTGTTGCACACGTACCCCGATGACAAAGAGACGATTGGCACGACGCTGCCGTCCGAAGGCATCCGCAAAGCACTTACCGAGCGTCGTCCATTGGTCAGCCCGGCGTACGTCTCCCGAGCCGGGAATCTGATCGTATTGATCTCGCAACCGATTTTCGATCAGTCCGGCGTGTTCCTCGGCGTGGTGGGCGGTGCAGTCCATCTGGTCGAGCAAGGCGCGTTTCACACCGTCATCAGTAACCACTTTCATCACGATGGGACTTTTGCCTTCGTCGCCGATGGCAATCGACGGCTGCTATATCATCCCGACCCGAAACGGATTGGCGAAGTACTCGGCTGGAGTCTGACGGTAGATGCCGCACTGCGCGGTGAGCGCGGCTCGGCTGAGGTTCCGAACTACCACGACATCCCCATGTTGGCTGGATATGCTCAGGTCGCTGATGCAAATTGGGCGGTAGTGGTGCAACAGCGCCGAGAACGTAGTCTCGCACCGCTTGGGAAACTGATGTGGGACATGCTCCTTGGAATGATTCCGGCTGGAATCCTCGGATTTGGACTTGTATTGGCCGGTACGGCATTGATCTCCTTGCCCTTGCGGCAGTTGTCCGCAGCTGCCGACCGATTGTCAGCAGCGGAGACCTCCGACGACCTGCGACGGATTCACGCCTGGTACCGCGATGCATCGGCCATTCGACAAGCAATGCTTACGGGGGTGCAGTTGCTCCATCAAAAGCTGGGGCGGCTTAGCCGCGAGGCGCACAGCGATCCATTGACTGGTCTGGCAAATCGCCGGGCAATGCAGGACCTCCTGACTCTGCTTTCCAGGACCGAGCAGCAATATTCGGTGCTTGCGCTAGACATCGACCATTTCAAGCGAGTGAATGACACTCATGGTCATGACGCGGGTGACACTGCCTTAAGAACGGTCGCGGAAATCCTCAAGGAGAACACGCGGGCTGGCGACCTTGCCTGCCGCTCCGGGGGCGAGGAGTTCACTTTGATTCTCCCCGATACATCGCGCGATACTGCGACGGCCATCGCAGAGCGGGTACGCGATACCATCGCCAGCACCCATGTTCCACAGGTTGGATATCTGACTATTTCCATTGGGATAGCGGTTCGAGACGCCAGCGCCATGACGCCGGAAAGCGTGCTGAAGCTGGCTGATGAACGTCTCTACAGCGCCAAAGAGGCTGGCCGCAACCGGGTAGTCGGGCCATCGTAAATTTCGTATCCAGCGTCGCCGAGAACCATCAAGCAAGCGCAAGCTCAATACACCTCGATGAGCCTTGGATCAGGGGCTTTTCTCATAGGTTGTGCCCGTCTGCCCGGGATGCCCAGCTCGGGAAGGTGCACGAGGCTGCCTATTGATTGCGGGTACCTTTAGCCGAACCACGGCCGGCTGAACGTACCAGTTGTCTTGGCCCGTTCAGCCGACGCCCCGCACGTCAGAATATTGTCGCCATCACGTGGTCTGCTCTGTCCTGCCCAAAGGGCGTTGGGAACTTCTGAATTGCGTGTCAGGCGGATGCCAAAACGAACCATTTTGGGTCATTTATCGGCGATTACGAGGCCAAAAAACGATCGATACGGCAGTCTTTGAGTACAGCCCCACCGTATAAGACAACCGTTTGATCACCCTCGCCCGTGCGCGACAGCGATGGCGGTCGTGGACCGATCCACTCACAATAGAATCGCGGCGCTTTGCGTCGCGGTACGAATGCCATTAGGCCCCCTAGCATAGATATCAGTGGTGCATTTGGCGTACCGGCGTCCTGCCCCGGGGATATTTGGCGGTGTGACCGGCCAGGACGAGGGATAGAAACCGGGGAGCTTCTTACACCTTGCCGCTTAGCCAGCGGATACTGCATATCCATGCAGTTCCGACGACGGACCCCGTGTGTCGCTTGGGCCACCCCTGCCCATCCCGCAAGGCTATGCCCCTCTGCGGTCTAGGCTACAACCTTTCAACCGGGATAAGGCGAGCCAGCCGTCCAGTGCTACGACTACACCGCACCCCTCCTATCGCTTTGTGAGCCACGGGCAAAGGCCGCCGATGTTGCGCACAACGATCGCGGCTGCATAGAAGATGCTCTGCGTTACTGACCTAGCAGGAGGCAGAGGAAAAGAAACCATCGCGGGTTGGAGAAGATAAAGCGAACGTTACGCGCAACGACGTCTCCAGGCGATAAACTATGCCTGCGCATCGGTGTCGTAGCGAGCCGCCTGTAGACTGTATCCAGCAGATTAGGAGATGGAATGTTGGCACTTTCTCCCGAGCGAGCCCAGCTGGAAGCAGTGGATCGTCATCTCGCACAATGCAGATCCCGAATTAGAGAGCAGATCCGGCGTATCAGGGCATGTCGCAATCGCGGCGGGGATGATCGGACGTCGCTGGAGCTACTCTCGCTTTTGCGGGAGAGCCAAACCCTTGTGCGTTGGCGCCGCCGCCAGATCTGCCATGCGCTGGTAAATAAGCTTCCCCTACAGCAAGACGTGGGCGGGCCTGCTTGACGTGCTCGCATTCCACCGCGAAAAACAACCCGTCCCGCTCTGGCATTTGAGCTGGAAGGGATGCTAGGTGGGAACCACTGGGTTCTGTGTACCCAAACGAAAAGCGATTTGCCGACGGGATCAAAGCGAAACGACCTCGCACCGTGGCACCTACCAATGGAGGGTGCCATTCATCGCGCACCGCGCCGATAATTATCCTGCGGGGGAAACTCCGTTCCTAACCCTTCGAGGCCACGCTATCCCTGCTTGGCCTTTTCTTTCTCCCCCCGGTGGCACAGTTCCCCTGCCCGTCCGCACTTTCTCCTTGGGGTCATGCAGGTTCTGAGGCTCGCGGATGCTATTTTTGAGCGCCTCCCATGCGTGCGAATGAGGCGCCCGACCCGAGTCTCGCCGCTCAGAAAATGGTGATGGAGAAAGGATTTACGGCAGCCGGCTGCGCGCCGCCGATTGCGACGGGCGCGCCAGTCAACGGGTCAATGCGGTACATGTAGACGTCGTCCGAAGTCGAGTTCGTGACATACAGGAACTGGCCACTCTCATCGATGGCCAGATTGATCGGCTGGGCGCCTGTCGCAACGGTGGTCGCCGCCGTGAGGCTTCCCGTCGCAGGGTCAATGACATAGGCGGTAAGGGTGTTGGCGCCCTGGTTGGACACATACAAATAGCGGCCGGAGGCGTGCAGCGCAATGCCCCGCGGACCCGCTCCCGAAGGGCACTGTGAAGCCAGCGTCAGTGCGCCGCTATTCACGTCTATTGCATACACCGCAATGGTATCGAGGCCCGCCTGCGTGACATACAGAAACGTCCCTTCCGGGTTCACCACCAGGTTGTACGCCCCCGCGAGCGTGTACGGCGAACCGGCAGCCGGCGCGAGCGCGCCCGTCGCGCTAACGTTGAACGCATAGAGCGAATTCGTACCCGTATCGGCCACGTACGCACGCTTGCCGGTCGGGTCCAGCACCATGGCGCGTGGCGCTGCACCCGCGGCGAACGGCGACCCGGCGATCGGCGTGAGCGCGCCGGTCAGCGCATTGACCGAGAACGCCGTGATGGTGCCGGACAGGCTCAAGGCGTAGACAGATTTGCCGCTAGGATGGGTCGCCACGGCCTGCACCGACGTTCCCGTCGGATAGGGTGAGCCGGGTCCCAAGGTCAGCCCGCCAGTGGCAGGATCCACCGCAAAGACGGCGAGTCCTCCGACATTGCCATTACCGACGAACAGCCGCATGTTCTTTGGGTCACCGCTCGCGGAGAGTGGCGCGGTGAACGGTGTGGGGACCGTACCGATCGAGGCCAGCACACCCGAGGATGCGTCCAGGGTGAAAGCCGTCACGCTGGATGCGCTGTAGTCGCCGACGTACGCAAAGCGGGACGCCTGGGTCGTGCAACTCACGGCCACGCTCGTGACATCGGCGTCTGCAGCGACGCCGGTGCCGGCGGTGACAACGCACTGCTGGCTTGGGAAGGAAGGCTGCTTGCGAACGGACACGCCATAGTGCGCGCCCCGTGCCACAGGCAACGCGAAGACGAACGCGCCATTGCTGCTGACCGCGAGGTCGTCGCCGGCGTTGTTCTGCAGGACCAGCCCGGCCCCTGCGAGTCCGCTCACGGCGCCCCGTACGTTGATGCTGGTAGTCGAACACACCACCGTGACGGCAGCAACGCCGTTTGCTGCGGCCGCGTTGCCACCCTCCACCGTGCATTGTTGATTGGGCGAAATGGGTTGCGTCTTGACTGTGACCGAGGGCGAGGTGCCCTCGTCAATCTGCTGGCTAAAGGCGAGCTCTCCATCGGCAGTCACCGGTAGCGTCTCGCCGAGACGGCTCTGAAGCACCAGGCCCTGCCCCGTCAGGCCGGAAACCTTGGCGCGGATCGTAACCTTGGGGACCGGCTCGGACGAGCCCATACCACCGGACTGATTCGACTCGTTATCGCCATCGGACCCGCATGCGGCCAGCGATGCAGCTACGGTCGCCAAGGCGGCGACGGCAAGCCAGCTTGCATGCCGGCGGGTTTGCGCACTCTTCCCAAAAGACCTGAGCATGTTCGACCCCTACCCGTATGAGTTCTTGGACGCTTTAGGCCGAGATCGTAACATCCAATGCGCCGCGCAGGACTCTTCGTCGAGGCCGGCATCATTGCCTGACGACCAGCCGCACGCAGCAAGTCAGCGCGCGCCGGTGTCACAACGGCGCCATGGGTAGTGCTAATGGCAAGCAGACGCGTCGTAACTTGGCCTGAGATGTGCGAACCGACCTATCTTGGAATCGGTCGAGGGAAAAGCGATGATCGAAGCGTGGCCGCCGCGCATGGGCCGATCTTAGTGGCGCAAGCGCTCATCAGGATGAGCAACCTGCGCACTACCTCTTAACCAATATCCGTCGGCCACTCGCCTCTCATTACAGATGTAGCTACCGCCGCACAAGCATCATGCCTCGCCCCCATGCGGAATTCCCGGGATGGGGCACTCGGAAGTTCCAATCGTCGAGCGTGTCAGTGCCTCCACCATTTCCCTGGTGCGCTCCGGCTCCTTCGTCCATCGCTCATAGAACTCAAATGGGCACTTGGCGACGCCGTGTGCGCCCTCACCCGAGTTGAGCTTGCCGGTGTAGCCGCGATGCAAAAGCTTGAATAGATGGTTGTTCGATTGTAAATTTCTGCGAGCATCCCGGATTAATCCCACTGACAGTTCGGCGTATTGGATACCCATTTCTTCCGTGCCGCACTCGCCCAGCGTACGTCCGTCGAACCCAATGACTGAAGAGCCGCCGAAGTACGAATAGACACCGTCAAAGCCCGTGGCATTTGCAACCGCCACGTAGCAGTTGTTCATCCAGGCCATGGTTCTGGCGACCATCATCTGCTGGTCTCGCGCCGGGTACATATATCCTTGGCAACGAACGACGAGTTCGGCTCCACGCATCGCGCAATCGCGCCAGATTTCCGGGTAGTTGCCGTCATCACAGATAATGAGGCTGATTTTGAGGCCTTTGGGACCGTCAGAGACGTAGGTTCGGTCACCGGGATACCAGCCCTCAATTGGGGTCCACGGCATGATCTTGCGATATTTCTGCACGATTTCGCCGTGGTTGTTCATCAGAATCAGAGTGTTGTATGGCACCTTACGAGGATGGTCTTCGTGACGCTCACCGGTCAGCGAAAATACGCCCCACACATCTGCTTTGCGGCACGCCGCGGCGAATATCTCGGTCTCCGGCCCCGGGATCGCCGAAGCCGTATCCAGCATCTCCGTCGCGTCGTACATGATTCCGTGCGTCGAGTACTCCGGAAAGACTACCAAATCCATTCCCGGCAGACCCCGCTTCATGCCTACGAGCATGTCGCCGATCTTTCTGGCGTTGTCGAGTACCTCCGCCGTCGTGTGCAGGCGGGGCATCTTGTAGTTGACTACCGCAACGCCAACCGTCTCATTCGAACTTCCAATATCACCGTGTCGCATCGTTTTAGCCTTTTATCCGTTTGATCTGCTTGCTCTTTGTCGTTGAATTGACTCCTCTTTTCCAAGAATCGGGCGCAATGATTCCGCCGTCGTCAGTCGGCGGCCCGACCCCGGTCAAGTGAGTGGATAGCTAGCGAAGACGGAGGTGACGCCGCGCTCCCCAAATGGCGGCACCACTCAGCGCCGCGCCCACCATCACGTAGTAGCTCGGTGACAGCGGATCGCCTGTCAACGAGCCGAGGCCAGTGAGAACAAACGGCGCGAATCCACCGAAGATCGTGACGCCGATGTTGTAGCTAAGGGACAGTCCGCTAGTGCGGATGCGGGCCGGGAAGATCTCTGACATCAGGGCAGGCAGAGGACCGAAGTAAAAAGCGATGAGCAAGCCGAGCATGCCCTGCACAAGGATGAGCGTTCCCAGGCTCGGCGATCGTTGCAGCATCGAGAATGCGGGGTGAGCAAAGAGGAACGCGACCAGCGCGGCAAGAATCATGGTCCGGGTTCGACCGATACGATCCGACAACATACCGATGAACGGTGCAACCATGAAGATGACGCCGCCGGTCACGATCGTGCCGACGAATGCGCTGGTCGGATCGACGTGAAACTGCTTGGTGGCATAGGTTGGCATGAACACCGACATCCAGATCGTGATCGTCGCAAGAATGATGAGTCCGGCGGATATAAGAACGCGCGCCTTCTCGTGCTTCAGCATCTCGACCATGGGGTGCTTCTCGGGCCTGACCTCGGAAAACTCCGCGGACTCATCGGTTGCGCGGCGAATGTATAAGCCGATGGGACCGAGGATCGCACCGAACAGGAACGGAATTCGCCACCCCCAATCCTGAAACTGATCGGGCGTGAGGGACCAGGTAAGGAACGCGCCGAACGCGGAAGCCATCATCATGGCAAGCCCCTGCGTCGCGGTTTGCCAGCTCGCAATGAAACCACGACGATGCGGATTGTGCTCGGCAAGCAAGGCCGTGGCGCTGCCGTATTCGCCACCGGCCGAGAAGCCTTGCAGCATCCGTCCACCGACGACCAGAATCGGCGCGATGATACCGATGGACGCATACGTCGGAGCCAGCGCGATGACAAGCATCCCGACCGTCATCAAAAGCAGTGAGAGGCTCATCACCTTTTTACGCCCGAGCTTGTCGCCGAGATTGCCCAGGTAGACCGCGCCCAGGGGACGCATGAAGAACGTCACGCCGAACGTCCCGAGAAACAATAGCAGCGATGCAGTCTCGTTGACCGCCGGAAAATAGAGCTTGGCGATCGTTCCTGCCATGATGCCGTAGATGTAAAGATCAAAACATTCGAACACATTGCCAAGCGTCGCGGCAATAATGGTGCCGCGTGCCGTGGAGGCACGATGCGTGGCGGTTACCATATCGATTGCAGCTTCTCTCATTATTTCCTCCTGACGGGAACAGCAAGCTGCGTTCGGGCAGCTCGCGGAACCCAGGACTACGATGGTGTGGGCCTGGAAGCGGCGGGCGTGGGAGTGCCTCAACTCCGCTTCTTTCAGGGGTCGGTGTGCTGGAAATAGCTGCTGTCGGAAACCGGGTGCTCAGAAGAACGGTACGATCAACGAGGCGTTACGCTTCGGGGGCGAACATGCCAGGACCGTGGTGATTGATTACGGTTTCGCCCTGCCCCACGCGAACGAACACGTAGTGGACATCGTCGCCACCCTCCAAGACCTCGCAGCGGTGGATCGCACGGCGAGGGAAGAAGGCATAGTCACCCTTGCCGATCTCGAACGACTGCTCGCCGTTCTCACCGAAGTCGACGCGAATTCGGCCCGACAGCATGAACATCACGCTGTCGAACTCCTTGTGGTGATGCCACTGGCTCGGCGCATCGATTGCCGTGACGTGGCATTGGCCCACCCATAGCTCTCCGGCCTCGAGCGCCTTTTTGCGGACCTGACCCGGCGTTTGCGGACCCATGGTCAACTGATCCGCCCTGATGAATCCGATCTCCTTGAAAAGGCCTGTGCTCATGTCTGTTTCCTTTGTGGTTGAAATCGTCCGACTTGTGCGACGGAACACCCGTAAGGTAGACTGATTAAATGAAGACAACCGGCCAAGTTCTGTCGGCAATCGGACACGCAGAAACACCCGCATTCGAGACGGCCGCGCGCCCGGTCGTCGGCTTTTCCTGCGACTACCACTCAGGCGTCTCGTCTGGCGTCCACAGCCACGCAAGGGCGCAATTACTCTACGCCATCGCGGGCGTCATGCGTGTCGAGACCTGCGATGCCAGCTACATCGTTCCCCCGACGACCGCCCTCTTCCTGCCCGCACACGCATTGCACTCCGTGAGCATGGATGGCCCGGTCGCCATGCGAGAGCTCTTCCTGCGAGAAGACGCTGCCGCCTCTGTAGGCGCGTCACCCAAGGTCATCGCGGTCTCCGGCCTGCTGCGAGAAGTGATCGTCGCTACGTGCGAGGAGCCCGCCGAGTGGGAACCGAACGGGCGCACACACCATCTCGCCGCGCTGGCGCTTGACGAGATCGCGCGGTCCTCGGCGCTTCCACTGCGGCTGCCGATGCCGAAAGACGACCGCCTGCGGCGCGTCGTCATCGCGCTCAGGGAACGCCCACACGACGACAGGACCTTCGAGGAATGGAGCGAATTGGCGAACGCCTCAAGCAGAACACTCGCGAGAATATTTCGGATAGAAACGGGTCTTAGTTTCCGTCAGTGGCGGCAGCAAGCACGATTGACTGAAGCGCTGAGCGCGCTCACCATGGGCGCGCCACCAGCGAAAGCTGCTGCTATCGCCGGATTCCAAAGTATTCCTGCATTTGGTGCTGCTTTTCGAGCGCTCTTCGGAATTACGCCAGGTCAAGCGCGGCATCCAAAACATGAACATAAGGGTTGACGGCAGGTAACTGCATGTTCAAAAACCGGTGTGGACAAAACATGCAGCGGCGTACTGAATCGCCGGCGCCTCCGCCCTCTCGATGCTCTCCGACGTCGATCCAGGAAAGACGCTCTCGGTGGGCGTTGCCGGTGCGTCGTATCAGGGCTACAGCGCTGGCGCGATCGGGATTTCCGCTCGAATCAACCCAGAGCATCAAGCTGCGGGCCGAGGCTGGCGTTTCTGCGGGCGGGACGACCGTCGGGGGGCATCGCCCACCAGTGGTGAGCCGGCTTGGTTTTAACAGAGGGACACCACAGAGGTCCGGCAGTTCTGCCCTCGGGCCTCCATCGGTGACTACAACCATCTATCCAAATCCATTCTGTGCGACGACACAAGCGGCCGAAGGCATCGCCATAGCCGAGGTCATTCAGCAAAATACGGACAGCAAGTCATCAAAAGACGAGTCTCTTCAAGCCCTGTATGAAATGCTCTCCCACGGGCATCGGTGCTCTCGCTATATATATTGGCCTTTGCAGCCAGCCTTCAGGATGCGGTCAGAGAGGTGATCGACCCCGAAGCAATGGCGTTCGGTGGGTTCTATCACGACGTGGGGAAGATATGGGTTCCGCCCGGTTACGTGCGAGAACTGCCGTTGATCAAAGCTGCGACGCTATCAGCAAGGCAAGGCGATCTCGAAGTTTTTCCGTCCAGGGACGATTTTCCCAGGCAATGTGAGTGACCCGCTCAGACACACTCAAATCCTGCTCGAAGATCTCAGTCTGCTGGGCGGCAAATTCCACATCCATGATATTGAGCGTAGCTTCGTCATTCAAGCGGAATGAGCGGTTATCAAAGTTTGTGGACCCCACAGATACGAGTAAATGGTCAACGATGAGTACCTTGCAGTGGTACATCGTTGGCCCATATTCAGCGATCAAGATGCCGGCCTTCAACAGTGCGCCCCAGCGCGCCCTCGACGCTGCGCGCACCGTCTCCGAGTCCATATACTTCCCCGGCACTATGACCCGAACTTTCACGCCTCTCGCAATTGCAGCCAACAACGCCTGTTCTGTAATCGCATCGGGGACAAAATAGGCTGCCGACAGATCAATAGTCCGAGTTGCCGCTGTGATGGCGAGCTGATACATCAACGCCATGCTTTCACTGCCGCCGGTAGGAGAACTGCTGAACATCTGCGCACGCACGCTTCCAAGAGGTTGCAACAGCGGAAAATAATCTTTCCCATGGGGCACGCGTCCTGTCACCTTGATCCAGTTATCAACGAATACCGACTGCATCTGCCCCACGACCGGTCCCTCCACCTGGAAATGTGTGTCGCGCCAGTGATCCGGATCTTGCGCGTTCCCCGTCCACTCCGGCGCAATGCCGACGCCGCCGGTAAAACCGATAGTGCCGTCAACGATGAGTAGCTTGCGGTGTGTGCGGTTGTTAAGCTTTCCCAGCGTAAACCATCGCACGGGGTGATACCGTTGAACCTCGACACCTGCTTTCGACATCGCATCGAGCACCGATTGATCGATCTTTGAACTTCCGACGGCGTCAAGCAGAACCTGGACCTTAACGCCCGCCTGCGCGCGTTCTGACAGAGCGCTCGCGAACGCGTTGCCAATGTCACCGGACCAGTAGATATAGGACTCGAAATTTATCGTTTCTCTCGCACCGCGTATGGCGTCCAGCATTGCGGGGAAAATTTCATCACCGTTCCTGAGTACGCGAAATCGATTCCCTTCAACGACGGGCGGCCCCAGCAGCACACCAAGTTCGTGCGCGAACTGCGGCGAGTCCAGACTATAAAGGCGATCCAGACGCGTCTCTATGCGCTTCTCACTGCCGATAAAGTTGTAAGCAACAAGGCTCAAGATAGCGGTAACGGCCGCCACGAAAAAGACCAGCAGGCAGTCGCGCGCAGTGAGAGATCGAAATGCGGAACGACGAATCACGCAGTCACCTTATAGTTGAATCCAAATTACTGTCTGAGGCGCAGCGAGAAGGCATGTCGCGCCAGCCGAGATCTGTCCGAATGAGAGGGCTAAGTCAACCTGGCTTAGACGTGTCCGTAGCTTGGGCGGATTTTTTTAGATATCGGTGTACCGGGGAAAGCTGGCACCGAGTGCGGTCAGCGGTGCGGAGGGAGGTTAAAGAACGGCCAGAGCGGCCAACCTGATCCGCATCACCATAGCCATGAAAATGGGAACAGCAAGCAAGAACACCAGGACTCTCAAGACGAACATGCCGCCGGGGAAGGCGCTGCAATCGTGCCCGGCCACGACAGGAGTTACTGGACGCAGCAGCGTGAGCCAATGCGCCTGCTCGCGACTCAAGATGGCTAATCGCGATCGACCATCCCGCGCCACACCGCCAGCCGCCGTCGCAGCATAGGATAAACTTCTGCGCTCCATGAGTTGCCGCTGAATAAGCCGTAGTGGTTGCATTGGGAGAGCGTAATGTGGTCCCGATATGGCGAAGGTATCTGTGTGCACAATGCATGCGCGGCGTGGGTCTGTTGTGCGCCCGTAATGGCGTCATCTGCGCCTTCTACGGTCAGCAGGCGGGTTTTACGCAAGCAATCCAGTCTGACAAGTGCGCCGTCGACACGCCACTTGCCGCGCGGCAACAGGAAGCGCCGAAAGACCACGTCAATAGTGCTCTCGATAAACTCGGCGGGCAAGTCAAGTGGGGCCGAATGGTCCGCTACCTCCGCCACGCTTGCCACTATGCCGCCAACATCTCCCCGAGACACGTGACACATCGCCTCGAGGAACCGTCCGACTTGCCGCGATGGGTCACCCGCCTGAGCAGAGAACTGGAGAAAACCTGGATACACTCGACGGCCGGCACCTGCGTAACCAAGCGGAACCCGTCCGGTACAGCGCTGTGCGAACCATTCCCGAGAAAGCTCCCGGGCCGCCCGACCGAGCGCAGTAGGATGACTTCTTGCGTCGATGGGCCCGCCCATCAGGGCGAGCGAGCGCAGTTCGGGACCGCCGCTGGCCGCCAACCGCGCGGCCGCTGCTAGCGCCGGCACCGTCGCTTGGCAGATCGCCAGGACGTCAAGTTCCCCGGGTCCGAGCCCAGACATGAAACTTTCCAGCGTCAGAACATGGTTGTTGACGTTCAGTGCGCCCGCTTCCACCGGAATGTCCCGGGCATCGATCCATTCGGTTACATACACGTCGGAATCATCGAGGAGTGACCGTACTACAGCGCGCATCAGCGCCGCCGGGTGGCCTGCTTGTGGCGTGCACAACATTAGCTTCGGACGCACCGAGTTATCTGTGCACGTGCGCGCGGAGAAATGAAGAAGCCGGCAGAACGGAGTGTGCGCGACGACGGTCACGCTGACGGGCACCGGCTCTCCAGATTCAGTGTGAATCGTCTCGATACCGAACGCCGGCGTACCAACGAAGCGCTTGGCCACTTGGTAAAGTCCGTAGGCCTGCACAAACTGTAGATGACGCAGGGTTTCAGCCACGCTCGGCTGCACATAAAACGGCCAATACGGGAGTCTATCCATCGCAACGACTTCGGCTAGCGTCAGTGACGTGGTATGTCTTTTCCATCTTTCTTTCCTTTACTCCCGTGGCGGAGCACCGCGAGGCGAAGTCGTTATCCGGGTCTGCGCCCGAGTGGGGAGGTTGCGGAAAAAAGCCCGCTAGCAGAGATGGTCGTCCATTGACGAACAAACATTTATGCACACGTCCTAACTGTAGATCCCCCGTTTCGACATGTGTGTCAGGTATCGTCTGAACGTTCTGCGATGCACAAAAATAGACAACTAAAAGCGTGGCTTCATTCACCCTGACGTTTTCCCCGGTTGCTCACTCTGTTCGTTAGGCACGCCTCCCGTAGTGGCGAGAAGCAGCAATGGTCAAGGCATCTCGCAGAACACTTCCAGAACGCTCCGTCAAGCGATCCCCGCTGATAGCTCGCCGTGCATCGAACGGGATCCACGTGGTCGGACGCGAAGCGTTTAGGACGGGAACCGACATCGGTGCGCTCCGTTTCCGAGTAGGCTATCAATAGGGGGAAATAAAATGATCAAGAATGCGCAACGTGCTCTGAGAAATCTAGAGCGTTACATCTCAGAGATCGCCGAGTTGTTAGTGCTCAAAGAAGAAGCTGTACAGTGCCTCCCGCACGGTCGGCGCGCTGACATGGAGACGCTGACTATCGCGAACCTTCGCGTTACGTTAGAAGCGATGCAAATGCGAGCAGCGGCGTTGCGCAGCGTTAGCGCACGGGCCGCGGAGACTCGCAAAGCCCTAAGAGCCAATGCGGACAGCTTCCGACACGGATCGAAAGCTACGGCTATTTGCTGCCCGCAGCTTGCCGACAGCGGCGCCGGAGTGGTCTCTATCGCTTGAAGTTGGCCAGATGCGCAGCCATTCGAAATCCCCAGGGCAGATTAATGGGTCGCCTTCCTACCGACCGAAATGCGAATGCGACGAAGACATGGCAGTTGATTCGAGCGGCCTGACGTTGCGGCATATGAGAGGTTGGCGACAAAGGCAGAGCAATCATGGAGTGAGACTCGGTAGCATCTGACACCTGCCCTTTGCGCGACCGCTGACCCCGAACGTCACCCCACCAGCTCCCGTACGGCCAGCACGGTGTGCGTGGTCGGGCGCCGGTCCAGAGGCAATCAAGGGACCAATGCCTCGGCAATATGGGGGAATCACTCAGATTGAGTCGTGCGCTGGGTACAGTAGTCAGGTGGTGGAAACGAGGCCATGTGCACGCTGGAAACCATTTTGCTCGGGTAAGAGCCGACCAGCTACAATAGCGCCAGTTTCTACGAGTCTTGACTTATGGGTTTTGAACAGCTTGCAGATTTGAAAGCGCACCTCGCCGCAAAGGCGAGGCTGCAGGACCAACAACGAAAGGCGCCATCGTTGGAGGCGCGCGGACAAAAAGGCGCAAGCCATGTCCACGACGCGAACCGTGGCGAGTCTCCTAGGGCCAAGAGGCATCCCGCGGCCAAGCGTTCGCCCAAAGATAGTGTCGACCCGACAGTCGTTCTCCTGGGAAAGCTGCAGAAGCGCTTTCCCCTCTCTTTTCCCAAGAAACCGGCACCAAAGGCCCCCCTCAAAGTCGGCATTCTGCAGGATCTCCTCTCCCAGAAAAGTGAGTTGAGCTTGAGTGAGGATGAAATTCGTGCCGCGCTTTCCACATGGTGCCGCGGCATTCGATATTGGGAGGCTGTTGTAGAGGGTGCCGTGAGGGTTGCGCTGGACGGGTCAGTTGCTGGACATGTAACAGAATCCGAGGCTTCGCGAGCTCGGCACTTGCTGGCTCGGCGGCAAAAACCTCCTGTAGAGAGCGCCCCCTGACTGCGGTTTTTGCCAGCTTACACAGGGTCCTGTCTTGAATTCATTGGTGCGCCGGGTTCTACGCCAGGTATTGTGAGCCTACAGTCTTGGCCACAAAACCCCCGGCCCGGAGTATTTCAGCACAGCAGCTTTGGTGGCCGTCGTTTGTCAACCAGGTGCCGCGAGTACCCATCGGCTCACGCGTCCACAGCTTTGAATGGGTAAGTACTCGAGAGCGTCGCCGAGGCGGTCGTTTCGCCAGACGGTAGGTTGTCCGTGGCAGCCGAAGGTTCGCCACCCACATCGCCCCCGGCGCTGAATGCGTCCATAGTCCCAAGCTCCTTGCGCTTCTGTGCAGTTAGATATGCAGCGAAACCGGCTCCAACCGCGGCCGCTGACATGTATGCGATTACGGGTAATGCTAAGCGAAGTACTCTGCTGATCATGGCGAGCTCCTGCGGTTCGATTTAGCAGCGCCGAGAATTCGTAGCCGCTACCTGCTCAGGGCAGCAGGAAACATGCCATAGCTTACGCCTCGAGACGTGGAGCAAACTGTGGCGTCGACGGCAATCCCTCATCGCGGGACTAATTGGTACCTACTCGGATGCGGCGGAGATTTTAGCGAGCCGGCTCGTGCGGCGATCTCCGTCATCGCTCAGTCTCCGAATGCCTGGTTTCTCTCGCCGGTCCGGCTATTGGCGACCCTCGGTCTAGGTGTGGCGTTGATGCCGGTGGAGACGGCAGAAGACGATCTGGTGAGCGACTCGGGAACGAAAGCTAATGGCGAGGGGCGTGTTGGCGTGTCCGCCCGGCGAGCCCCTGAGACGCGAACTCGGCTTAATCATCATCGCTGCCGAAGATGACATCTATGGCTGCCCTTCCCGCCAGCTCCGCTACCAGGTAGGCCCATCGCATCGTATAGGGTCCTCCGAACACTTTGACCCGTTTTCCGAACGCCGCCACGCCGGGAAGAGTCATTGGGCCTTCGACTTGAAACCAAACGTTGAACAAGTCTTTCTCAACACGCTGTATATCCACATGGATATCGAATCCGCGGTATGCGGTGACACGTTCCATCACACCTCCTTTCATCATGACGCTGTGCAAATACAACTCAGCACTGCCTCATGCTTCGTTGGACAGGAGACCGTCCTTACCAGGTCGAAATCGCCTTCATTGTGGCGAGAGGCATTTGGATGCCAAGCTTAGAATCAGTGAGAGCTTCCACTTCAATGTATGGACGTTCCGACTGGACGTTGCCGAAGATTGCCGCAAACGGAATGTCCGCAGCATCCCTACCTGTCCCAATGCGCAACAGTCCCGTGGGAATCGACACGCCAGAGGGATCCAGTAAGTACCAACCGCCCGACAAATAGACTTCAACAATCGCGTGAAAATCTGGCAGCCCCATGGAGGGGTCCGCGCCGTAGTCCAAGCTGCTGGAAATGCGCGCGGGGATACTTAGTGCGCGACAGACAGCGATCATCAGGTGCGCGAAGTCGCGGCAAACCCCAGTCCGCTCGACGAGCGTATCAATCGCAGAAGTCCTCTCGTTGGTGGAGTGGCTGAGAAAGCGCATATGATTGCGCGCCCATTCACGGATAGCGTACACGCGGGCATATCCCCGCCGCATACTGCCGAACTCCCGCATTGCAAATTCCATCATCCGATCGGATTCGCAATACCGGCTCGGTGCCAAATACGGTAGAACTTCGAAGGGAAGTTGAGCGACAGGTACCTCACGCAACGACTCCCCCTCATCCAAGCGGTGGGCGATCTCTACGACGGCTTCGTACCGGATCGCCAAGCGACCTTTCTTGCTATGGACGCGAAGCATACGATTGCAGGAATCGGGAAACGTGTATTCCGTGACCGGCACAGCCGGTGTCAGCGTCAACGTTTCCGAGACCACAGATTGCCTCGCGGTCCTGGCCGCTTGAATTAAGAATAAAAAATCAGCCGAAGGATCCAGTATTTCATAGGACAAGTTCACAAGGTACCTTAGGCGAATCATTTTTCCCCCCGCAATGCCAAGTTTTCGCTACACGAAAAATCTTACGTCCTCGTACCGATGAAGGGGGACCCGCTATTCGCTACGGCGCTTGTCGCGGTCGACGTGACCAAGTGCAGGGTAGATGTCGCTGTGCCAAGCACAAACAGAACAAGATGCGGTGCCCGGGCAACCATAGCGTGCCGAAGAAATTGCGACGCGCCCACCCTTTGACCGGTCATTGCAACGGCCAATTTAGCCGTTGATAGCCCTACCGCTCCGATCGCGCCCCCTCCGCAAGCGAGACCTTTCTCCGGAAGGAGAATCGGTTTGCTTCCAGTCGTCGGACGCGAACCGTAGCGCATCTAAAGCAATGCTGTTCGGCTGCGTCTCCAACGACACGCAGAGAATGTGTGACCGGTGTGGTATCGATAACTCAGAGGATACCCTTGTCCGGCCTTTGAGCGGGTAATTCTTCAACGGTCTGACGTTAGGAGGACCCAACTCCTCACCGAGGGAGCGACTGAGGCAGAGGAACGGCGAAGCGCCCGCAGGTAAGGGAATTGCTGGGAGAGCCGGAGAGATAGATTCGTTTCCTCTCGGGCGAGGCCACATACTCTCTCCTCGACAACGGGATCCGTACGCGCACGAGGGAGATTGGCACATATCCGGCCGCCCTTCGCTGCTACATCAGCCGACGTCGTAGATGCCGTAGCAGTCCCCTCTACGGTCGAACCGGAAGCGGCAACAGCGAAGTCTGCACTACTCTCCGCCCACGTCCAATTGGTCAGATCGCATCTTCAACGCCACAAGCAAAGAGAAGCGCTTTCCGTCTCTTCCTCAACTCCATCAGCACCATGGTGCTGCACCTCAGACGGTTACGGGCCGTCGCGCAGCGTACATATCGCGCGGAGCGCTATCCAACAGGTCTCCTCGCGCCCAAATCTGCGCGACGCCTGAGCGGTCTGTTCTAAGGTCAAGCCGACCACATTGAAAAGTTGACCCCGTCCTGAATGTGGGACTTCAGTCGCACTGTTACGCTTGAGCCTCGACTAGAACGCAGTAGATCCACGTTTTTCACAGGGTTTCACCGGGGGCGCGCACTGTCGGTTTCGCCGTGCTCGCGTCGATGAGATCGGCCGCAACAGTTAAGAAGTCTCTAGGATGCCCGATAATAGGTCACTAGGTTCCTCTGTTCGGTTTGGGGTTGCTCCGCAGGCTGCAGGCCTCAATCGCAATTTTTTACAGCCTATCAGGATGCACTACCGCGGGGTGGCCTCCATGCAACACCCGACAACACTCGCCTCGGTGAGCTAGCATTTGGGAGCAGCGATGCTAATCTGACAATGGGCGCCTCGGGGCCAGCGCCGCGGACACTCCCCGATGGCATATCGGCAATAGCCACCTGGCAAGCCTCCTCTCTCTTGGCTGCTTCGTACGGCAGCCTGAATGTTGCTGAATGTTATGCACATCGTTCTGTTGCGCAACGGTACCCGGGCGCTTATCCTTCCTGCCGGCAAGACCTTACTGGATAGTCCGCCTGAGGTGCGTTGCTGGCTGGGTGCGCCTTGTGATGACACCGCTACGGAGCTCACCGTCGACACACCCATGCTTGGCATTCATCCGCCAACGGTGCTGGCGCAGCTCCTGCAAAATGGGTTCTGTGCGCTCGACGCCTCTGGCGTTGTGCAGAACTTTCGTGCGAAATCTTGCTCTCCGGATGCCACAAGGACCGATCAGGCAATCATTGCAACCCCATATCCCTAACGGTGAACCCATCAGGCCGTCCTCCATCGCTTCCTTCGATCATGTCGCGTCCGAATGAAGGCACTCCGGGATTCTGAGCAAAAACGCAAGGTCTCAATCCTCAAACCGTGAGGAGAGTCTCTGAGAAATCGCAGTGGACACTTCTTGCCCAGGCTCCGTGGCCAACGTAGGCCGAAGCTAACAGTTGTTCCACCGTTCCATCCCGTGTTCGAGCCATCAAGACCCGAAACGCGCTCGCTGGTCGCCCAGTGGCATTACTCGCGACGACAGGCGCGCGAAGCCGCAGGCCTTACCACGCTCAATGCCATCGACTCTGACTTGGGCGAAAGATCAAGACATTCCGCAGACATTCCTGACAACAATGATGCCCGCCGCGCCCCCTTTTCGGAAATCGGGCAAACTCATGCTGCCCATCGCGGCGAACGTTAAGCCGATCGTCAGTAACGAGCGCTTCCTGTGTGTTCAGCGCCGAATCGTCGTCAGACAACCCGGGCAAGACGACGAGGACTTGAGCTCGGTCAGCTTTTCGGCGAACTAGCCCATCACGTCGCCGGCGATGTTGGATGTCAGTCCGTTCAGCGCAATGACTAGCGCGGACGCGTTCGCCTTTTGAGGGTTTCGCGCGACCTCCTTGCGCAGCGCCTTGGGCCGCAACGCGACCCTGTAGTTTTTCTGCCTAGTACGACTCGCTGAGCGCTGTCACGGGCTTATCTGCCGCCGAGGATGAGAATCGCCCTTCTTCGCTGGGGCGGCCTGCCACCCGCAGCCGGTTGGGCTGTGGCGGGCATGCTCGCTTCCCTCTCGGTCTAGATCCGGGCCGCAGCATTCTGGCGGCTGTACAGCGTATCGAAACACTTTCCGCTGCAGATCTATCCCACGATCTGTCAAGCCGCTGACCCGTAGTTCTCGCATGCGTGGTAGGCTTTCGCATATTCATCACCGCCGACACCCGTCGGGCGCCGAATTTCACTGTAGCCCTAAGGGACAAACGCTCACTCAGCCCCGGGGTGAAATACGAGGAAGGGTAGTAATTAGATCCGATCCTTCCCGCTTATAGGCGAAGATGCACTGGCATTGCCAGGGTCCTCGCTAGATGGTGAATGCTTTGTTCCGCGACACGAGCAACTTGCAGTTCTAGCAAGGAGGACGGTCAGTGCGGCATGTCAATATCAAACAATTGCGGTTCTTCTTATTACTCATGGAGTATCGAGATTTCGGTGCGGTAGCCGCTTGCGCCCAAGTGCGGATTCCCACTGTAGCGTACAACCTAAAAGGCTTGCGCGAAATAACCGCAGATCCGCTGTTCGTCAAGCGCTATGGACGGCTAGAGCCGACGCCCGGAGCCATCCGACTCGAGAAGACCGCACGACAACTTCTTGATAAGTGGATTGGTATGGTTCAATCCGATGACTGCAATGCGATCAGCTTCTTCCCCGGACGACAATACTCAATCGGATTTTCGTCATCCATCGGCGATGCGGCCGTGACCGAGACCGTAGGTAGTCTATGCCGACGTTTCCCGCAGCATAGTTTTATCGCGCGGCCAGTGGCGGACAAGGCGGCGCTGCTTGAATTCTTCGACACAGGCGATGTCGATTGTGCCTTCGTGGTAGATGGCGACGAAGCTCCCCACGGCGTGGTTTCGACAAGCGTCATGGCGACTCCCCGTTGGCTCATTAGCGCCAAGTCCAACACGAAATCTGTCCACTGGATTCTCCTGCATGAGGATCGCGAACACGGCAGTCCGCTTTTCCCATTTCTCGCCAACCAAGCGCTCATGCCTGGTCACCGGGAAACCGTGGTGTCGTCATGGAATTTGCAGATCTCACTGCTGCACTCGGCGGGCGGAACCTGCCCAGTCTTAGGATTTAACCTACCGCTGGTCACGAGCAAAGGCCTTACACGGGTACTTGAGCCCGCGACAAACTTTCCGGCCTGGGCCGCGCTGCATTTCTGGACTCGTCCCCGTAATACGGACGGCGTCGTCGTGCGCGAAATATTGGATATCGGCACATCAGTGCTTCGAAACGCCCTCAAGGCTTTCGACGGCCACCGCTTTATCACCCCACAGGCCACTCAGCAAGCACTGGCTATCGTATGGCCGCCTCAGGGCCAGATTCGTTGATCTCCTCGTCGCATTACTTGCCAATTGACTTCAAGATGCCAAACGACTGGCCGGTGAGCGACTCACTTCGGGCCGTCCATCTTGACCGGCTTGGCGTGCTGGCACTCTACGAGGGCGCGCAGCGGAGAAGACGAAGACGATAAGTGCGGCGCCGGCAAACCGGCATTAAGGGTGCCAGCGGAAATTGTCCGGCATAGCTACCTAGAATTTTGGTCCTGAATTCGTATCGACTTTGTTGCAGGTGCCGTCGAAGTCCTCGAACCCACCGGCCAAAGTCAGTTGCCCGGTCATTCGATCCAAGCGAACTTTAGCCCTGTTGACCGCATTCAGTTTGACCGTTCCGGTGATTTCCTTCTCCGCGACAAACACGTCGTTGAGCGTGAACCATCCGTCGCGTGCGCTGTTGAGCGGCGGCACGATTTCGTGCGGCAAACGCATCCTCACGTTATCAGCCGCGATTTCGACGTTCACTGATCCATTGAATGGCCGACGCCCCGTGGTTGAGTAATTCGTGCTCTTATCAAAGCTGTGAGTCTTGTTGTCGTATTCCATTCCGCTCGATACTCGCGACTCAAGCACCGATCCGGACCCCGTACACAGCAGCGCGGTCGTGTTCTGGGCATAGGCAACGGTGGCACCGCCGAACACCCAGGCGAGCACGACAGCAATTGATAGTACAACCGTCATCGGATTCTCCTGTAAGGGCTTTACTTCCGTTCTGACTCAGCACATATGGATGCGCATCTCGAAGATTAGAGGGTTTTGTGAACGGTCTCCGTTGATGCAGCCGAAACATATGTGAAGTTAAGGAAGGTCTGCGCAACACGAGCTCACGCAGATTTCCGGCGCGCGACGCCTGGGTGATTGCGAGATGCGCAAGTTTTTCATTAGATTGCCGTGCTCCTTCGCGTCGAGCAGTGTTCTCTTAGCTGTACTACTGGCGCCACGGCGCTACGCGCGACGCCCCGTCTCCTACCTTTCAGAGCTTTTTGCGCACCATCCACAGATTAGCCAACGCAAACAGCATTGTGATCTGCGCAGTATTCTTTGCGAGACCGCGATACCGTGCCTTCATATAACCGAACTGACGTTTGAGGACCCTAAAAGGATGCTCGACCTTGGCTCGGATGGCTGCCTTCACGCGCTCGATCTGGTCCAGCAACGAGTCAACTTCCTTGTTGACGTCCAGTGCTCTGCGCTTGCCCGGGCGCATGGCAACATGTCAGCGGAGGCCTTGCTTCTCGGATCGCTTGTCTGCACCTTGGTAACCTGCATCGGCAAACACATCGCACTCCTCACCGTGCAGTAGCGACGCAGCCGGAACACTGTCGTGCACGTTCGCTGCCGTGCCGATGACGGTATGCACGAGACCGGAGTCCGCATCTACACCAATGTGCGCTTTCATCCCGAAGTACCAATTGCCACCCTTCTGGGTCGAGTGCATTTCAGGGTCACGTTCACCGCCTGCATTGTTGAGTTGCATCCAGAACTGACCCACTAGACCCGGTAGGGTCCGGTTTCCGTGCAAATCAACAACGTTGATTCTTGGCAGGCGTGGTCATCAGCTCGGCGTGGTCGAGCTAGCTCGTATGCGTGTTGAGCGCTTCCGCAATGGACTGGCTTCGATTTAGCAGCGCCAGTCGTTTGTCGAGCGGGGAACGCGACCAGCCGAACAGGGGGGCCGCCTCATCGCGGAGCCCTGCAGTTGACCGTCGACCGGGGATATCGCAACTGGTTTCCTCGGGAAGGGGCCATGCCAGCGCGCTGGACGTTCCCGATCACCGCGAGCCGGTCGGCCTCAGCATTAGTCAGCACCTTGATCTTGACCGGATGGGATGACCCTCGCCGGGTGCGGCCATTGTGGCCCGGTAGCGACGCTCGCGGGCCACCACTTCGAGCTCGTGGCCGTGCGCTTCGTCCTCAAAGGGACGGATCAGAAATGTGGACCCGGTCAGTTCAGCACAATGGCAGGATCGAAGTCCCTGCGGGCTACGGCCAGGACAGGTTGTGCCAATACCAACAAAAAGGGTTTTGCATTGCCGGTTATCGCGGAAATGGGGAAACCCACTGTCGCACCGGGAACGTGATGCCCGATGGGGTGGAAGATGGAAGACCAGACTGTGCTGGCGAGCCACCGTTCTGCAGAAGCCGGGCACCTTGCGATGCGGAGTCGATGCGTCTGGGACGCGGTATGTGCCGAGAAGAATACCCAAAGTTTGGCAGGCAGGCAACAACCTTGAATGCTCGCGATGGCAGGACCCGATCATATCCCACGCTTTCTTTCCAACGGCGGTAGCTTTGAACTGGGGACGACGCGCGTCCCCGCCCAACGGCACGCATACGGTGGCGCAGTTCGCACCGCGTCGAGATACAGCGATACGGGAGATCGATATGCCGCGTACAAAAATCTGGGGCACCTTGCTTTCGCGTGAACTAGATGCTGGTGGCGGAGCGCAGGATCCCCAATGCCCCGATTCGCGCTGGATTTCCACTTTTCGTCAACAAACACATCGGCAGCCAACTCGGTCCTTGTACAACCTGATCCACCGCGACAGCGATGGATCATTGTTGCAACAACGAAATTGCCTGCCGAGAGAGAACTACGCTTAGCGTAGGCGCGCCGCTCGCGCAATGCTCTCCGCAAAAAGCGGCGTCTCGCGTTTGTTATGGTCCCCTGATGCGGCTTGACGATCCTTCGCCGCCTGCTCGAACGTGACGCCATTTTTGTCGACGAATGCGAGAAAGTCATCCGTCGGATGCGAGATGACACTGTTGGTGTACTCGGTCTTGCCGTCTGGCAGACCTTTCGCTCGCAACTCCCAGATGACTTGTACCTTGGTTCGGCCGTGGGGGGTGAAGACGTCCGACACGGAGACCATCTTGCAGTACTGCGGCTCCGCGACTTCTGCAACGTAGTGCTGAACGACGAGACCGGTGCCGATCATCTCGACGTTAATAGACATCCGCTTGCCATCATCCGTCCACGTGGCGCCTGCGGCAATGTGGTCCGGCGGCGCGCAGCGTTGGTACTCGGCGTCCGGAAGATTGAAGAGCCACTGCGCGATGTCGACCTTACTTATGTCAACGTCGATGACATGGCTAAAAGCGCTCTGCGAGAGGATCAGATCATTCCGAATGGTGGTCATTTCAATTCTCCAATAATTTTGGGGCTAATGAGCAACCGTAGTCGCTTATCTTTAGTCTCGCTCATATAAACGAGCCAGATCTTTTGAAATGATCAATATTTCTAGCTTTGCATAGATGATTGGGGGCGGCCTTGCATCGACAGGTCACAATGCCCCCCAAACTCGCCAGGGTTCAATCAATCGTGAGGATGATCTTTCCGACATTCTGGGAAGATTCCATGCGACGATGCGCATCCGCCGCCTTAGCCAACGGGAAAGTACTGTCAACAACGGGCTGCAGCCGAGCCCCTTCGTTGAAGTGATCGAGCCAGTGTTCGCGAAAGCGCCGAACCATTTGGTGCTTCTCCGCTTGAGTACGCGACTTCATCACCGTTCCGATGATCTGCAGATGCCGGTACAGGATCTGCGAGAGTTCCACGCTAACTTCTCCGCCACCCCCGAGCAGCCCGACCTGGATAAGCCGCCCACCATTTGCGAGTGACGCAATGTTCTTCGAGAAGAAAGGCGCACCGACAAAGTCGACTACTACATCGACGCCGCGCTTGCCCGTTTTCTCTGCGACAATCTTAGCGAAATCTTGCGTCTTGTAGTCGATCACATGGTCGGCACCGAGTTCCGCCACCCGATTGTGCTTTGACGCTTCGGAGGTTGCAAAGACCGTAGCGCCGGTTGCATGGGCCAGTTGGACCGCAGCTGAGCCGACACCACCCGCCGCAGCATGCACCAGGACGGCATCGCCTTTCTGCAACCGCCCGAGATGTAGCAGTGCTTCATGCGCTGTCACAAACACTTCGGGAATAGCCCCCGCATGAACGTAGTCCAAGCCAGCTGGAATAGGCATTGCCATGCGCCAATCGATGCGAGAGATCTCGGCATAAGCGCCGCCACCGACCACGCCCATGACGCGGTCCCCTGCCTTGTAACCATGCACTTCGCGGCCGACCTCAATAACTTCACCAGCGATCTCGAGTCCCATGATGGTCGAGTCACCGAAGTCTGGGCGGCCATAGCCTCCCCGCCGGTGCGTGAGATCGGCCCGATTGACGCCAGCGGCATGCACACGGACGAGCAGATCGTTGGGCCGCACTTCTGGCGTCGGGACGTCGTCGAGTTTCAACACGTCCGCCTCGCCGAACTCGGCAAACAGAATGGCCTTCATTTACATCTCCTGCTGTATGGTTGATGAATGACGTCCCGAGAGTTCATTGGACGGCGTGACTCCCTATCACTTAAGCTTGCCAGCCTCGATCTGCAGCGCGCGACCACGACGGCTCAATGGAAGATGCAAGTCGATGACGAACTCGTGTGTCCAGACGAAAGGGATCTCTAGCATCCTGGACACGTCTGACGGCCGAAGAAATGGTAGAAGTCCTGAGAAGCCAGGACAATTGGCTCCTGGGTGGGGATGGTTACGCCCTGTGCGGTCATAACCAGTGGCGTCAAGCCCGGAACCGATCGATCCCGGTCCCGGTGTTTTCGCGAAGTCCACGATATTGAGATTTCAAACTCTGTCATCCGCTACGCATCGACGCTGGAAAATCGCATGCTATCGTCGGATCCACGGCGCTGTCTGCTGCAGAATTGCATGACACCACGGGCAAAATACACCTACCCGCCAGGGCCCCTATATGCCGTCGGTGAAAGGCAAAAGAGTGCATCTAATACCGTAGTATTACTTGACGTCCAGCGAGTAGAGGATCATAAGGAGCCCGTCAGCGTGGCGACGACTGCGTCGGAAGATCAGAGCACAGGCGCAACCAAACATCGACTGAAAATCTTCGTAGTCAGGTTTCGTCTATCTTCCGAAGAGCGCTGTCGCTGAAGACACCCGCTGGTATTCAGGCATACCGCACGGCGACCCAACACCAATTTGTGTAGAGCACCTATGCCTGCCGTTCGCAGTGCACTCACGTTAAGTCGGCGCGCCGTGGCCTGCGCGGCAGCCGTGTGAAATTCAAATTGATGCGTTGAAGCGCAAATCCGCCTCTTCCGCGGCAAATACTCTTCGGAGGATTGCTCACATCCCCACCACACGTCTTCCGACGAGAGTCTTATGTCATAGCGCATCAAGATCGACAGCATGGAGCAGGTGCGCTTCCCAGCAGAGGCTCTTGGCGTTCTCTGGAGCACTCCTCACAGCGCAGACCTCACGCCCGTCGAAAATGATTCACCCCGTACTCAGTCTGCCTAAGACACGAACCTGCGAGAAGCACGCGACGAACACTTGCTTCCGAGATTGCCGGCTTGACCACTTCTCATCTTGCAGCCTCAAAGGGGTCATCGGCGGCGTGTTACCAATTGAACAGGCCGCGCAGAAAACCTCGACAGAGTCCATTCAAAGCGTGGGCAGATCATGGTGACATGGACGATGCCCAGATGGCTTCTTGCAGAGCCAGGCGGTATTAAGCTTGGAATGACTCCAAGATCATGTCGATCATCGCCCTCACGCGTGCAGTGTGCCGCAGGTCCTGGTGCATGACCAACCAGACTTCATAGGGTCTGGATCGCTCCCGATCCGGCCAAATTCGCACTAGGCCATCGCGCTCAGCCATCGGGACCGGAACCTCCCCAATGGCACCGCCCATACGTACCATCGCGCGCAGCATTAAGCTCGAATTCACGGCGCCGACCAGTCGCCCACCTTCGATAGGATGCCCCACCAAGGTTGGCGTCATATTGCGGGCAAGGTGGGGTTCATACATCACGAGATCGTGCCCTTCAAATCCCGAGGAAGGATCTGGTTCGCCCCGTTGTGCGACATACTGCCGCGAAGCATATAGTCCGACCGGCCAACGAGCGAGACGCCGTGCGACCAAGTCGGGGTTATCTGGTTTTTGATTGCGAATGGCAATATCGGCTTCCCGTCGCGCCAGATTCAACATCTGTGTCGACGTATTGAGTGTCACTCGGACATCAGGATGCTGCGCATGGAGTCGGGAGATCGCCGGTATGACAAACTCAAGTGCCAGAGAATCCGTGGTCGTGACCTTGACCTCACCGGCAAGGCGCGTGTCCGCACCCTTGGCCTGGCGGACCAGATCGTTGGCAGACTTCTCCATCTTTTCCGCAGAGCGCAGTGCATTTTCGCCAGCAGATGTGAGGACATAACCCTCCGATGTTCGCAAGAAGAGCGTCGCGCTGAGCGCGTGTTCGAGCGCTGCGAGTCGACGACCCACCGTTGCCTGATCCACTCCGGCAGCCCGCGCAGCGCCACGAAGCGTGCGCTCGCGATGGAGGGCGAGGAAGATTCGCGTATCGTCCCAGTTCACCGGTTCAAGCCTGTTTTTGTGTACCGGTGCCAAGAGTAACGCATTGGTGGACCAGACGGCTAGCGACAGCTATCGGCACTGTCCGCCTACGCTTCAAGCTGACCGAGAAGCTAGGCTGACGCTGACCAGAAGGCGCCGCTCGACATAGTCGCCGGGATTGCACACAATGCAAATACAATCGCATCGACTGGTGTACTTGCCAATTTCTCGGGAGCCAAAATTATGAAAATTCTTATGCGCTTCTTTACGTTCATCCATGGGCTGATGGCTATACTCTTCACCTGTGCGGCATTGATTTTGATCGCGATTGCTGCTCGAATGGGATTGACCGTATTTGCGAGTCAATGGGACGAGGCGAGCGCGCAATTTATCATTGAAGCTTTGGGACTGCTGGCCGGCGCCGTTGTTGCGCTGCAGATCGCCGAGACCATCGTGGAGGAAGAGGTCATACGTGAGGCTGACGTGAGCGCGCCGACGCGCGTACGACGCTTCCTGTCGCGATTCCTAGTGGTTGTCGTCGTCGCACTTGCCATCGAGGGGCTCGTGGCGACGTTCAAGGCACTGCACAAGGATCCATCGCAGCTTGGATATGCGGCCGGGCTAATTGCATCGACAGCCTTGCTGCTTGCCTCCTGGGGGCTGTTCGTCCGCCTCAATCGGTCTGCGGAAGAGTTGGAGCCGGAGGCCATGGCGGAGGCGAAACGCGAAGACAAGAAAGTGCAATAGTGCGGCACCGAACGTGCCGCCTGGTCCTCCCTAGCCTCAGTGAAGGTAGCCTGAATGCGGAGACCGCCCAAAGGTGACGTTGCGGCTGCAGACAGGGGAAGACCGGTATTCGGTTGAAAGCCGACCTAGATCCGGCGCTTCGTCGATCGTCCCCTGTGGGTCGATCGGAGCCGGCGGGCCGTGACTGCCGTCATCCGCTTGGCCGAGACCGGCCACAAAGAGATGTGTATCCATTGACAATGCACCCCAGCAATAAAAAAAACCACGTCTCGAAAGACGTGGTCTAACGCTCAAACGTTCGCAATCGGTTTCGCGAAAACAATACATTCGAACGGGGTATTTCGTATTATATCCGGGCGGCCCAATGCCCCCTTAGCAGCGATAACGCACCCCCAGCTTCGCGCCATTCGCATTGCTGTCGCCAAAGTACGGCAAGCTCGTTAGTGCCAGCAGTTCGCCGTAGACGCTGAAGCGGTATTCGTTCGAGCTCAGCGCGCGCCGACGCTGAAACCAACCCCCAGTGCCAGGTCCGTGCTGACCACACATATGTCGGCCAAGCGTGCCGAGGTGCCATGCAGGCAGTCGTAGCACAGGTTGGTGATGCCGTACACATGCGAGCGGCGGATTCTGCCATTGCCGGCCGTCCACTTGGTTTCGTGGCCCAGCTTCACGCCCAGGCGCAAGACAAAGCTGTTCCCGTTGTCGCACGACACGTTGGCGCCGTGATCGGTGAACGTATCGAAGCAGACCTGCGGCCAGTCAAGCTGGTCGCCGCGCCGCTGCCGGGTTGCGGTTGCGGTTGCGGTCGGCGAGCTTGGTGGCCAGCATCGAAGCGCGGCTAAGTCCCTTAGCGGCACGTTGCGCAGTTTCCATTATTCGATTATATTCGAATAATGGAAACAGACAACGCCCTTCAATCGCTTGCCGCGCTCGCCCATGCCGTCCGCCTGGCCGTCTTCCGCCTGCTCGTACAGGCCGGCCCCGAAGGCCTGCCGGCTGGCCGCATTGCCGAACTGATGGAGATGCCCGCGTCCTCACTGTCGTTCCACCTCAAGGAACTGCATCACGCCCGACTGCTGGCCAGCCGCCAGGAAGGCCGGTCGATTATCTACATGGCCCGCTTCGAGACCATGAATGACCTGCTGGGCTATCTCACGGAGAACTGCTGCGGAGGCAATCCGTGCTCGCCGGTTTCCCGCTGCGCCGTCACCACGGAGTCCTGAGCCATGAAGCGCTTCCACGTCCACGTCAGCGTGGCCGACCTGTCGGCCAGCATCCGCTACTACTCGACCCTCTTCGCCGCAGAGCCAACCGTCATCCGGGACGACTATGCGAAGTGGACGCTGGACGATCCGCGCGTGAACTTCGCGATCTCCAACCGCACGGAGAAGCTGGGCGTGGACCATCTGGGCATCCAGGCTGAGACGGACGCAGAGCTGGCCGAGATACAGGCACGCCTCGCCAGCGCCGACCTACCCATGCAATCCCAGTCCGAGACGTACTGCTGCTACGCGACCTCGAACAAACACTGGTCGGTGGACCCCACCGGCATCGCCTGGGAATCGTTCCACACGCTCGGCAACGCGCCCACCTATGGCGAATCGCGTGACCGTAGCGCCGAGACCGCTGCGTGCTGCGTGCCCGTCCCGTTGGACGCCGCACCGAAGCCTTCCGCCAAGACCACCTGCTGCACGTCGCAATCCGGCTGCTGCTGACCTAGTCCTAACCCGCCTTCCCCATCGAATCCTCGTGCGAGGAGGCACTCCCTCGCCCCAACGCCCAACAACCACCATGTCCGACAAGACCTTCAATGTACTGGTGCTCTGCACCGGCAACTCCGCCCGCAGCGTCATGGCCGAAGCGCTGTTCAACGTGCTCGGCAAGGGACGCTTTCACGCCTACAGCGCCGGCAGCCATCCTTCCGGCAACGTGAATCCCTTCGCCGTCGAGCGGTGCGAGTCGATTGGCTACGACATCTCCGGCCTGCGCAGCAAGAGCTGGGACGAGTTCGCCTTGCCCGATGCACCCAAGATGGACTTCGTGATCACCGTCTGTGACCAGGCGGCGGGCGAGGTCTGCCCGATCTGGCCGGGCACGCCCATCACGGCACACGGGGGTTTCATGGACCCGGCCGCCATCCAGGGTTCGGATGATGAGAAGCGCAAGGTGTTCGACCAAGTCTTCCGTCAGATCCTGAATCGCGTGAGCCAGTTCGTGAACCTGCCGCTGCACATCCTGGACCGCAATGCCATTCAGAAGGAGATGCGCGCCATCGGCGAGCAGCCTGTGGAGGCAGAGCAGTGAGCACGGCGCAACAGTCCGCCGCAGCGGCACAGCCCAGCGCCATTGGATTCTTCGAGCGCTATCTGACAGTCTGGGTGGCGCTGTGCATCGTGGCCGGCATCCTGCTCGGCCAATGGCTGCCATCGGTATTTCACGCCATTGGTGCCATGGAAGTCGCGCAGGTGAACCTGCCAGTCGGCGTGCTGATCTGGGTCATGATCATTCCAATGCTGATCAAGATCGATTTCGGCGCCATGGGCCAGGTCGCGGCACACTGGCGCGGCATCGGCGTCACGCTCTTCGTGAACTGGATGGTCAAACCGTTCACGATGGCGCTGCTGAGCTGGATCCTCGTGCGCCATCTGTTCGCGGGGTGGCTGCCAGCAGATCAACTCGATAGCTATATCGCCGGCCTGATCCTGCTGGCGGCGGCGCCTTGCACGGCGATGGTCTTCGTCTGGTCGCAGCTCTGCAAGGGCGATCCGTATTTCACGCTGTCGCAGGTGGCGCTCAACGACGCCATCATGATCGTGGCCTTTGCGCCGGTCGTCGCGCTGCTGCTGGGCCTGTCGTCGATCACCGTTCCATGGGACACGCTCATTACGTCAGTCGCGCTCTACATCGTCGTGCCCGTGCTGATCGCGCAGGTCATCCGCAGGACATTGCTGGCGCGCGGTGAAGCAACCTACAAGCGAGTTGTCGGTGCCCTCGGCCCGTTCTCGATCACCGCACTGCTTGCGACGCTGGTGCTGCTGTTCGGCTTCCAGGGCAACGCCATCGTCGAACAGCCGCTCATCATCCTGTTGCTGGCCGTGCCGATCCTGATCCAGGTCCTGCTGAACTCCGGGCTGGCCTATCTGCTGAACCGCAAGCTCGGCGTAGCCCACTGTGTCGCCGGCCCGTCGGCTCTGATCGGTGCAAGCAACTTCTTCGAGCTGGCCGTGGCCACCGCCATCAGCCTGTTCGGCTTCCAGTCCGGCGCGGCGCTCGCCACCGTCGTCGGCGTGCTGATCGAAGTCCCGGTGATGCTCCTTGTGGTTGGCGTGGTCAACCGCTCGCAGCACTGGTACGAATCGCATTGAGACACCTTATGACCGTCACCATCTATCACAACCCGGCGTGTGGTACGTCGCGCAATACGCTGGCGATGATCCGCAATGCGGGCATCGAGCCAACCGTCATCGAGTACCTGACCTCGCCACCCTACCGGCAGACCTTGCAGGCAATGATCCGCGAGGCCGGGATCACCGTGCGCGAAGCGATCCGCGAGAAGGGCACACCCTACGCCGAACTCGGTCTTGGCAACCCCGCGTTGAACGATGACCAGTTGCTCGATGCCATGCTGGCCCACCCCATCCTGATCAACCGCCCCTTCGTCGTCACCACGCTTGGCGTGCGGTTATGCCGACCGTCCGAAGTCGTACTGGATATTCTGTCGGCACCGCAGCAAGGCGCTTTCACCAAGGAAGACGGCGAGGCCGTAGTCGACGCACAGGGCCGGAGGATTCGATGACCGTCGATCTCCCCAACATCGTCCCGGCGGTGCTCGACACGCCGGACCTCCGCAAGCTGGAGCCAACACGCGTCAGCACCCACTCGCCGCGCATCCTGCTGCTCTACGGCTCGCTGCGCGAGACCTCGTACAGCCGCCTGCTGGTGCAAGAAGCCGAAGGGATTCTGCGGCACTTCGGGGCAGAGACCCGCGTCTTTGATCCGCGCGATCTGCCGATGACGGACAGCGCGCCCGCCGATCACCCGAAGGTGGTCGAACTGCGCGAGCTCTCCGAGTGGTCGGAAGGCCAGGTCTGGTGCAGCCCCGAGCGCCACGGCACGCTGACAGCCGTCTTCAAGAACCAGATCGACTGGCTGCCGCTGGAGATGGGCGGCATTCGCCCTACGCAGGGCCGCACGCTGGCCGTGATGCAGGTGTCCGGTGGCTCGCAGTCGTTCAATGCCGTCAACGCGCTGCGCGTGCTAGGGCGCTGGATGCGCATGGTCACCATTCCGAACCAGTCGTCGGTGGCCAAGGCATATCAGGAGTTCGACGCCAACGGCCGCATGAAGCCGTCGTCCTACTACGATCGCGTGGTCGACGTCATGGAGGAACTCTACAAGTTCACGCTGCTGGTGCGGGACCGCAGCGACTACCTCACCGATCGCTACAGCGAGCGCAAGGAAGCCGCACCCGCCCATGCGACGACGCTCGCGGCGGCGGCCATGCATCACGAGAACGACGCGCAGACCAGCGACACCGATAGCGGCGACGTGGAATAACAAGGAAGGGACGGACCGGCCATGGAGCCAAGCTCCCGTGCCTGTCCTGGGCCGCGCTACATCTCACGCTCGGGCTGGCCCTGAACCTGAGCATGCCAAGCGTTACTGTCGCGGCAACTGCAGCCAACAGGCGATTCCAGCAGGCGGCGCTCAGATGCCGATTGTCATTATCAAAATCGATATCCCACGCCGGCCACGAACACGTCCGTGTCCCGGTCATAGCCGGTGACAGGTACTTTCGACCCTGAGCTGCACGGGATGGGACACCCGGATCTCATGGTGGCCAGGTGTCCCATCAGGGATAGAACCTTACGGTCGACTCGGGAAGATGCCCTGCGTGCAGATCACGTAGTACAGGCCGGTCGGCTCCAGCGACCGCAAATCTGGCAGCCGGAAGTTGTTGACGCCATCGCCGCCGAACTTGACACCCAGCAGCGCGAACAGGGCCTGATTGCTCTGAATGCTCATGAGGCGCCCGTCGGCACGCACCCCGCCAGCCGCGAAGCTGGCGGCAGACAGCCAAACCGTGGCCATCGTGCAGTCACCGCTGACGCCGTCGCCCACGTTGGTGTCGTTGTTGCCCAAGCCGGGAATCGTGCCAGCCGGTCCCGTAGCGCCAGTTGCGCCTGTGGAACCGGTCGCGCCCGTGGCACCCGTTGCACCGGCTGGCCCGGTAGCGCCCGTTGCCCCCGTTACCCCAGTCGCGCCGGTAGCGCCCGTGGCGCCGGTCGGGCCAGTCGCACCCGTAGCACCCGTAGCACCCGTAGCACCTGTTGCCCCGGTAGCGCCGGTAGCGCCGGCAGAACCCGTAGCACCGGTGGCACCCGTATTCCCCTGAGCCCCCGTGGCGCCCGTCGGGCCCTGCGGACCCGTCGCCCCGTTGGAACCATCCACACCGTTTGCACCTGTAGCACCCGTTGCACCGGTAGCGCCCGTGGCACCCGTAGCGCCAGTGGGGCCCACCGGACCCACCTTGCCTTGCGCCACATCGCTCGACAGCGCTGCCAGGGTCGAATTGGTCAGCTTAAGCTTGGCCGCAATCTCTTCCAGACGATCGTCGTACTTGTCGCCGTTGCGGGGATTGAACTTCTGGTTCAACAGATTCAGCGAATCGGCGTCAACCCCGAGGGACGCCAAGCGCTGCTTGACCTGCGTGATGGCCAGCGCCAGCTTGTCGCTGGCGGCTGCGGCGGAGACTGTCGAGAAGCTGGTGAAAAATGCTTCGGTATCGGCACTGCCGGACGCTGCCGCGACAACTAGTTCGGTAATCGGCGTGACGTTGGTGGTGCCGGCACTTTCGATGTACGAATGCAACACTTCGCCCGAGGCTGTGGTGACGCGCAATACGCAAGGCAGAGCCAGATTTGCCGTGGAAGCGCTCCAGCTGCCATCTGTGCCGGTGGTGACGGTGGTTTGACCGCTGACGCATTTGATCGTCAGCGCCGCATTGGTGATGGGCGCACCCGTGGCCGCCGTGCCCGAAACTGTCGCTGCCGGCAGTGCCGTGGGGGTGCTGGCGCTCGTTCCTGTGTCGTCGCCGCCGCAGCTGGCAAGAAGTACCGCGGTGGCAATCGAAAGGGCGGCAGCCCATTGTCGTTTTTTCATTTTTCCCGTACCCGTTAAGATTGATAGTTTTCGAGGATCTGGCCTCCGGAGCGGGTATGCAGGGCCGCTGCTCGTGGCGGCAAGCATGTTAGCGATGATTGGATCGAACTGGGCATTACATTTTGCCCCCCCGTCGGGGGGCAGACAGAATGCGCGCATGATTCGCGCACGACCGGCAAAGCGGGTATCCTTCGCCCCGGATTTTTGCCACTCGGAGTCTCACGTGCCCCGCATCTGTCTGAACATGATCGTCAAGGACGAAGCCCCCGTGATCGAACGCTGCCTGGCCAGCGTCAAGCCGTGGATTGACTATTGGGTCATCGTGGACACGGGGTCGAGCGACGGCACGCAGCGCACGATCCGTGAGTTCATGGCCGACGTGCCGGGCACCCTGCATGAGCGCCCATGGCGCGACTTTGCGCATAACCGCAACGAGGCCATGGCCCTCGCCCGCACGGCCATGGCAGGCGCGGACGATTACCTGCTGTGTATCGACGCCGACGAGACGCTCCGCATGACGCCTGACTTCGCGTGGCCCGACCTGCAGGCCGACGGCTACCAGTTTCGCTGCGAGCTTGATGGCTGGCACTACTTGCGCAACGCACTAGTGCGCGCGCGTCAGCCATGGCGGTGGGAGGGCGTGCTGCACGAATTTCTGACGCAGGACGGGCCGCACCGTTGGGACCCACTGTCTCACGCCACCATCGTCGTGTCGCGCGACGGCGCGCGGGCGCGCGATCCGCAAACGTACGTGCGCGACATCGAGGTGCTGGAGAAGGCGGTTCGCGAGGCGCCCGGCAACACGCGCTATCGCTTCTATCTTGCGCAAAGTTGTCGCGATGCAGGCAAGCTGGACGAGGCCATCCGCCACTATGAGGAACGCGCCGCGATGGGCGGCTGGGAAGAGGAAGTCTGGTTCGCGCGCTTTCAAATCGGCGCGCTGCGAGAACGCCGCGGCGACGCGCTAGCCGCAATTCAGGCGGCCTATCTTGATGCCTACCAGCTTCGACCCACGCGCGCGGAGCCGCTCTGCGCGCTGGCGCGTTACCACCGGCTGCGGAGCGAATTCGCGCTCGCACACCTTTACGCGCAACAGGCCGCCGCCATGCCGCGTCCGCCCGACTCACTGTTTGTCGACGATTCCGTCTATGCCTGGCGCGCACTTGATGAACTCGTCGTCAGCGCTTATTACGTGGGCGCCATCGATCAGGGCCGCCACGCGCTTCAGCGACTGATCGCGGATCGGCAATTTCCCGAAAGCGAACGCGCCCGCATCGTGGCCAACTGTCAGTACTTTGGTATCTAGCCCGTCCGCGTGTTGGGACTGCCGCCTGCTCCGCCTATATCTTGGAACATGTCTCGCATGACCCGCTATCGGCCAAAATCCAGCGATGCTGGAAGGGCATGGCGCTGTGCCGCTCGCCGAGTGGGACGGCAATTGTGGCGTGGCAACTCGGTTGGCTAAAAGGCTGGCTCACCAAGCGCATCACGAATAGTAAGGCTGCTCCGTGCGTAAACCGCGACTCGGTCCATTGGGGAACCAGGGGTACACCGCAGTTCTGTCCGCCAACGAAGCCATTGCACTCACCAAGTACACAGCAGCACCACACCGCCAGGTCATCGCCTGCGAAACACCTACTGCCGGCGGCTGTTGATTCGTGGCGTTGCTCCCGACGCAGTCACGGAACGGCTAAGCCTGGCCAGCAACGGGACGGTTAAACGCATTGCCGCCACAATCCACGCACCCGATAGCCAAGATTGCCCCCTCTTTAGCCGGGAGGCTGTCGCAGGCTTGCTACGCCATACTCGCAGCTGGAATTTTCCGGACCAAACGAACTGAAAAACACCCGGGAGCAACAGCATGGTCACCACCCTTGCATGGGCTCTGTACGCCCTCACCCTCTTGGCGGCGCTTTTTGTAGGCCTGCACTGGATAATCACGAACGACCCGAGCTACGCATGGGTCGAGTAACGAGCAGCTTAGCGGCGTTGGCCATAATCGCCGCTGCACTGGGCACGGCCAACGCATTCACGAAATGCCAGCGCGCCGGCCGAGTGTTGTACACGCAGGATCTGTACTGCCCAACCGGTTTTGCATCGGTTGCAAGCACTGCCATCGGCACGGTCTCCACTATCGGCAAAAGTGAGGGCGTCCGCCGGCAAGAGCAGGAGTTCCTCGATGCGCGCGCGAGCACAGCTCGCTCGGCGTCGCAGAACTCTATCGCAGCTACCACGCCCGTGCAGGCCCAGTCGCAAGCCGCAGTATGCGATGCGCTTGCCGATCAAGCCAGGACGGTCGAAGCTTCGATGCGGCGCCCAAACCCCTCGTCGTGGCAAGACAACCTGCGCCAGCAGCACCGAGGGATCCGCGACCAACAGTACCGGATGGGATGCTAGGCTTCCCAAAATCTGGATATCGACAGGTCACCGGTCGTACATGGAAACAAGCCGGTCCCAAAACGTCGCAGCGCGTGGCGGCGGCCCTTGTCCGGCTTCACGCCGCCGCCACGCTGCTGGCTACCGGTGGGAAGCGATGGGCTACAAGATTCTCATACCCGGGGAACTGGTGCCGCGCATGCACCAATGCCAGACTTGGAGCGCAACGGACGGATGCCGACGGCTTGGCGCGCATAAAAAGGGCCGCCGACGAGCACGACGGCCGGTGTTTGAGTACCGCTCATCATGGAACGGGCGCCGGTGCGGTAGGTGTTGGAGGTGGTTGCCGCCGCGCTTTCGTGCCAAGTCATGCATGGCCTAGATGCCTAGCTTGTGTCCTTCATTGCGGCAAGGCCGGCACCAGCCTGCGTGGCGGATGTTGTTGTCGAGTGCCTCCCATTCGTGGCCAGACTCGCATCCGAAGCGGTAGGATGCGCGCTACGAGGCCGCAGAAAAGGCCCCTGAGCAGCAATGCGATTTCTATTGCAAGAAGCGCGACATTCTAGCTAAGCTGTCACGATCCGGCCAAACGCCGGAATTCTCGAAACAGGAGCTCCATGGCAACAAATAAGACGGCCGCCCCGAAGACTGCGGCAAAAAAACCGGCAGCGCCGGCGAAAAAGGCTGCACCTGCAGCAAAAAAGGCAGCTGCCGCTCCCGTGGCTAAGCCAATCAAGGACACGTTCAACAAGTCGAGCCTGCTCGCCCACCTGATGACGCAGACCGAACTGGACAAGAAGACGGTGCAGACCGTGCTTGCCCACCTCGAAAACACTATCGTCGGCGCTGTGCACAAGAAGGGCGCGGGTGAATTCACGCTGCCGGGCCTGTTCAAGGTGTCGGCCATTCAGGTACCAGCGACCAAGAAGCGTTTTGGCAAGAACCCCTTCACTGGCGTTGACCAATGGTTCGCAGCGAAGCCGGCTTCGGTCAAGGTGAAGGTGCGCCCACTGAAGAAGCTGAAGGACGCGGCCCTGTAATACCGCTGCCTATTAAGCAGAAAGGTCTGGCATTTGCCAGGCCTTTTCATTTTGCTCGGTGCGTACGCCGCTCGCCGTACTACCCACAGAGAAGGACAGACAGACTAGGGACGCAGCGTTCGACTTTCTTCTCGCGTGCCGACGGACAGTCCACAGGCGAGCGCCCGCATTGCTCCACGTTCCTTCGTTCTATCCTGCCGATCTGCTATCGGGCTTCGCACCGTTCGTGGTTAAGTATCTAGAACTTGGCAGGCAACCACCGGAAATGCGGCGACGGCAGAGAGCAGCCAATGCGACGTTGACGATCGCCCAACAAAAGGCCGCATTGGATTCGAGAACAGCTTTTTGTAGTCGATGAGGCGTCGAATCGAACGTCGGCCACCGCGCTGCTGCCGCCGGAACCCGGTGCTGCACTAAACTGTTTTCTCCCTCCTCGCCCAGCCGTTCCAGATCTCTGAGAATCATCAGTGCGTCGTCATCAGTCGATGCGACTAGATCTCCCAATTGAGACACCACGTCGTGTGTGGTCCGCATCAGCACGTGTTTCGCGCAGGAGCGGCGGTCATGAGCGAACAAGACGGATTTGACCAACCCAGCTACAAACCGATCCGGGGATGCGCATCGCACCGTCCGATGCCAGCCGTGTGTTCGACGAATTTGAACGTGCCGCGGGCGACGATATTTCCGGCACAGAGGGCCTATGCCGGTTTCTTCACGGGCAGATCCACTTTACGTCTCGTTAAGGGGCAGATACCCACTTTTGACCGTGCCTTCGCCTCCCCATTGCGGCTATGACGAAATGAGCGCGCAAGCTGGCCGTTCTGCAACACGTCAAAGCCCGCTATCCCAGCCGCGAAGCTCGCTGCTGATGGCGTACTGCGGGTGCATGGTGCGCCGCTTCCTTGACACAGATGGTCGAGGTGTTGCACTGCAGATTTGAGGCCCCCTTCTGACTGAGATAAATAATAAATATTTTCTATTGCCCGGTAATCTAAGATTCGAATAGGTGTTAGCCGTTGGAGCGAATTCTGACTTGGCAACCCACAAGTTGGAGAATCAGAATGAAGACACATGCAGAAGCAGGGCTCCTTGCAAAGATTGCACAAATGACACACACCCCGATCTACGATGTAGAAATGGCCTATGACGCCGCATGCGATGACTTGCGGAAGGACGCGAAATCACAGGACTACATTCCTCTTTTTGCGGCGAAGCGTGTGACCGCGCACTTCATGAAAGCAGCAGTACGCTGAAGTGGCGACTGTCGCCACAAACCGGAATACGTAGTGGCTCCCCACCCGCGGTGGCCCTCCGGGGAAACCACTTGAATTCAGTCGTTCCGAGCCGGGGTGGGTTGACAAGGTGCTGGGGCGCCTGAGGCTCCCGCCGAGCCGACAGATCGCTACGGCACATCGGTAGGCAACGTGGCATCGACAGAGGTCCCAATTGCGTCAGGTCCGTCCTGGTATATGCCTCCGTGTTCGGTACCGAGGCGTGCGTGCAGAGGCGTGGCGCAGCCAGTGCGGCGATGCCAGGAAGCACAACGCCTGCGTCGCTCGCGCGCCAGCAGGCCATCGGTCACGGCCGCTAACTTGCCGAACCAACGCTTCCCACGCTTACGGGCGCGCTCCAGACGTGCGCCGGTGCCGGCCATCGTTCCAAAGCAAGGGAAAGGGACAGTTATCAAGTGATCTGGCTGTGATTGCAGCGGAGCATCGCCTGGAAACATGCGTGGGTGCTGAGTGGCGAAATTGCAAAAAATCAAGGGGACCCTCATGCCAGCCCCGCTGGCACGCTAGCGTACCGACAAACCGTCGGCAACCGCCCACAGTCAAGCCAGATGTGATCCGAGCACGAGGGATGGCTGCTCAGTAGCCCCTGCCCCCATTCCACCGGACTGCGGAGGATCCATCGAAAACCGTGGTGTGGAGGATGTAATGCAAGCTAAGAGTGATGGCCACAGTGTGATCGTTTTCCCCGACCTTCTCGGTGGCTGGTATTTCGTAGAAATTGACGGGAAAGCCGTTTATCGCTTTGGTCCCTTCGAGTCATACAAAATCGTGAGCGATCTAGTGCCAGTTCTGTTTCCGGAAGTCCCCAAGTTGGAAATTTTGGAACCCACAGAATTCGATGACGATGCGCTGATGATCCTTGGCAATGGCGAACGGGTAGCGGAAACATCTAGGGAATAAGCAATTCGTTTAGTGAGTGGGCGCCCAGACCAGGGCGTCCCTCTCTGGCACGTTCTCAGTCCATTCCAATGATCCCTGCGGGGAATGTGAAGCACACCAGGATCGCCCCACCGTCGCCAACCATAGCCGGAAGTGGCCCGTACCTTCCCGCACGCGAGATCTGGGGGAACCAAGCAACCGCTTTTCCGCGTCCTCCCGCTCCTTCGAACTGAGAGGGGATCAATGACCGCAGCAGCCCAGAACGGTTCACCGGAGGCGCAGCACCATGGCTGACGTAGTCAGAATGTACTCTCTCACGACGTTAGCGAGGATCCGCGCTGTCGTGCCGCCGCCTCACGTATGCAATGGATGAAGTAATCTGACGGTGAGGTCATAATTGCGCCTTCCCGCTGAAGCAGCGCAATTTGTAACGCCGGCGGGTCCTCCGGTAGGTCGAGCTGAACCAGCTTGGGCTCCGGGGCGACAATAAGTACGTGCCGGGTCAGCGCCATAACAGTATCGACGTTGAGCAGTAGCTTGCTGGTCAGCAGATTCGACGTGGACCGCGTAATGCGACGCGGCAGCGGCAGGTTATAGCGTGCGAACACCGTTTTTATGTAGCCGGGAAACTGCTCGGTAGCATCTGCATGCAGCCATTCGGCATCCTGCAACTCGGCAAAACTCGTCGCACCAGCGTACCTGCTTCCGTGCCGTGTCACGAAGGCGGTGGGAAGCGACAACAGCGGCTCGCAGGCGACGAACGCGTCGTCCACCGGCGCCCCTGGCACCGCGGCCAGCGCAAAGTCCAGGCGGCTATTGCGCAAGTTGTCGAGCAGCTTCGGTAAGTTCCACTCGCGAAACTCGACCGATACCTCGGGCATCGCCAAACGGAACTGCGCGAACGCCTCTGAAATGACCATCGCCCCCGCCAGCGGCGACACACCAATGCACAGGTGCCCACCCACCACACCTCGCAACTCCGCCATATCAGCCTCAGCGCGTTCGAACTCATGCACGATCAGACGAGCGCGCGCTAGTAAACGTCGACCTTGCTCTGTAATCGACACACCCCATGAATTCCGCGTGAGTATTGCCACGCCAACTTCGGATTCCAGCTCACGCATCGCACGCGTGATTGCTGGCTGGCTCACGCAGAGCGCGCGCGCAGCGGCATTGATGCTGCCTTGTGCGGCGATTGCAGTCAGGGCTCGCAAATGATGCAACTTCATATCTATACGGCTTGATTTTCGACGGGTGCAGTTAGCTGTGCTCTGATACGGACGACGATAATGGGGCAGCACTATCGCTCTACGCCAGTATGCCTTGCGCACGTAATGATACGTCCCAAGCGCAGTGCGTCTTGCCCCGGAGTGGGGACCCACCGGCGGCGTACCAGTCGTACGGCGGCCCGCAGGCACCACTACCGCACATCAGAAATTCGTCCTGCCGTGCAGTACAGCGCATGCTATTTCGCTTTGGATACGCCGTCGCATTCAATCCAGGGGGACCCCACACGGCGCTATAACAATTCGTTATCCACATCCAGATTTGTGCGTACTCGCTTGCCCAAGATTTCCATAGCATGTCGACTTTGTATCACGGGCGACACCCATGATTTTCGAGCGAGATACTGAATTGCGGACCACGCAACCAGCAACGAATGCCGGGCCGACCCGCTTTTCGCGTGGACTGACTCTCCGTCGAGGCGGATCGGCCCTCCAGAACGACGGCATAGACCATCAACTCCGGCCTGGCAAATCACGCGCTACGCCACTCCAATCTCCTCCAGCTCAACAACATCCACGCACCACGGTGCGGCAGCTTGCTGCCGTCGCCAGTGTAGCGCGGAGGAACCCCTGCCCTCGCTGCAGAGCCTGTAGCGAATTTCGCCATCAAGAGGAGAAGAAATGAAACGCACGGTCCTGTGTGCGGTTGCCCTTGCAGCCGCCACCTTCGTAACGTCCGGTTGCTCGGATAGCAGTGCAGCCAGTGCTACCTATGACAGCGCACTCGACGCTGCGTCAAAGGCCCAGCAGCCGGCAGTCATGCAAATGCTGGAGCAGTTAGTCAATATTGAAACTGGAACTGGCGACACAGTCGGAATGCCTCAGATGTCGGACTATCTCGCCCAGCAACTCGCGGGGCTTGGTGCAACCGTCAGCCGCCACAAGGCTGAAGCCGGCGTGGTCGGAGAAAACATTGTGGGACGGTTCAAAGGCACGGGCTCGGTCAAGATTCTGATGATCGCGCATATGGATACCGTCTATCCGAGAGGATATATCACCAAGGCACCGTTCCGCATCGAAGGGAATCGAGCCTACGGCCCCGGCATCGCGGACGATAAGGGCGGCATCGCCGTCATTCTCAACTCGCTCTCAATACTCAAGTCGCGAAGCTTCAACGAGTATGGTGAGATCGTCGTCATGTTCAATACCGACGAAGAGAAAGGCTCATTCGGTTCGCGCGATCTCATTCAGCAACTGGCAGCGGGCGCCGACTATGTCATCTCCCATGAGCCCAGCGGAGAAACGGAAGGCATTGGCCTCGCCACGTCGGGTATTGCATACGTCGAGGCAACAATCACCGGCAAGGCGGCACACGCCGGCGTCGCCCCAGAACTCGGTGTCAACGCGCTGACCGAGGCAGCCGACCTCATCCTGCGCACGCAGGACATCGATAGCAAGGATAAGGAGATGCGCTTCAATTGGACGCTGGCCAAAGCCGGTAGTGCATCGAACGCTATTCCTGACTCCGCCACGCTGAACGCCGACGTCCGCTACGGTCGCAACGAAGATCTCGACGCGATCCAGTCGATGCTCGACGAGCGGGCACAACGCAAGCGCTTGGCCGCTGCCAAGGTTGAGGTGAGCGTCACACGCGGCCGGCCTGCCTTTAACGCAAATGATGGTGGCAAGTTCCTCGCCAACAAGGCGGCCTCGATCTACCAAGAGCTTGGCTATTCGTTGACAGTGTCCGACACCCGGACCGGAGGCGGCAGCGACGCGGCCTACGCAGCGTTGTCCGGCAAGCCGGTGGTGGAAAGCATGGGCCTCCCAGGCTTTGGCTATCACACCTCTTCGGCTGAGTATGTTTTGGTAGATGCCATCCCGCGCCGACTGTACCTGAGCACCCGCATGCTAATGGACCTGAGCCGCGGCCGCTAATTTCGTTGCATTGATTGTCTGCCGGGTCACCGGCAGGCCTCTCCTGGCCTATTGGAATTCACGATGCAGCGGATTCGTGATTTCGCACAGTCTTACTAACCATGAACGGCGGGCACGGTCGCGAACATCGCTTGCATATGACGTTACCGGAAACGGCCGCGTTGTGATGACCTTCAGCATCGTTCACTCGAATGCCGGTGATGGGCCCACCTTGGCAGTCAACTTCCTACACACACCTCTATCTTGCCGATCTGCCACCGAGCTTCGCACCGTCAGTACGCTTCGGAGATTTCGGCAATGATGATGTAGTCGGGCTGCGACCTTTCCCGGCCCACATTAAAGTCACGAAAGTCATGTTGTTAGGGCGACTAAGGGCGTATGCTGGGACTGCCGCCCTGGCGAGCAACCCACTAGGAGAAACACCATGGCCAAGAGTCAACTACGCAGCACTCGCGAAGCGAAGAAGCCCAAGCAGCCCCCGAAGCCGTCAGTGCCATCAAGCCCACTCAGCACAGTTCATTCTCGGGGTGGGAACGAAGGTGTCGCCAAGAAGAAGACATAAATCGAGGGGTCGCGGACAGGGGCCACTGATCAATGCAACTTGTAACGTCCACCCCAGGAAAATGATATCTCTACATTGAAAGCGCAGACCACTTCGGGAGGCGCATGATGACCCATCACAATACAGACCCCACTTTTCGCGGGCTTCCTCTCACAGCCGAGCAGGACTCGGAAATCCGTCACTACCTGAGCAGGAAGGCCAAGCTGGGCAAACCATGGAATACCCCCGAGCTGCGCGGGATGATTGAGGACATGTTGCTGCCGCCAAATATCGAGGACGACAGCCAAAACGACCTCCCATCCGACACGTTGGCCGCCGCAGAGCGCGCAGCCGCATTCGTCGATCAGGACATGGAGCCAATCGAGGCGTATGAGGAATTACATGCCGCAACGGAAGCCGAGAGCATGAAAGGCGATACGCAATAGCCGGACCGTCGCGTCGATAGTGAGCATGCAATCCGGCCCATCAAAGGCGTAGAACAAAGGACGACACGTGGCACTCAGTTTTTCCAACCCCAGCCGCAGCTATGATGGCACCAAGCATGGCGTTTGGTTCTGGGGTTACGACAACACACGCGAGATTACCTTTTTTGTGGAAGACCACGTGCTGATGAATTTCGACTCCGATCTCGAAGCCGACGAAGCTGGGGTGCTGGCATCCTTCGACCGGCATCGCGATGAGATCTTGAAGTTTGCTATGTCCCTCTATGTCAACGATCGGCGGCAGGCTCTCTACACGCTGCACTGAGAAACCCTTGTGCAGCGCGCCCCCGGTTCATGACACATGGCGGAACACGCTGGATAGAGAGTGAAATCGTCCCCTGTGGGTCGGGAACAGCCGACCGCCGCCGAATCTCGCAATACGTGTGCTGGACAAGACCCGCCCTCGCTACACCGGTGCGCGAGGGATGCCCTGTATGGACTCGGCAATAGGGGCCCATGACGCCCCAGCGATGCATTTCGAGTCGCCAGCGCTTGACATCTCGGCCGGCGCGAACTTTGCTTGCGATAGGAAGCGGCTCTCCAGCTATCGCACATGCCCTTGCAGACGCCCCCTTCACCCTCGGCCCATACTTGGGCCCTGCACTGCACTCTCTTTCGCGGGCAGACTCCGCCGCGCGCGTGCCTGTACGTACTCGCTGATCTGCGCCAAGGCGTCGCGCTATCGGCCATACTGGCCGAACAACCGCTGGGTGGTGCCTTGGGCGCATGGCTGGAGGCGGCCGCGATCGGCAGGACCCCGCCAAGGGCGCTGCAGTCGACCGAACTGCCCTCGGCGCAAGACCGGCGGGCTCTTTGCACATGGATTGCAGCCTACGACGTTGTTCTACAGCCGCAGACTCTGGGTGGGCGTTTCTGGAAGCCTGTAGATCAACTCTTGCAATCGGCGTGGGAGAGCCTTGGTCTGGCGCCTGGCGCAGTCGGCGAGATGCCGACCTGGTCCGGCGCGCAGAAGGGACTGGACCGCTGGTTTCGCGAACATTGCCGGCACCTTAGCGGGGTGTGACACCGCGTGCGGCGGTCGTCTGCGATATTGCCTACCCGGTGGTGGGACCGGCGCTAGTCGCTGCAGGTCCTGAGCATCGTGCGAAGAGCAGTTTTTCCCGTGCATCGCTGCGCACTCGGTTCGTCCTGTAAAGATAGTCCTACGCCCACCCGACGGCTGGACTACTAGGACGGGTCACGCACACGCGGGCGCAGCGCTTCGCGTAATCGCCTTGGCGAGCATCGGACCGGCCAGCAGTACGGTGAAAAGTCTAAGCGTTTGTACGGCCACAACGAAATTCATGTCCGCATGCGATCCCAACGCGACGGCAACGATCGAATCGAGCCCGCCTGGTGACGTCGCCAGATACGCAGTGATGAAGGTCACGGATGACAGGCTCGAGATCAGCCATGCCGACAATCCGCACATGACCAACATGGCTAAGATGCCTCCGAGCATTTCAGGCAGCGAGCGCAGCATGGGCAAGGCCAGCTCTCGGCGAAATTGCAGCCCGATGGCCCACCCGATGACCATGAAGCATCCCAGCAACAGCAGTTTGGGCACCTCCAGCGGGATGGGTATTGCTGCGGACCAGACCGAAGCCAGAACAAGTGGGGCGAGAAACGCGCCGGTGGCAATGGGGCGCCGCGTACCGAGCCAGCATCCCACCACACTGATGGCTACGGCGGCGACTGAACCGATCCCCGCATGCGACGCTGAAATTAGCGGCCCTTGGGCAACGCCGAGCGCCGCGCTGTCGTTAGCCACCATAGCATGCGCGAGAACGGGAACCGTGGCGACGACCATCACGACGCGCAGGTATTGCATGAGCGAGACGAGGATGCCATCGCCACCGTTCTGTGTAGCGAGGCTTCCCATCACGGCTGCCGCACCGGGCAGGCAACCCCACGCACCCGTGGTGCCAGGCAGGGATGAAAACCGAGTAAGGATCCAGCCCACGAGCACAGCGCAAGCGACCGTCAGCAATACGCCGAGGAGCACCCAAGCGTTACCAGCCGTAGCGCACAGGACCTTGACGTCGAGAGTGCTGGCAATTGCCACCCCTGTCATGGCCTGTGCAATGGCGACGAACAATGGCCGCACACGCGTGTGTGCCCCCGAGAAGCCGAAGCACATCGCCACAACCATCGCGCCAACCAGCGGGCTGGCGGTTGCGATCCAGGGCGTGAGCAACCATGAGAAACCGAGCGACCCGGCGAGGAGCACGATCCATTGCATTAAAAGAGTTAGGCTTGGCATATCCGGTATTCGACTAATCTTGTGTACTGATTTGGGTCATTGGGTGCATTCCGCGCCTTGCTTCAGCAGAGGGCGACACGGACGGCAAGCCCGCCCAACGAGGTTTCTTTGTATTTCGAGTGCATGTCTGCGCCCGTTTCGCGCATGGTGTGGATCACGGCATCGAGGGACACAGTGTGGGTGCCGTCTCCGCGCAGGGCCATGGCAGCGGCATTGACCGCCTTGACGGCGGCGATGGCGTTGCGCTCGATGCACGGAACCTGGACCAGCCCCCCGACCGGGTCGCAGGTCAGGCCGAGGTTATGTTCCATGCCGATCTCCGCGGCATGTTCCACTTGCTCGGGTGTGCCGCCGAGTACGGCAGCCAGCGCCCCTGCAGCCATGGAGCACGCGACACCGACCTCTCCCTGGCAACCCACTTCAGCGCCTGAAATCGATGCGTTCAGCTTGTACAGCGTTCCTATTGCCGCAGCGGTCAACAGGAAATCGCAGATGCCATCGTCGGTAGCATCCGGGACAAACCACACGTAGTAGTGCAGTACGGCCGGGATGATGCCAGCAGCACCGTTGGTCGGGGCGGTAACGACACGGCCTCCGGCGGCGTTCTCTTCGTTAACCGCGATAGCAAACAGATTGATCCATTCCATTGATCCGAAGAGGCTACCGGCGACGCCAGTGTCGGCGTCAAGCCGCCGCATCAGATCAGGCGCACGCCGTTGGATACCGGAAGACGGTAGTGGCCCGCTCACCGAGCATCCCCGTGTCACGCATTCCTCCATCACCTGCCAGATGTTAAGAAGACCGACTCGCACGCTGCCCGCGTCATTCCACGTGAGTTCATTTTCCAGCATTATTCGGGCGATCGATTGACCCGAACGTCGGCATAGTTCCAGCAACGCTGCGCCCGAATCGAAGAACCGGGGAGGACGCGCACGATCCCCCTGCCCCCGCGCTTCAGGATCCGCGGTAATGAACCCACCTCCGATCGAGTAATAAGTAACGGCGCTTAGCACCTCGCCACCGCTTGCCCATGCGCGAAGGGTGAGCGCGTTCGGGTGCGCTGGCAAAGGCAGGTTCTCGAAGCGAATATCGCGAGCCGAATCAAACTCGATGCTGTGCCTGCCCCCAAGCGTCAGACGCCTGCCTTCCGTCACGATCGCCATCAACTGAGGAACCAATGCCGGTTCGATGGCCTCTGGCGACTCGCCCATCAGACCCAATATCACGCCGCGATCCGTAGCATGGCCTCTGCCAGTGGCACCGAGAGACCCGTGCAGGGTGACTGTGACCGAGCGGACGCGCTCCAGGATGCCTTCCTGCCCCAGCCGGTCTATGAATGCCTTTCCGGCTCGCATCGGTCCCACCGTATGCGAACTCGAAGGGCCGATACCAATCCGGAACAGATCGAACGTACTTAGGTATTGAGTCATGATGAGTGCACTGGAACTGTCAGTGGTGAAACCCAAACGGGTCACTCCGTTTTGCGGCGTGCGCCGAATCGCCACAACGCGACAAGGCTTATCAGGCAGCAAGCTTGCACGTACCAGCCGGCCGATATTGGGTTGCCGGTCTGTTCGATCAGCCAGGTCACCACGAACTGCGCTGTACCGCCGAAGAACGTGACGGCAATGGCATAGGACAAACCGACACCGGTGGCCCGCATGGCAGGCGGAAAAGCCTCGAGCAGCGTGAGTAGCAGCGACGCCCCCCCGATTGCCATCACGGCACCGGACACAGCTAATGCGGCGATCGCAACGTAGGCTGTATCGGGACGGACATTGACGAGAAGGTGGAAGACGGGCATGACAAGCAATGCCGCGAAGCCGAACGTAGCAAGCAAGAACGGCTTGCGACGCTTGAGACGATCCGCCAGCAAACCAGACAGCGGTGATACAAGCAGCAGGACCACTGCCGACACCCCTGCCGAGAGAAAGCCAAGTGCCGCGGGCATGTGCATGACGCGCGTTAGATAGCTCGGCATGTAGTAGACCATCGTGTACAACGAGACAGTGGCGCCCATGATCGAGAGTGCGCCGAGCGCGACGCTTCGGAACTCATCGCGCAACACAGCAACAACCGGCAAAGACGTCGACGATTTCGAGCCAGAATCGCCCGCCGGAAGAGGCCGCTCATGTAGCGCTCGTCGGATGTATACGCCGACCGGAGCAACCAGCAACCCGAACAGAAATGGCACTCGCCAACCCCAGTCATACAGGGCTTCTGGCGACAACGTTCTGCTCAACACCATGCCGAACCCAGCACCAGCCAATGCTGCTGCCGCCTGGCTGGTGCTTTGCCAACTCACACGAAAACCGCGGCTCGACGTCGCACCCGACTCCATCAGATAAGACATCGACGCCCCCACCTCGCCGCCTGCGGCGAAGCCTTGCAATAGCCGACCAAGCACGACGAGCAACGGCGCCGCGATACCGAGGGTGGCATACGGAGGGCAAAGGCCTATCATCGCCGTCCCCAATGCCATTAGCCAAATTGTCATGGTCATTGCGGCGCGTCGTCCTACGCGGTCCGCATAGCCACCAAGTACGATCGCGCCAAGCGGCCGCATCAAGAATCCCAACGCGAACGTGCCAACGGAAAACAAGAGTGAAGTAATCGGATTTCCTGATGGAAAGAACTGCGCGCCAATCATCGCGGCGAAAAAGCTGTAGACGGTAAAGTCGAATATCTCAAGACCATTACCGATGGATGTTGCGAGTATCAGGCGCGTCTGTCCAATCGATGGGGCATCGGTACGCTGCCCTCGGCGAGCTGTTGCTGTCGTGGTCTGCATTGTGCTTCAGATGTGTAAAAGATCCCGGAACTGGGAATGGCAGCGGGGTGCCATGGTCAGAAGTTGTGATACATCCCGAGCGAAATGTCGGACACAGTGCTGCCCTCCCTCGCCGTGATGTTTCCGGCGCTCTCACGGTTGATCATCAGGTTTGAGCTCGGTCCGTTCTTCAGGATGCTGATACGGCCGTAGAGAGCGGTCCGCCTGGAGAGAAAGTGGTCGACACCAAGCGTGGCACCATAGGCATAGTTCTGCGCGGTGGTGGTGTGGCGATAGGTAAGGGAGGCGCGGTACAGATTCATGCCCACTAGACTCTGCAGACCGGTCGAATAGAGGCTCACGTTCGGAGAGCCTGCCACTTTCGGAGCCACGCGCGTGTAGGACGCCTGTCCGACGAAGGGTCCAAAGTCTCGGATCGCGCTGAGAATCATTGAATCGGTGCGTTGGGACGGCAGTGCCGGATCGGTACTGGCGCAACTGCCTGGCAGACCGCGATCGCAATAACTCTGTGCGTAGGCGAGGCCCACGAAGGTGGTGCCATCGCTATAGTTCGCCGTGAGCGTCTTCGCATGGATGGAGGTGCCAACGGATTGATCATCCTTTAGCGACAGACTGGTATCGACGAAGAAACTATTGAAAAATCGCGGCGAGATGTAGCGGACGGTCTTGTTGAGTCGGGCGAATGCATCGACGTTCCCGGCCCCGCCCATCCCATTCATGCTGACCATCGTGGCGAACACCGACTCATGCGAGTTCCCGAGGAATGGATCCGCCCCGATGGCTGCGGAACCCATGGAAGAATACTGCCTACCAAGAGTCATCTGCCCGTACCGCTGGCTATGCAATCCGATGACTGAATTGCGGTTAAACAGCGTGCCTGCCATCTGCTGCGCACCTGTGTCCGCCAGAAGCCCGGCCTCAAGACGGAAGAATGTGGTCCATCCCTGGCCAAGGTCCTCCTGTCCGTAGATGCCAAATTTGGAAGTCCAGGCGTTACCACTCTGTACTCTCGTCTGGGACTCGGAACCCGAACGGATATGGTTGATCGCCATATCCACGGTCCCGTAGAGCGACACCATGCTGCGGCCTGGTGCGACCCCAAGGGACTGTGCACCGAACCCCGTGCCGTTGCTGTTATAGATTCTCATCAGTTGGCTTTCTTGAGCTAGCACCGACGCGGAGGCCGAGACCGCTATCCCAACGATGAAGGATCGAATGAAGCTGTTCATTGGCAGAAATTGTAGGATGTGAGACGAATCGGTCGGCACTCGCTTGAAGTGCCCGCCGTAGCCAGATTGGGAAGCCATTCTTCGATGACCTTCCCGGACTGATTGCTTTCGCTCTTGTCCGGTGTTGCGCGGAACATAGTGTCGTGACTTGCGTAGAAGAAAGCTCGCGATATTTATTCAACGCGTGTACTTTCTTTCAGCGTCATCGGCCCCTTCCTGACGCCGAAAACAACTTGATTCATACTTTCATTGGCCTGGAAATTGCTGTAGTGAATCTATATCGATTTCGGTTAGTACTAGTCTGCGATGAAGCTCAACCAACTCAAGGCCCTCCTTGCAATCGCCGATGCCGGAAGCATTCACGAGGCGGCACGGATGCTCCATCTGACACCTTCTGCACTAAGTAAGGCGGTGAAGGAGCTAGAAAGAGAGTTTGGTACGGAGTTGCTGACTCGCTCCGCAAAGGGCATGCGCCTGACGGAGTGCGGGCTGATGCTGATCAACAGGTCACGCTTGATAGAGGCGGAGATTGGGCGAATGCACGAAGACGTGGCGCGCTACCGTGGCGCACTGGGAGGCAAACTCACCATCGGGCACACGGGCACCGCCGCTACGTTGCCGCTGGCGGAAACAGTTTCTGACTTTCTGCAGCAACATCCTGCCGTCGAGCTGACCGTCTTGGAACTGCGCGGCGCCCAGATCATCAGGGGACTCGACGATGGAACCCTCGACCTGGGCATCATCAGTCAATACGGCGCGCCCAAGACCAGCCTCCAATGGCACCGGATGCTGAGCTACGACACGATGCTCGTCTCAAACCGGCGCCGGGCCGAAAAGGATACTCTCGCCACGTTGCGCAATGAACCGTGGCTGATGCTTGATCCCATAGACGACGGGGAAAGCGCGGTGGCCACGTTGTTTGCACAGTTCGATCTTCCACCGCCGAAACGGATCGTGCGGTGTTCGTCGGTCGCGCTGTTTATCCAGTTGGCCGCACGCGTCGATACAATCATGCACTGCATGGATGCCGTGCGCCCCACTTTCGAGCGCTACCTCAGCGCCGGAACGATGCATCGCGTAAGCCTTCCGCATGCGTTGCCGAAATTGCATGTCTACCTTCAATATCGCGACGAAGCGCTCCTCACCGCGCCGACAGCGGACTTCGTGGCAAGCTATACGCATCACTGCCAACGATGGTCTGACAAGACGGCCGCGTCGCTGGTACGTATGGAGATGGCCGCATGAGACGTTAAAGTTGAAGTCGACCCGCGCATCGGCAACCAGCGCTCAATCCCGCATTCATGTTCCATGCCCTTGCATGATTTCCTTGGCGATCGTGTTGCGCTGGATTTCACTGGTGCCAGTGACGATTCGGTATAGCCGGAGCCTGCGAAAAATGAACTCGACCGGATGATTCTTGGTGACACCCACGTTGCCGTGGATCTGCACGGCCTTGTCGGCAATCTGGAAGCAGGCTTCGGAAACGAAGAGCTTGCACATCGACGCTTCCATGCGGACATCGATGCCCGCGTCGGCCTTGCGGGCAGCCGCCAGCACCATGCTTTCGCAAGCAAACAGGCTCGATGCCATGTCGGCCAGCATGTGCTGAATGGCCTGGAAGCGGATGATCGCCCCGCCAAACTGGCGGCGCGTGTTGGCGTACGCAATGGACAGGCGCAACGCCTGGCGGGCCAAGCCGATCATGGTCGGGCAATGCAGCAGCCGGTTAAGGCTGATGCGGTTCATCGCGAGCCGAAAGCCGTTGCCTTCTGCGCCAATGCAGTTGCGGCGCGGTACGCGGACGTGGTCCAAGATGATGTCGGCATCCACGTACTGTCCCGTGATGGGCACGCAGGCGGTATCGAGTGTAACGCCCGGACTATCGAGATCGATGAAGATGGCGGAAATGCCTTCATTGCCTTTGTCGGGATCCGTGACGCACATGGTGAGGGCGTAGTCCGCGAATACCGAGGCGGTGATGAAGTGCTTTCTTCCCGTGATGATGTATTCGTCGCCGTCGACGACTGCGCGTGTCTGGATGCTCGCCGCGTCCGACCCCGAATTCGGTTCCGTCATGGCAAAGCAGGCGCCGCGCTCGCCGGCGATCACGGGGTCGATAAAGCGCTCCCGCTGATAAGGCGTGGCAAACCGAACGAGATTGCCCACGCGCGAAGGACCGCCCCAGTCTCCCAGTACATGCGGAAACAGGATGGCCCCCGACGCGGCCACATCATCCTTGAGCTGGCACATCGCCTCCACCGAAAGGCCCTGCCCACCTAATTCGACGGGCAACTGGGCACCGTATAACCCCAACTCCCGGCTGCGCCGCCAGATGGAACGGACCAGCTCGCGCGAGATCCGGCCTTCGTAACCGATATTCTGCTCCCGCTCCCATGGAAGCAGTTCATCCTCCAGATAGCGATGCAGCGCGGCACGCAGGTCGCCAGGGTTGGCAGCAAGTTCGGGCATTTTTGACTCCTCTTCCGACCCCGACAGTGTTGACCGTGCAGCATTCCTCCCCCATGATCGGAACGTCAGTTTCGATAACGCGGCGGAATCATATGAGGCTTGAGGACCTGAACTATTTTTTGGAAGTGGCGCAGGCTGGGCACGTAGGACGTGCTTCGGAGAAGCTTGGCCAGAGTCAGCCGGCACTGACCAAGGGGGTGCAGCGTCTGGAGCAGGAACTGGGAATACAGCTCTTCGAACGCAATGCGAAGGGCATGACGCTGACGTCCGCCGGCTCGGTATTCTTTGAACGCGTGCTGCAGGTACGGTCCTCGCTCGACGATGCCATCAAGGAAGCCAACTACCTGCACCTCGGCAAGATCGGCCTGGTTCGCGTAGGAGTACCCGCTTCGATCCTGAGCATGTTTTTCTCGGAAGCCTGCACCGAACTCATCAAGCAGCGGCCAGCCGCCCATATCCAGATCTCCATAGGACTCAACGATTCGCTCTACTCGTCGCTACGGCTCGGCGACCTCGATCTGTGCATCGCCGCCCTGGCGCGCAAGGGCGATCCGGAGTTCGAGCAGATTCCGCTGTTCGACGATGAACTCGTGGTGATTGCACGTGATCGCCATCCGTTGTTGGGCCGACGCTCGCTGCGGCTTGCCGATCTGTGCGACTACTCGTGGCTGCTGCCCAATGCCAACGTAGTGGCGCGCCGACTGGTGGAGGCGCGCTTCGCCGAAGCTGGCCTACCTGCCCCAAACGTGGCCATGGAAACCAACTCGTCAGCAGCGGCTCTGCTGTCGGTCATCCATAGCAGCGATCTGTTGACGGTGCTCGGGCGACGCTCCGTGGCACAGACCCAGGGCCTCGCCATCCTCGAAATCGCGTCGGCCCGCTGGCCGCGTTCCATCGGTGTGCTGCGCCGCAAGGATGCCTATCAGTCTCCCCTGGCCGAGCGCCTGATCGAAATCCTGCTGGAACGTTCACAGGTCTACCGCGATACCTAAGTTGCCACGCACAGATTAGCCTCACCACGCCCCCTGCCGATTCCGTGGCGTTATCGGCAAAGCGTGCACCGCTATCGGCATGCATGGCGCCACTGCCTAGACTGGTCGCCCCATCCATCCACCGGGAGACATCATGAATCTGGGGCGATTCGTCGCGCGCAGCGCACAGTACTGGCCCGACCAGCCGGCCATCCTCTTTGCCGACCACAGTATCACTTTTGCCGAACTCGACACCCGTTCCAGTCGAGTGGCCAACGCGCTCCTGGGCCTGGGCCTGCAAAAAGGTGACCGCGTGGCCGTCCAATCCTGGAATCGGCCGGAGTTGATAGAGCTCGAAACCGCGCTCTACAAGAGCGGACTGGTCAAGGTTGCACTCAACGCGCGCCTATCCGATGACGAAGTGCTGGAGACGCTTGGCAATGCGGAACCCGCCGTGCTGATCAGCGGCCCGGTCCACGCGGAGCGCCTGCATGCCTTGGCCGATGCCGTGCCGTCCGTGCGCCACCGCGTGCTATTTGGTGGCACCGATCCGCGCTTTGTGAGCTATGAACAGATGCTGTCGCAAGCTTCCGATGTCAATCCCGACGTGGAACTGGCCGATGCCGATCTGGCAGTGCTTCACTACACGTCCGGCTCCACCGGCAAGCTCAAGGCCGCCATGCAGACCATGGGCAACCGCATGGCGTCGCTGCGCAAGGTGCTGACCGGACGCATGCGCGTCAACCCCGGCGACGTGCTGGCCTTGGCGGGCCCCATAACCCATGCCAGCGGCATGTTCATCCAGCCGTTCCTGTCGCAGGGCGGGAGCATCCTGCTGCACGAGCGGTTCGAGCCTGAGGGCTTTCTCGCATCGGTGGCAACGCATCGCGTCACGCATACCTTCGTCGTGCCCACCATGATCAACATGCTGCTGGCAGTACCGGACCGCGCGCGCTTCGATCTTTCCACGCTGCGCTCGATGACCTACGGATCCGCGCCGATGGCCCCGGCACGCATCGTCGAAGCCTGGCACGCGTTCGGGCCGATCCTGTCGCAAGGCTATGGCGCCGGTGAGACGACTGGCGGGCTGGTTGCACTGACTATCGACGATCATCGCGAGGCCATTGAGCAAGACAAGCCCGAGCGACTGGCTTCGTGTGGGCGTCCGTTCAGCGAAGCGCGCGTGTGCCTGGTAGACGATGCCGGCCGGAACGTACCGGCCGGCGAGATCGGCGAAATCGTGATCGCGGGCCCCGACGTGTTTGCGGGCTACTGGCGCGAACCCGAACTGACCTCTGCCGCGCTGCGCAATGGCTGGCTCCATACCGGTGACCTCGCGCGCGCCGACGACCGGGGCTATCTGTACATTGTCGACCGCAAGAAGGACATGATCATCTCGGGCGGCTTCAACGTGTACCCCGCCGAGATCGAAACAGTGCTCTACCAGCACCCCGCCGTCTATGAAGCCTGCGTGGTGGGCGTGCCCGACCCGGTCTGGGGCGAAAGCGTCAAGGCGGTAGTAGTGCTGCGCGAAGGCGCCAGCGCGCAGGCCAACGACCTGATCCAGCACTGCGCCGAACGCCTCGCCGACTTCAAGAAGCCGAGGTCTGTCGACGTGGTGGCCGAGCTGCCGAAGAACGCCAACGGAAAGCTGTCGCGCAAGGCAGTACGCGAGGTCTTCTGGAAAGACCACGACCGGCGCGTGGCCTGACCCTGCTAGCCAGTCCGCGAATGACAAAGACCCCGCCGCGAGCGGGGTCTCTTCGTTGGCGGGCGAAACAGCTTCAGCCCATCAGCGTTTCCGCAATCTCCCGATGCAGGCGCGCGTAGGGCACCTCGAACGGATGCGGCGACTGACCCGGTGCCGCGCCAAAGTGCGCGATCACGACATCGGCCGCCGGTGATACGTAGAGACGCTGGCCGTAGCGGCCTTGCGCCGAGATGCCCTGCAATCGGTCGTGAGACAGATAGAAGTAGTTGCGATAGGAGCCGCCTGGGTAAGCCGCCGCAAAGCGGCTTTCGGCAAACAAAGCCTTGTCACCGCCGGCGCGGATGTCGGACAGCACCGCCTCGGGGATGATCTGCCGGCCGTTGAAAAAGCCGTTGCCACGGATGGCTTCGCCAAAGCGTGCCAGGTCGCGCAGCGTCAGGCTCAGCCCGCCGGACGAAAACTCGGCACCCGTCTTGTCGACCGAGTAGAACCCATCGCGCTCGGTCGACATCGGCTGGAACAGGTATGTGGACATCAGATCCGCAAGCGATTTGCCCGTGACCCGTCGCAGCACCCAGGCCAGCGCCTCGGGCTGGCCGTTGTCGTAATACAGCCGCTCGCCATGACGGCCGGCAGCCGGCTTCCTCAGCACGAAGTCGTAGAAATCTGCGGGAGATTCGGGGCGGCGCGGCAGTAGTCCAAGCACTTCAAACACGCCACCGTCCTGAGCACCCAGCGCGGATGGGCGGTCGCCCATGTCCGGCCGCACGATGCCCGCCTGCATGTCGAGCAACTGCTGGAGCGTGGCGCTGCCCATCGCAGTGCCGCGCATTTCGGGCACGTAGCTTTCCGCCGTGGCCGTCAGGTCCACCTTACCCTCGGCCGCGAGTATTCCAGCGACGATACCGAGGTAAGATTTGCTGATCGAAGCGCTGCCATGCCGCAGGTGAGGCGCCATGCCATGCAGGTAGCGCTCGAAAACCACCTTGCCGCGATGCAGCACCATGAAGGCATCGATCTCCAAAGCGCCCAGCACTTGATCGAGTTCCATCTTCGAGCCGTCAGGACCCGAAACCATTGTTGCGCCATCGAGTGCCTCGCCCGATGGCAACGCCGAAGGTGCTGCGTCGCCGCGCCAGACATCGACGGTCGGCACCGACAGCGAACGATGGATCAGCGACCAGCGCAGCCACGGTAGCTTGAACCAGTTGGTAGGTCCCACGCGCGTTTCGGGGGCCGGCGGGAATCCGACCATCACCTGGCTTACAGGTACGGCATCGGTATGGGCCTGCATTGTCATTACTTGTGCGTTCACTTGTGCGCTCATGTCTCTCAGTCTCCAAATACACCCGAACGGCGAACGAGGTCGCCCCATGCGGTTACTTCGCTCTGAAGCTGCTGTTGCAGCTCGGCCGGTGTCAGCGGCTTCCAGCCGGACCACACCTCGTCTCGCTTGCGCGCCCATTCCGGCGTTGCATTGATCTTGTTGATCGACCGGTTCAGCGACGCGACGATGTCCGTCGACGTGCCGGTCTTGGCCATGAACGCCGTCCAGCCGGTGCGCTCATAGCCGTTAAAGCCGAGTTCGCGAAACGTCGGCACATCGGGCAGGTATTGCGAGCGGTCGGCCCCGGTGACCGTCAGAATGCGCACCTGCTTCTTTGCTAGCAGCGGACGCAGGTTGAACGTGTCGAGCATGACGTATGAGATCTGCCCGCGCAGCATGTCGATCAGCGCAGCGCCGGACGCCTTGTACGGAATGTGGGTGGCCTCGAGCTTGAAGTCGTCGCGGATCTGGAAACCGTACAGGTGCGATACCGATCCATTGCCCAGCGATGCGTAGTTCAGGCTACCCTGCTGCTGCTTTGCCCAGGCCACCCACTCCTTGAACGTGCGTGCGGGGTTGGATGCGGGCACCGCGAAACCGATCGGGGCCGAGCCGGACAGCGCCACCGGCACGAAGTCCGACAGCGGCTTGTACTGGAGCTTGCGGAAGTACGAAGGCGTGATCGTGAACGTGGCGTTGGCCAGCAGGAAGTCGTAGCCTTCGGGCGGCGCCAGCAGCACGGACTGGGCAGCGATCTGTCCGGCGGCCCCCGTCTTGTTTTCCACGATCATCGGCGTGTTGCGGTACTCGTGCGCCAGCGATTGCAGGAAGTCGCGCAGGCGCAGGTCCACCGGATCTCCTGCGCCCGAGTACGTGACAAAGCGCAGCGTGCGGCTCGGCCACTGTGCCGCCGAGGCGCGCAGGGGCAGCCCCAGGGCGCCAAGGGTGCCCAATCCCAGCAGGCCGCCGCCGGCCCCCGCGATGAAGCGGCGTCGATCCGCCGCAAAGTTTGATTCACTCATGCTTTGCCTTCTTCAATAGGGACGTGGTTGGCGCGATCAGAAAACGTGCTTGATGCCCAGGCTAACGGAGTAGCCGCTGTCGCCGCTGCCCTGGTCGATCGGAATGGAATTGATGGTAACGCTGCCGCCGGGCGAGTTACGGATATAGGCCACGCGGCTATATAGCATCGTCTGGCGCGACAGCGAATGGTCCACGCCAAAGGCCATGCCCAGCGGTCGCTCGGTCATCCCGACCACCACGCGCTTGACCGCCGCGAGCTTGATCGTCCAGGCAGGCGTGGCCACCCAGTCCATCGTGAGCGCGTAGTAGCGAGCGGCGGCCGTTGCCGCGATCTGGCTCGCGCTGTAGCCAAAGAGCGCGCCCAACTCCACCTTCCTGGCGATGTTGTAGGTGCCGCCCACGTAGTGGGACCGTGTCTGGCCTTGTGGGATGGTTGCCGTGGCCGGCTTGTTGGTGCTGGCCTGGAAGCTGTACATCAGGTAGACCGGCCCTCGAAAGTACTGGATGTTGGCGCCGTAGGTGCTGGCTTGCTGCGTCTCGCCGGGCACCTCGCCGAACGCATAGGTCGCCGATGCGGAGAGCCCGTTCCAGTCCGGCGTGTTGTAGGTGACGGCGTTATCGACCCGCGACGCGTAGGGTACGTAGCCCGTGCCCTGGGCGCTCGACTTGGCGACCAGTGTGAACGGAGACACCGCCGCATTCAGCGAGAACGGGTCGAGCCGCGCAATAACGTAGAAGGCCGGCGTGTACTGCCGCCCCATGCGCACTTCGCCCCAGTTCCCTTTCAGGCCGACAAAGGCTTGCCGGCCGAATATCGATCCGTTGCCGAAGAATTCGGCGCCCGTATCCATCCGGAAGCCTGCCTCGGCAACGAAGATTGCCTTCAGGTCGCCGCCCAGGTCTTCGACACCGCGCATGCCGAACCGCGAGGCCGCCTGGCGGCCATCTTCGACGCGGGCCACGCTGCCCGACCCATGCGCGTACTCCACCGCCTGGTCCGCGACACCGTACAATGTTACGGATCCCGCATGTACGGCACCGGCGCCTAGGGCCAGCCCTCCAACGGCAAATCGCCTCCTCCATCCCCCTCGCATTTCGCTCCCCCTCTTTTCAGATCTTGTCGCATGTCTCAGCGCAAAAGTTAGAGGAAGTTCTAGGGCGGAAGGATAACGTCAGTAGCTTGTCTGATAACGCAGCGGAATCATAAGGCAGGGCCGTCACACTCTGGTCATTGATAACCAATTGGATCCGAGCCCGGCTTCCATGTGGCTCATTGTTTCGCGAGCGGTCATTCGATGCCGTCGCGTCTGAAGACCGAGATGGGTCGGCGGCTATTGATCATGGCATTTTCGCCGACCTGTCTACGGCAGTGGCCGGCCACAGACGCCACTCGGGAGCGGCCGCGGGGATGCAACTGGCTTGCCCCGCGGTATCGAAACGTCACGGTCTTGCAAGTAGTACGGCGCACTTCTGCAAAGGGGCGGCGCTATACTTCGCGGCGATGCGTCCAGCGCATCTCCACCCAGCACCGCGAGAACCCACCTCATGACCGAAGCCACCGCTCTTACGCCCGACGAATTCCAGGAGCTCGACGATCTGCTGGACGACCTGCGCCAGCGCGCTGAGGAAATCCCGCAATGGGAATTCTGCGACGGCTTTCTTACGGCCTTGGTCTGCACGCGTCGCCGCATCCCCGCTACCGACTACCTGCCCATGCTGCTGGGAGACGGTGCGGTGCTCGACGTGCCCGAAGGCAGCCCGCTGCCGTTGCTGCCCGCGTTCCACGACGCGGCCCAGCAGACCCGCTTCATGGAGCTGTGGCAGCGCCGATGGAATGAGGTGGAGCACCAACTCGACCAGCCCGTGGAGACACTGGAGGATGACCGAACCTTCTATCCCGAGGCAATAGACATCCGCGGCGCCATCTTGAGCCTGCCCGAGGAAGAGCGCGCCGAGATGGACGGGCGGGAAATTCCGTCGTTTGCCCAAGTGTGGGCGCTGGGCTTCATGTTCGTAGTGGAGAACTGGCCCGAGGAATGGGCCGCCCCGCGCGACAAGGAGGTAGCCCAGTGGCTGGACAACGCGCTCGAAAGCATCGTCGCCCTGACCGAGGACGACACCGGCGAGCCAGAGGTCCGCATGTACAGCGAAGATGGCCCGCCCAGCACAAGCCAGGCGCGCCTGGAAACCTTTGGCGAGGCGATCTGGGCTGTCTACGACTTGCGCCAGATCTGGAAGAGCCTGGGCCCGCGGGTGGAGGCCGTGGTGACAGGCGACCAGCCCGGCCGCAACGACCCGTGCCCTTGCGGCAGCGGCAAGAAGTTCAAGAAGTGCCACGGGAGATAAGGGCAAAGCGCTGTCTCGCAGTTTGTAGCTGCACGTGGCCGGCCGGCGACATGCTCGTAGGGAGCCCTGTCCGGCGAGTAGCAGTCGTTCGTAGGAATGTCAGACGTCCACCTTGGGGCCGCTCAGCGGCCGTCTGGACGAGCGCAAACTGGCCCCCCCCCCCCGCGTGTCGCGCCCGGAAGCGGGCTCAACTCGCGACGAGGTTCAGAAACCGTTGCACGCTAGGATTATCGTTGCCGCGGAAGAACTGCTGTGGAGGCGCGTCTTCCACTACCACGCCACCTTCCATGAGTACGACGCGGTCGGCAACGTCTTGAGCGAAGCGAACCTCGTGGGTCACCACCAGCATCGTCATGCCTTCCCGCGCCAGTTCGCGCATGACTACGAGCACATCCTCGCGGAGCACGGGGTCGAGTGCGGACGTAGGCTCATCAAACAGGATCACGTCGGGATCCATGGCAAGGCCGCGTGCAATGGCCACGCGCTGCTTCTGGCCGCCGGACAGACGTGACGGATACTCATTGGCCTTGGCGCTCAACCCTACGCGCTCCATCAGCACCATCCCCCTTGCCATGGCCACCTTGCGGTCTATCTGGTCATGCGAGTGTACGGCCTGCTGCTGCAACGCAGGGTGGCGCCTCCACGGCCGCAGCGCAGGCATGAGGGTAAAGTCGCGGTAGCAAAGACGAATCAGCGGTGGTGCTCTGACGGCTTTGAGTTCCGCTGCGACATCGGCGAGCCGCTGCGCGTGACGTTCGCCCTGGACTGCTGTGACCGCGAGGCGATGAGTTGGGCGGCGACCACTGGTGGACATAGCGGCGACGTGGTCCGGGACGTGATGTTGGCCGCCGTCGAAAATCGCTTTGGAAACGCGCTGAAGACGCCGACGGAAATTGAATGGCTGACCGATAATGGCTCGGGCTACACGGCCGAAAAGACCAAGGAATTTGCGTCGACCATCGGCCTGAAGTCACTGACCACGCCGGTCTGCAGCCCACAGAGCAACGGGATGGCCGAGAGCTTTGTGAAGACCATGAAGCGGGACTATGGCGCCTTCATGCCCAAGCCTGATGCCGAGATGGCAGTTCGCAATCTGGCCATTGCCTTTGAGCACTACAACGAGCAGCACCCCCATAGCGCCCTGAATTACCGCTCTCCCCGCGAGTTCAGGCCTGCGATGGCCTTATCAATCTAAGGGTGTGACCGTGTCCGGGGACACGGGGGCAAATCCACCACCTACCATTGATCTGCGAAATATAGATACTCTTGGCTACTGAATCTGAGGACATTTTTACATCGAAGGTCACCACGGCGAAGTTGTCTATGATGCCCTCTACTCTATTGCTTCGTTTAGTGGAGCGTGGCGAGTTGTGCCTGACTCATCTTCTCGTTCAAACTTCCTGTTGATGCGACTAACCTTTCCCAGGGGAGCAAGCAACGATGCGATTCTCCAAGCGGTCAAAAGCGGGGCAAATGTGTCTGGCGGGTTTTGCACGGACGAGAGTCCACGCAGTCGCTCTTCGGGCGGCCCGCCCAATACATGTATGCGAAGGGTATATCCAGCCTTGTGGACATTCTCGAGCAGTCCAGCTTTTTCCAGCACTCTTCGGGCACGTCCGAAGTCATGGTTGGACAGCAGATTTGTATCGACAATACCTTTGCGAGTGAAACACTGCCCATCACGAAGCAGTGAGTACAGCAGTTCCGCACACTCCTGATCAGATTTGGTAGACCTCAACGCCATCTCCAAGGGCAACATCCCAACGACATTGTGCAGATCAACGAAGAAGGAGCAATCCTTCGTTGGTAGGAATAATCACGGTGCGACGATTCTCGTAAAGTTGCCACCTAACGGCTTTCCGACTTCCGCTTCACGAATAACGTCAAAGGCGTGTCGTCGCACTACTCTTAGGAGATGCGGAATGCTGTGACACGCAATTTCGAAATGTTTCCGGCGATATGTAGTCATTCCCAACCGGTCGGCACATCTCACCAGTTCCGCCAATGACCGGACCTCCAGCTTGTTCATGATGTTGGCCCGATGGACCTTCACGGTCTTTTCCACGACGCCCAAGAAATTCGCAACCTCCTTGCTACTGAGGCCCGTGGTGACCATTGCCATCACGTCTCTCTCTCTCTCGGATTGTGAGCCGTTGTATCCTTGCGTCAAGGGCCACCGGCTTCTCGAGAAGATCTACGGCGCCCAGCCAACATAGTCGACCGTCTGTGTTACGTCTGCGCAACTTGTCAAACACGATGAGGGTCAGGTGCGACGGCAGTTGCCTGAGCAGTTCGTGACCACTGATGCCAGGCAGAATAAGATCAGCGATCACACATGTTGGCCCGTCAAGGACGTCAAGAGCAGATCGACATTCTTCTGCTGAGCCAAACCTCTTCGATACAAATCCTTTGGCGAGTAAAAGGCGAACCAACGTCCTGCGGATGCTCTCGTCGTCCACAACAATCACGCTCCGGGTCATCGTGCGCACCTCTGCAGATTGGGGTTGACTCCTTCCCACCTTAAACAGCGCTGGCAACCATCACAATCGCTGGTCGGGCAGTACAAAAGCTTTCAAGATGCCTTGCGAAATCTCTTTCAACGGTTGGCGTTTATTCGTCACCCTCTAAGAAGCCTGCCTGGGGAGCTGCAGTGGCCAAAGGTCTTTCCCGCTGATCTCCTCGTTGGTGGATATTGAATGTCCATTCCCGAAGGACCTTCAGCGGTCATGCGCAAACGCTGACCGTGGTTTGCAGCACGTCCGCGCGCACGACTTCGCCCTCCAGGGCCGCGCCCAGGGTGCGCCGCTCGATCATTTCCATGTCGAGCACGGCAAGCGCATCGTCTGCGTCGGGTGACGCATCGAAGTAGTCGCGCAGGTCCGGGGAACGGCTGAAGGCCTGTGTGACCGCATGACCCGTGTCAAAACACGCGTGGATGTACCGGTCCGTCCCCCAAGTCTCCGGACTCGCATCCCGTGCTACGGGAATGCCGGCAACGACCGCGCGTACGTGGCCGAGTGCGATGCGGATCTAGGGGGCCGGCCGCCCGGCATAACGGGGCAATAGCCGCAGACGGGGATTTAGCCGGGTGATACCCTCGGCCAGTTCCGACACCTCCCGCCGGCTGTCCTCCTGCTCATCGGGGCCGCGGCGGCGGCGCTAGTTCAGAATGCCCATCACCATGCTCCGTTCAGGCGCGCAATATAACCTTCAGCCGCTACCCGTCGCGAGTCCGACACCGTCATGCAATCAGAAGCGCCTCGTATTCCGCCCGAAACTGTTGCAACGAGCTTTCCACCACCGTCACGGCGCCGTCGATAAGACCGCAGCGACCGCTACCGGGCAGGATGCTACACAGGTTCTCCAGCGCCTCCAGATCGGCACGTACGCCGTGGCCCGTGTCGATCCGGCCGAGCAATCGCATCATCTGGAAGGTGCCGCCCTTGCAAGGCGGACACTGGCCGCATGAGCCCTGGGCGAAGAAGCTCACGTACTCGGAGACCTTGCGGACGATACTGGTGTCTTCGGACACGACGATCATTGCGCCCGTGCCCAGACGCGAACGCCGTTGACGCACGGAGTCAAAATCGAGCGCCACATCGAGATCGCGCTTCGTTAGCAAGGTGTTGGAGGGGCCGCCGGTAAAGACCGCCTTGAATTCCTTGCCCTGAAGCATGCCACCGCCATGCTCGAACACCAGGGCCTCCAGACACGTGCCCATTGGCAGTTCATACAAGCCGGGACGCAGGACGTCACCCGAAAGAGAATAAAGCTTAGTTCCGGCAGCACTCCCAATGCCAAGACAGCGATACCACTGCGCACCGTTGCGCAGAATCCCCGGTACCTGTGCCAGAGTCTCGGTGTTATTCACGATGGTCGGCGAGCCATGCACACCATGTTCGGCGGGATAGGGCGGCTTTCGTCTGGGGAACGGGAACCCGCCCTCGACACTCGCGATCACCGCTGTCTCCTCCCCGCCGATGTACAAGCCCGAGCTGGGGATCACGTCAAGCGAGAGCGGGCCGCCAACCAAACGCCCGAGTTCCGCAAACAGGGCGTTCCCCCGCCACTGCTCCACCGACTGCCGCACCATATTGAGGGCCAACGGCTGATGCGGATTAACGTACAGCACGACATGATTGGCATGGGTCGCTGCCGCGGCGATGAGCGCACCCTCGATGACCTGGTGCGGCGTGTGCTCTAGCAGATAGCGGTCCTTGAACGTACCGGGCTCGTCCTCGTTGCCGTTGCAGATGATGTATTTGTCGCCAGCAGCGGCGGCGGCAACCGGCTCCCATTTGCGATGCGTCGGAAATCCGGCGCCGCCCATTCCGCGCAGGTCCGCTTGTTCGATTTCGGCGAGGATGGCAAGCGGATCGCGCAGGGCATTGGCCAGTCCCTCTCCGCCGCCGTATGCAAGCCAGGCGTCCAGGTCTGCGCCGATCCGGATATCGTCCCTTAGGAGAACCTGATTCAGCTTGTGCATCGCGCGCTCCGTGGATCGCTCATCGGACGCCGCCGCCCGCGCCGCCCCACTTGCCCCGGCGCAACGCTGCATCGACCCGCAGGTCGAAATGGGCATAGCCGGGGAAGAGTTGCGGTGCCTTGACATGCAGTGGTAGCCCGGCCAGCGTCAATTCCCGCTGCCAGGCGTGCACATGGCCGATGCCTGCGCGGCTGGCCTTGGCACCTGCGCCAAATTCCGCTGCCTTGGCCGCGGCCCGCCGCCCCATGCTCAGGATGTCGAGCAGCGCGTTCCCCATCAGGCGGTTACGCCCGTGAATGCCTCCCGTGACCTCGCCGACGCAAAACAGGCCGGGCACGCTCGTGGCACCGTCCTTGTCGATCGCCACGCCACCGTTCTGGTAGTGGAGGGTCGGATAAACGAGGAAGGGCTCCGCTGCCGCATCGTGACCGCACTTACGCGCGAGATGGCGCAGCGTCACGAGGCGCTTGGCCAGAATGCCGGGGTTCTCCATTTCCAGCGTCGGTGTGTCGAGGAAGACGCCAGTCTGGCCGTCCCGGTCAATGCCACGCCCCTGCGCGCATTCGCGCAAAATCGCCGAGGCCACGACGTCCCGAGGCTTAAGTTCGTCTACGAAGCGATCACCCTCGCCATTAATCAGCTTGGCACCTGCCGAACGCGCGGCTTCCGAAATGAGTCCGCCCGCCAAGTGCGCCGGATAGGCGATGCCTGTGGGGTGATACTGGAACGAGTCGAGTTCGCGCAGGCGTGCCCCGATCCGATAGGCCAGCACCAGACCGTCCGCAGTGGCACCGTAGTGGTTGGAAGTCGGAAACGCGTTCAGGTGCAGCCGCCCCGCCCCGCCGGTGGCGAGAATCACGGCACGCGTGCGCACCAGCACAAAAGCACGCGACTCGAGGTTGTAGATCACGGCCCCCGCGCAGCCGCCCCGCTCGTCGGACAGCAGCTCGACCGCCGGGCAGCGATTCCATACGTCGACTGCGGGATCGAGGTCCACCGCCTCACGCAGCACGCGCATCATCTCCAAGCCGGTGTAGTCCCGATAGGACAGGATGCGAGCCGCCGAGGCACCGCCGGGCTTCTTGCGCAGAAGGTTGCCGCCCATGGGCCGGCCCTCTTCCAGGTCGAACATCACGCCAAGCTGGATCAGCCAGCGAATGACATCGGGCCCATCCATCACCATCTGCGCCACGAGTTCTGGCTCGCCACAAAAGTGCCCGGCGCGCAAGGTGTCCTCAAAGTGCAACTGGGGACTATCGTCCTCGCCGACGGCCGTCTGAATCCCGCCTTCGGCCATAACGGTGTTGCTGTCACCCAGGCGCAGCTTGGTGGCGAGGATCACCTGCGCGCCTTGCTTTGCCGCGACGAGCGCCGCTGCGCATCCGCCGCCGCCACCGCCGATGATCAGAACGTCCGTGCTGATCACTTGCGCGCCCGCGATGTCGATATCGTCGATCAGCGCATTGGCTTGGAGATAGCGTGCGAGATCCGGCTGACAGGGCTCCCCCCGGTTCACGCCGATGCTCAGCGCCACACGCGCATTAATCCCATGGTCGGGGTGATAACCCTTGAGCAGGTCGTCGACCGAGGTGTCGTCGCTGCGGATTGTCGGCACCGCACCGGGCCGGTAGCGCTTGCGCGCGTCTTCGAAGGAAATGCCAGCGGGCATCGTTGTCGTCCCGATCAGCGCGGCGGCTGGGCGCCCGGCGCGTCGAAATCGATCTTCATGTCGCCGCGCTCGATCTGCTGCAGCCGACGCATCAGGTTCGCCGGACGCAGCGACTGCGCCGCGATCATCCGCCGCACGAACAGGCCGAGATGGTTGGGCCGGATATGCTCGGGGCAGGCCAGGGTGCAGAGGTTGCACATGACACACTCATCGAAGACGTCGCTCGACTCAGCCAGTTCGCCCGCGACGGCGAGATTGACGCCGCGCTGGACATCGAGACCCTTGGGGCAAGCCCGATCGCAGCCGCTGCAGTGCCGACAATGGGATGCTTCCGGGAAAATTTCGGAGAGGGCGCGCAGCGCCTGCCAACTGTCGCCGATTTCGTCCAGGCGATACCTGTGGCGGGACGAGACGGTGAAGTAATCCAGGAAAGCCACCTGCATGCCCTCTTCGACCAGCGTCTCGCATCCGAGGGCCGTCTTCACCTCCTGCTCGCCGCTGTGCCGCACCATGACGCGGCACGAACCGCAGACCCCCTGCCCCATGCAGCCAACGCCCTCGACCAGCGTCTCGCCCGCGTAGAGGAAAGCCTGCAGGATGGAGCAGTTGGCCGGCGCCTGGACCTGATGGCCTTCGATGCTCAAGCGTACCAGTCCCATCGGGTTGCACTCCGTCGTTCGCGGCGCCAACGCCACACTGGCGCCTCTTATCGAAAAGGTCATATAAACCATAGCATATGAAAGGCGAACGAACTGCCACGCGGCCTTCACTTCACTATCTACTGATTTAGCGCGAATAAAACCTGGCCAGGTTCAGATTCGATTCTTCCGGCGCGACGGAGGGAGGACGCACGCGACGCGGACATCGTCGTGATCACCGCCGTCGTCAGCGTAAAGCCGGGGCAAACGCGCCTGGACCTGGCTAAAACCAACGCGGGCATTGCGACGGAAATCGTCGATCGCCTTGCCCCCTTTGGCCCCGGATACGATCTACCTGATTGCGGCCAATCCTTGTGATGTGCTGGCCGACGTCGTTTTTTGACCGGCTGCGCTGCGCGCAGGAGCGCGTCATCAGCACGGGTACCTCGCTCGACACCGGGCGGCTGCGGTCGTTGCTCTCCGAGCGACTGGGCATCGTGGCCCCTGCGATTCACGCCCACGTTCTTGGCGAACACGGGGAATCCGCGCTGATCGGCTGGTCGAGCGCGACGGTCTCCGGCATGCCCCTCGACACGTTCCTGGGATTCACCGTTTTCCGCCGTTCGACCCAGGCGCGCTAAACGTCAGAGATCGGTTGTGGATTCCTGAGGGTGATAGTCTCCTCACCGGATACGCAAGAACAAGAACTGCTTCAACGCGTCACCAATGCCTACAACCGCCGGATGGGGCGTTGATCAGGATGTAAGTCGGTGGCATGCCATCGATATGGGCCGAACGTCAGCGTCAAGTCGCTCGTGGCTGTTACCCAGGTGGTGTACGAGACTTCCGGCGGCGGCGGCCGACGATAGGACCTTGGTCCAATGGAAGTCGAGCACTGATCGGACTACCGTTTCCGAGGTCAACTCTGGAGCAATGACATGAAGCCTGTTGCCATCCTGGCCGCCGTGATGTTTGCAGTGTCCGCACCAGTATTCGGGCAGACCACTACCTCGGCGCCTGCCTCGGCGAAGTCGCAGCCTCCCAGCGACGAGATTATCCACATGCGCCAGGAGATCTCCGCCGCGCGGAAGGCCTACAACACCAAGGTTTCGGAGGCAAAGAAGGTATACGACGAGGCAAAGGCCGCAGCGGCGAAGGAGCGCGATGCAGCGATCTCAGCCGCACGTGCGAACGCGAACCAAAAGAAGTCGTAGAGATCCGGGTGTTGCAGGCGGCGTGCCGAACAGGATGATGCTCAATACCGGCCTGGGCAATCCGAACTTCCTGCTCACCTCAATTCGGATACCGGGATGCGGCAGTTTCCATGCGGGCGCGCCTGAGGAATTTGCTGCCTCGATTCGATTCTCCCGCCGTGAACGCGCTCTTAGTCAGTCTGCCAAGGGCCTGGGAGGACGACACCGCCCCAGCACTCACAGACGCCGCAGACACCAGAATAGAGACTAGTGTTCAAACAAACGCACTGCTGAGTGGGATAACAGCAACGCTGAGGGACCGAAATGGCGAGAAGACTGAAGCAACTCGCAGTGATGGCTGCGGCATTGATAGCACTGTCATTGGCGACTAACTCCCGCGCCGATGAAGTCCCGCTGATTACCGGCAAGCAGTGGACCGACTCCTCTGAACAGACAAAAAAGGCCTACCTTGTCGGCATTGCCAACGTGGTTCAGGTTGATATCGCCTATCACGATGGCAAGCCACCGCCCGACGGGCAAAGCATCGTTCCTCGCTTTGCAAGGGGGCTCAGGGGCCATTCGCTCGACTCCGTGCGCCAGGGCGTGGATCGCTGGTACGCGGCGCATCCTGACCAGTTGCAGCGGCCCGTCATTGAAACGATCTGGTTCGAAATGGTTATTCCCGGTCTGCAGACAAAGAAGTAAGGTGACGCCATGAAACGACTCCAACTGATTGGTGCGATGCTAGTGGCCGCCGGCGCGGCAGGATGCACAAATATGACACCGCAGCAGCAAGGCACCGTGACCGGTGCTGGCATCGGTGCCGCAGCGGGTGCGGGCATCGCGGCCATTGCTGGAGGTAGTGGCTGGACTGGCGCCGCGATCGGCGCCGTAGCCGGCGGCGTAGCGGGCAATATCAAGGGAAGCAAACAGCAGCAGTGGTAACTTGCCTTGCCGGGCGGGGCGCCGCGGCGGGACAATAATCTCTGGGTCGCAACCTGTGACTCGTCAATCCCCCGCCACGGTGTCGCATGGACGTAATCCTCCCGTACTTGCAAACCCATGCCCGTGATCGAAGATCTCACAGCGCCCCTCGACAAGGAATGGCCGCTTCTGGATTTACATAAATTCATCGGCAAGGCCATTGATGGTCTCCCCGATCACGGGCAACCTTGCCTTTGGCTCAGAACGGGCAAGCTGGTGTTGTGTTCAACGCCCACTTCAAAACAGCAGCGATTCGCCACCTAGCAGTCGCCCTAATTCTCGCCGTCACAGCGGCGATATCTTCCTCCAAGGACACTGCGCAATGCGGGCAGGCCGCGGGATAACCCCTCAGTCAGTCGGCCGCCGGTAACACCAAGCTGCTGTGCTACCGCGCCTACGCCGTCCTCTACTCGCCCCAGACCTGCACCCCACTTTGGTCGGGGAGCGCCTGACTGGCGCTGCAGCAGATGCAGCCCGGACACTGCCACGCGACAGTAATTTCTACGAAGAATACCGCTTGCTGGCTTGCAATCGAAGTCTATTGACCTCCAACACAACAAGGCGACAGAGTTCTAAAATCTCCAGATCCCGACACTGCCCACGTGCCAGGAGAGCGAGACCTGCAAAGCTATCCCCAGCTCAGCCTCGGAGTTAGCGATATGCCCCCGCGCCTCCAAGAAGTGAATCAGGAGAGCACCGAGCCACCTTAGGCCATTGGTCCAATGGATTACTGACTTCGATGGGACTACTTTCCAAAAGCACGTCACTCTGACGGCGATTCTCCGGGCAGATGCATGTCGTCTATCAATTCGTCGCAAGAGAAATCCGCTAGAGATCGATCCCCGGCTCTCGATATCGTCGACCGCGTATCCGAGACGTGCTTCGGGCTATTCATGGCGCTGACATTCGTCGGCGCTGTTTCTTCCGCTACCGCAGGCCCCGATGCCGGCCGAACCATGCTGAGCACAGCCATTGGTTGCAACCTCGCCTGGGGACTGGTCGATGCCATCATGTACCTTGTGCGAACACTGGCGGGACGCGGCATGCTGCAGAAGCTCGTCGTCATTACCAGACGCGGCGATCCGGCATCCGGCATCGATGCGATTCGAGATGCACTGCCGCCGGCGATGAATGCCCATGTTTCCGATGAGGATCTCGAACCGTTGCGGCGGCGTTTCCTTAGCGGCGTGGCAGTTCCCACGCGTCCCAAGTTGCGTGGTGGTGACTTACTGGCAGCGCTACGGATCTTCTGCATCGTCGTGCTGGCGACCTTCCCCGTCGCGCTACCCTTCGTCCTGTGGCATGACGTTACTACGGCCCTCGTCGTCTCCCGAGCTCTGACCCTGCTCATGCTGTTCGCAAGCGGCGCGGCACTGGGACATTACGGCGGTATCAGTCCATGGCGCGCCGGCTTCGGCTTGATGGCGCTCGGTGTCGCCCTCACTGCGGCGGTCATCGCATTGGGGGGATGACGTGCGTGCGTTGCTGGCCGCTGCTGGGATCTGCCTGGCTTTCCAGTGCGCACATGCTCAACAGGTTGCCGTGGCCCAGCCGGATGCCACCGCGCCATCGCCGGTCTGGAGTGTGATGGCCACTGGCTTCTGGAACATGCCACGACATGAGGGTAGCTATGGCTCGGGCATCTTCGCTGCCGATCATGGCTCGCTTCATCTTGAGGCACGCGTCAACTACGAAGCGATACATGCCCAATCCGCCTTCATCGGTTGGTCGTTTTCCGGTGGCGAGACCGTGCAGTACAAAGTCACTCCCATCGTCGGCTTTGTCGCAGGCAGCACGCACGGCCCCATCGTCGGCGCGGAAGCGAGTCTGGCGATCAGCAAGTTCGATTACTACATCGAAGCAGAGTATCTGCCAGGTACAGGCTCCACCACACCCTACACCTATGCATGGAGCGAGCTCGGATACCGCCCCTTGCCGTGGCTGCGGTTGGGCTTCGTTGCACAGCGCACGCGGATCTATGGCGGCAATCGCGAATTCCAGCGCGGTGGTTTGCTGCAACTCACGTTCGGCAAGGTCACAGGCAGCATCTACTGGTTCAACCCGGCGTCCCATGACCAAGTGGTCATCGCTGCCGTGAGCCTGGCGTTCTAGCGGCAAGATCCCGTCCGCAAGCGCGGCCAGACTGCAATGAGATTGTGAGAGCGACGGCAATGGAAACTGACGAACTAGACCATGTGGTTGCACAAATCGCTGCAGACTTGGACTTTCCTCCCAAGCTTGTCAGTGCAACTATCGCTCGCCGCGCTTGCGCGAACTAAGCGCGGGTGCCTGTGTCCACACATACCTGCCATTGGTCTGGGCGAAGCGCGCCATCGCCCGACGTTCAAAACGTCAACACCGCGTATGCGATACAAGCCACTCTTCCAATCTGAGCGTTCTTCCGGCCACGGTTCGTTCGGCAGTGGGCAGTTTTCTCTAGATTCAGCCTCACGAAGACAAACGTTTTGCCGGCAGCCATTTGTGTGCTTCCACCGCGTCAGAAATAAGTGAAATCGTGCAACGAGAATTCTGACAGATGCATCTGCGGGGTTCGGGAAAAGGGTTGCGGTACGAGGCGGTCGTCATCTGGCAACGCCCCGCGACCGGCAGATTTTGCATCGAGCTTCAGTCGTCCGTAGACGGATCTGCGAATGACCGTGATGGGTCTCGGATTCAATGGGTCGAAGCAAAGATAGATCACTGCTAGTCGAGCAACCGCCGTCTAAACATTCGATGGTCCGTTCAGAGTCGACCGTTCCTCTGACACGAGCAAGTCTCTAGCCTGATGTGCTGAGGACTAAACCGGCGATTCCGGTCATCAGGCCATCTAACCGCAAGCGGCCTGAGTAAGCCAAACTTCAGTCGTTCGCTAGCCGCCCGCCCTGGTTTCCCACCTTTCCGAGCGCGAAAGCTACTGGACGCCGCCCCCACCGCCCCGGAAGCGGTTAGGCGAATCCGTGCCGGAACTAACCGCGGCCGACCGCCTGTCTCCCTCAAGCTGCTCATAACTCCATTTCAAGCCATGATGCTGACGCCGCCGTCGATGTACAAGGTTTCGCCTGAGAGCCGTCTGGCATAGGGTGTGGCCAGGAAGGCACAGGTAAAACCAACATCCATGATGTCGACCAGCTCCCCAAGCGGAGCGCGGGCACCCGCATCGTTCAGCATCAGATCGAAGTCCTTCAGCCCCGACGCCGCCCGCGTCTTGAGCGGTCCAGGGGAGATCGCGTGCACACGAATCCCCTGTGATCCCAGTTCGTACGCCAGATATCGCGAAGCAGCTTCCAATGCCGCCTTGACCGGCCCCATCACGTTGTAGTTCGGCACGACCTTGGTAGCACCGTGATAGCTCATCGTGAACATGACCCCACCGTCATGCATTAATGGCGCAGCCAGCCTGGCCATACGAACGAAGGAATGACAGGAGATGTCCATAGCCTTGCTAAAACCCTCCGCCGAGCAATTCAGCAGCCCACCCTGGAGGTCCTCCTTTGGCGCCCATGCAATTGAATGGACCAGGATGTCGAGCTTGCCCCACGTCTCCCCGATTTGTGCAAAGACTGCAACCAGGTCAGTCTGGTTCGACACATCGAGCGGCAGAAATATCGAGGCGTCAAGCCCGCGCGCCAGCGGCTCCACATAGGTCCGGGTCTTCTCGTTGGCATAGGTGATGGCAAGATCTGCGCCCAATTCCCGAAACGCCTTCGCGCATCCATAAGCTATAGAGGATTCATTTGCGATGCCACAGATCAGGGCTTTCTTCCCCTCCAGGATCGGTCGGTGGTTATCGATGGTCATGTTGTCGCTCCGTCAAATGTCATCTCCGGTACCACATCGGGCACCACTAGTCTCGCCTCGGTCGCGGCCAGCACCTCGGCCACCGAGACGCCGGGCGCCGTCTCCATCAGCACCGGCGCGCCGGACGCGAACGAAATCACAGCGAGTTCGGTCACGACCAGATCCACCGGCCGCAACGCGGTCAGCGGCAAGGTGCATTGCCTGAGAATCTTCGGCTTACCCTTGGCACAGTGCTGCATGGCGATGACCACTCGCCTCGCCCCCGCTACAAGGTCCATGGCGCCGCCCATGCCCGGCACGAGCTTGCCCGGAATGGTCCAATTGGCAAGAAGGCCAGCCTCGTCCACCTGTAGCGCGCCGAGCACCGTCATGTCGAGGTGATGCCCGCGGATCAGCCCGAACGACATGGCGCTGTCGAACGTGCACGCGCCGGGCAACGCGCTGACCGGCTGGCCGGCCGCGTCGGTTAGGTAGCGTTCGACCATGCCCGTTTCCGGGACGGGCCCGGTACCGATCAGGCCGTTCTCCGACTGAAAGAAGATGCGCATGTCATGCGGCACATAGTTGGCGACCAGGGTCGGAATGCCAACACCCAGATTGACCAACATGCCCGCCTGAAGCTCTTGCGCCACGCGTCTTGCAATGATCGTTTGTGCGTCCATGGCTCTCAGTGATGGGCTATCACGTAGTCCACCAATACCGACGGTGTGATGACGTGATCCGGTGGAATCATCCCAATCGGCACAATGTGCGCGGCATCCACGATGACCGTACTGGCCGCCATGGCGATGATCGGATTGAAATTTCTTGCGGTCAGGGCGTAGACCAGGTTTCCCTGGTAGTCCGACAGGAACGCCTCGACCAACGCAAACTCCGCGTGCAGCGGCGTTTCGAGGAGGTATTCGATGCCGTCCACCTCCAGCTTCCGCTTGCCGTGCTCGACAAGCGTGCCTACCCCCGTTGCCGTGAGAATGCCGCCAAGTCCACAGCCGGCGGCGCGGATGCGTTCAATCAAGGTGCCCTGCGGCACCAGATCCACTTCCAGTTCGCCCGCGATCATCCGCCGCTGCGTCTCCGGATTGAGCCCAATATGGCTGACGACGGCCTTACGCAATACGCCCGCTTCCACGAGCTTGCCAATCCCCCTGCCGGGCATGGCCGTATCGTTAGCGATCACCGTCAATTCGCGCTTGCCCTGCCGCGCGATCTCGTCGATCAGGCGCTCGGGCGTACCGACGCCCATGAAGCCTCCCACCATGACGGTTGCGCCATCCGGAATCATGGCGACGGCGTTTTCGATTTGGATGGTTTTCATGGCGCGGCGGCACCGATGACGGCACGGGTATGCCTGGCGATCATCAGCTCTTCGTTGGTCGGGACCACCCAGACCGAGACGCGGCTCGCCGCGCTGCTAATCCGCAATTCCCCGCGGCCATTCGCAGCGGCGTCGAGCTCCACGCCAAGCCAAGCCGCGTACCGGCACACCTGCTCCCGAATCTGCGCGGCATGCTCGCCGACCCCGGCGGTGAACACCAGCGCATCCAGTCCTTGGAGGGCGGCAGCGAGACTGCCAAGTTCGCGCCCGATCCTGTACGTGAACAGGTCGATGGCCAGCCGCGAGCGCGGTTCGTCGCTGACCAGCAAGGCGCGCATATCGCTCGAGACGCCCGAGACACCCAGCAGCCCCGACTTGCGATAGATCAGGTCCTCGATCGCGCGCGCATCAAACTTCAGTTCGTCCATCAGGTACAGGATCACGCCTGGGTCCAGGCTGCCGCACCGGGTCCCCATTGGCAAGCCATCCACGGCGGTGAAGCCCATGGTGCTGGCCACGCTGCGCCGGGCCGCGAGCGCGCACAGGCTGCTACCGTTGCCCAGGTGGGCCACCACAGTGCGGCCATTCGCGGCACGGCTGTCCATCTGCGGCAATACGCTGGCGATGTATTCATAGGACAGTCCGTGAAAGCCGTAGCGTCGCACCCCACGCTCCGTAATCGCCTTCGGCAGCGCAAACGCCTGGGCGAGCTCGGGCTGGGTGCAGTGGAACGCGGTATCGAAGCACACCACCTGTGGCAGATCGGGGCGGCGTTCCGCCAGCATCTGGATCGGCTTGAGATTGTGTGGCTGGTGCAGCGGTGCCAACGGGCACAGCGATGCCAGTTCCGCGATGACCTCGGGGCTGACCCTGAGCGGGCCCGTGTAGCGCGTGCCTCCGTGCACCACGCGATGACCGACGGCCGCCAGATGATGGCCTTCTCCATGGCCGCGCAGGAAATCAGCGACAAACGCCACCGCGCTGCCGTGATCGAGGACTTCGCCGGCTTCCCACCGCCGGCTGCCAATATCCCGGCCCTGTGCATCGACAGCCCGGAATGCTGGCGCGGTATAGAGCCCGTCGATACTGCCACGCAACACCAGTGGCAGCGCCTCGCTCTGCGCACAGTAGGCGCAAAATTTAATGCTTGACGAACCGGAATTAAGGACGAGGATGACATCAGCCATGGCATCACCCTACTGCTTTGGCGTTGTCCCGGCGCGCCTTGGCCACGAGCGCGGCCACCGCGCAGGAAGCGAGCCGCGTGAGGATCGAATCCGCGCGGCTGGTCAGGATGATCGGCACGCGAGCGCCGAGCACGATGCCGGCCGCATCGGCACCAGCCAGGAATGACAGGCTCTTGGCCAGCATATTGCCCGCCTCCAGATCCGGCACCAGCAGCACATTGGCACGGCCGGCCACCGGCGAGGCAATCTGCTTGATCCGCGCAGCCTCTAGGTTGATGGCGTTGTCCAATGCGAGCGGGCCATCGACCACCGCGCCGGTGATCTGCTTGCGGTCCACCATCTTGCAAAGGGCTGCCGCTTCGACGGTGGACGGCACTTTCGGATTGACGGTCTCCATCGCCGACAGGATGGCGACCCGCACCTCGGTCACGTGGAGCGCGTGGGCAAGGTCGATGGCGTTCTGGAGAATGTCGGCCTTCTCCTCCAGCGTCGGCGCAATGTTGACTGCGGCGTCGGTAATAATCAGGGCCTCGGCATGGCCCGGCACGTCCATCACGAAACAATGACTCACGCGTCGGCTGGTGCGCAGGCCAGAATCCCGCCTGACCACCGCCGCCATCAGTTCGTCGGTGTGCAGGCTGCCCTTCATCAGCGCCTCGACCTTACCTTCGCGCACCAGTTGCACGGCGGCGATCGCCGCAGCCTCGCTGTAGGGCACATCGATCATCGGATACGGCGCGATGTCAATGCCTGCGGTCCGGGCCAGTTCCTCGATGCGTGCCTTCGGCCCGACCAGGACTGGTGCGATCAGGCCGATCTTCGCCGCCTCCACGGCGCCTTCCAGCGAACTCCGGTCGCAGGGATGCACGACCGCGGTCGGCGTCGCGGGAATCGATCGGCAATACTCGATCAACCGGTGGTATTTCTCATGTTTCGCTTCCATGTACATGACTCCCGGTGCCAACGGTTCACGGCGTGGGTTTCGTTCGCTCGCCTCAGGCCGCGCGGCGTGGCCGTTCGGGCTTGGTGGCGAGCACGGCGCGAATCCGGGCAAGCATGGCCCTCTGTTCCTCCGAGGGCTGGCTGCCGGTCATCCGCTCGTCGGTGGCCAGCGTGTCCAGCAAGGCCAGTAACCGCCTGCGGTCGGCGGGCACGTGCAGCAGGATCGGCAGCGCCTCCAGCGCCTGCTCGGGCGCGTGCCGCACGATGATTTCCTGCCGTCCGCGTATCGTGCGCCACTCATACGCGTCGAGGTCGGGAAGGAAATCAGCATAGTCGTCGACCAGCTCCTTGCGCAGTTCCAGGCGCGCGAGCGGCAACGGCTCGCCCTGGCGCATCAACAGGACGGCCACCCGGGCGAGAGCATCGACATAGCCGCCGGTCGCCACGCTCGCGAGCGCCGCCTCGATTTCCGGCCGGGCCAGGGGCTCCGCGCCCATCGCGGAGATGGCCGCCGGGCGAGCCTTGTCGCCGAGATACATCGAGAACATGTTGGCGAATATGCCGAAGAATGACGCTTCCGTGACAGCGTCGCGCATGGCACGGTAGTGATCCAGCGCTGCGCTGATCAGTTCCGCGCCGGCCTGCTCGCGTTGGCGGAGTGGATGGGCCGCATCCAATGCCTGCCGGTTGGCCCTGACCGTCTGCGCGGCGGGGCCGAGCCATGCCAACCACGGGTTCATGTCCGAGAACGCCCAGTTCTGCATCCGCAGCGGATGGAACTCGCGCAGCAGTCGCGCCGTCATGTCGTTGGACATGGCCTGCACGAACGGCTGCGCAAACAGTTCGTAGGCGCGCTGGTTAAATTCCGACAGCGCGGCCACCGCCTCGAACGGCCGCTCGTCCCTGCGTTCGAAGCGATTGAGTCGAGCGACGATGTCTTCGAGGCGAAGCTCGCGAAACTCCACCTGGTACTCGACGGGCCCGTTACCATCCTGCCCCTGATGCTCGGTGATGACCATGCCGTACAGACCTGGCGGCAACAGTTCGATGGACTTCAGTACCGATACGATCTGCGCATGTTCCTTCCTGGCGACACTGCCGGAGACGAAGATGCCCAGGTGCCCGATGCTCTCGTGCATCATGCCAACGATGACCTGGCCGCGCGCCTTGATTTCTTCTGTGCTGCTGTACAGGTCCGCCACCCAGTTGAACGCCTGCTGCGGCGGGGTGATGTTGTCGCCCATTGATGCGAACAAAATGATGGGTGACTTGATATCGCGCAGGTCGAAACCCTTGCCGCCAGTGGCCTTGACGTCGCCGGACCATAGCTTGTTTCCCACGAAGAGATTGCGGGTGATCCATTCGATCTCTTCGCGGTTCATCAGGTAATAGCCGCCCCACCAGCGTTCGAACTCGAGGAACCGCGGCGGCTCGGTGTCGATCTTTTTGTAGAGGTTGTAGTACTTGTCCCAGAGGCTGTTGGCCGGGTTCAGGTTCTCAAAATTCTGCACAAGATGGGCGCCGTCGAACTTGCCATCGCCGAGGTCGGCGGAAAACGACGACAACCATGTCCCGCCGAGCAGACCGCCGGCGTATCGCATTGGGTTGTCGCCCTCGCCTTCCTGCCACGCACCGCTCCAGTACGACATGGGCGCGCCGTTGATGACGATCGGGCCGGTATCGGCGGGATTCGAGGCGGCCAGCATCATCGCCGCCCATCCGCCCTGGCAGTTGCCGATGATGGCAGGCTTGGCGCTGTCCGGATGCAGTCTGCGCACCTGCGTGACGAACTTCTGTTCCGCATCGCAAACATCGAGAAGGGTCTGCCCCGGCTCGGGGTCGCGGAAAAAGATGACGAAATAGACGGGGTGGCCGGCGCGCAGCGCGACGCCTACCTGCGAATCGTCCTTGAATCCTCCTATACCGGGGCCATGGCCGGCGCGCGGATCGATGATGATGTACGGTCGGCGGCTATTGTGGACGGTCACGCCCTCGGGGGGCGTGATCCTGAGCAGGGCATAGTTGACAGGCCGCTCGAAGGTGCGTCCGTCCATGACCGTCTCGTAGTCGAAGTGGAGCACGGGCTTGAGCCCATGTGTGGCATTCTCGACGAATTGGTTGCCCCGCTGCCGCAGCGTGTCCCAGTAGAGAATGGCACGCTGCGCGGCATCGACCACGTAGGCGCCAGCGCTCATGGGATCGGTACCGCCATACAGGGCCGCGGCATCGTCGGGCGCACAATCGGTCTTCTGCGCCGCCTGCACGCGCTTGCTGAACGCCTCCTGGGCAAGACCCATGCGTTTCCGGAGGACGATGCCGGTCTTGATCCCGACCTCGTGTGCGTGGGAAAGTTGCTTTGCAGCATCCATGTTGTTCACCCAAGGGGTTGAATACGGCAGCCGTATGACAGGAAACAGCCAACGGGTCGGTTGTGCGCCGCGGAAACCGGAACTCTAAGAGTTGTTTCGCCCGAGGGCTAAGTCAATGAGACGATGGTCCAATGCCAGCACCTACAGCAGACGCTCTGCCTCTCTCCCAGCAGTGTCATGCGCGCCAATATCGTGGCCCGCGCAATACGCGCAACCAGAAAGGCTCTAACCAGGGGCAGATCGCCTGGAGTGCTTACAGTCAGACTCCAGGTCGTCACCGGGCGTCGTGCTGTCATCGGGTTGAAGCACATTCATCCGGCTCAGCCGCATGCGCCGGCGCTCGATGAAGAGATAGGCCCTGGCGTTGGTGAATGCCTCCTGCATCCCTTCCATCTGGCGCTCCAGTGCGCTGGGTATTTCACCTTACAGCGAAGCGGTGACTCCGGCGAAACCGCCGGACCTGGAGCCATATCGAGACATCGATCCGCTAGTTTGCCCGGCAGTACAGCACCATCACGTCGTGACCGATTCGGCATTCACAAATACCGACCGGATACTGAACGGACGCGTACGAATCCCGGACTACCTGTGGCAGGCGAAAAAAATGGCTCGCTTTGCTCAGCACGCCGGATAGCTGGCTGCCCGCCTTTTAAGCTTATCGGCGTTCAATAATGGGCCGGCTAATCCAACTCAGGCATCGCCATAAAACCCCTGGTCAGGCGGGCTGGGGTGGGACAGGCGACATTGGGATGGTGCTGTCCGAATTGGATCGACTGCCAGCCGGCAGCTCACCGCTGCAGGTACCGTGAATAGCATCCGTACAAATTATGCGTATCTGCTCATTCCGGTAGAATCTGCTCAAATTGCTGAGCAGATTCGACTCCATGGCGAGCGAACTAGTCGAACGAAGGGCAGATACTCGAAACTGAGCAGATTCCTCTCCGCGATATATGAAAACAACACCCGCACACGTCTTGGAGGCAATTCGCCAACTAGCGGTAGCCGGCCGCGAGCACGTTTCCTCAACGGATGTAATCGAAGCCACCCGAAGCAGTTCCTCCACCGTGCGCCGGCATCTCGATGCGCTGTGTGTCAGTGACGAGCTGATCCGCACTGGCCAAACCCGCGCCACGCGCTATACCCTCGCTCGCCCGGCGCCAACAACTGAGCCTTCGGTGGCTCCGCCCACGGTGCCGGCCTTGCCCGACCTTGCGGCGGCCGCGCACTCGGAGCGGTCGCCAGCGTCCCTCGCGCTGCGGGACAACCTGCTCTAGTCGCTCGGCGCGCGATCCGGTTACCTACCTGCGAAGCTTCGTCGATGACTACGTGCCGAACGAATCGGCGCAGATGCCTAGCGCCTTGGCAGACGAGCTCTACCGCTCGGGCCGTTTGACTGTCCAACAGCCCGCGGCAACCTTCGCGCGCAAAGTGCTCGAGCACCTGCTGGTGGATCTGTCGTGGTCGTCGTCACGGCTGGAGGGCAACCGGTATAGCCTCTTTGGCTACTTCGACAACTGTTTGAGCGCGGTGAGGATGGCACGGACGGCGACGCTGTCATGCTGTTGAACCACAAAGCGGCCATCGAGTTTTTTAGTCGATGCCGTGCCCACCCAAGGAATGACGCTCTCCGTGATCCGGAACATGCCATCCTGATGCAGGACTTGCTCGCCGACGCCCACGTTCTGGGTGCGATCCGTAACAAAGTCGTGAACATCGCGGACACGTGTATGTGCCTACGCAGAAGCCCGCGGTGCTCGATGAAATGCTGCGGCACATCATCGAGAAGGCGCAGCACATCAAAATCCCGTTGGCAAACGTCGATGACGCGGTGATCGCCCCTTCAAGTTCGATGCCGATGTACGGCCAACCCAAAGTCTCTATAAACAATTCACTGGTGAGGTAAGGCCTAGAATTGGCTCGCTCGACTTCCGCGTCATCCAAATGCTGTGGGCAATCCCGAGTTGGCCGATCAACCGATGCTATAGTTGCCGCCAAAAGTTGTGGGCGGCCAGGCCACATAGCTGCGGGCCGCTCGTACAAAAACTCCACGGGTACTGGTCATGCGTTCCTTTGCAATCTTTACATTGCCGCCCGCGCGGCATGAAGTCGTGCGGCTGGGCCGCATTCTCTTTGTGTTGCTTTGTGTGGCATGGCTCGCGCTGGTGACAGGGTGTCTATCCGATGACCCCGCCGTTAGCGACGCGCCCGCGACCCTGCAGGCCCCGGCGGGTCTAAGCTACGCCATGACCTCTGCCACGTACGAGGTTGACCAGGCAATCGTGCCGAACCAGCCTAGCGTAAGCGGCGGCGCCGTCGACCGGTACAGTGTGGCGCCAGCACTGCCCCTAGGCCTCGCCCTCGACGCCGTCACGGGCATCATCCGTGGCACGCCCGCTGCGATCTCCGCCTCCACGATCTATGTCGTGACCGCCGAGAATGCGGCCGGCAGCGCCACGGGCCGCGTGCAGATCGAAGTCCGCAGCACTCCGGCTGCGCCGGCCGGCTTGGCCTATCGCGATTCGACCGTGATCTACACCGCCGGCCAGGCCATTGCCAGCAACGCGCCCACCAGCAGCGGCGGTCCGATTACCAGCTACCGCATCGCGCCCGCTCTGCCGGTGGGCCTCACCTTCGATAGGGCGAGCGGCATCATCGCCGGCACGCCGACCGTCGTGACGGCAGATACGGCCTATACCGTGACAGGCAGCAATGAGACCGGCGAGACCACGGCCACGCTGCGCATTGAGGTGGCAGCGGCCATTGTGCCGCCAACATCGATTACCTATCCCGCATCCGACCTCATCCTTTCAGTTGGCGTACCCCTCGTGCCGCTGACGCCGTCCCTCACGGGCGGCGCGGCCACGGCGTTTGCCGTCAGTCCCGCGTTGCCATTGGGTATGAGCCTCAATACCGGAACCGGCGTGATCGCCGGCACGCCGACCGCGGGTCAGACGCAGACGGTGTACACGGTCACGGCCAGCAACAACGGCGGCAGCGCGCAGACCCAACTGCGATTGACTGTGACGTCGACTGGCAGCTTCACCACGGTGCAGTCTCTGGCCACGCCTGCATACGACAGCACATCGACACCGCTGGCGAATGGCAAGGTACTGGTCGCCGGGGGCAGTGCGGGGGGCGTCCCAACCAATGCGGCGGTGCTTTTCGATCCCGCCACTGATACGTGGGCACCGACGCCGAGCATGTCCATTGGCCGCACCAATGCGACGGCCACACCGCTCCAGGACGGCCGCGTGCTGGTCGTCGGGGGCCGCACGGCCACCGCGGAGATCTACGACCCCATCGCTGCCGTATGGCTGGCCGTGCCGAATATGTCCGTGTCGCGCGAAAACCATACGGCCACCTTGCTCCCCGACGGACGGGTGCTGGTCATGGGTGGCTATTGGGGGGGCAGTTATTGGGACACCGCCGAAATCTACGACCCTGTCACCAACCTCTGGACGACCATGGCGACACGTCTGTCCACGCCACGCGCCAACCATGCGGCGACACTGCTGCCCGATGGCAATACGATACTCGTCGCCGGTGGCACCAACCTCATAGATGGCTTCGCCCCGAATGCCGAACGCTTCCCGGTCAATGACGCCGGTCCGAGCTCAGCATTGGCCTACCCCGGTGGCCCAAGCTTGGAGAACCAATCTGTGGCGTTGCGCGACGGCAAGGTGCTGGTGATTGGCGCCGGCAACTTCACGGCCTCGCTCTACGATCCGGCCACGAACGAGTGGACGGTCAGCACGAGGGGTGCCGTGCGCGGGTGGCCGACCATCACCACGCTGCAAGATGGCCGCGTGCTGGTGGCGGGCGGGATCGCGGGGGGTACCGTCCGGCACGCTTCCACCGAGATCTACAACCCCGGCACCAACGTCTGGAGCGCTGGCGCGACCATGGCGGCGGCGCGGAGCAACGGCACGGCCGCATTGCTCAATGATGGCAGCGTACTGATGATCGGCGGCGTGAACGCCAGTGGCAATGTGAGCACCGTTGAGCGGTTCGAGCCCTGAACGTCCCCTGAAGACTGCTCGACGAAGGCGGGTCCTCGCGCAGGACCTGCCCGCCGTCCGGGCCCCGAAACTTGGCCCGCAGGTGCCGATTCAAGAAAAATGAGGTTCCCGACGTTATTCAATGGGAGTTATAGCGGCCACCAAGAAGGCAGCCGCGCTGGTCTCCGCTGTTCGGGGACAGGCAACACGCGCTAGCGCCGACAGTCGCGCGCAAGGCAGCGGGCGATAGCGCCGCGCCAAAACCAGAAAAAATTACGGGTCGGATCCATGTTTCCACGCCTTCCTGCCAGCGCACGCGCGTTCGGCATTGCCTTGCTTGCGACCGCGGTACTTGCTGCCTGCGGTTCCGATGACAATGCCACTCCGGCCCAGTCGGCTACGCCAGGCGCCATCAAGGTTGTCGTAGACACAAGCAGCGCTGCGCCGGTAGCAGGCACCACGCTGACGTTGAAGGCGACGGTGTTTGCCGCCGATGGGAATGAGGTGAAAGGCGCAAGCTTTGCCTGGACGTCTTCCGACGAATCCGTTGCCGTGGTCACAGGGGCTTCGGACAAGTCGCCGGCAGGAATCTCGGCTTCGGTTGTGGTCGGCACCTATGCCACTGTGCAGACCCACAATGCTGGCGTAGCCGATATCACGGCCATGGCGACGCTTGCCGATGGCGGCCGAGCCACCGCGGTTACGCATCTGGTAGTGCAGTCGACGCCCGCAAAGTCGTACACGCTGACGCTGTCGCCCGCGATCCTGACAGTGACCGCCGGCGCGGCGGCTCAAACCGTGACCGCCGCCGTACGGCGCTCGGATGGCGTCGATGGTATCGCCGACCTGACCAACTGGTCGTGGAGCACCGGCGATATCACTTTCCCTGTGACCGCAGCGGTGGACGGCCATTCAGCACAGATCAGCAGTCCATCATATGCCACGCTGGCTGGCGCCGCCGTGCTCGCCGCCTGCGCGGATACACCCACAGGAGCACGCCTGTGCGGCAACGCCGCGCTAGCCCGCCCGACCACGGTGCCGCTGCCGACTTACACGGTGGGCGGTACGGTGTCCGGTCTGGCCGCGGGGAAGAGCCTGATGCTGGCCGGGGCCAACGGCGATACGGCGGTCGTCAGCGCCGGCGGAGCGTTCTCATTCCCCACCGGGCTTGTCGCCGGGATGCTGTATGGCGTCACTGTGTCTGGCCAGCCTGCCGGCCAGACATGCACCGTGCAGAACGGCAGCGGCACCATCGCCGGCACCAACGTTACCGATGTGACGATCAACTGCGTGCAGGCCCAGTTCGTGGTCGTGCCCAACAGCGTGGATATGAAGATTTCGGTCTATCGGATCGATCCGCGCAACGGAACGCTTGCGGCAGTGCCTGGCAGCCCGTTCGCCACAACGAGAAGGGTAACTGACATCGCCTTCCTGCCGTCGGGACTGGTGGGCTACGCAATCATGCGCGACGACGACGCGGTGGAGGCATACCAGCTGGACCCAACCAGTGGCGCCCTGAGCGTCATCCCCGGCACGAGCGCGCCGACACACCCGACGCCGGAGGTTATCACCATGCATCCGACTGGCAAGTGGTTGATTATTGGCGCAGGGCGAACTGTCCTCGCATTCAGCATCGACCCCATCACCAACACCGCGACAGCCACTGGACAAGGATACTGGAGCGGTGACTTGAGCGGTCGTACGTCAGGTGTCGCCGTGTCGCCGAATGGCCGGGTTATCTATTCGGTGAACACCACAACGGACGAGGTGTGGTCCATGGCCTTTGATCCGTTGCTCGGCACAGTCGATTTGCCAGACACAACGCCACCCACTGGCTCAGGCGCGCGTAGCGCTGTGGTGTCTGCCGATGGCCGGATGCTGTACTCCCTGAACATGTCCAGCAACACGATCGGCGTCGGCGCTATCGATCCCGTTAGGGGTGCCGTGACCGCGATTGACGTTTTCCCGACGATGCTTTCGCCCACCGACATCGCGCTCGCCCCCTCGGGCCCCTTTGCCTATGTCCTGACTGGTGGGCTGAGTGCAAATGGGATACAGGTGGTGCGGCGCGATATGACGACGGGTTTGTTCGATCAGAACCTGGGGAGCACGCCCACCGGCTTCAATGCGCAACGCCTGCGCGTCGATCCGAGTGGGCGCTTCCTGTATTCGCCGTCCTTCCTCGGCGAGCTCTACGGATTCGCAATCAATTCAACCACTGGTGCGCTGACACCGGTTCCGGGCAGTCCATTCCCCACGGGCAATGGCAATATCGGCATGGCGATTGTCGAGCCGCTGCCATAGAGCGTCGGACCCGAAGGTCCGCGACAGACACCACGCAATGCGCAAACATCCTGGAGTCGGGCCAGCCGACCGTCAGCCGGCCCGTCGGTAACGCCAAGCTGCTGTGCTACTGCGCCTATGCGATCCTCCACTCGCCTCAGACCCGCACGGCACTGTGGTCGGCAGAGCGCCTGACTGGCGCTGCGGCCGATGCGGCACGCACATTGCCGCGCGACAGTGATTTCTACGAAGAAGACCGTCTGCCCACTGGCGACCGTGCCCAACTGCGGGACTTCGCACGATCTGGATATGATCGAGGCCACCTTGCCCCGAGCGGTGACTTCGCCGATAAGGCATCGCAGGCCGAAAGCTTCAGCATCGCCAAAGTCGTTGCCGCAGAACAGCCCGTCGAACCGCCGGACCTGGAGCCATATCGAAACATCGACCCGCAAGCTCGCCCGCCAGTACGGCACCATTCACGTAGTAACCGGCCCTGCATTCACCCGTGCTGCCCGAACGCTGAACGGTCGCGTCCGCATCCGGGCGTCGGTGCCACAGCCTACGTCGTCCGCAACGATGCGACGCAGGCGTACAGCGTCATCAGCATCAGCGAACTGCCGTCAAAGCGTAGCGCGGCACTGGATCTGCCACCGCCCACCCCGCATCCGAGGGAAAAGGTTGCTCGGCGTGTTGCATTTGCCTGGCTCGTTGGGAGCGAGAAAACAGGCAACGCTGCTGCCAGGAAACCCTCCGGGTTGGTTCAGCATACGGGAGCGCTGGCAACACACGTGCTGGCCTACGCCCGATAGCATCCACCGAGAAGGAACATGTTCCTTTCAAAAAGGACGAAAGGCGCGTCTTCTGACGCGCCTTTCGCAGGGCAACGGCGGACCTTGCCATGAGTCAGCGCAACATCCAGGCCGCGAGGCCGATAGAACGACAACGGGATGAACGCCCCGGCCAGCAAAGCCAGCGAAAGCAAAAGCAAAAGAAAAAGGAAAAAGCGGGACGGACTCGCGCCAAGGCACGCTTGTTCCGACTCAGAACCTCCTCTGTGCGGCCAGATTGGAATGTCCGGTCAATGCCCGAGCGTTATCCGTCCAACGTGTATCTGTGACGAGTCTGGCCGCATCGCTGCATCGGTAACCGGCCGCAACAGACACACTACGGGCAGGATCGCCGTGTTGGCGTGCCGGGCGCGCCGATGCCATTTTCCTTGCGAGCGGAGCGGATCCCGAACGCGAGCGCGCTCAGCAACGCTAGGCACCACGCACCGGCCATGCCATAGAACATCACAAGCCGGAAGCCATGCACAAGGGCCGCGTGAGCAATCGCGCCTTGCGGGTCCGCCGCCTCCATCATGGCGTTGCCCTGAGCAAGATGTGAGGCATTGCCGGCCGCGATCTGTTCCGCGAGCATGCGCAGCGTCGAACCGTCGCGAGCACCGGGCAGTGCGCGCGCAAGGTAAGCCTGCACCCCTTCGAGCAGGATGAACCCCATCACGGCGATATTGATGGCAAGGCTGATCAGCCGAGCACTCATGTCGATGCCCGACGCCATGCCGGCACGGTTCGACGAGACGGCCCCGGTAGCCGTGTTGGTGACCGGCGTATTGGTCAGGCCCAGCCCGGCTCCGCACAACAGGCAGCCAGGCAGCATGGTGAGCCAGCTCGCGTGTTCCATGCCAGCGCCGACGCGCATCAGCATGAAGCCAAGTCCGATGGTGAACATGCCAAGCGGAATGACCCTGCGTGCTTCGAATCGAAGCATCAGCCGCTCGGCAATAGGAGGCACGAGCAGTGTAGGCAGCGTATAGGCGAGCAGCGACAATCCGGTGTTCACATTCGTGTAGCCAAGCGCACCCTGGAAATATATCGGCAGATAGATCATGAACGGCCAATAGCTGAAGTTCATGCCCATCGACCCGGACAGCGCGCCCGAGAAGGCGCGGATGCGGAACACCGCAAAGTCGAACATGGGTCGGGCGCTGTACTTCTCTACCAACACAAATGCGACCAAACTCGCCGTCGTTACCGCGACGAGACTCAAGGCAAGCGGACTGGCATAACCGAGGTCCGGCCCCTGCGTGATGACATAGACCAGGCCGAAGCACGAGACCGAAAGCGTGACGATGCCAGCCACATCCAGATGCTGCGCATTGGGATCGCGCGACGCCTGCACGCCGGCCAGCACGAGTGCCACCGACACGCAGGCAATCGGCACGTGTACCAGAAACACCCACTGCCAGTTCGCGATGGCGACGATCAGCCCACCGATCGTCGGACCGAAGCCGAGCCCGATCCCAAAGATGATGCCCCATGCGCTGAATGCCTTGCTGCGTTCGCGGCCTTCCTGAAACTGATGTGAAAGCACGGCGACCTGGCAGATCAGCATGGCGCCGCCGGCCATCCCTTGCAGGAACCGGCTCAGGATCAGCACGATTGCACTTTGCGCGAGTCCGCACAGCAGCGATGTCAACGCGAACATGACGATGCTGATCACATAGACACGCTTGCGTCCAAAGCGGTCGGCCAGCGCTCCGGTGGCCATCAGCACCGTGGTGCAGGCGATGGTGTACGCATTCATCACCCACTGCAGTTGCCTGAAGTCGGCGTTCAGCAGCGCTTCGAGCGTGGGGAGAATTGTCGGAACGCTGGATATTTCCAGGCCGAACATCAGCGAGGTCAGACAGACGGCAGCAAGTGCGAGCCGATTGGCGGGTAGTCGGGACATTGTCATGGGTGGCGGGGATAGCGGGGGATTGCTGAGCGTGGCGCATGCCGGTTGCGCGTCGGAAAGGCGCGCAGAACCACTTGGAATTACTATATCGGGAATCCTGATCCCGATTCGCGGCATTATTTCCCGCATGCGGTTCCCTATATTCCCCAAAAGGACACTACATGGTCGACCAGCTCGATGGCGTCGCCGCCTTTGTACAGGTGGTAGAAGCTGGCAGCTTCACGCTTGCCGCCGAACGCCTGCATCTCACGCGATCGGCGGTCGGCAAGGCGGTGGCCAGACTCGAGACGCGCCTTGGCGTGCGCCTGCTCCACCGGACGACACGCAGCCAGACGCTGACCGAGGCAGGCCAGGCGTTCTACGTTCGCTGCAGCCGCGCAATTGCCGAACTCGACGTCGCCCAGGCCGAACTGGACAGCGGTCACACCGAGCCGCGCGGCCGCCTGCGGGTCAGCGTGCCGCTCGCATTCGGCCACCTTTGCGCTGCGCCGGTGCTGTTCGACCTCGCGCGCAAGCATCCACGGCTCCAGATCGATATCTCCTTCACGGACCGGACCGTTGATCTCATCGAGGAAGGCATCGATCTCGCGGTCCGCATCGGCACGTTGCACGACAGCGCGAGTCTTGCCGCGCGGCGCCTCGGCGTGCAGCACATGTGCATCGGCGCGGCGCCGTCCTATCTAGCCCGGCACGGCAAACCGGTCGACATCGACCAGTTCGAAGGACATGCGGGCATCTTCCACTCGCGCTGCGGCGTGCTGTCGCCCTGGCGCGTGCGCGAGCCCGACGGCAGCGAGCGGGAGTTGCCGGTCAGGCCACAACTGAGTCTCGATGACGTACAGGCCATTGCCGGCGCTGGCGTTGCCGGGCTCGGGCTCGTGAAGCTGCCGTCCTGGCTGCTCGAGCGCTATATCGCCACCGGCGAACTGGTACTCGTGCGGGGGCACTGCGGCAGCCAGCCGCTGCCTATCCATGCCGTGTGGCCAGCGACGCCGTATCTCCCGCTGAAGACCCGCCATGCGATCGACGCGCTGGTCGCCGAGATCGCCGGGATGCAGCTTGCCTGAAGCGGCCGCGTCAGCACGACTGCCGGCTTTAGTATGCCGATCCGCTGGCGGCCGTGGCCGGCACGCTCGCACCGCCGCGATGGAGCAACGGCTCCCGGCGTGACGATCCACGCATAAATATCGATGATGAGGCACATCCGGGATGCTATCAATGCTTGCACCGCCTTATTGAAGTGCTATCATTGATAGCGTGGTAACAAGGAGTGACGATGGCAAATCTTTTGGTAAGAAATGTCGATGAGAGGCTTGTGCAGAGATTGCGCGAAGTAGCCGCTGCTCACGGCCGTAGCGCTGAAGCCGAACATCGTGAAATCTTGGCCAAGGCGTTGGGCGGGACAAAGCGCAGGAGCTTTGCGGAAGTTCTGATGAGCATGCCCAATGTTGGCGAGGATGCCGACTTTGCACGCGTCGATGACGTGGGAGAGGCCGCACGTGTATTTGGTTGACACCAATGTCATTAGCGAGGTACGAAAACGCCAACGCGCCAACAAAGGTGTGCTGACATTCTTTCGTCAGGCAAGCAAGAGGGATGACGGTCTCTATCTTTCAGTGGTCACTGTGGGAGAGTTACGACGTGGTGTCGAAGTGGTCCGTCATCGTGGCGATGAGCAGCAGGCGGCAATACTTGATGCATGGCTGAAGGTTGTTTTAAGTGACTTTACAGAGAATATTCTATCGGTGGACGAAGAAATTGGCCAGGTGTGGGGACGTCTCCGCGTTCCCCATCCTGAGCATGCGCTAGACAAGCTAATCGCCGCGACGGCCCTAATACACGACCTGACCGTTGTAACGCGCAACGTGGAAGATTTCGCGGGGCTGGGTGTTCGGGTGCTGAACCCATTTGACTAAGGAAAAACTCATGTGCTGGGCGTTCAGATGCGTTTTTTGATGCTCCTCGTGTTCTTGGTTGTGTCCCCCCGTGGTTATAGCTGGGAACTAAAAACCAAAACGGACTCGATGACCGACGAGGTGCGGCGGTCTGCCATGACACGGAACGCACAAGGCTTTGAACTTTCGTTCTATCGCATAAGTCCTGCGGGTGCTGTGTGGGCAAATTTCTCCCTACCCCCAGATAGTGTTGACGTCTTAGGTAGCCAGTCCCTCATGTACCGGATCGACCAATTGAAGCCGGTCGAACCAGATGCCGGCAGGAACTCGCGAATTCCTGGACTCTCCGATATGGTGAAGCGTGAGCCCAAGTGGGTAAATTTCTTGGTATGGCATGGCAAGGACCAACCGCTGACTGGAACGCTCCGGGACTTTATGGAAGGGAAAAGCGTGATATTCCGCTACTACCTTGCCACAGGCGGCAGTAAGGAGACAGCATTCGATCTGCGTGGCGGAAAGGATGCCATTGCGCAGGCCGTCGAAGTAGATGCGAATCCCGACCCTGCCGCCGTGGCGCAAGAAAAAGCTCGCATAGCTGCCGCAAGCGAGGCGATGGAGAAGTGCAAGCAGGAGTTTAGCGGCACGGATAGGCAGACGATGATGAATCGCATTAATTGTCTACAACAGGCAGTTAAGGCCGCTGCCGAAGCAGAGAGGGCGGCGAGATAGTGCCAATTGTTTGCCACTTCCATTCGCTGGGCACCATGCGCGGCGCGAAGGTTGTGGCGGATTCGGGATTGAATTGACCCTAGGGGCGCTTGACTGCGTTATTGATGAAGGCGGTGTCGCTGTAGCCACCGATGGCCTCGTCCACCCAACCGCCTGCAATGCGAACGGCCACAGAGCCCGTCTGCCAATCGCCGTGCTAGATCAGAGTGGCGACATGACGCCCTGGATGCTCGGCGTACGCACCGAGTTCCGTATCGATGTCGGCTTGTGTAGTGTGGGGACGTTTACCTGGCACCTTCCTGTTGCGCACGCGATAAGCAGAAGCGGGCCGAAGCTCTGCGCTTCGTTAGTGGCGACCCACCCCGTGATTAAACGTGCCGCAAGAGTGAGAGGTGTCGTCACGTCGCGTCACGGGTGGTCCATTCAATTCTGCCACGCAGACACTAACCCGTTCTCGACGTACACATATTGCCGCTTGGATGTGGAGATTTCATAAACCCATTGCTCGCGGGTTCCATAACGTGTCGTCGTACTGTTGATCTTGCTGGGGCGTCCCCAGGAGCAAATTAGGCCCGTGCTCGACATTCCGATCTGAATTTTCTTTCCGGCAACATTGTCCTGGTCTCGGCTGTTCAGCGCCCCGCGCTTTTGGAGTTCAGCCAGAACACGATCCTTGTTTGAGCCCATGTAGTAGGCGGCGCATAGATTTTCGTTTGACTGCTGCGAAAGCTCGGCCTCATCCATCATTGAGATTCTGGCCGGCGAACCTGCGCATCCGGCGAGGATTGCGGCAGAAAGGCAAATGGCTCCAAGTCGCATGGCGTTTTCCTGAGACGCGCTAACCGAGTAGCAGAAGGGCTAGATTACCGATCCCGCGCGGTTTGGCAATATAACCATCGTGGGGTGCGTTGCGCGGCCTGATAATGCGGACCTTACGGCGCTCGCCACATTGATGTTCAATTTCGAGGTCGAATTTACGCTTTCGCTTCCTCGCCCATCGGCATCGAGACGATCGATCTAGACTGTGCTCGCGCCTTGCGAAATAGCCTAAGACACGTCGGGATAGTCCGCAGAGAAATTAATCACGTTGTGACATATTTAACATAATAACCATTATAGCTACTGTTGGTATGTTCTGAAGTGTTGCGTGTGGGACGGCACGGAGACTTCAGATACCGCAACGGAAAAGTGCTTTTATGGTATCTTTCGCCGTTGCGTTTTGTTGTGGGTTTAGGTTTTATGTTCGTTCAGGTCAGCGCCGCCGCCGTGCCACGGGCGCTCCGGGGGGTTGCGCTGGTCGACAGCAACCACATGCCCAGGTACTGGGCCGCGGTCTGGCTGGTCATCGCGGGTGCGCAATGGGCAACGTCCACGCAGACCATGCGGCTGCGGTACATCGAGAACCTGTATGAGCATGCGGATCGGTCATTCAAAGCGAATGCGCTGGATGACGCGCTATCCGACCTTGACGATGCCCGGCTTGCGGACATTCTCGAGTCGTGGTTCGTGAGTCTGCGTAATCAGCCTGTTGCCACTCGCAGCAATGAGGACCGGTGGCAGACCGGACTGGCATTCGTGACATCGGTGGTCACATGGCTGTCGAAGTCGGCGGACGCGAAGATGCGACAGATCGAGGCGCGCATCCACCGACTATCAACGCTTTACCGTCAGCTTCACATTCGCCAAGGTGCCCGCAGCGAGACCGTTCGGTCGTTGCCCTCCAGCGTGGTCGAGAATCTCTATCAGATCCTGGATCCGGAATCGGATGCCAATCCCTTCCAGCGCGCGCACACCCGCTGGCGGGTCTTCATCGCCTTCGTGCTGATGCTGCATCAGGGTCTGCGCCGCGGCGAACTCTTGCTGCTGCCAGCAGACGCCATCAAGAGCAGCTATGACCGCGAACTTGGCCGGACAAGGTACTGGCTGAACGTCCGGCAAAACGAGTATGAAGAAGTTGGCAGCGACAGCCGTTACTCGAAACCCAGCATCAAAACGCTCCATTCGGTCAGGCAAATTCCCGTCAGCGACGCAACGGCGGGCCTGGTGCAGATCTATTGCGAAAATTACCGGGGCCGGCCTTCCCATTCGTTCATGTTAAGCGCCCAGACTGGCGGCCCTCTTTCCACAGAGTCGTTGACGAAGATCTTTACAACGATATCGAAAGCGTTGTCTACGGATGTGCTGCAGGAACTGCACGACCGCACCGGAAAGAAGTCGGTCACCTGCCACGACCTCCGGCACACCAGCGCCGTATTGCGGCTTCACCAGCTGCTGGAGCGAGGCGACTCGATGCCCGAAGCGCTGCAGAAACTGCGTACATTCTTCGGATGGTCGAAAGAGTCGGACATGCCGTCGCGCTATGCTAGGGCTGTCTTTGAAAGCCGACTCGCGAGCGTATGGAACGACGCATTCGACGATCGTGTGGCCTTGCTGCGCGCGCTGCCGCAGGGACGCTGATCATGCTGGAGGCCTTCCCATCCCGGCTTCGTGGGCAAGCCGAGCCATCGGTGCTCGAAAGCATGGTGGCGTCACTGCCGGAGCTACCGCCCGTTGTACGCTACTACGACGACTTCGACGACCAACTCCGCTCCATCCCGGCAGTCCGTCAGACAGATGTCTTCGGACTTCACATCAATGGTCGGATGTCCCGGCTCGACTTTGGCCGGTATCCTGCTGTCTACGGCGCTGTGCAGAAGCATCTACTGGTCTTCCTGTTGGGCGAAGACTTGCATATCTCGACCTGCTTCAATGTATTGATCGCAGCAATGCATCTCGATGTGCATGACGTCGACCGCGTTGTTGCAGCCGGCCCAACCCGCATATCAACGATATGGATGGCGCTGCGCGCCCGTCAGTTGCCGGTTCACGCCTATCGTTTCGTTAAGGCGGTTCTGCGGCTGCTATGCAGACATCGCCAGCACGGGTGGTCCGAGTCCTATCTGACCTATGTCAGCGCTGCCCTGCCCGGCCCCGCGTCGGACTCATATGCCGGTGTGCGGTCGGGCGATGTCTTCCTGAGTGCTGATGAAGAAGCCGTAATCGTTCGCTACCTGGACGAAACGTCGGACCTCGTGAGGGCCCGAGGCTGGTCAGGCATCGCGCACGACGAGCTTTGCGAGGCTGCGATGGTGCTCTGTTCCTATCAGTTCGCCATGCGCCCAATTCAGGTCGCGATGCTGACGATGCGTGATGTACGGGTCTGGCAGACAGAGCCCCGCGGCGAACCGGCCGTTCACCTCACGTTTCTCATGGTCAAGCAGCGGGGAAGGCTTCGAAAAAGGCCGATGGTCCGTCGTGTGAAACAGGAGTGGGCGGTGCTGTTCACGGCCCTGGTCGCCTATGCAGATTTGCAAGGTCGTGACGCGAGCGATCGCGTCTTCGACGTCAGTTCCAATCATGAGGCCGGCTCTCGCATCGCCCGCTGCATGGAACGCCTCATCGGGGACGGCGCTTGCGCGATGGACCTTCGTCATACGGCAGCCCAACGCCTCGTTGACGCTGGTGCAAGCCACGAAGAACTCGCCGAGTTCATGGGGCATTCCGATGTACGGACGGGGCTGGTGTACTTTGCGGCATCAGCCTCTCACGCGGAACGGGTCAACAGAGCACTCGGCGCGTCAGATATATACCGGCGGGTGGCAAAGATCGCGCACGATCGGTTCATCTCCCCGGAAGAACTCACCCAGCTCAAGGGAGAACAGCAGATCGCCGGCGTGCCTCACGGCATCCCGATCGCCGGCATCGGCGGCTGCACGTCGGGGCAACCAGCCTGCCCCTACAATCCGGTGACGTCGTGCTACGGGTGCAGGAAGTTTATGCCTTTGCACGACAAAACGATGCACGAGAGTGTGCTGGCCGCAATGCGTGAAGTGGTCTTGCTCTTCGAGCAGAGTTCTCGTGGTGATGCCCAATCGCCGGCCTACCTGCAACTGCAGCGCACGATCGCCGAAATACAGGCGGTCATCGACGAGTTGGAAGGCGAGCGCCGATGAACCCACACTACTCTGCCTTCATCGAGTTGGGCAAGGCACTCGTCCGTGAAAAGGGCCTGCACTGGGACATACCTCTGGACGAGGCAGGCACTGCTCGTGACGGTGTCGGCTGGAATCTGACGGCGGTTACCGGTGACGTGCCACCCCCAAACCACTACCTGCGAGATCTCGGCGCTGAGGCGAAGGCGCTGGCTATCGTCAATGCAGAGCGCGTCGAGCGTGGCCTGATGCCACTGCCCCGGCGAGCGCTGGCTGTCTCGTGGCAAGACCTGATTAAAGCAGCGGTGGCTGAACAGTTGCTGTTCAGGCGTAACACCACGCGGTATGTGGCACATAGCATCGCGCGTCCATTGCGGGTGCTCGCTACGTGCGTGGACAAGGCCCCGTGGCAGCTGACCGCCGACGATCTGCGTGCGGCTGTTCGTATTGCAACAGCATGTCAGGCGACCGGCAAACTGGGGGATCAGGTGGTCGGCATCGTCAAGACGGTGTTTGATGGTCAACACATTTGCGATGCGGGCCCATTGTACTCGTCGCTAGCTGTGCCGCGCATGCAAGTAAAAGGTACGAGCAAGGCAAAGCATACCTGGTCGCAGGATGAACTACGGGCCGACTTGGAGGCTCGCAAGCGCGGCGAACGCCTGCCTGAGCGCCGGGCGTTCTGGGAGCTGACCCGCATCGTGATGACCGAACGGCCACGCACGTTCATGGACGAGCTGCGATTCGCTGCAGTGCGCACTCTGATCGTGACCGGCATGCGTGCAGGGGAAGTTGCGTTGCTGCCGGCCGACTGGAAGCGTGAGCGGACGTATCTGGACTCGAAGGGTCGTCCAGCCGGTGAGTCCGGTGGCATCTCGACATCCTTGATGGTCCGCCACTTTGCGGAAAAGCAGCAGGACGCTGAAACGGACAGTCGCGTCCTGTTTGAAAGCGCTCAGCCGGTCCCGGAAATGTTCCGGGCGTTGCTGACAGAGACACTCGACCGTGTAGCCAAGCTCACAGAACCGCTCCGCGCGACGCTGAAACTGCAATGTGAGACGGAGCGACTATTGCCATGGTATCCGGTCGACAGTCTCGTACCTGTCATCGAGCTTTACACCCGTCTGGCAGGCAACCCGTTCTGGCTAGGCATTGAGCGAGATCCGTTCATAAAACGCTACCGCGATGGCCTCGATCCGTCAGTGTTTGATGAACTGTATGACCACCAGTGTGCGCTGTGGCGAAATGGCACACTGACCCTCGACATGTCTGTCTACGTGTTTGGGAATCGTCTGGTGAAGGCGATGCGTGAAGGCAAGACAAGCATGCGCTTCCGATACGCTAATGGCTCGCCGATCAGCCTTGTAAAGCGAATGGAGTGGCACGCTGCGTACTTGCACGTTGGCGAGCTCGAGGAGCATATGCGGTTCACGACGCCAACGAAGATATCCGACACCATGCGGCTTCCGCTGGCCACTGGGTTCGTTGGGCCCTGGGAGTTACTGTTCGTGCAGCCCAAACGGTCCGTGGCCGAGGAACGCGACGACGGGCTTTGCGATGTGACCCGCTACATGTCGGTCAACCGACCAGACCCTACGTTCATCGGACAGTCACTGGGTGACGCAAAGCAACTGCCGACGCTGTTTGAAAAGTACGGACAGACTGACGAAGACCGGGCCTTGAAGATCGAGGCACACATGCTGCGCCACATGCAGAACACCGAGCTGTTCCGGCTTGGCGTTGCCGACACGATCATCTCAAAGCGCTTCAACCGGCGCAGCGTTGCACAAAGCTATGAATACGACCATCGCAGCCTGGCGGAGGATCTTGACCAGATTGAAATTCCACAGGACGTCGAGATCCTCCTCGGCGAAAAAGCCGGCACGGTTGCCCGACTCATCAAGGGTGGCAAGGCAAGCGGTCCGATCGTCGATGCCTTCCGGCGCATCCAGAAAACGGAGGGCGACGCGGCCGCATACGAGTACCTGCGCGCCGAAGCGGACGGATTCCATGCCACCCCTTATGGGCACTGCCTGAACTCGTTCACGGTCGATCCGTGCGCCAAGCATCTGGAATGCTTTGCCGACTGTCGTCACCTCTCGGCCACTGACCTGCCGGAGCACAGGCGGAACCTGATCCGGCTCGAGGGTCAGCTCAAGCTCGCCGTGGAAACGATCAAGGCCCGCCCATCGATCAGCATTGGTTGGCAAAACCAGCTCGACCACGCGGAAAAACGGCTGACTGGCGTACAAGGGCTGCTCAAAACGCGGCCGGGCGACCGTCCCTTCCCCGACGGCATTGACCTCTCCTTGCCCCGACAACAGGGAATACTTGATGAATAAAGCCAATGAAGCGGCGTCGGCCGATGATGGGAAAATGCGCGAGATTCTTGAGCTGTTGCTGACCGACGACGAGGACATCTCGGCGCGCGCCGTCGCCCGGCTGCATCCGTCCATCAAGGCAGCGTCGTCGATCACCCGCAGCGAGTCACGCCGCAGGCTGCTTGCCGAGTATCAGCAGCGCCAAGCGGAATACCGGCGCTGGCGTGGCCGCGCTGCCAAGCGACCTGGCGCTGACATGGCCGCGACGCTTGCCGACAAGGACCTCAGGATTACGGAGCTTGAAGCCACCGTGCAATTGCTGACGGCTTCCCACCTCGCAATGCTACGTGCCGTTGGTGAGCTGGGCGGATTCAGCAAGTGGGCCAGATTCTACGAGCAGTATCGTGACGCCCGGGACAAGCTTGCAAAACTTGGCGCCCTACCCGAAGCGGCAATCGTCGCGATGCCTGAGAATCCTAAACGCCGGAACTAAGCGCGGCGACGCTGAATGCCATCCGGCGTGATACTGTCTGCATTGATGCTCGCAGCCACGAAATGGCTGCGGTTCCGCGGCGGAAGCCGTCTCTCTCCCGAAAGGAGCGTTCATGTCCTATTGCCCCTTCTTCCAGACCCTGCATGACGAAACCCGCCCTGTGGGCAACCTCGGCCGGGGAACACATTACTCCATCCTTCGGGCGCCGGTCTGGCATGACGAGCTTCTGAACCGGCTCGATCGCTGCGCATTCCTTGACCTCGCAGTCATCTGGGACGAGGACCATGACGATCGCGTGATCGACGCGCTCATGATGCTTTACGTCGGCGGCCTGCTCTCACCTGTGCGGTATATCGGGGAGCGCAAGGGTACGCTCTCTGTGTTGTTGGCTCCAAATGCAATGCGGACCTGGACCCCGAAGGCGCTGCAGCAGTATCGCGACGATATTGAGGATGTTTGCCAGTGCCTGGAAGATCCGTGGACGGCAAAAGTTGACTCCGTCGATGGGCGCGAGCACTCGATCATCCACAGTTCGGCCGAGAACGTCTCCATATATCTCCGCAACATCGACGTGCTGTGGGAACTGGGGGTCAAACCAAGGACGCGATAGTAGTCCCACGCCCAAGTGTGCAACGCGCAACACCGCAGCCGTCAGACTCCCGGCCTGGCGTGTCCTTCCGTTGCGCCTCCACACAAAGCTCAACGCAACGAAGACTGGTGCCACGGGCACGCAACACGTGCTAGCCAAAAAAGTGGGGGCCCTGTGGAAAATCCGTCCGTCTTCCGGCTGAAATACAACAAAATCTGAAAACCAAAACCAACGCAACACTAGGCCATAGGTGCCAAGAATGTGCATCTGGTAGCTACCAGATATCCTGCGGCCTCACTCTTCGGCTAAAACGATCCAATAACAGCGGAGGCCAGGCCGATTGCAGGCGTATAGAAGATGGATGTCTGCGCACGCACCAAGCTGGAGTAAATTTTCCGCTCGGCCGACGCCGGCCCCGCCCCGCGCCGCAGATCCACGGGCGCGGCTCCCGTTCATGGGCGACGGGGACGCAACGCGAATGCTTGACATGCTGCTCAGTGGCGTACGCTCAAATGGCAATTTCGCCACATCGCTTGAGTGCCCGCAATGCAGCTTGCCTTCTTCCCGCACAACACAAAAGTCGAATTTGATCCGGCGGCGCCCGCCCTGATTGTCCTGGCGTGTTCCGGAAGGAAGGGCACCGTCCGCTCCCCTGCTTTGCAGCTCTACCGGGGCGTGATGTACCAGACCTACCGTGCCCACTTCCCATGCGACGCCGCCGCGCCGGCAATGGTGATCCTCTCCGCAAAACACGGTTTTGTAGCGCCCGACGACACGCTGGACCCGTACGATCTGCAGATGACATCTGCCCGCGCTGACGAAATCTTGGCGGGGCTGCAGCAGTCGGTAATGCAGGTGGCGTGGCCACTCAGGGCCAGTAAAGTACTCCTCGCTGGCGGGCAAACGTACCGGCGCGTGATGCGCGCTGCCATCGGTCTGGTCGGTGCATCGCACCTGCCGATAGAGGAGGTCAGTGGAGGCATTGGCTACCAGCGCTCCCAGCTCGCCAAGTTTCTTGTCGAGCAAGGCCGCCCTGCCCTTGCCGACCAGTGCGGCTTCCATCCGAACGGCCAGCCGCTGTACAGGAGATACGGGGTCTATGCGGTCGGAGACAGCGTACTTTTCAACGACCCTGGTCCCGGGCGGTCGGCGCTGAAGCACGCTGTCCTGCGTGAGTTGTTCCATGGCCCGGCTGGCCCCACCGCATGCGCCGACGTCGACGATACGGTTGCTGGCCGGGCCCGCGTCGTCTCCAGGTGGATCTCGCTCGCCGGCATTCGATGCCGCGCGGACGAACCGGCAGCCCATCCCCCACCGCTGGCAGCAACGACCGCATCGAAGATGCGGTAAAGGTTGTCGGGAGGCGCAACTTTCAGTATATAAATACGGACTATGGATACCCTTTGGCACCTTGATCCCGCGCGCGCTTACGCCGACTGGCAGGCGCGCGAAGCCGCCGGCGCTGACCGGCGGCCCTTCTCCCAGCAATCCATCGTTCAGCATCGAGCTATGTTCGACAGGTTCCACCGCTACCTGGTCGGTCGCGGCACGACGCTGGCCAGCTTCGGCGCTGACGTTCTCGATGGGTTTTGGCTCGATGGGGAAGCCGCCCAATCCTCTGCGGCGACACGCATGCGCTACCTCAAGCTCATCGACCGCCTGTGTAGACATTTGGTTGCGATCGGCATCCGCGATGCGAATCCCGCCAGCGAACACGTTCGTGGCCAGCGCTGGCCAGTCGACGACCCCGAACCCCTCTTCCTGCCCGAGGATGTCGACCAGAGGCTGCAGGACTTCGTGCGGCCGCAACCCTATGATGATCCCGCAAGGCTGCAAAAACGCGCGATCGTTGCGCTGTTTCTCGGCACCGGAGCGACATCCAGCGAAGGGCGCGCTGCACGCCTACAGGACCTGCACCCGCAAGCATCCCCGCCGTATCTTCACGTGCCGGCGCGCCCGCCGAAAGTTTCACGCACGGTTCATCTGGCGCCGTTTGCCTTGGCAACGCTGACCGCCTGGCTATCCGTTCGCCGGGGCTTGCCAGTCAATGGCGACCTGCTGTTCACGCTCAAGCAAGCCGGCACACCCATCACAGACATGAGCCTTGGCAAGATCGTGCGCGAAGCATTTGCCGCCATTGGGTATGAGGCCGAGGACATGGGCCCTCGAATTCTTCGCAATACCTATTGCCGGCGACAGCTGCTTGGCGGCGTAGCTCCGGATGCTGTGTCTGAACGATTGGGATTGGCCAGCAACCGAACCGTCGTGCGCATCGCGGCAACCATCGACACGGCAGAGGCCGGCTGACGTGATCCCCCCTTGCGTCGGGAGGCCGTCCCAAGGCACCTAGGCCATACTCGCTGCTCGCCGGACAAATGGACTGAACAACACCGGAAACACGAGAATGGTCACCACGTTTGCATGGGCGTTCTATGCCCTCACCCTCCTAGCCGCCCTGTTTGCAGGCCTGCGCTGGATTATTCGGAACGATCCGAGCTTCGCATGCGTCGAGTAACGATCCAGCTCGCTGTGCTGGCCATCGCCATTGCACCGCTCGCTACTGCCAACGCCTACACAAAATGCCAGCGCGGCAACAAGGTGCTCTACACGCAAGAGTTGCATTGCCCGACCGGTCACACAGCGGTCGCCACAGCCGTATCAGGCACCGTATCGACGGTGGGCAAAAGCGACGCGATCCGTAAGCAGGAACAAGACTTCCTGGTTTCTCGTGCCACGAACGCTCCCGCGACGGCGCATATTGTCAGCAGCACGGCACCCGTTCAGGCTTCGTATGGTCCTGCATGCGAGGCACTCACCGAGCAGGCCCGGGCGATCGAAGCCTCGATGCGCAGGCCCGGCGATGCGCAATGGCACGACAGCCTGCGCCAGCAACACCGTAGTGTTCGCGATCAGCAGCATCGATTGGGTTGTTAAGCTCCGGGGCTGAAGCAATTCGTAACACTGCAAACATGACGCGCAAGGTGAAAGCACCATCACAGACAATTCAAGACGACAGGCCGTCGCGCTCGTCGCGCGCAACGGCCGCACTCGCCCGTCTTCAAGCGGCCGCCACGCGCCAGGGCTTTATCTGCCACGCCACCGAATGGGGAGGTGTCAGCGCGAAGCTCTGGCTTGAGTGTGAAAAAGGACACCGCTTTGAGCGCGCAGCCTACGGCGTGCTTTACAAGCAATCGGGCTGCCCCGAATGCAGCCGCGCAGTACCTGCCGCCAAATTTGCCAAGCTCGTAGCCGAGCGCGGAGGCCAATGCCTGAGTGGCACCTATCTGGGTGGCGAAGCCCTTCACAGAATTCGCTGCCAGGCGGGGCACGAATGGACTCCCGAGGGGCGTAGTGTGCTGGCGGGCTACTGGTGCCCTATGTGCGTGGGCAAAGGGGAGCATGCAACCTCAAAGGGGCCATCCGCCAAGTATGGACTGGCCGACCTCCAGGCCAAAGCGGCGGAACATGGAGGGCGATGTCTCGCGACCGCCTACGGGAGAGGCCGGGACTACTATCCTTTCCAGTGCGCAGCCGGCCACCGCTGGGAAGCGATGGGCTACAAGGTGCTCAAGGGCAATTGGTGTCGCACCTGCACCGATGCCAGATTGGCGGCACAGAGAACCGACATCGATGGTCTCGCCCGCATTCAAAGTATCGCGCTCGCGCATGGCGGCGAATGCCTCAGTACAACTTACCTCGGCACCGGGGCCAACTATGCGTTCCAATGTGCAAACGGCCATCAGTGGACCGCATTGGGTAACAACATTCTCCAGGGTCGCTGGTGCCGGCGTTGCCGCAACGAGAGCCAGAAGCTGGGCATCGAGGCGATGCATGCGCTGGCAACGGCACGCGGTGGGCGCTGCCTCTCGGACACGTACACCCACGGGAAATCCAAGCTCAAGTGGGAGTGCCATCGTGGCCACGTATGGGACGCGACTCCCTCGGGGGTAAAGGGAGGCCGCTGGTGCCCATCCTGCGCGATTCTGAACACTATCGTTGCAAAGAACCATCGTAAGCGTAAGCGCTACGAGACCGTAGGGAAGACGCCAAGTTAGCGATTCTCCCGTTGCGTAACGATGCGCATTCTGGCTAATCTCTAAGGATCCGGCCGGAGCGCCGGCGATTTCCCCGAACAGGAGCCCTATGGCAACGAAGAAGACGGCCGCCCCGAAGACTGCGGCGAAGAAACCGGCAGCGCCGGCGAAGAAGGCTGCACCGGCAGCGAAAAAGGCAGCCGCCGCGCCCGTGGCAAAGCCGCTCAAGGACACGTTCAACAAATCCAGCCTGCTCGCCCACCTTGTGACGCAGACCGAGTTGGACAAGAAAACGGTGCAAACTGTGCTGGTGCACCTCGAGAACACGATCTCCAGCGCCATTCACAAAAAGGGCGCCGGAGAATTCACGTTTCCGGGGCTGTTCAAAGTATCGGCGATTCAAGTGCCAGCGACGAAGAAGCGCTTTGGTCGCAATCCCTTCACCGGTCAGGACCAATGGTTCGCCGCAAAGCCGGCTTCGGTCAAGGTGAAGGTGCGCCCGCTGAAGAAGCTGAAGGACGCAGCCCTGTAACTCATCACGCGGCCTAATAAGCAGAATGGCCTGGTATTGCCAGGCCATTTCGTTTTTGTTGCGATGGAATTGGTTCTTTGCATGGCCGAGTTCGGCTGTAGATTCAACCGGTCAACGCAACGGTCTGATGGAATCGTTCAGCGGGTGTATCGAAGTTTAATGTCTTTCTCGGCCGTTCATTGAGTCGCCTTGCTATGCCGTTGAGCTTTGCCTGGGAATAGATGGAGAGATCCGTCCCCTTTGGGAGGTACTGCCTCAGCAGGCCATTTGTGTTCTCGTTGGAACCGCGTTGCCAGGGATGTTGAGGATCGCAGAAGTAGACCTTGATGTCGGTCGAGACTGTGAAGCGTTTGTGATCGGCCAGTTCTTTACCGCGATCCCACGTCAGCGATTTGTACAGTTCCTGTGGCAGCTTTCCAGCATGTTTGATCAGCGCGTTGACGACGGTCTCCGTGTCTTTGCCGGAGACCTTCAGCAGCATCACGAACCTTGTCTGACGCTCGACCAACGTCACGATCTGGCTGTTTGCACTGCCGAAGAGCAAGTCGCCTTCCCAGTGGCCAGGTATCGCGCGATCTTCAACGTTCGCAGGGCGTTCGCTGATCGGAACCGCCTCACGAATTCTTCCGCGCTCGTCAGTCTTCGCCGAATAGTTGCGCGAGTGACGCATGATCCGACACCGCCTCAGATGTGCGAGCAACTCCTTCTTCAGGGCGCCGCGGGCCTGGACATAGAGGCTACGATAGATGGTCTCGTGTGACACCTGGTAGTCCTTGTTGACCGCATAGTCGTGCTTGAGCCAGCCAGCAATCTGTTCCGGAGACCACTGCATCTTCAGCTTGGTCGCCACAACCTGTGCCAGCGTAGGATTTCTGATGAGCTTACAGGTCTTCGGACGGAGCGCGCGAACCCAGGCAAGCTCATCGGCTTGACTTGCGCGATAGCTTTGGCTGCCGCCATTGCGCCGCAGCTCCCGGCTAATCGTCGATGGGGCGCGTCCGAGCCGGCAGGCGATCGACCGGACCGACAGACCCGCCACTACCGAGCGAGAGATTTCTTCCCGTTCGGCGAGGGTCAAGGCAAGCCTGGAGCGGTGTCGCGGTGACGGTTGGATACCGCCGGACTTCGCCAGGATCCCTTGAACTGATGAATGGTACCGATCAAACAGCCGGGCGATCTGGTGAAGCGTGTCCCCTTTTCTCCACCGCTCCCACATTAGTGCCTTCTGAGTCTCGGTGTAGTAAATCCGGCGCCTTTGTTTCATTTGCAGCACCTCCACTGCTTACGCAGTGTCTAGTGTTGCATCGACCCATTGAATCCACGGCCATTCTCGGTCGTTGCACTTTGGTCGATGAACGTCTGCTCTACGAGCAGGAACCGACGCTGATTCAGCCCCGATAGCGGCGCCCGCTCGAAGTCGTCTAGCGTCGAGCGGCAGCACCGGTCACGTCACCCCTTAGTCTTTCATCGGATGGTATTTGCCCCATCCGAAGTAATCGTTATAGATTTGCGCGGCCTCGTCGTAGGTTTCGGCATCAAACGTCGTCAGTAGCACCGGCTTGCCTTCGAATAAGTGGGCTTGCGCTTCGAATTGTCCCTTTTCGATAAGCGCGTTTTGTCCACTTCCATCAATGTCTGAAATGGCTTGCCAAATCTCATATGTCTTGCTCATCCTGTTTCCCCTTATGGTACGAAAGCCATGCCTTTTTGTACCTCAATGTCAATTCGCTCACTGCCATTGACTGCAATGACCTCATCATTGCGGAAGGTCTGTTTCGTCGGGCCTATTCCGCCGCCTCTGCTGGCGTTCACAACAAACCGCTTGGCTCTCACTAGAGCCTGTGAGCGAGCTTGATACTGTTTCTTTGTCATGCGCCCTTCAAGGGCTTCCAGTTTCGCCAAGCCGGACGCTGCAGGAAGCGGGTCCGCCTGCGCCCACGCTTCAACATCGCCAGCGCCCTCATCTGGATAGCCAGGACCTTGCGCCTGAATCCGTCCTCGGTGATCGGTTCTCGGACTATTTCCCGAACAGGCTTCGATCAGTCGTGTCGTCCAGATCGCCAGCCATTCCCAAGGCTTCTTTCCTCCAACATTGGGAGCAAGTACATCCCATGGATTCGGCGTGTAGGTACCAGGAATCGAGACTGATGCTCCCAGAGTGGCGCCGGGTGCCGGTACGGCCTGCGCATGCGCGGAGCCGAAGAGCCAGTTGAATAGCTTCGAGATCCACCCCATCCATGCGCTGAACGGATTGGCCCCTGCCTCTTCTGCCGATGTTCTGGCCAAGGCCAGTGGTTGTTCGTCCGGGTCCGGGCCAGTGAGCGACTGTCCATTGAACAATACGTCGATGAGCCGGTGCGCCGTATCGTAAGTGTAGTTCGTGACGTGTCCATTGGGACTGGTCACCTGGACCTTTTGGCCAATCGCATCGTACTGATATGCCGTCACGTTGTCGCCATACAGATACTGGAGCACGCGACCGCGCTGATCGTACATATACTTGACTGTCACGCCTTCTAGATCGACCGCTTCGAGCAGGCGTCCGGCGGGATCGTATTGCACGGCGCGCGACGCCCTACCTGTTCCGTCGGCCGCAGACGTCAAGTTGCCTTGGGTGTCATAGCCAAACGTCCACTGCCGGGTAATCGCACCATCACCTGCTCGGTCAATGCCGTCATGAGCCCGCTAGCGTCATAGCCATAGCTGTTACTGGACACCGCCCCAGATGGCGCTGCGTTGAGGCCCTGACTGCCATTGGCGTCGGCTGTGGGAAACCACCCATGGGCGGACATTTCACCCATCCCGCCATAGGTGAAATAGTCGACTCGCCCTGGCGCAGCCACCTTCAGCGGCAGATTCCATGTGGAATGCCACTCGGTAGTCGTCTTCTTCGCGTCGGCCGTGCCGTAGCCTTCGATGCGTTGCGTCTCGCGACCCGTGGCGTCGTAGCTGTAGCGTGTTTCGCTGCCATTCCGATCGACCGTACGACTGACGTTGTTGCCGGCGTCATACTGAATCGTGTTGAACGGATCACCGAAACGAAATCGTCTTGCGTGCACGATACCCGCGCGGTAATGCTCGACGTCCATATAGATGCCGGCACCACGTCCCGTCTACCAGGATCGGAGCAAGGCACGAGTCTTTGCGTCAGAGAATTCCACACCTCCCGACTTCACACTGACGACACGCCCCCCCGAAGAGCAGGTACGCGGGTAAACCCCATCACATAAAAATATCGACTTTTTAATATTTTGTCGCCAAAATAGAATGCATCGTTCGGCACAGAATGTTCTCATGTCAACTACAAGCCTTGGCCCCAAAAGTCAGACGCTGGCCGTCTTCGAATCGATTCGTGGAGAAATCCTGGATGCCCGCGTGGAGCCGGGGAGTCGGCTGCACGTGGCATCGCTGGTGGATCGTTACGGTGTCAGTCAGAGCGCGGTGCGAGAGGCGTTGTCCCGCCTCGTCGCCGACGGGTTGGCGATCGCGCTGGACCAGAAAGGTTTTCGGGTTGCGCCTGTCTCCATTGCCGACCTCCATGACCTGACCGAATCTCGGATCGAGATGGAATGCGTGTCTCTACGCCGGTCGATCGAGCGAGGGGATGCCGCCTGGGAGGCGCGCGTACTGGCGGCCTATCACGAACTGTCGAGGTCGACGCCCGTTGCCGTGGCGGAGTTGCAAGGCGCCATGCTTCCATGGGCTGTCCTTCATCGCAGGTTCCATAACGCACTTGTGAGTGCTGCCGGATCGGATTGGCTGGAGCGCTTCCGGGAGATCATGTTCGACCAGTCAGAGCGATATCGCATGCTTTCCGTCTCGCATCCCGTGGGGCCGCGCGATGTGAACGCCGAACACCGTGCGCTGATGGACGCCGCGTTGGAGCGCAACGTCGACAAGGTCAACGAACTCGTGGCCGCCCACTTCCGTGAGACCGCCAACGTGGTGACCGCAGCGATGGAACAACGGGCGAAGGATGCTAAATGAGCCAGATAACGCTCACCTTCGACAACGGTCCGACCGAAGCAGTCACGCCTTGGGTCCTGGATGTGCTCGCGAAATACGACATTCGATCTACCTTCTTCGTGCTCGGCAAGAACATCGTAGAGCCGAGTAATCGAGCCCTAATGCACAGGGCTCGCGAAGAAGGACACTGGATCGGCAATCACACCTTCACGCACGAGGTGCCGCTGGGCAAGTCCACCGTCGAGTCCGCCTGCGACGACGAGATCGGCAGGACGCAATCGTTGATCGGCGACGCGGCTCATCCTGACAAGCTATTCCGGCCGTTCGGCGGCGGCGGGGTCGTCGGCCCTCACTTGCTGAGCCCGGCCGCCTGCACGTATCTCGAAACCGGCGGCTACACCTGCGTGCTCTGGAATTCGATTTCACGCGACTGGGAGGATCCGGACGGATGGGTGGACACCGCATTGCAGCAATGCGCGCACCTTGAAAACGCACTAACGGTCCTCCACGACTACGAGACCGGTGCGATGCGCAATCTCGAGCGCTTTATCGTTCGGGCACTCGAAAGAGGTGACTCGTTTCAGCAGGCGTTCCCACCTGCCTGTGTGCCAATGCACCGGGGCGTCCGAATACTTCCAATGGATTCATTTATCTGTACGCCGGTACGAGCCATCGAAGGAGATCATCAATGAGCACCGAACAAATGACGGGCGGCGGAATCATCGTGACGCCCGATGAAGCGACGCCGATCCAGCCGTTCGGCCTTGATATGCGCGTACTACTGAGTAGCGAAGCCACCGGCGGCACGATCTCGGTCATCATGGCATCACACAAGCCGGGCGAAGGCCCCCCCGACCACCTGCATCACATGCAGGAGGAGTGTTTCTTCATTGTCGAAGGCACATACGAACTGACGGCCGGAGACGTCACGCGCACGGTCGGCCCCGGCACGATCGTGTACCTGCCGCGCGGTGTTGTACACCGCTTCAAGAACGTCGGCACCACGATTGCCCGGATGCTCGACTGGAGTGTTCCAGGCGGACAGGATCGTTACTTCACCGAGATTTCCAACTTGGCCGGAACAGGTTTCACTGGCGCAAATATCGCGGAAATCAGCGAGAAGCACGACACCCACTTCCCAACCTCGCACTAATCCCTCTCACGATTTAATTCCCGCAACCCGGAGGCACTGCTCGTGTGTCCGGGCGGGGAAACTCACGCCCAGAAAATAGGAAAGCTCATGCGATTCGTCACTTTCAAGACACGCACAAATGCTCGACCGTCCCTTGCCGTGCGTACTCCGGAAGGCTTGCGCGCCCTCAATGGTTTCGACGCCCCTCGCGTCCCCCAATGTCTCCAGACGTTACTCGCCCTCGGCCCCTCCGCAATGCGCGAGGCGGCTGCAGTCATCGCGCAGTTGGGCGAGCCGGTCGACATGGACCAGATCGTCTACCTCTCCCCGATACTCGCACCGGCAAAGATCATCTGCGTGGGCCTTAACTACCTGGACCACACGAAGGAAAGCAACTTCGAGCAACCCGCCTACCCCACCCTTTTTCTTCGTGTCGCTTCAAGCTTTGTTGGGCATGACGACGCACTGATCAGACCCAGGTGCTCCGAGCAGTTCGACTACGAAGGAGAACTGGTCGCGTTCATTGGGAAGGCAGGCAAGCACATCCCGAAATCGGCGGCGCTTGATCATGTCGCCGGATACTCGGTGTCAAATGAAGGGTCGGTGCGCGACTATCAATTCAAGTCGCCGCAGTGGACGGTGGGCAAGAACTTCGATCGGTCTGGCTCAATTGGGCCCGAGTTCGTTTCCGCAGATGAAGTTCCCCTGGGCGGCGCCGGCCTGAAAATCGAAACGCGACTCAATGGAAAGACGGTGCAATCGTCGAACACTTCGGACATGGTCTTCGACACGGCGACGGTCATCTCGCTTGTCAGCGAGGCAATGTCACTGGCGCCTGGCGACATCATCTTGATGGGCACGCCGGCCGGCGTCGGCCTTGCGCGCAAGCCTCCGCTTTACATGAAGCCCGGAGACATCGCAGAAGTCGAGGTGGAAGGTGTCGGCCTGCTGCGCAATTCCGTGGCCGACGAGGAATAGTCGCCATGGCCGAACGGCTTCAAGTCAAGCTGCTAGTCGGTAGCCTGCGCGAATCCTCGATCAATCGCCGCCTTGCAGCGGCGTTGACGAACCTGCTCGCTCCGGACATGGATTGCGCCATCGTGGAAATCGGAGCGCTTCCACACTACAACGAGGACGAAGAATCGCGGGCCGACCCTGGCGTACTGAAGTTCCGGAGCGCTTGCATTGCCGCCGACGCGTTCATCTTCGTCACTCCGGAGTACAACCGGTCAATCCCCGGCGTTCTCAAGAACGCCATCGATCACGGCTCCAGACCCAAGGACAACAGTATCTGGAAGGGGTTGCCCTGCGCGATCGTCGGTGCATCTCCAGGTGTACTCGGAACGTGCATGGCCCAGCAGCATCTGCGAAACATTCTTGCCGCGTTGGATATGGCAGTGATGGCCCATCCGGAAGCCTATATCCATGCCAGGCCAGGACTGCTCTTGGACGACGGCCTCGTAACGGACGAAACCGTTGCGCAGTTTCTTGCACGCTGGTGCAGTTCCTTCCGCGACTGGACCCATCTGATCGGCCGCAACCGGTCGCCATGAACGGCTAGCGACACGACAACAAGCATCAAATACAGACAGCCGGCCCGACCGGCGCACGGAGACCATATGAAACCTACTATCGTTGTTCGTAACCTCGTCGTGGCGGCGTCCCTCGCCTGTGCCAGCGCGGTAGCGCTTGCACAGGCGTGGCCTACCAGACCTGTCAAGGTCGTGATCGGCGTGCCCGCCGGACTTGCGGCTGACGTCATTGCCAGACTCTATTGCGAGAAGCTTTCCAAGGCACTGGGACAGCCAGTAGTGGTCGACAACAAGCCGGGAGCCACCGGCAACATCGCCCAGGACGTGGTAGCGAAAGCGCCGGGGGACGGCTACACACTGTTGTACGCCGTATCGAACTCGTTCGTCAGCAATCCATTTGCCTTCAAGAAGCTACCTTTCCGCGTAGACACGGATTTCGTGCCGGTTGCCCAGACGGTGCGCAACGGCCTCTATCTGGTCACGAGCAAGGACTTTCCCGCCAAGACCGTGCCGGATCTCGCCGCACTCGTACGCGCTCATCCTGGCAAGTACAACTACGCCTCCTACGGGATCGGCGGCTTTCCGCATCTGGTGATGGAGCTTGTGCTTAACCAGGAACGCATGGATATGGTGCACGTCCCTTACAAAGGGGGCGCGCTGCAGGAGGTCGTGGGCGGTTCGGTGCCGATGGTCTGGGAGCCTGCGGCAAACGCCGTGCCGTTCATCCGCGAGGGACGCGTCCAGGCACTCGCAGTGTGGGGCTATGGAAAACGCAATCCGGCAACGCCAACCGTGCCGAACATCGCAGAGTTGGTTCCCGGCACGGATGTGGGGAGCTTTCAAGGATTCTGGGCGCCGGCTGGCACACCACGCGACATCGTCATGCGCCTGAATCAGGAGATCACGAAGGCGAGCCGAAACCCCGAACTGATCGAGAAAATCCGAATCGCGTATGCGGAGCCAGTGACATCGACGCCTGAAGACATGGCCGCCGAGATCAAGCGTGAATCGGTGAAGTGGGCACAATTGATCAAGGCCAGGAACATCCGCCTCGACTAACGGCAGTGTACACACAGGGAGCGCGTATGGATGATGCAACAATGGCGATCATGCTGGCCGAGTGGAGCTGCACGAAGGCCATTCACAGATACGCAAAAGCGGCAGACGGTAACCACGTCGAAGCGTTTCTCGACGCCTTCACCCCCGACGGGATCTGGCTGCGCCCCGACGGGCAAGCCGTAAAAGGGCATGCCGCGCTGCACGCGTTTTACGTGGCGCGGCCGCAAAACTACTCGCGACACATCATTTCAAACATCGTGGTCGATGTACGCGACGCCGACTATGCCACCGCGACGTCAATAGGCGTCGTCGTAAAGGCCATGAGGCCTGTCACGTTCCCCCTGACGGTGCTCCCTCAACTGTTGCTCGCTGATTACGAAGACAGCTTTCGTCGTTGCGACGACGGTCAGTGGCGTATTTCGCACCGTCGCGTGACATTGCAGGCCGATACCAGGTCGTCATAACTGCGAGGTGCGAGGCCGCGCCTCCACCTGCGTATTTCCCACCCTTGAAGCACCCCCTTCGCGCCGCGACGCTGCTCGTGTGTTCGCGACGACTGCGTTCGTCCGAACGCAGTCGATTGCAGATAAAAGTTCATAAAAATGGAGGAGACCATGCAAAGTTCGAAATGGATTTTCGGTGCGCTGGCGGTTCTGCCCAGCATCGCGCTGGCACAATCGTCGGTCACTCTCTACGGGCTAATCGATAACGGCGTCGAGTACATTAACCACGTAGGCGCGGCAAGTTCTGGCGTGGTACGCATGCCCAAATTTACGGGCACGGTGCCCTCGCGCTGGGGCATGCGCGGCACGGAAGATCTCGGCAGCGGAATCAAATCCATGTTCGTTCTGGAGTCCGGATTTGCACCGGAGTCTGGAACATCTGCCCAGGGCGGACGTCTGTTCGGCCGCCAGGCGTACGTGGGCCTGAGCAGCGATCGCTGGGGCCAGCTCACGTTTGGCAGACAGTTCACAATGCAGTTCTGGGCGACGCTCGACTCCGACATCCTGACCTCGAACGTGTACGGCGGCAACGTGGTGGATTCCTATCGGGCGAACCCTCGCGCTGACAATGCTATTGGCTACCGCGGAAAGTTTGGCAACATCACCATCGCCGGTACCTACAGTCTTGGGCGTGATGTCGTCAGTGCACCTGCCGGCGCCAACTGCGCGGGTGAGAGCCCTGCAGACAAGCAAGCCTGCCGCGGATGGTCGGCGATGATTGCCTACGACACGAACACGTGGGGCGTTTCCACAGCCTACGAGTCGTTGCGCGGCGGCGCGGACGCCACCGGTGGACTCACGAGCAGCGGGCTCAAGGACAACCGGATAATCTTCGGCGCATATTCGCTGATGAACAACGTCAAGGTGGGCATAGGCGGAACGATTCGCGACAACGACGGCAGCACGACGCCGCATAGCCAGCTTTATTACGTCGGCGCAGCTTACGACCTCACGCCTGCGCTTAACCTCGCGGCGCAGATCTATTGGCTGCGCTACAGCCACAGCCCAAACAAGGCATGGCTGGAAGCGGTGCGCGCGACCTATTCGTTCTCAAAGCGCACGTCGGCGTATGTGACAGCGGGCTTTATCGACAACCGTGGCAATCTGTCGTTGTCGGTAAGCAGCGGCGACAACACCAACACTTCCCCGACACCCGGCGGCAACCAATTCGGGACGATGGTGGGGTTGAAGCATGTGTTCTGAAAGACTGGGCCGACGTGAAGCTTTAAAAGCCCAGGTCTATGCGAGATTCTTCCACACTGCAGTCTCTCGCGCGACAGCTTACGAACGCTGAACGGACGTTTGATTTAGTCAGACGATAGTCCGCTTAGGGTTATAAACCGACCTTGACTCAAGCCTTTGGTGACTGGTCCCAACAACTTCGGCGCACTTCCCCAGCCAGGACCTTGCAACTACCAGCCGCTTCCGAAGGCGGTGCAGAGGCTGGACTCTGCATGCCCCTCCCTGCATCTGTGCTCGGCTAGGGGGCGGCCAGTACCACCGCCCCGTCGTCCTCAGCCTCGCACCAAGCATTCGAACCTTCTCCGAACCGCACGGTCGGGCCAACATCTGAAGATTTCCGGCCTACGATCAACAAAGCCCACAGAAGCGCAGGATCTTCTCTACATGTCACGGAATTGTATGAGACTGAGCTCTTCGCGTTAATGTCGCGCTTAAATTCACTGTATGAGAGGGACGATTCCAATTTTTTCAGCAAGCATGCGCTCGTACACCCCGAAGTGAAGATCGACTTCAGTCTGGCTAACAACGGTCATCTCTATATTAAGCTGCTCCGCTTTTAGCCCAAATATTGTGGCCAGCGCCAGTTCCAGATGCGGGACGACATCCTTATCCTTTGGAAAAGTCGTGCCAATATTGATTGAGTACGAATTCGAGCGATCCGCAACAACTTCTAGCAGGCGGGCGGCGGCGCTCATGTTGTGCTCGACGCCAATGCGGGCGAGCTCAGCGATGCTGCGCATTTTTTCAGTCGGGAACCCGCGAACGCACCGAAGCCGGATGCGGTGAGGGCCTAACGTAATCCAGTCAGTATCGAACTCCATAGTCACCTCTTTTCTTGGGCTTGCTTCTGGAAGCCACCTCTTTGCCGGGAGATTGAGAAGGGTCTCCCGGCCTCCCATGGCACCTACGAAATTTTGATTTCAATGCGTCTTGGACGCGCCTCGTCACGGCGTGGGATGATGAGTTTCAGGACACCGTCCTCTAACTGGGCTTCGATTTGTGTGGGGTCTAGATCGGCACTGATGACAAACGACCGCGCAAAATGAGGCTGGCGAATCTCGGCGTGCTGAACCCGCAAATCCGCCGGCATCGGCACGACGGCCTCTGCTTCCATATGCAAAGTCCCGTCGTTGACATTTACCTGAAGCTTTTCACGGCTTACTCCAGGAAGGTCGGCCCACAGCGTCACGCCATTCTTGTCTTCCACGATGTCAACTGCGGGGACCAAGGTCATTGTGCGGGTGGCCTCGTTCTCATGGCGTTGGGCCATGGGACCATCATTGCGGTGCGCGACTTGGGTGGTGTCGTTCATGGCAGGCTCCTTCACTTATTTGACCGTAATCGCTCTCGGCTTGGACGCCTCCCGCTTACCTACACTGACTGAGAGGCAACCGTTGGCATATTTGGCCTGAACCTTGTCAGGGTCAGCGCCTTCCGGGAGCTCAATGACTCTTCTGAAAGAGCCGATAAAGCGCTCCTGCGCATAGCGTCTTGCCTCCGGCATGTCTTCTTGCCAAACTGCATGTCGTTCGCCGCTGATGGTCAACAGCCCACGGTCTATAGCAACTTCGAGATTCTCCTGCTTGATACCCGGTGCAAACGCAACGATCTCGATTGATTCGTCAGTGGCACCAACATTAATTGGAGGGAATGCGCCGAAGCGCCCGGCGCGGATGCTGGAAGGAAATCCTCCAAACAGGCCCGTCATCTGCTTTTGCAGTCGTTCGAGGTCACTGAAGAGGTCGGTCCCGAAGAATGCGTCAGCCATGGTCGTATCCTCCTGAAAAAGGCGCAGTGAGGAGTGAGGGGCATTACGCGCTCCCATTCACCTGCCTCACTGACGGCAAACAAATAGAAACACGCAGCGCGACGTCGCGACTGCCTGAGCGGAAGTAAAAATAGCAACAGAAAAGCGCCTTTTCAAGAGGACGATTGAGCACATAAGACCGAACCCGCAAAAGATCACTTGGCGCGCCGAGTATTGGACGGCTTTGCGCATGCACGAAAGCCAAGGGGGGCGAAAGGCGTCCCTTGTCAGGCAATTTCGGGGCAAGTTGGAAGTCTTGGCAAAGTACGTTCGGCCTCGCTACGATAAAACAATCTGAATTGCCTCTGCTTGCCATGCACATAGTTCTGCTGCGCCGCGGTAGCCGCGCCCTGATCCTGCCCGGCGGCAAGGACCTGATCGACTGCCCGCTGCTGGTGCGCCATTGGCTGGGCGCGCCTGACACGCGCTGTGCTACCGAGTTGACCAGGGACACGCCGTTACCTGGGATAGCCCCCCCTGTGGTACTGGCAGAGGTTCTGCAGAAAGGCTTCTGCGCGCTTGATGTGTATGGCGTGGTACACGGCTTCGAATCGCCCTTGCAGGCAGATTTCACCGACTAGATTGTCCGAGATGCGGACACAAGTGCCACTGATCTGTTAACCGGTGCGGGGGGCTCGACCGAAATCACCAGAGTAAGGCTCCGCATTTGCCCTTACGCTCAAGCCGAAAAAGCGTAGCTGCAGACCGCCCGCTGCCGATTTGCTCTGAGATGGGACATCCTTTCCTACGCCATCGCATGGCGACTTGGGGTCGGTTAGAGCGGGCCGCTCCAGGCGGGCGGCCGTCCGGCAGGCCGTCGGTCCAATGTCTCTTTCCCCCCTCGTATGGCGCCGATGGCGGGTCACAAAAGAGCCCGCGAGGACTTCCTGTCGGCGAGCGAAACCTGCACGCCGTCGGTGTTGTATTGGGTAGCCAGCGTGGACAAGCCCCGGGACGAGTGCAAAAAGAAGCGGAAGCGGAAATTCGCCAGCAAGGTGAAGTCGTATGCCAAGCAACGCGTCCCTTGTGAGGCGAGGGCGAAGTCTGATGAGGCTCGGGCGGCGATTTCTGCCGCCCCCTTATCGTGGCGGGAGCGGGCGTCCTGTGCTTAAATGCGGATGCTGGGGCCCGACCGTCACTCCACCATGTCTACCAGCGTCGGGCAATGATTTCACCATGTCCGCCCCCGAATCTACTTGGCAATACTCCGCACACATGCACGCGGAGGTCACGCAAACGATCGTCAGCCGCGCCTTGCCGTACTCGCCAGTCGGCATCACGAGGGTGCAAAGCACCCGGCGCCACTCCGGCATGACGGACCCCTACGAGCGAGAACCAGCCTACCTGGTCATCCTGCAGCTGCGGCCGTTCGGCGAACAGGAACTCTGGCTCGGCGGCAAGCCCGCACCGCATGTGCCCTACGGCGCCGGCTGGCTGGCCATCTACGATCTCGAACGGAACTGGTCTGCCAACCTGATCGGCGAGTACGACTGCATGCAGTTCTACATCCCGCAGGCCGCCTTGACCGAAACCGCCAAAGACCTCGGTATCCGCGCCGTACAGCACCTGCACTGCCCGCCTCACCTGGCCGTTTCCGACCCCGTGGTCCACCACCTGAGCCAGGCGCTGCTGCCGGCGCTGGCGCGCCCGGAGCAAGCCTCGGCGCTCTTCATCGACCATATGGCGCTGGCGCTGCGCGCCCATCTGGTGCAGACCTACGCCGGCGTGCAGGTGCCGGCTCGCCGCGTGCACGCCGGGCTGGCGCCTTGGCAGGAAGACCGTGCCAAGGCGCTGATCATGGCCCATCTCGATGGCGAGATCCTGCTGGAGACACTTGCAGAAGCCTGCGACCTCTCGCGCGCGCACTTTGCCAAGGCATTCCGCGTAAGTACCGGCATGCCGCCGCACCGTTGGATGGTGCTGCAGCGGATCGAGCGCGCTCAGCATTACCTGGCTCACAGCAACCTGTCGCTGGGCGAGATCGCCCATCTGTGCGGCTTCGCCGACCAAAGCCATTTCACCCGCACCTTCGGCAAGGTCGTGGGCATCAATCCGGGCGAATGGCGCCGTCAGAAGCGGCATTGATGCGCCATCTATGCCTGGCGTATCGCGCATTGCGGGAATAGAGCACACGTTTGTACAAAAGCAGCACACCGGTTCTATTAACAGACGGCATCGGCTCGTAAAGTCCAGCATGCCGCTGGATTCAAGGAACTGCCGCATGAGCGTACCGAACACCTTCGAACCCCGGCGAGCTATGGCGAGTTTACCCCGCAGCAGCACGCCGGCTTCGTGCCCGGAATGTTAATAGGCAGATCCGCTGTCGGCGCTGGGCTGAATTACCGACCATAGCCGCTATTGCATATCGTTGCCTACGCCCGATGGATTGCGAGAAGTATCGATCAATACAATACCGACAACCGCAAGCCTCTGGCACGCGGCGAAAAAATATCATTCAACATCGGGCCTTGAAGCCCGGCGCCACCTCTTCGTTCCATGTCGTCAATTGGCTATCCCACCCCACTCACTAAACCGCGTTTCGACGAAGCTTGGCTTGAGCGATGTGCGCGCGTGCGTCTGTTTGCCGAGGGAGAGATTGTTTGGAACCGCGTGACCGATCGCGCAACCAACACCACGTGGATCACAGCAAGCGCGCGTTGGTCGGCAGGCGATGGATGCCGCCGGCTCGAGCGGGAAAGTGAGCTGGTAGATCGGCTTCATCCGAACTGGGCCGTGGCGCCGGTGGAGACCATTCGCACCGCCGATCGGCTGGTATTATTGTACAGTGACACCGGTCACTCCAAGCTGGAATCAATAGCGCACGGAGTTTCGCTTTCGATCGACCGTTTCTTGCGCATCGCCATTGGCGCGACGCATGCAGTGGCCGAAGCGCACGCGCGTGATCTGCTCCACCGAGACATCCGTTCGGCCACGCTGGTGGATGCCGGGGACGGGCGCATCTTGCTGGCATCATTTGGTTATGCCGCCGACCTGCTAGGTGACACGCCGCCCGCCGCCATGCCGTGGAACCACGACGCTATCGCTTACGCTGCACCGGAGCAGGCGCGGGTTCACCATCCGTATAGCGACCAAGCAAGCGACTTGTACTCGCTGGGAGTCGTACTATACAAGCTGTTGACCGGAATGCTGCCGTTGCGCGCGGACTCGAACGCCGCGTGGCTGCACGCCCACGTTGCGGTTCAGCCGGTACGGCCTAATGCCGTCAGGGAGATGCCTGCCCAGTTGAGCGAGTTGGTGCTCAAGCTAATCGCGAAGGACCCCGCGGACAGGTACCAAAACGCGCAGCTGCTCCAAGCCGACCTGCTGCGCTGCCAGTCGGAATGGGAACGGCTTCGTGACATTCCATCATTTGAACTCGGCCTGTCCGGCGCGCCGCGCTCCATTGCCCGGCCACAATGCCTGTTTGGCCGCGCGGCGGAGATGGATTTGCTGACCGCAGCATTCGAGCGGGTCGCACTTGGCGGCCACTCGGAACTCGTGCTGGTATCCGGGGCGCCAGGCGCGGGCAAGTCGGCTCTGGTAGACGAGTTGACTCGCGCAAGCGGATCCTACCCGAGCCGTTCCGCCACAGGCAAGAGCGACCAGCAGCAACGCGACATTCCTTTCGCACCTGTGGCGCAGATGCTGCGTTCGCTTACCGTTCGGCTGCTAAGCGGTGATAACGTGTCCGTGACCCGCGTGCGCGAGCGCCTAGCAGCCACTGTAGGGGCCAAGGGGCAGCTTCTCGTCGACCTGGTGCCGGAGATCGCGCACGTGATCGGACCATGTCCTGCACTACCGGAGCTTCCAGTTCCCCAGGCGCTGATCCGCGCGCATCGCACCATATTGCAGGGGCTATCAGCATTCGCGCTGGATGGGCTCCCGCTGATTCTGTTTCTCGATGACCTCCAGTGGGCTGACGACTCCACGTTGGCATTGCTGTCCGCTTTCACCAACCAACCGCCTGAGGGTGTTCTCCTGGTCGGGTCTTACCGCAATCACGACCTAGGGTTGTTGGAGCAGATGGGCGCGATGCTTTCCTCGCTGCGTAGCAGCGCGGTGAGGATGACGGAGATCGAGGTCCGCCCGCTTTCGGTTCCTGACGTGAGCGCCCTGGTCGCAGCTATGCTCAACCGGCAAGTCGACGATGTTGGCTCGTTAGCCAACGTAGTCCACGAAAAAGCGGCCGGGAATCCTTTCTTCATTTATCAGTTGCTGCGCTCTCTGGCCGACGAGGGTGTGGTTCGTTTTGACTCGGACGCGGGCGAATGGACATGGGACAGCGCCGAGGCCATGCGGCGCCGCTATTCAGACAATGTGATCGACTTGATGATCCGGCGGCTGGACCGGCTTTCCGTGGACGGCCGGGAGATCCTGCGCCAACTCGCCTGCATCGGCCATCGCGTCGATGGGCACCTGCTGGCGCGCGTGGCAGGTGTGCGTCCGGCCCAACTGCAGCTAGCAGTTCAGTCATTGGTTGATGCCGGCCTGTTGCTGCGCGATGGCCGGGACTATGTATTTCCGCACGATCGCGTGCTAGAAGCGGGCTACGCGCTGACACCTAGCAGTGATCGTCCGGGAGAGCATGCGCGTATTGCAGCCGTGATGATCGATCTCTGGCCGGAAGCGCCTTCGGAGGTCGCGTTTGAGATAGCTAACCAGATCGAGCGGGCGATGTTGCATAACGTGTCCTCGCATGAACGGGTGCAGTTTGCCGGCGCGCTACTGGTGGCAGCGCGGCGCGCACGCAAGGCTGCCGCGATCGATCAAGCTGTGAGCTATCTCGAGGCTGCGTCGGGTATGGTGGAGTTGGATTGGTGGACGGACCAATATCCACTTGCCGTCGCCATTAGCATGCTGCACTGTGAGTGCTTGCTATCCCAGGCACGGCTCGATGCTGCAGCGAGCGAGATCGAGGCGCTGCTGCACAACGCCGTGCAATCGATCGACAAGGCCGCGGCATATCGTCTTAAAGCGACCCTGCAAACGATCAACTCTGAATACGAGGGAGCAATCTCCGCGGCGCTTGCCGGCCTAACGTTACTGGGTATCGAGTTGCGGCGTTCGGCATCGCCCGAACAAGTCCGCCAAGCCTACGAGGACGTAAAAGGTGCCCTAGACGGTCGCCCTATCGCCGAGATTGAGCATCTTCCTATTGCCGATGACAAGCAGATCGAAGTGGCGATGGGCCTGCTGTCTACGCTAATCTCGTCGTTCTTCGTCAACGACGAACTGTGCTTCTTCCACGTCGCGAAAATGGTGGAACTCACACTTAAGCATGGAGCTACGCAAGACAGCGCTTACGGATTTGCCTGGTTCGGCGTGAAAATTGCTCATCTGTACGAGGCCTACGAAGAAGGCTTGGCGTACGGCGAGGTGGCGTTGCGCCTGGCCCGCCGGTTGAACAACGAGAGCGGCCACATCGCCGCACTGGTGGCCGTGGACCAGATGAGCCCGTGGACGCAGCCGCTTTCGTCAGCGTTGGCGCGCATCCGCGAGGCGGGTGCAGCGGCCCGTGCCGTGGGTGATGTGCCCATGCAATGCTATGCGTTCAATCACTTGATCTCCGATCTCACGGCGATGGGCGAGCATCTCGGGTATGTACAAGATGAGATTCGTCTCGGGCTAGAGTTGACCCGGCGTGTTCAGTATAAGGACGTTGAGTTAATCCTCACGGCACAACAAGCATACGTACGCGGAATGCGGCACGGCCCTTCATCACTCGGTGAGACGGATGGCGAGCATCAGGCCCATACGGGAAGGCAGCCAGGGGAAATGGGGGCTAGGTCAATGTCCACCGTGTTCCTGATGCATCTATACGAAGGCATGAGCGCGTTCTTTCTGGGCGACGCGGCGCATGCAGTCGAGTGCCTTGCGTTAGCTGAGTCGCTGGAATGGGCCATGCCTGCGCACATCAACGCCTGCGACTGCTTAGTGTTCGGCGCGCTGGCGCAGGCCCGGGTGGCCCATGTTAGCGGCAATCGGGAGGAGGCCGTCGCGTTCATCGTCGCTCGCCGCGCCAGGCTGGCCAGATGGGCGGAGCTCAATCCCGCAACATTTCGTGGCAAGCTGTTGTTGGTCGATGGCGAACTCGCGCGACTGCTCGGCGAGGATGTCAGGGCGATGCAATGCTTCGAGCAGTCGGCGAGCGCGTCTGCAGTGGCTAGCTTCGTCCACGAACAAGCACTTGCGCATGAAGCGGCAGCACTGCATTGCGACGCTTTGGAGCTGAAGACTTCGGCGCGGCAACATGTGCGCATGGCGCGGGACTGCTACCGACGCTGGGGCGCTAACTACAAGGTGAGCCAACTTGAGACGCACTATCCTTTCCTTGCTGAGGAGGTAATCTCCGACCCGGCTTCCTCGGACGACGGTGGGCAGGCTGCGCTCGACCTGGAAGTGGGAATTAAGGCTGCTCAGGCCTTGTCCGAAGAAGTGGTACTCGATCGCCTCATTGAGACGCTGATGTCGAACATGATCGTGCATGCCGGCGCTCAATACGGGCTGTTGCTGCTAATGCGCGATGGGAGCCCCTTAATCGAGGCTACGGGAAGGGTGCAGGGTTCCCATGTGGCAGTGACCCTCGGTACCCTTGCGCCAACTGCTGACGTTATGTCGCTCGCGGTACTGAACAACGTGGTCCGAACAGGCCGTACGCTCGTGATCTCCGACGCGCAGGCGCACGCGATGTCAGAACTTAACGCGGAATCTGCAACGCGCGTGCTGCGCTCGGTTATCTGTCTGCCGCTGGTCAAGCGCGGCACTTTGATTGGAGTCTTGTACCTAGAGAACAATCTGGCGCCCGACGTATTTACGCCGAGTCGCACGGCCATGCTCGAGGTTCTGGCACCCCAGGCGGCGATTTCACTCGAGACCGCGCGGCTGTATGCCGAGTTGATCGACGAGAACGCCCGGAGGGCTAAATCCGAAGCCGCGCTGGCGAGTGCACGCGCTGAACTCGCCCGCACCTCTCATCTGACCGTGATGGGTGGCCTAGCCGCCTCGATCGCACATGAAATTAACCAACCACTCGGCGCCATCATTTCGTGCGTGGACGCGAGCCTGCGGTGGCTACAGCGAGCCACACCCGATATCGGCGAGGCGCTGGGGGGGCTAAACCAGATTAGGAACGACGGCCTGCGGGCTGCCGAAATCGTGCGCGCATTACGTTCGCTGGCCAAGCAGGCGCCCGCCGCGTTGGGTGCTATGGTGGTGGACGATGTGATCCATGACGTAGCCAGCCTGACCCGCGCCGACATCGAGGCGCATCAGGTGAACCTGATAACTCGCCTGGATGCGGCGAAGGCAATCGTCATTGGGGATCGCATCCAGGTGCAGCAGGTCGTTCTGAATCTGATCAGCAACGCAATCGACGCCATGCGCGAAACCCCGCCCAAGGCCCGCGAGCTGATCGTCAGTTCAACCGTGGACACCGGCTATGTGGTGGTGAGCGTGCAGGACACTGGCACTGGGATCGCCGCCGGGACGCTCGCTCGCATCTTCGATCCGTTCTTTACGACAAAGGAAACCGGCATGGGAATGGGGCTGGTAATCTGCCGTTCGATCATGGAAGCGCAGGGTGGCACTCTCGAGGCATTTTCGACCGAAGGGTTGGGAAGCATGTTCGTGTTTCGGCTGCCTATGGCGACGGAGGCCCAACTCGCTGAGTTGGAATCGAGCTAACGCAGCGTTTCGTCCTTGCCAGAATAGTTGGCGCCCCCTTCAAGAGGACGCTGGCTAATTAGGTTGAAAACTCCATAGCGTGCTGAACTCCCCCGGAAAGCTGTACTTCAGCGCGCGATGAGGATAGCCGCCCGTTGGAATGCTCAAAGGCGCGCCAGATTGCCCCTCATCCGTTCTAGGTCTACATTGGACGCGGACAGGGGCCGGAGAACGCCTTAGTGCGATTTCACACTAATCGCCAGTGCCAACCTCAATGACCTCAACCTGCGGGCCAACGGAGATGGGCACCCATTTTTATGGCGCCAGCTTTGAAACATTGCGGCCACTGCCTCACGCAAGTTGGCCGTCGCGGTAGCTCTGGCGCCCGACATAGCGGAAGTGAGCTAGTTCGGCGCGATACTGCTCGAAGGTTTCCTCGTTGACAGTCTCAGCGTGGTAGTGCGGATTGGAAAGCACGCGCCGCAGCAAACGGGCAGTATGCTGGCAGCGCCTGGTGCGCGCATACGGAGAAAAAGCAATTGTCGCACAACGCTCACCCCGTCCAAGTCATTCGCATCCGGCGCGCCTACGTGCCGGCTTCTCCCGATGACGGCTTCCGTGTGCTGGTCGATCGCGTGTGGCCTCGTGGAGAAAGCAAGGCAACGCTCGCGCTGGCCGAATGGGCCCGTGACCTTGCGCCAAGCACCGAACTACGCCAGTGGTTCGGCCACCTTCCGGAGCGCTGGGAGCTGTTCCAGACCCGCTATCGCGCGGAACTTGCCACCGACGCGCAACAAGCGCGCCTGCGCGCACTGCTGGTGGCGGCGGGAGGCCGGCCGATCACGCTGGTGTACGGCGCGAAGGACGAGCAGCACAACCAAGCTATCGTGCTTCGAGAGGTGCTGCTCGCACTGTGCCGCGCTTAACTTCTCAGCCGTTGCCGACAAGCCAATCGGGTGCAATGCGCATCCAAACGACGGGATATCATAGGATTTCGGTCGTCGACCTCGAGGTAGCACACTGTCGCAAAAGGGTCCGTCACGGCCCACTCGCCGAGCCCCCCTACGTCCCGCACGGGAATTATGCGATTGAGTCTCGGCAACCAATGAATCGGCAAGATCCGAAACTGCCCCCGCACGAAAATTTTGGTCCTATGCTTCGGCTCTTCGGAGCCTGCGGTGCCTCCGGACGCATGCTGAGGAGATCAGTAACTCGCTGATCCATGGAAATCTCCGGCCGTCACATGCTGCAATACCCCTTATGCCAAGGAGATAAGCGATGGATGACCATACCCAGATTCTCGTCTGCAAATGCGGGGTCCCCGTCCGGATTCGCGAACTCCACTTCGAAATCGGAGGCAATCAGGCCTTGGACTGGGCGCCATGTCCGCTGTGCTACCGGAAGCTCTACCAGATGAGCGTCGAAGGGGTCGTTTCAGCGGAGCTGGTGTCGGAGGCGGAGTGGGACTAGCGTCCTCCGCACGAGGATCCCGCAACAGACGCAAAATAGTTTCCCATCCACTTTAGGAGCTAGTCATGACTACCTCCCAATCATCTGTCACCCACCGTGCCCCGTGGAACAAGGGAAGACTGACGGGGCAGAAGCCTCCGTTGAAGTTATCGGAGATCTGGGCCATCCGTACGCGCCTTCAGCTCACTGCTAACACGAGAGACTTAGCGATGTTCAACCTCGCCATCGACAGCAAGCTGCGCGCGTGCGATCTGATTCGCCTCCGCGTTCAGGATGTCAGTGTAGGAAGCCAGGTTGGCATGCGTGCAACAGTCATGCAACAGAAGACGCATCGACCCGTGCAGTTTGAGATTACTGGACAGACTCGGGAATGCCTCCAGAACTGGATACGCGCACGGGGATTAAGCTGCGGCGACTTTCTGTTCCCCAGCCGTTTGCGTTCTTCGCCGCATCTATCGACCCGACAATATGCCCGGTTGGTCCATCGCTGGGTGGCGTCAATCGGCCTCGACACCTCCGCTTATGGAACGCATTCAATCCGGCGAACTAAGGTCTCTTTGATCTACCGACGGACACGGAACCTGAGAGCCGTCCAACTGCTCCTCGGTCATACCAAGCTCGAGAGCACCGTCAGGTATTTGGGGATCGAGGTTGATGACGCTTTGGAGATTGCAGAGCAAACTGAAGTCTGACCTTACATCCGGCCGGCAAGCGGTCGCTTGCCGGCCAGGAGCTGCCTCTCAGGTATGATCCACGTCAGGCATCGCTGGCCGCACTTTCGATCATAGAAAACTAAAGGTTAGCCTCGAACGTAATAACCGCGATGAGCAAGTCTAATGCGCGAGGTAAAGAGGAAGTGAAAATGAATGACACATCCGCAATTTGGGCGCCGATTTGCGGATTTGTATCGCGATTGCGCTGTTGGGTTCGTGTGGCAAGGAGATGCGACGTCTCGTTGGAAATAGGGCATTGGGGACAACTTCTGATTTTGTCGACTGAGGGGTATCTTGAGGGACCCGGTGGGCCAATCCCGCTTCGAGACGTCGAATGGGTCGAGATTTCTACAAGCCTCGTCAAGGGCGGTATCGCAGGACGTCCGCGGGAGATGATCGATGTAAGGGAAGAAATTATTGCTGGACTGCGAGAACTCCCGCTTAGATGGGAAGTCCGTGACGGAATATGGGCAACGGCAAGGGCATTCGAAGAGGTACCCGTCCAGATAGTCCGCATCGTGAACCCGCTTGTGTCGAATTCGGGATCAAGCCTGTAGCGAGGAGATCCACGGCCCTCATGTTCGAGGGGGCGCTGTCGGGGTTCGGCCAGGAACGGTCATCCTGCTGCAGCGTAGAATTGTCTCGACACCGGTCATTGGAGCTACCTTATCTGGACGATTGGTAGCCCAGCCGTGAGCAGCCGCTGATATGCTTCGAGAACTAAGATTCCCGAACGGGGGTTGTGGGCAACTCATAAAACAAGAGACTATGGCCGATTTGGAGATTGTGGAGATCTGTTACGAGAACGGCGGCGTCAAATATCGTTACTCTCAGTACCTACACTTGCATGCTCGTACCACAATGAGCCTCATTGATAATCCAGAACGCGGAGGGGGCAGGTGAAGAAAGAATTCAAGCTAACTGCGGAAGAGATCAAACCATTGGCTACCGGCCGTGGTGGGTGCATTGCTACCGATCGGATAACAGTGGACGGTTTCCCGGTCAGGTTCATGTACCGGGAGGCACCAAACAATCAAGTTGATAGTGGCTGGCGGTTCATGAGCGGTTTTGAGGACGACGCTTACATGGACAACGCCAAGAATCATGGCGCCTATGACATCAATACGATTGCCAACTACGACCCAAGCATCATTCCGTTTCTCGACGCCCCAGTGGGAAGCGTGTTCGAGAAGCATCCGGAATCGGAGCAGTTTTTAGCCGTCCAGGACTGGAAGCCCCGCGAAGAGTAAAGTGTGACTGCTCGGGGATCCTTTCTTTCTCGATCTCACGAGCAATCCGCCCACGGTGCAACTTTGCTTGCGCCAATGCGGCGTTTGAGCGTGTTCCTTTAGCACCCTCATTCAAGGCGTACATCGATTCTTTGGACATCGACCCGGGCATGATCTGATGCGGTGGCCAGTGCAGGCATAGCCGGACCGAGGCCAACCAATTTCCGCCGCTCGGGTAGCCAACGATGGGTCGGAAACGGGTTCCGGCGCCCACCCGCCCTCGTGCATTAGCTGCCACGGCCGAGTCCGGCCAGAATGGAACATTCGACACGGCCACAGGGTTAAGCCACTGTCACTTCGCCGTCATCCTGTCACCTGACCCACAACTGCTGACAACTGCTTGATCGGGCAAGCGCCAATAACGTGGCGTCACTGAAGATCCAGAGCCGCCTGCCGGGCGATCGCCTTTTCACATTCAGAAAGACCCTTGACCGATTGCTCGAAATCGGCCATCAACTGCGCGAACGTATCGAAGCGATAGTTCGTTGCACATGGGACGAAAACGGCCCCATCGACTTTCGACTTATATCCTGCCGTGTAGGTCTTTTGGGACAGAATTTTTTTGGTCTGGCTATTCAGCAATCGCACATGCACGATAACCCACGGCTCATAAGGCGCATCGATAGCGCCGTTGGCGATCTGTCCGACGGGTCCGAACCATACGCTAAGAATTGCATCGCTGTCGGTCTGTATATGTGAATAGTCATCGGACCCATCTTTTGACTTTGCGAACTGGTCAGGTAGATAGGATACCTGCAATCCGTTGCCAGCGAGTTCTCGTTGCAGGTCGCTTACGAGCAAGGTGGCCAGCTTGGTCGAGCCACCGTTGTACGCATCAACGAACGTCTTATTGCGTGAAGCCTCGGCCCCCCCTGCAATCGCCCCTCCAATTGCGCCTCCCAACGCCGGTAGCCCAGACAGGTTGCGCACCATGACGCTGTTGGATTCGCTCACACGCAATAGTGCTACAGTCCTGATTGGTCCGACAGCAGACTTATCAAACGAGATGTTGGGTGTCGTAGCACATCCGGCCAGGAGGAAAATTCCCGTTGAGATGCAGGTGAGGCGGGAATAAAAGGGACCCATGTATTTTTTTGATATTAAAAACTGCATTTACGCTCGACGCGGACGATCTTCAATTTTATCGACGGTCAGCTATATCTCATATTGCCTCGGCACTCCCGTCCAGAGAGGGGTAGCGCGAACTCATTTGCTTCAATGCCCGCTCGCCGTAAAGTTGACGGGTCGCCCTGGAAGATCCCAATGGCTTGTCGACACTTCTCCGGACGTGGATGTCCAGTCGATCTTTTACCGGCACGTCGGCTTTGCCGTTATGCGAATGACGGCTTACGAAGATATTCGCAGTCCGCTAAGGGTCGGCAATTGCCTCTGGCACCCGCAAGCGCTGACCAGGACGCGCCGAGGGCGGCGACCGGCCACGGGCGGTCGTTGGCACTACCGCGAAGCTCGCAGAACGGCAGCCTCAAAATCCTGGAGCAAGTGGGCTGCCGTCGACTCATTTCCCTCCTGATAGGCAAGAAACGAATCATCAAGCAACGACTTTAGCCTACTGAGAATCTCGGCGCCTTTCACTCTGGTTTCGACGAACACCAATCCATTTCGCAGCTCATCAAACGCTTTATCCAGATTCATCTGCTGGTCATCACGCAGAAAATCCTCATAGGGGAAGTCATCCGGCGCGCTCAAGAGAACGTACGAGATGAAATCGACGTAGGTCTCGAAACTATGGATCCACGGCAAGTTGTCGCTGTTCAAACCGGCTTCCTTTTCACTGGGGCTATTAAGCGCGGACTCGTTCGGGTGCACGTCATTCTATCGTTCTGTCCGGGCGATGGCGTGCCACTGACGAGGCTGCGACCGCGGCATTTCGTCTCGCAAATGACCGCTTGCGGGAATCGCTATCGTCCGCTATGGGTCGCAAGCTGCCTCTCCCGCATCAGCGACCTGTGCATGCCGCAAAAGAAAAAAGGCCCCGAACGTCGCAGCGCCGGGGCTGATGAGAAGGCTTAGCAAAGCGCAAGTTGCGCCTGGTCATTACCGAGTCGCTCCCAATGGCCGCTCGCCGCGGTTGGGAGATCCTCAAACGGGATAGATCGGGCCACAACGTTTTTGACGTCGTACTCCAGGGTTAGCCCAAGCCGGTCCTTAAACGCCGTTCGCCTAGCGATCTCGTCGTGCTCGAGCTTCTGCGTGTGCGATAGCGTCAAACAACCGTAATGCGCATACCAGCGATACCCCGCCGTTACCGAGCCAGGACCTCCGTCTGCGTCGTGCATGTCAAGAAGCCGATCGATCTCGAACTCCGCAATAAGGTGCGCAGCTTCGATGTCGACGTCAAACTGCTGCGCCGTCGGCAGGTCCAGCACCGCCCGTCCATCCGCCGCGACCATGAGACTCGGTTCGCAAGAGCTCCCTTCCGTCAACGCCTCCCGCATTGGATCGCGCAAACCAGTCCAATCCGCATGGGGTGCCGAGTCGTCCCATTCGCTGCCGACGTGCAGATACCGCGCGACAGGCATAGCAGACTGGGGAACGTCAGGCACTTGCGGCACGTCGTATCGGATTCCCCGCACCTGAATGTCTCGAAGGTCGGCCCAGGCTGAGAAAGGCTTCGCAACCCCGTTCAGCGACTGCATTGCGTCGACTGCGATCATCATGTCAAGGGGCAGCAACTGAAACTTCGGCTGCTCGCCAACGCCGGCGGCACGCCGTTGCTCGTCATAGTCCAGTTGGAGCATGTAGCGAGTCAGCGCGCGCAACATCGAGGGGTGATATGTGTCCGGCAATACCCTGATGTAGCCACCGCGAATGGTGCGCCCGATCCAGTGGCGTCGCGACCAGTCGAAACGAGTCGCCCGGATGAAACGATTCAGCTTTTGCAGGCCCGCAGCATACGCGTACCGGTCGTCATAAGCCACCATGTTCGCGAGGCTCTTGTCTTCGGCCATCTGGCAGACGTGGCAGCCCAAGCGCGCACCACATTTCCCTTGCCGCCGGCCGCCGCCGCCATCCAGTATCGCGTCAGCCACGACAGCGCATGACGTCCCGACAGAGTGCGCATAGATGCGCCGCATCTCCTCGAAATCAGAAAACCCGGGGCGGGTACCTCCCGCATACAGTCCCACAGCTTCCCAGATATCGTCGTCACTCCAGTGGGCCACAGGGCTGATGACCAAGTCACCATCCTTGTTGCGCGATGCGACGTTGGCAGAATCCCCGCGCAACCGCATTCCGGCCGCGCGCCGCGTGCTTTCATCGTATCGGCTGCCAAGGCTGGTCACCGGCTCAGCGAGGCCCTGCTGTCCAAACTCGCGAAATAGCCTCCGACGGAAGCTGCGCTGCGGCCCGATTTTGAGATCGGTCGAGCAGTCGCCGTGGGTGCCAGGAAAACTCGGCAGCGCACGGCCAGACAGCACCTTCAATTGAAACGTCGATGCCAGCGACGGCGTGACGACATGTGCCGACACGGAAATGCCATGCGCCTTCCCAAATTCGCGCATCCGGCGCAACTCCGCACGGTAGTGCCGGGAGACTTCAGGAGACTCCACGAGGGTGTCGCCTGTCGTCACGACTACCATCGGCTTGCCGCCGGAGTTGTGATGCAGTAGCGCGGCGTGCAACACCAAGGCTGCGACAACGCTGCTGTCCTTGCCGCCGCTGTAAGCAACGATGACAGGGTGGCCAGCGGCGAACAATGCGAGGATTGCTGCAATGGCCTTGTCGGCCTTGCGATCCACTGGGTCGCACACGCCCTGCGGAAAAAGAGAGATGGTTTCCATTTGGTCCTCAGTAAGGACCAGCACCCAACGGGTACTGGTCCCGTTGGGTTGAAAATTCGTGTCGGCCACAAGTGGCTCGACGTCAGAGAACTTCGCGAAGGCGAAAGTAAAATGCCCATGCACCCCAGGTGGGGGCATGGGCATGCAGGCTATGCAGCGGTCCGGTGTCCGCCAAGCCGGTCAGGCAGCTCTGCGTGCGGGCGGCAGCAGGCCGAACTTGGCCAGTGCTTTCAGATTGGTCTCGATGTACGTCGTCATGCCGTCGATCTTTACCGCGAGGTAGTGCTCGAAGCATGCGGCGTCCTGCGAGACTTCCACCTTTCCTGCGGCCCTGAACGCAGCCAGCAGGCTGTCGCGGTCGACATTCGCACCTTGCCAGCCGAAGATGCGAATGAATGTGTGGACACTCCGACGACGCGGAATCAGCTTCTCGGCCTCTTCGGCCGTCACAAACGTGGTGGTCATGTCTTATGCTCCAACGCCGCAGTTATCGCGGCAATCATTCGTCTCCATTAACGGACCGGGCGCCGATGTCGATAGCCCCACTGCCGAGGTAGACATTGCAACGGGGTCGTCTGCGACGTAGGTGGCAACGCCCAAAATCAGACCGTCTGCAAGCGCGGTTCGAACACTGGCACCATCCTCCAGATTCGGCATGTGCTGCACCAGGTCGTCGGCGAGCACGCGTAAGAGGCGTGCCGCGGCGTCGACAGTCGTGCCGCCTCCAGGAATAGCCGAGTCGGCCACTTTGAGTACGACCATCAAGGTCATTTTCGCAACCTCCAAAAGAAAATGCCCGCTTCCTTTCAGGAAACGGGCATAGGGTTAGTGAATGGCGCGGTCCTACTGGAGCGCCAGCGCAACAACATCAATGACGCCGTCAGCGTCGTCCACCAGATCGGGAGTCTGTGAAATGAAGAACTCCCGCTCATAACCGCCGACCCGCAGCACCTCGCGCTTCATCCTCATGAAGGCGCGCTTGCGGTCCGGATCCAACGGGCCATCCGCTTCATCGGTGAACAATGTCTGGAAAGGCTGCTGCGCATCCTGCGCCCGATAGAGGGCGATTCCGCGCGTCAGGCACTCGTTGATCCAGACTTTCTGCCCACCCGACATCACGCCAAACTCTTTCGTGGTGTCGGTATTGGCGTCGATTACGTTGATGGAGAAGCCCTCACGCAGCTCGCCGCTGGCCAGCGCCGTCTGTGTCTGGATCGCGATGGTGAATCGCGGTCCATAGCAGGCCAACAGCAGGTCATTGACGATCTGTGTGATGGCGGGGCCCGCGTCGTCGATGGACAGCGCAATCACGCCATCGTTGCCCAGGCCTTTTGCGAGCAGCTTCCATAGCGCAATCTGGTCGGACAGCGCTTGCGTCTTCGCCTCTGTCGCCGGCATGCCGGCAAGTTCGACATCTAGACGCTCACGCTCAGCCGCCAACATGCTCTCCTGGCGAATCAAGGATTCGATCCGACCGGCAATTGCAGCAACAGCCTCCCGGCTGCCTGCAATCTGGCGATCCATCTGGGCCAGCATGCCAGTCACGTCCTCCGTGGCCAGCGTCGCCAGTTCCCGACGTACCGCTTCAAGTTGGGATTGCACGTCCGCGATATCGCGCTTGTGGCGCTCAATGCGTGCCGCATCCTCCTCAGTCAAAGCCGTCAGATCGCGTTCGACCTGTGCCACTCCCGCACGCGCGGCGTCCAGCATCGGCTTCTTGGCAGCCATCGCTGTGAGTCGCTGCAGCAGTTGCTGATCACGACCGAGGTGGCCCTCCAGTGCCGACAGTGCAGCGCGTGCCGTGGCACGCTCAGATAACGAGCCTTGCATCGATTGCACCTGCTCCAGCTTCTTTCGATAGCTTTCGCGCAGCGCTTTCACCGACACAACCTGCTCTCCGAGCTTCGCCTTCGCATTGCGAGCCTGTGCCAGTAACGGACACGTGGCGTGCATGGGATCATCACGGCATGGCACCGTTTCAATGACCTCGGCTTGCAGTCTGAGCGAATCGGCCAACTTCGCGCCGGCGACGCCCTGCTGTTCCAGGCCCTTGAGCTCCGTACTGAGCGCCGCATGCTCGACCTGAACAGCGTCGAGCTTCTCCACTGCAGTGCGTTGGCTGGCGATCTCGTCCTGCCTCCGGCCAATAGCCAGTTGCAGGATGTCTCGTTCGCCCGCCGCCGCTTCAATGTCTGCCGCGTCCGCCAATACAGCACGATGACCCGCCGCTTGCCGATCCAGATCACGCCGGCGCGTCGTGACACGTCCGGCAGCAGCCTGTTCTTCGTTGGTCAACGATGCTGCACGCTGGTCCAACTCGCCCTTGCGCTGGTTCAGTTCCCGCAACCGCGCTTCGGTACCGGCATTTGCGGCCTGTTTCGCCGCCAAGGTCGCACGCTCCTGTAGCAGCTTGGCACCCTTAGCAGTTTCGGCCTCGCGCGCATTGCGCTCGGCATCCAGGCTCTCGCCCATTTGCCAGATCTCCCGGGCCACTGCCGCTGCTCGATCCCGCTTACCTGTGAGGGTCAGCACGTCTCGTTGCAGGGCGTCCAGGGAACGGGTAAGCACCTTCGCAACCTCGCCCGCTTTCGCAGACAGGTCACGCAAGTGATCGATCCCGAGCAGCTCCGCGAGCAGCTTCTTGATCTCGCCGGGCTGATAGCTGGCGAGCGGTCGCCGGTTTTGAGCAGAAAACACACTGGTGAAGAACGCCTCGGGCGAACCCAGGACGGCTTCGAGACACCGGTTGTAGGTATCCGCCTTGCCGTCCGACAGCGTGCCGTCGGCCAGTTGCAGCGGCTCCCAGTCGCCAACGGCGCCCTTTTCAAACAGGTAGTACTCCGCCTTGCGGCTCTTGCCAGGGTTGCGAAACGCGAACGCGGAGCGGTATGTCTTGCCGCCGTGCTCCCATTCCAGATCCTTCTCTGCGCGCGGAGCGCAGAGGTGATCCCAGTATGAGAATGCGTCGGCCGACATTTTGCTCGCGTGGCTCGGCATGATCGGAAACGGATGAAGGTTGTCCATGATCGTCGTCTTCCCTGCCCCATTGGGGCCGACCAGGGCGATCAGGCCACCAGGCACCGTCGACAAATCCACCGTGACGCTATCTCGATGCATGCCGTCACGGATTCCATGGAATCCAGACAGCGTAAGCTTCAATGGGCGCATTCGAAGACCTCCTGCACGTCAAAGGAATGGAGGTAGTCCGACGGCACTTCCATCGCGCTTTCGTCCCATTGCGGAACGTCGGGCAACGAAGGTGCATCCTGCGCAGGTTTGCCTGCAATTGCCCGCTCGACTGAACGGCGGGCATCGGAAAATTGCTTGCCTGCGAGCTTCATCACAGCGTCCCAGTCCTGCTGGCCGGTGAGGGCCCGCAGTTCCAGTTCGCTCCACTGCGAGGCCAGGCCGTTGGAGAACGACCAGATCAAGTCCTGCAGTTCCTTGGACGGCGCTACGGCGAAGAAGGTGTTGCCACCTGCCTCACCCAGGGCCATCACCAGCATGTGGTCGCGCTTGGCAATCACGGCGCCGCGGCCGGGGCCGAACGGCTCATACATCATGCACTGCGTAAAGCCGTGCTGCTCGCTGAGGCGTTTGGCCATGTCCGAGCGGTTGATAAAGGTTTCCTCAACGAAAAGCCAGTCCGGACCGGCGTGGTAGAGAATCATCTTGCACTCCAGATAGAGACGGAGTGCGCCCCAGACGGGAAGCACCCGTCGGGTAGATAGAAAGAAAATGGATACTGCGGGTCGATGCGTCAGGGACGCGGGTAAAACCAGTTTTCGACAGCCTCACGGGCTGTCGGAACATGGCTTTCGCATGTTCTAGGGATTGGCGTATCGCTACGCAAAAAGATCGTCGGTGAGCCAGTTCATTGGCGCGCCCGCGGTGGCAACGGGCGCTATCGGTTCCGTTACCGGCACGGCAGATATCGCCTCAGGTGCGACGTCAGCCTCCTCCAGGTCCAACTCCGCCAGTGTCGCTATGAACGACGGCGCAGCAACTTCTACACTGGGGATCACCTGCGTAACAGGGACGGACATCTCGGCAAGACCCGCCAGCACCTGATCGGCAATCGCCTGTGCATCGAGGTTTTCCAGCATCGACAGACTGTCCAGCAATGGGTTCGCGTCGACGCCCGTCAGTTCGCACCATCGCCCCAGCTTCTCGGACAAGGTTGCGGCCCGACTGATGCCTTCGGCGCGGCTGCGAACGGCAGGCAGGACACGTGCTTCCAGCTTGACTTCCGCACAGGCAGCAAAGAGCGCCAGGATGGCGTCACGATCCACGAGTTGACGATGCTCCTCGTTGACCGTCCAGCGCACGCGCACGCACTTGTGGGCAGCGTCGGCCGCGATCTCGGCAAGCTTGGCCATGTCTGGCGGTCCGTCGAAGTCGATGCAGACGGCCTCGCTCGCCGGCGTCTTCACTTGGGTCGCTACTGCCTCCCCCGGTGAAACCCGCCACTGCAAATAGCCCTTTGCGCCGATCTCGCCGTAGTGGAACCGTCCGATGGAACCCGGATAGCCCACTACCCTGCCTTCACGTTCCCACTGCTGGGCACGATGAATGTGCCCCAGCATGAACGCGTCACAGTCAGCCTCGAATAGCGCACCGATCGTGAACTCGTGGTCGAGTCCAGCCATCGGCACGCCATGCTCCGTTTGGCAACCGTTGACGGTGCCGTGCGACACACCAATCGTACGAACGCCCTGTGAGCGCCATTGACGATTCACAGTGCCTGCGGCGGCCAGATAGTCGGCCAGGTGATCACCAATCGCCGTCGCAGCGTTTGCTACGCCGGCAGCGGCCGCCAATACGGCCTTGTTGACCGTTGGCACGCAGGTGAACACGACGTCCGGCAGACCGTGTTGCGTCAGGAGCCCTTCTATTTCTGACTGGTCGAAGATCGCGCCACTGCTCGGAACGAACGTCTCGCCAATGAGCGCTACCTGGTGAATCCGGTCTGCGACGTACACGGGACAACTCGCTCCGATCAGTCGAAACAGATCCAGCGTGCCCGGCGGCTCGTGACTGAATGTTCCCTGCAGCATCAGAACTGGCATGTGGGCGGACAACTGATGGATGCGTCGCGCCAACGCGGATAGCGCCGGCGTGTGGGCATCGAGCCGGTGGTCCGTCGAATCGCCCGACACCACGGCAACACGGCAGCGACTTGAGATTGCGTTCTCCACCGCAAAACCAAAGCAACGATCCGCCTCGGCTAGATGCCCAGGGGAGTAGTGCAGATCAGAGAAGTGCGCAGCAAGAAATTTGCTGACAGCGTCTAGCATCATGGAACCTCCAAGGAAATGTGCCGGCACGCGGCAAGAAAGAGAGAAGGAAGCCCGAGGGCTTCCTTCAATTACCGGCACAAGGCTGGCGAGAGTTATGTAGCGACGTCGGCGGCGATGGCTGCCACCTGCTCGCGGAAAGCCAGCGGATTGGCCAACGCGGTGCGCAGTTCCTCCAGGAACCGCTGCACATCGTGATCGCGCTTTGACCAGCCGCGCCCGAAGGTCGCTGTTGCAAATGCCTTGAGCTGTCGGGCGCCATCCTCGCTGTTGAGACCAAGATGCGCTACGAGATCGACGTACTCGGACTCGTGGCGCTTGATACCCGTTTCACGATTGCTTGCGAGAGTCGCAGCATCAGGTTGTGGCGAGCTTTCCGCTGTTGCTCCGGTCTGCGTGGCATCCGCCAGCGGCTCACTCTCATGGCCTTGATCCGGGGCCGATACCTCCCCTTCGCCTTCCAGTGCCGAGACAGCCTGTGTTGCCATCTCCAATGCGGGTGTGCGGCGGTCAGATCCGTCGAGCAATGCAGCGATATCGATATCGGCATCCAACGTGATGAGCCATTGCATCTGGCGCACCGCACGGCCATCTTCATCGATCCGGCTGATCTCCACTTCCTGCTTGGACATCCAGAACTTGACGCCGACCAACTTGCCGCGCGCCATGGCTACTGTCTGCATCGCAGCATGCGCCTTCTGCAGAACGTAGATGGACGTGGTCGGAAGCTCGATGAGGCCGAGGCCGCTGATGCTGGGGATCGCGAAGTAGAACTGCGCCGCAACCTTGCAGAGCCCGTGCTGGTATTGCGGGCACATTTGAGGATCGCAGATGCCGTCCGGAATGGCGTCATCCTGGCGAAGGATGATGGTACGGCCACCCCACACGCGCCTGGCGCGACTCGCACGTTCGTCACGCACCGGGGGCGCGTACATCTTGCAGTAGCGCCTGCCGTCGGGACCGTACTCCGAGAAGTACTGGCGTCCGCTTTGGGTCCAAGCAACGAGCTGGTTGGGCATGTTGCTCAGCCAATCGTCGAAGGCGAAGATGACGGGAAAGCGCCACAGTCGATGACCATTGCCATCACCACGGTCTTCACCGTAGCGCTGCACGATCTCGTCGGCCACTGCAGGGTTGCTGAAATCGGAGCCGCGGCAGGTGAACCACGCCACGTTCTTGGGAAAGAGCGGGTTCTTGATCCCCGTTGTCTTCTCGATTTCGCTACCGATCGCTTCGAAGGACTTGCCTTGTGCGAGCAGCCGGTCATGGATCTTGACGGCTTTCTCGTTGCCACGGGCGGTCTTGGTCAGAACCTTGATACCCGGGCGGATCTTGCCAATGATGGGCGGCCGCATGGGCCGCTCCTCTAGCAGGCTTCGGCGCCCGCCAGGCTCGCTGTAGGTGATGGGTGCATGCATTCGCTCTTTCTCCTATCAAGGAAACGAACGACGTTCGCCCGGATGGACGCAGCATGCTCCCGAAGGCGCAAGGCTGTGTCTGCCCCGCGCTGGGTCGTTACTGAATTGAGGAAGTTCGCTCTCGCGGCTTCCGGAAGACTGGCGACGTGAGCCGCCTCACAAAGTGCCCGCCACGCCTGCGGCATGTCCTGATATTCGGGACGGCGCAGGTTCAGCGTTGCCGCGATGGCGGCGGAAATCTCGGCGTTCTGGTGATGCATCAGGTGCTCCTGGAATCGAGGTCTCTCATCCAGAAACAAAAAAAGCCCGCCCCGGTTTGCGCCGGCAGCGAGCTTTGTTAGACAGGAACCTGCAACGCCACGCCCCTTCCGGGGGCGTGGCATCGAGGGAGCGGCGCACGATTGCGCACGGCTCTATGTTGAGGACGTAAAGTCGCCCTCGTGCAGCATGGTCACGCTGCACAACAACCCTTTTCGCGAACCCACAGGTTCGGCCGCAGGTTCACGGATCGGCTCGACGTCTGCCGTTCTGCCTAGGAGGGGCCTTTGAGAGAGCTCCACATGGTCCCAGGCTCAAACGGTGTCCCGCGTGCACTCATGAAGAGGCACAGCAAGGAACGCGTATTACGAGCTGATGAGGGGAAGTGTTCGGCGAAAACACTTAGCACAAGAGATATCCACACTGGTAGCCAACCAGTCGGCGCGTGCGCAGATGCACGACTTGAACAAAGAGATGGACTCGCCAGGAGTCAGGATCGATGCGTCAGTGACGCGAGGTGTGAAAGCATTGTGGCACAGGACTTTCTTTCAAAACTGGCGAATGCTCGGCAATTTTGCGTAGCTTTCGAAGTCATCGGCTGTCCGTTCTTGTCCGACAATTCCGGGTGAGAGAGCATCCCTATACATGGACAAATGGCCGAACAGGATCCACCCAAGAAGCCCAGTACGGGCCTCAGGCCCATCGAGCGCCTGAACAGCGAGGAACGTCTGAGCCGGCTGACGCCAGCAACGGCATCCGCCACCCACCACGAGTACTGCTCGAAATTCGCACGCGATTTTCTCGACGCACATTTCTACTACTGCTCGTCCAAATTTGTCGTGGCGCGCGCCGGTAAGGTCAAGGCGCTGGATGAAGCGTTTCGGGAAGCGGAAGGATGGTTCTCCAAAGCCTTGGAGTGGATCGCGGGGCAAGATCAGATCGAGATTCCGCTCTTCTATGAGAAGAGAGAGGTGCAAGTCTCCCATTCCTTCGCGGGCCGGCTACTGCGACTGCTGATGCAGTACGACAGGATCTTCGCCGAGACGCTCTACAGTCTCAACTGCGGGTCCATTACCGGCGACGCTCGCGAGACCACCACGGTCATCGCCGCCAAGCGGATCAAATCGATCCAACAACTCTGCATCCCGGACACCGACAAGTTCGGCGCCGACGGCACCCTCCTCAATTCTTCCCGGAGCTAGACCCATGGACATGCGTGAAATCGAGCAGCTTCATGCTCAGTACGCCAAACCTGCCCTGACCATCGATATTTCACCCTCGCCCGCACGTCCCTCCGCATCGCCCCTGCGGCTTGGCGCCGCAATGAGTGGCGCGGGTGGCGACGATGCGCACGTGGCATCGCCAGGGGGCAGGGTCGTGAATCCGCGTGCTTTGTGGGCAGTTGTGTTCGTAGTTGGCGCTGCTGCCATGTTCCTGATTGGCAGCTCAATGGGAAAACGCGATGCTCGGGCGCAAAGCTCGGAGTTCGCACTGGCAGCTAGCGCACCGGGGTCCATCCCAGCTTCAGCCGGACAAGCACAGCCTGGCCCCGTGGCCCATGAGTGGCCGGCTCGCAACGAAGCCGTTGACGCCGTGATCGCGCCGTCCAGCACCGTTGCAGCAACGCCCGCGTCCGCGGCCGACGCCCCGAAGATCGCCCTCCCGAAGCCGGAACCCGTAAAGCCGTCCTCGCCCCCGACAAAGGCCGTTTCCCCCGCCATAAGCGCAGCGACGCCCACCGTCCAAGCAAAGGCCCCGGCTCCCGCACCGTCGGTGCAAGCACGCCCTGCCGTCCCCCAACAAGCCGTTCCCAGCCGCGACATTAAACTGTTCTGAGTTGATATGACCAGCACCCCTACTTTCAGCCTACTGCGCGCCGGCATGAGCATCCACGGCGATCTCGTATCGGAAGACGGTTTCACCTGTCTCGCGCTCGTCACGGGCAACGTCAGGGCCACCCATGGCCTTCTGCACATCGGCCGCGGCGGCGTCGTGCACGGTGACGTGGAGGGCGAGCACATCATCATCGACGGCACGGTCGAAGGCGACGTAAAGAGCCGTGCGTCGCTCAAGATCAATGGCCGCGTAGTGGGTCGCATCTTCTACGCAGGCACGATTCGGCTCGGTGAGAATGTCGCGCTCGAAGGCAGCTCGATCACGCGCGTCTCTGCCGTCGGATACTCCATACCCCCCCAAAAGGAGGATACCGTCCCAACGCGCATCGACGAATCAGAAGCATCGAATACCACGAGTTGAGAAGGAACATGTTCCTTTCAAAAAGTGCGAAAGCTACTGCCTGAGACGCTTCTTTCAAAGACAAAAAGGCCCGACAACATCAGTTGTCGGGCCTTTTTGTTAGTACACGCGTCGCAGCGTCATGAGTTCTGCTTGCGTAAAAACGTTGGGAAATGTGATCCACGGAAAATCGATGGCGTTTGCGGGATCGCGGAAGGACACGTAGGGGAAGTCGTCATCCAGCTGTACCCGGAAGATACGTGGCGCGCGGCCCCTACTTTTGACTTCGTACACTACGCCATGTCTCAGATCAAAGACAAAGGTTCCCATGGTAAGTGCTACAGATGTCCGCAGACCCTGCATGTATCGCAGGTCCATCCAGGTATCGTAGCTGACGGTGGTCGCGCGATCACGTGTCTGCGCAAGCCACATGTTGAACAATCCGGTGAACCGGTCTTTTCCAAAGCGGGCAACTTCGAGAGGTTGTGGTTGCATGAGCTGGTCCTGCGCTCGCTGCACCCTGTTTCCCGCCGTGCTTCGACAGGCGTATTGGCCCCGCAACACCGTGCTAGTTGCGTCGGCCCCACGAAACAGCCATCGCGGGTAACGGGTATAGAAATCAATTGGGAACATGGCAACGAGCAAAAGAAAAAGCCCCGGGCTGAGCCGGGGCTTAAGAACCTGAAACGACCACTCCAGTACCGGACAACGGCACCAGAGCGGATCGCTTGAGGGGGAGTAGAAAGGTCGTTCGAGATTGCCGTTAGGCGGTATCGCCCACGAGTTCGATGGCCGCATCCCAGGCACGTTGCTTGAGCACGGCACCAGCGCCAAACCATGCGGAGTCGAGACGGTTACCCGCAGAGCGTGCACGCTGCTGATGGTCGACATACTCGGTCACGCTGTTCACCAGACCCCAGGCAGTACCCGAGGCCGATTCCAACGCGGCGCCGCGGCCTGCTCCGTCAAAGAGATTGAGCACGGATTTCAGGCCACGCTCGTTCATCCTTACGGGCGAATCGGCGCCCTCCTTCGCCAGCGAATAGGTGAAGAGGCGCTGGAAGAACCGCTCGGACTCGGCCTGGCTCACCTTGCGCGCTGCCAGTTCGTGCATATTGGCCATGAAGCCATCCCACGACGAAATCGCGATGCCCAGTTCATCCTTCACGGCACGCGGATCGAACTGGCTACGGTGTGGCACTTTGACGGCGCCACGGTTGCGACCCAACGCGATTTGCAGCGTGTTGTTGCACACCACACGCACGGACGTAAACTGTGCCGTGGTCGCCAGGGTGCCATCGCAAGCGGTGGCCAGCAGCAGGTAGCCACGGACCTCGTCACCACCCTTGAGGGTTGCCGACTGCCCCGTGCGCGCGAGTGCCCAGAGCTTGCGGCCCTCTTTCAACACACCAGCCGTTTCCAGTTGATAGCCGCCGACCTGTACGAGGTCCCGATAAAACTCCAGGATCTCGGAGGGTTGCACGACCTGGTAGCGCTGCGACACCGTCGACAGCGGCTTGCCGTTGTCAGAGCGGTACAGCACCTTTTGCTCGGGGAACGCCTTGATCGGGTCGAGATCGTGGGAGCCAACGCGAAACATCACGTTGGTTTCCTCGATACGCCAATTCATGCCGGCGGCTTCGGCCCAGACTTCGAGTGGCTGATGCTCGGCCAGCCGGTTGCCCAGGCCGTGCCAGGGGGTTGCGCCAGCGTATGCCATGGTTTGAACGAGGTGGGACATTGAAGTACTCCTAGAAAATGGAAGATTGCGAGCGCAGCCGGTGCTGACGCTCGCGAGTGAACGAAGGGATTGGAAAGGAATGGAACTGACGGCCGCACTGAATGCACGGTCGCAAAGGAGACGCTTGCCATCACCGCCAGCGGCGAGTCATGACAACGCATCGCGGGGCTACAGCAAGGTGGAGTGCATGGGGATCGCGAGGATGCCCAAAGAGTCATCCCGACAGGGAGTAGTCCCTGTGGGCGGTTTCAAGAGATAGCTGGCATGTGCCGGCGAGGGGTCGATGCGTCGAAGACGCGGGTAAAACTCGGTTTGGACTGAACCGCATTCAGTACAAACAAAGCTCTGCCAGATAGCCTAAGGGTATCGAAGAATCCGCTCAGTACTGCCGCCGAAAGCTCGGCATTCGGATAGCTGATTTGAGAAAAAGCCCCCCGCCATAGCGGCCGGGGGGGAACAATCAAGCAACGGCTTCAGCCTGCTGATGCTGCGCAAGCCGCGCGCGCGCATAGGCGAGCGTGCCGTCTTTAGCGCGCAGCGGGCGCGAAGCGCGCTTGGCGGGGTCGACGATGCAATATCGTCGAGTGGCTCCGCGTGCGTGCTCCATCAGCTCCGAGTAGCCAGCCGCGATGCAGAAGTCCACGTATTCGCGCCCCGACATCACCTGGCCGTTGTCCAGGCGATATCGCGTGCGCTCGGCGAGTTGCCGCGCGTCTTCCAATGCACGGTCGGCGCGCGCCTGAGCCTTCTCGATGGCTGAATGCGCTTCCCACGCCGACTGTTCGTCGGCAGAGAATCCACACATCTCAAAGATCCGCCGGCGACGTTGCGCCGCCGTGCACTGCAAGAGATCCACGCCCGTGACATCTCGCAACGCCCGCTTGGACTCGGTGTTCCAGTCCTTTGGGTTGTCGAAGATGTCCAGCACTGCAGCGATATTTCGTGCCATCACGGCCAGCGCAACGCGATTGGGCCACTCGTAGCCGTACGTGTCACGTTCAATTGCTGCTGCGCGTGTCCGCCGGTCAAACTCGCGTTGGCTGATGCTCGACGCTTTGCGCTCTGTTGTGGCTCGGTCCACCGATGCCTGATACTGGCGCTGGCACACCAAGGTGCGAATTCGCGCCGCCAGGGGCGTTGCTGGTTGAGCGTTCTCTCCTTCCAGCGGCTTGGGCGTCGGCATGGTCCGCGGAGGCAGGAGGCCGGCCGCAAACAGCGCGTCATCGACCTGGACGAAGGTACCGTCGCTGGGCACGTTGCGCAACGCAGCGATCAGCTTGCCGACGTTGTGCGTCGTGATTTCCAGCTTCTCGCCGCGCATGGCCTGGCAGAGCGCTTGCAGCAAGTTGGGGGGCAAAGCCCCTCGCAGCGCCGGCACCTCGATGAGCGGCCGCATCCAGAGTTCAGAGCGGGCGTGATGCGGGTTGTCGCGATAGGTGTTGATGATGCACTCGCGTACCTTTTCGCCACGCATCAGCGCGTAGGCCACATGGACTTCGTGACGGCAGTTTGGACTGGCAGCAGGGTGATACAACGGCCCGTTCGTGCCGTAGCCGAACCGACGGATGAACTCGCCGCAAACGAACTCGGTGATATCGAATGCCCCCTGCTCTTCGAAGAGGTCAACGGTCTGGAACAGCGGGCCAGCATCGTTTTGGGACATATCGATGGCTTCTTCGGGGAAGTACGCCAGGCGGCCGGCGGCTACCACGGCGCCCCACGCGGCGCGGCTCATCTCATGTGGGCGCAGGATCTTGCCACTGAGACGAACGATGAAGCGATCGACCTCGTCGAGAATCATGGAGAGGATGGCACGGCGGGTACCGATCGGGCGAACAGCGAACTTGCCGCCGGTAATTTGCGCAACTGTGATCGCGCCGCGTTCAACGTGGCGTACCGCGATGTCGTCGACGCGCGGTGCTGCCTTGCCGTCGCGGTCATCGTTCAAATATTGCAGCACGCCGGCAAGCGTCGTGCGATGCTCGGCGCGCTGGCCGATGTGAATGACATACATGGTGGGCTCCGAAACGGAGCATGCCCTTTCGGGGACATGCCCCGAGAGGGTTGGAAGGGATTGGCCTATGCAGGCACAGCCGCTTTCGCGAGGTAGATGGCCTCGAGTAGCGCGCCGGCCGTGATGCGCCAAACCGCGCCGCGCGCATTGCCAACGGCAACGGTGCGAATCGGTTGGAAGCAGTCGGAGTCGAGCAGCGCAACGACGGTGGACATCGGCAGACGCCACAGGCCGACGATTACCTCATCGTCAGCAAGCGTTTCGCTGGGGACATTACTGGTGAAGGTCTCGTAGAAATCGCCGGTCGCAGCTTCGACCAGCGACAACACTGGGCGGTCGTTCACTGCGTAGAGTTCAACCGCAAAGCGCAAGGGACCGGGAGAGCCGGCTAGGCCGGTTCCGTCGATGGTGATGGGCATGGGAATGGTTTCACGGACCCACCGCCTTGCGGGATGGACCCGCAAGGGTTGAAGAAGATGGGTCAGGCTACGGCAGCCATGCGCCGCGCAGACTTGCCACGACTGGCAAGGACACGTGCCGCCGCGACCTCCGCGAGGATATCGGCGTCGACAACGCGCCAGATTTCGCCCTGGTCAAAGCCAATCTGACTCCAGCGGCCGGTTTGCACAAACTTGCCGGTCTCAAGCAAAGCAGCCTTGAGGTCGAGCGGCAGGTTCCAATCTCCCGTGACAAGGATTTCGTCGTCGCCCAGCGTGGCATCGGGCAGATTGACCGACAGCACGCCATAGGGCATGTCGTCGTCAGCGCAGACAAACGAAATGGCAGTGCGAAGGTTGGTCGAATAGACGCTGGCACACAGCAACACACCAGCCGGGTAGCTGGCCAGACCTGCGCCATAAACGATACGGTCCATCGGGGTACTCCTTTGGTGGGGAGACGCCCCGACGGGACGACGCCCGTGTGGGTGGGGGAAACGAAAAACGCACCCCGAGGGGTGCGTTCAAGTGGTGGGCCGACGAATCGGCTCGAATTGAGAGAAATAAGAGTTCGGAGGATCAGCCGTTGCGGTCCAAGTCCCGGAGCCTGCGCGAGCGGTCTGCGTTGCGCAACACCCAGAGAAAAAATCCCGCAATGCCCAATCCAAACATCAGTACAAATGGACCAAACATCACTTATCTCCTTTGAGAAACGCCGATCCGATGGCCAATAGTACCCCAGCCAAGATAATGAGACACGCGCCATTCAGCAAGACTGTCGCGGTCCAGCCGGGCCGACCGGCTGCATATCCGACGACTCCGACGACTGCAGCGGCCGAAAGCGTATGACAGTATCGGCCGTAGGCATGCAGTTGATCCTTACTCGGATCCCTGAAAGCTTCGGCAATACGCTTGGCCCACGGTTCTCGTATCGCATGTTGCATGTCCAGTCGATAGCTGGCCTGCGCAACATGAAGCATGGGAACCGCCTCGCCTTTGTACTGCGCGACTAGGGCGTAGCCCTCGCCAGCTTCCGTCGCCGCCGAAACACGCAACGACATTCGCTTAGGCAACTCCACCACTTCATCTTTGTGCAACGTCGCAAAGCCAGTGGTTTCTTCGCCAGAGGTTGAGGTGAACGTGACTTTGATAAGTCGGGTCATGGTACCTCCGGTCAGCTACGACGCCCCGCCACCACGCGAAGCGTGGCGACAAGGTTTGCATAGCCCTGGTCGCTGGCCAACGAATCAACGCTGACCGCGTTGTCACGACCACCGGTGAGGTCATTGCGGCCGCGGCATGTCCGGTAGGACATGAGCACGCCGCCTTCTGCACCAGCGGGATGCTGGATCTCGATCAGCAACGAATCGGTATGCAACGCGAACACATCGACGTCGCGACGACGCTTTCGATGCTCGCGGATGGTGAATTCGCGCGGGCTGAGCGCCATGTCACCGGCAAAGCGACGGAGCACACGGCAAGCATCCCGACGAATAGTCTGGCAGGCAGCGGAATTGGTCGGTTGATGCCGACGGGTAAAGGACTTGGGAAGTTTCATTGATGTCTTCGATAAGGACGGGACATCCCTTCCCCATGGGACGAGTGTCCCAACTGGGTTGGTGGTCCGGACATGCCGGACAGGGTCGATGCGTCAGAGACGCGGGTAAAAGCGGCTTGCCCAAGCCTTGGGGCTTGGGCAAGCCCTCTCGGGCTTGCGAAAAGATGTCCCCCGTGAGGGGGATGGTGAAAGGATATGGGGAGTTCCGTGAGGAACCCTTCAGCGCGACAGGCGATAGTTGCCCGCTGCAGCGACCAGGTACAGCTGCTCACCAGTGGTGAATTGCTGGTCAGCGTCCTGAGTCACTACGATCTGGCGGCCGTCATCCTTGCGGACGATGACCTCCACACCATTGCGACGGTTCATGCGGCTGGCCACAGCCTGCGCCGCCACGGAAGAGACCGTGCCCGACAGCGCGCCGGCAATGTAACGACCGTTGCCACCACCGATGACACGAGCACCAAGAAGGCCACCCACGACCGCCCCAACGATACCGGGGACGCCGCTATTGGCCGACGAATAGCCGTCGCTGTCGACGATCGTGACCTGACGGACACGAACAACAGTGACGACTTCCACGGAGCCGGTGCGCAAAGCTTCCGAGCTGCGATAGGCATTCGGAGACGTCTGCTGTACAGCGCAGCCGGCAAACATGGAACAGGCAAGGAAAAGTGCGAGGAAACGCTTGAACATGATGGCCTCAACGAAAAAAGGGCCAACATGCCCACGGGCAGGAAGGCCCGTGGTGGGAGAAGAAAAAAGCTGTCCGGCTATACAACCGGAAGTGTCGATGCGTCTGAGACGCGGTAGGTGCAGGAATGTTAGCAGCCGTTAAGGGAATCAGCAACGATTGATGCGCGCGATTGCCAGGGCATCCACGAGAGAGATGCCGTACTCCAAGGCGGGGTCGGCGTGGAGCCAAAGCGGGGACCCGCAAAGAGGGTTGAAAATCTCTTCGCCCCCCCATATGAATACCAGTCGCGGTAGCAACTCTCCACTACCTTCGTCATGCATGGTGTCGTCGTGCATCGTGATATACAGGCCGAGCCGCGGATAGCGAGCGTGGTACCGTGCGAGGTCAGCGACCGTCGCACCGCGAAGGCCTCCGGCATCAGCACCGAAGAACCGGAAGCCGCGAACGGCAACCTCGCGCCCCATTTCGCGCGTCGATGCAAATGCACGCTTGGCATTCATGATGGCGATGTACTGCGCCAACCCATAGACGTCATAGACGAACTGGTTGGCCAGCTTGCCCGTTACCGGGCCGATCGCCCCATGCGAGGCAAATTCCCAATACGCCGCGTAGCCCATATACACGAAGACTTGCACAAACATCAAGGCAGCGGCCGCATAGTCGTCGACACGCCTCATCGCCTGCGAATCAACAGCGACTGTACGCGAGCGAACTTCACTCCAGAGAAACCAGCTCATTGCTACCAGCATGGCCGGGAACCCGATGGCGGCAAGGAAATGCTCGCCGCAGGCCATGAGCTCCCGTGGAATGGTCAGCCAATCCGCCGAATAGTAGCCCTTGTATTCGAAGTATCGGAAGGCGCGGGACGCCAAAGCAACCCCGCAGAGTCCAACGGCGAGACGAATATTTGTGAAAAGGAATTTTCTAGCGTTCATTGTTGAAAGAAGATGAAGGGCCATGCCGTCTCGCGAGATCAGACGGCGCAGCTCACATGACGGGTCAGGCCAACGAATCCAGGCGGACTGAAGTTGCGCTCACGGTGATGCGGACCTTCTGAGTCGCAGGGATTTCCAGCGCCTTTCGCAAATCGACGAGCGGCAAACGCTCACCGAAGTCATCGCCGCCGAAACTGCGGTACGCGTTCTCGTAGAAATCCGCGTCCTTCGCTGGATTGCAGCCCTTGAAATAGAACAGGCACTGCTTTTCGGGCGTGGCGCCCGTGCTGTAACCGACATACGCACCGTGGTCCTTCGCGATGAAGAATTGGTCCGAACCGGCTGCATCACAGAAGGCGACAAGCGATGCGACTTGCGTGCGGGAAAGAGTGATTTGAGGCATGGGATTGCTCCTAGAAATTGGCGGAGCACTCCCACAGCGGGATGTGCCCCGCGATGGGTGAAAGGGAGGGCTAGAAACTCAGACGCCGCCGGCTTCGCGTGCCAGTTGGTCCAGCATCGCCTCGATGACTCGCTCGCGCCGAGCTTGCAGTGGCAAGGCATTGAATTCCTCGCCATCGGCGAGATACGTGAGCGCGTCGACAACGGCAATCCATTCGCTGGACTGCACAGCAATCCGAACCGCACCTGGCAACGAAAGCCGCTGGCTTGCAATGGCGAGCACGGCATCGAACCGAGACAGGTCCAGCCGACGACGGCATTCCAAGCGCTGTTCGATGTACCCCGACAACAGGAAGGACGCATACGCACACAGTGCAACGTGATCCTCGTCTGCCAGGGCTTGCATCCATTCAAGTGCCGCCGTGCGTACCATCACGTGCAACGACTGCCGGTGGGTGGCAGGGACGGTATCGTGACGCGCTAACTGCCATCCCCAACCGAAGCCTACGGCGTAGAGATCCGTCAGCTTTCCGTCCACGATGTGGGGTTCGGCGTCAAACCACTCAGTACGGCTTCCTTCGACGTGCCGCACTGCGTTGCGCGACTCAACGAAGGATAGATTCGGCAAAAGCTCGCACAGCCGCTGTACGTCCGCACGACTAAACATCGGATACGTCAGCGTGTGCCACGGCTTGCCATTCCAATAGCCAGTAGCGATAGCACCAGCAGGCAGCCAGGGGCCCGTCACGAAGATGCGACGAAAGGCGGACTGGGCCGGGATGTGAGGGGTGGAAATGCTCATGAAGTGCTCCGAAATTGATGGAGCACTCCGCCAGGGCAAGTGCCCCAACGGGATAATGAAGTGTGTGGCCGAGTGCCACGGGTCGATGCGCCGGAGGCGCGAGGTGTGGCGCAATAGTAGCAGCCAGGCCTGCCGTCCTGCAACGAGCGCACAAGAGAAAAAAGCCACTCCCGCAATGGGAGTGGCTGTTCAAGCGGATTGTCGCGGCTTGCGTTTGGCACGGGCCTTTGTCGCGCCCAGCTTGTAGCCGAATCGCTCCCATGCCGTCGGGTCCAACGGCAGCGCGCTGGTGCGCCCTGTCGCCAGATTGACGAATGAGCCGCAGTACTGAAGCGTACCCGTGCGAAACAGCGTCCACAGCAGGTTGTACGCTTGCACTGCGATCGCCTGATTGATGACCAACGACTGCTTCTGCAGTGCCTCCGCCATCGAGCACGACGGCGCGGTGTCGGCCTTGTCCCCTTTCGGGTCCAGCAGCTCGGGAAACAGGTCTCCCACGTGGGGAAGCCGCTCCTTCGCCTTGCCACGCACCTGCCCAAGAATCACCTGGCCACGATCAGACTCGTTGCCGCAGTCCAGATAGTAGCCACCGGTACCCCGTTGCATCGCGCCGAGGATTGCCTTGCGAGCGCCCCGTGTGTCGACGCAACCGATCACCATGTCGCACACGAAGCGGTCACCGCTTCCAATCCGGCGGGTCTGCGCTTGCCAGCGTGTTCCCATCAGGTTGTTGAGGCGGTTCACGATCAACGTGGCTTTGGGCTGTCCCACATCCACCGGGTAGAACCCCTGCCGGCCGACATTGGTCTCGCTGACGGTATCGTCATCGTAAACCGTACAGTCGATGCCGCCAGGGTGACCCAGCTCGAGCATGGCGTGGTGCAGCCGCGCGAGATTGGGCAGCAGCGCGCTGCCCGTGCCACCGGCACCGACAACAACTACTTTCCACGCGCGCGTTGTCATCGCTGCCGGGATTCGATGTGCGAAGGTCATGCCAGCACCTCCTCGCGCGCCGCAGCGTACCAGTCGCCCGGCACACGCTCCACCGTCTCAAAGATGCCCTTGGCACAGAGCCGCAGCGCCATCGAGGGCGTATAGGCCGCACAGTTGCCGAGCACGAACGCGAACTTCACGTCATGACAGTCATCCGCATCGTCCGTAGGCGAGAAAAATGCCGGATGGCTGCCGTGGGAATGACAATCCACCACCAGCACATCGTCATCAGCCAGCGCGGGACGCTCATACTTCAAGTGTCCGGCGCTGTGCTCGATGATGCCGAGCGGAATCAGACGAAAGATTCCGGTCACCGCATTCCAGACTATCCACGCCCCAGTTTCCTTCGGGTACGCGGCACGCGCCATGGTTGCGAACTCGCCGATCAACTCGCTAGGTACGCGGCCGCAGTGCAACTGCGTTGCCTCAGCCGCCTCGCCATAGGGAATGGCGGTGGGATGGCTGAAGACACCCAGCTGGCGCACCACGCGCAGCCAGGGCCGTGCGATTTCCAGAAAGACCCCGTTGGACGCAATGAGCAAGCGCTCACCGTGTTTTACCATCGCATCGAGCTGGCCGAAGCGCGGCACCATGACGGACGGAAAGGACTGCTGCAAAGCATTGTCTGCAGGATGCATGCTACTTCTCCAGTTTGCCGGCGATCAGATCGGCCAGCGTGTATTTCATGCGAACGAGGACTTGCTTGGGAAAGTCAGGAAACTGGGCATCCAGCATGTCCTTCCAGAAGGCGTAGGCACCGCGCTCGTACTTGACGCGCTTGCCTCCGTGATTGGGATGGGTGAATGCCGAGTTGAAGAACCCGTCTTCCCAGCCTGAAATCGATGCCACATCGATCTGCTTTGGCACATGTGCTGAGCCGATGCAGATCTTCCCGTGGTCCCACGTGTTGAAGTACGGCGGCTCGAACAACACACTCTCCGGTACCGGGCGCTCCTCCCCTTTCAGGGCGAAGACCTTGAAACCGGATTGCGATGCCTGGAAGACCAGCGCTGGGTGCGCAACAATGGCGCTACGCTCGCCCAGCTCCTTGCACTTGAAGAACACGCGACGCCGCGTGGCTGGACACCACCACGTCACTGCATTGGGGCTGATCGACAGCACATTGGGTGTCAGGAACTCGCCCTTGGGAAGGGCGTGCTCTGCTACCTCACGAACTGCGTGGATCAATGCCATGCGATTCAGTGGCACACCGGCGCCGATCACCGGGCGCCCGGATGCTTCTGATTCGATGCGATGGGCGGTGGCGTAAGAAAACTGCCCCGGCCCTTCCCCGTAAAACAAAATGGCCCCTTGGAGGGCCACTTCATGAGACCGCGAGGCGGTCAGGATTTCGGCCATGTGGCCCTCCTAGTCAGAAATAAGTGTGAGAACCCGATCCAGCGCCGCAATGATCTTGAGCATCCCGCTTAGATCCTTGAACTGCTGCCGAATCGCCTTTGGCTCGTCCGCGATGGGAATAAAACACTGGAACATCGTTGCATCGCCGTTGCAGTTGAGTCCGTCATAGAGGTCATCCAGCACCTGCGTGACATAGTCCGACTGCGTATAGGCAATGGTGGCCGCCGCATAGGCCGGTTCGGCCCATTGGGAACCCGAAACAGCCGATCGGTCACCCTGGCGCTTTACCGCTAGATTCAGTTCCGCCAGCGCGACGCACAGGTCCTTTATCCAGCCTTGATGGCTGCGAGCCAGCTCGTAGAGCTTCCGGCTACCAAAGGCCCTGAGTTTGCGCGACTCCGGGTATGCGTGACAGAACGATGGAAGCACCTCATCCGGCGCCAGTTCCGGCCGAACTGCGGACGGCAGGTACCGCGCGATATCGTCCTCATCCAGGCCGCACTGTTCCTTGAGGAACTCACGCGCGTCGTCGTCGTTGGTCAGGGTGGAGTCGTACTCCCAGTGCCACCGCGCGAACAGGTCGAGCAGTACCTCTGGCGTACGGAGAAACAACGATTTGGCACCCGCCACGTTGATCAGCGACATGGCCGTGTACAACAGATGGGGATGCACGGACCGCAGCGCGTTCGCACGAGCCTCGCCGATGAAGTACGCTTCATCGCCAGGCATGTCGATGGCCAGATACAGCGGCGCATCCACTTGGTCATCCCAACCGAACTGCATCAGTTGATCCCTCGCTGCGCCGATATCGAGGAGCGAGAAACTGAAGTTCAGTCGCCGGCAGCTTGGCATGCGCGCCGCGAGCCACGCGAACATGGCCTGCGCGAACGCATCTCCCGCTCCAGTAGGATTGACGACGTCACGTGCACGAAGCACGCCTGTTGCGAACTGGGCCCGGACCAATTCCTCCGCTTCGACCTCGTCTCCGAAAGTCAGAAGCGCACGGCCGGGGGTCGCGTCCGGGATGGCAGGAAGCGTCAGAAAATCATGGGCAGGTCGACATCGGGCAACGGGATGCTGTCGCGCAGGCGTCCATCCGGATTGTCCCGCATCGACTGATGGAACAAACGACCGAGGATCGAACAGCATTGTTGAATCTCCTCAGAATGTAAAAAAACCGCCCTTTCGGGCGGCTCATTGGTTGTCGGGAACTGGCGGGTAGCCAGTGCCTTCATCAGGTCAGATTTGCGCATGCCGCGCCCTTGGCGCCGGCGGCGCGCACGAATGTGAAGCGAGCAACACCGTCCTTTACTTCCGGTCCGTCCACCGCAGCGGTGGTCAGTTCGGGATATTGAGCGGAGTAGACATCGCGCACCTGGTCGGGCGAGAACTGCGGACCGACATCTTGCAGCGTCATGCCGTTGTAGGAAAACTCGCGCTTGAGCTTCGTGACTTCGAGTGCCATGGCGAGATCTCCTTACAGCAGCGATGCGAGGTCGGTACCCGTGTTGGCCGGTGCGGCGGTGTCAGCTTTCGCTTCTGCCTTCGCCTCGACCGGCGGGGTGCCGGCATCATCTTCATCGTCGTCGTTACCATCCGCAGCAGCGCCGCCCGAGGGCGTTGCCGCCTTAGCCAGCGCCTTCGTTGCCTTGGTGGACTGGGTGGATTTGGCCGCATCCAGAATGGACTTCGTGGCTTCGGCCTGCTCGGCCAGCGAGCGATGGGAATTCGTCACGCCCGTGAGGGTCGCAGCGAATTCCGCATCGAGCTCTGCCGGCGTCGCGGTGAGAGACAGTGGTGTGGTCAGGGCCGCGTCAGCAGCGTTTTTGATAACGGGCATGACGACTACTGTCATGGCTTCGCCAGTCATGGACAGAGTGAGAACGACTTTGTCGGCCGCACGCACGAGGGGTGCAAGTTCAGTGAACATAGGTGAAATAAATTGGGGGAGAAGGAAAAGACAGAGGGCGCCGGTGGCGCCCTCTGGATGGGTGAACGACTAGTAGTGCAGGACCTTTGGCACCTTGCCGGTGTAGTCGAAGTCCTTCACCGCCAGCAGGCCGGCAATGACTTCCGGCTTGGGCTTGTTAAACAGCTTGGCGAACTGGTCACCCAGCGCCTTGCGGATACCCATTTCGTCGGCGAGAACCTTCATCTCCGACTTCGTGAGCATTTCCAGAAAATCCTGGGCCTGCTGGAGATTCCAGTGCGGCCGCAGGTCGAGTTTGTGATACCGGCACAACTCGCGGAGGTTACCTACCTCCACGCCGTCGATTGCTGCAACCGTCAGGCCGATCGTCAACTGCTGTCGTTTCTGGGCGTCCAGCGCGTGGACGGCCGTCAGACAACCCTGCAACGAGGACGACGACTTCTGCTCGGTCAGCTTCTCGAAGAACTTGCCCATCACGTCGCCGGCGATATTGCGCGCCAGCCCGTTCAGTGCAACCGCCAGAAGATACGAGTTGGCCTGCTCAGCGTTCTGCGCGACTTCCTTGCGCAGCGCCTTGCGCCACAGCGCGGTCCGGTAGTTCTTCACCTTGTCCGATTCGCTGATCGACGTCACGGGCTTCTCGGCGGCCGAAGCCGACGAGAAGCCTTTCTTGGCCGGTGCTGCCTTGCCTCCCGCAGCCGGTTTGGCTGCAGTGGGCTGAGCGGCGTCCTTCTCTGCCTTGATCCGGGCAGCAACCTTCTGCTGGTTGCAAACCGTGTCGAAGCATTGACCGCTGTAGACCTTGCCCATGGAACCGGGTAGGCCGCTGACCGCGGCGCCGAAGTTCTGGCAGGCGTGGCAGGCTCTCGCCTGTTCATCGCCGACACCCGTCGGGCCTTCGACCTTCAGCTGGATCCGAGTTTCGTTGTCACCTGCTCGGATAATGCGGACGATGGGGTACTCGTCCTTGAGGCCGAAGGCAATGCCTTCGAGCTTCTTGGTGAGCTTGTCGTCGTAGCACGCGCGGTTGGTGCAGTTGCCGGTGGCGATGGCCTCGCCGAACATTTCCGTCTGCAATGACGAATTGTGCGGACAGGCCGTGCACTCTGCCTTGTCGAAGATGGCGGCTTCGAGGCTGCACGCGGCGGCCTCAATCGTCTTTCTCAACTCCGCAACGGGCTTTTTCTCGCGCACGATGACCGGCAGGATCGTGGCCTGCTTGTCCTTGGCGAGCGTCGCCAACAGTTCGGCGTGGCCTAGTAGAATCGTACGGGTGTTGAGCGCATCCAGAACGGATTCGCTGCAGTTCATCAGCGCCAGGCGTTTATCGAGCGTGGAGCGCGACCAGCCAAGCTGGCGGGCCGCTTCATCGCGGTCGCCCTGCAGTTGGCCGACAATTTCGGCTGCCGCCACAGCCTCCTCTGAAGGAGCCATGTCAGCGCGCTGTACGTTCTCAATGAGCGCGTAGCGACGGGCCTCGGCATCGGTCAGAATCTTAATCGTGACCGGTACATTGTAGCCATCGCCGTGAGCCGCAAGCGCCGCACGGTAGCGACGTTCGCCGGCCACAACTTCGTACTCGTGGCCGTGCTCATCATCTTCGATGGGACGAATCAAAATCGGCTGAATGACACCGTCGACGCGAACGGATTCGGTCAGTTCTGCCATCTGGACAGGATCGAAGTACTTCCGCGGATTGCAGCCAGGACGGATGCTGCCAATAACGACAGTGGGGTTTTGCATTGTGGGTTCTCGCGAGAAAAGGGGAACCCGTTGCCGCACCGGGAACGTGGTTCCCGATGGGGTAGATGAAGATGGACTACCAGGCTATGCTGGCCGGCCACCATACTGCAGAAGCTGGCACCTTACGGTGCTGGGTCGATGCGTCTAGGACGCGGTAGGTGCGCAGAGAATACCTAAAAATCTGGCGCCGGACAAGATAGCGCCGTGCCGGTCCCGGAGACCAACGAAGCGTTACCCCTCCGCGCCCTCCATCTTTGGCTTAAGGCTGACCCAGTAGCCAGTGCCGTTCTGCTGGTTCATCACCAAGTCTGGATACGTGCGGACCATGTCGGACAGCGCGGCATGGCCAAAAACCTTAGGGGAAAAGCCAGGATCGGTGCGCTTGAGGTACTGGCCGAGGGCGCCCAGACCCACCCAGCCATCTGGCGTATCGCCAGCGAGAAGCTCAACGGCACGAATCACGGCCTTGGGCCGTCGCTTTGCCGGCGGCTTGGCAGGCACCATGGCGACCTTCGCCTTTGCAGTATCAGCCGCTTCCGGGACAGGATCAGGCGCTTGCCACTCAAAGAACTATTCGCTGGCATTGCGTAGCGCGTCGGGAGTCTTTTCTTCCCCGACAATGTGAACGGTGGCGCCACGCTCGCGCAGCTTGCGGCAAAGGTAGGCAAAATCCGAGTCGCTGGTAACCAGGCAGAAGATGTCGGCACGGGAATCGAACATGGCTTCCATCGCGTCCAGCGCGAGGGCGATATCGGCCGTGTTCTTGCCGGCTGCATATTGGTATTGGAGACAAGGGGTGAAAGCAAGCCGAACCAGAGCCTCTTGCCACCTGTTGGCCAAGGTTGAATGGTTGCCGTAACCTCTGCGAAGCACCACGCGCCCGAACTGGGGTACTACCCGGAGTGCGTATTCGAGAATTTCGGGGGTTGTATTGTCGCAGTCCACTAGTACCGCAACTCGTGACTCTGCCGCTGCTGATTGACCCGCCATCCCCTTCCCCTATGCGTTGTTATCTGCGCATGATATTGGCGGGTCGCCGCACCTGTCTAGGCCGGTTCGTAGGCGATTTTGCAACCCGGTTGGGCAGTCCATTCACGGTGCGGAGGGGCGGGGCTTACCGTCGACGCGGAATGATGGCAGCCAGACACCCTGGCCTGGCGCCTTGATCACAGCACCTTCCACTGTCACCTCATGGCCAACGAGGCCGCGAGCCTCATCAAGCGGCACCCCAACCAACTCCCAGCTTTGATGAGAAGCTGTCTCCAGCACAACGTTCGGAAAGGCCGCACTACCCTTGATGTGGATCTCGCCTTCGAGCTTCAATGCCTTCGCGTCCGTTGCCGCCGCCGCGCAGGCTGTTAGACCTAGCGCAACCAGTACGGACAGTACGATGTTCTGCATGGCAATCCCAGGATAGGAAAAGGGGCGGCGCATGCCGCCCCGTGGGTCTTACTGGATTACGACTGACAGCGTCGAGTTGGCCGGCACCTTGATGGTTTCGGCATACGTCCCGCTCACGGCCTTGCGCACGACAGGCAGGCTGGCGTAAGGCTGGATCATCGTCGGCACCGTCTGCGTCAGCGTGCGGCTGGCCAGCAGCGCCTGCGGATCGATCACCGGCAACGTGAAGCCACCCTCTGCGCGAGCCGGGAAGCCGAAGCCGGCAGGACTAGGCGCCTTCATCAGCGCGCCGGACGTGGCGGCGAAGCGGCGCAGTTGCTCGCCAAGGCTGGACGTCGGCGCGATCGCCTTGATCGACGCGTCTAGCACGGCAACGGAGTCCGTGCTGGTGACGTTGGTCAGCAGGTGCTTGTAGAACCCCAGGCCAAGCTGTCGGTCCAGGAAGCCGCCGAGCGAGCCGGACACCGAATAGCTGTCGCACGTCGCGCCGAACGGGTCCCACGCCAGCAGGCTGCAGTTGTACGAGCCTGCCTTATAGCCGATGTAGTTCGGGAAGCGCACGTCGCGGATCGCATTGTAGGTCGGGTCGATCGACTGGCTCGCGAAGTCTTCCATCATCATCGCCGTGCCCTCTTCCAGCCATGTGTCGAAGGCATAGGCCGGGCCCTTCACCACGCCGCGGCGGTAGAAGTTCTGCATGTGCATGCCTTCGTGCGCCATCGTCAACAGCATCGACTGCATGCCCGACGCACCACCCAGGTACAAGGTCTCGGCATCCAGATACAGCGACACCGACTGATTGCTGAGCGGCTCGGCGGCCGCCGTGAGCGCATTGCGGCCATAGAAATAGCCGACCATGCCAAACGGCGTGGCGTTGTTGTCGAAGTTCAGGATCACGATGTCGATCGGCTGCGCAACGGCGCCAGAGATCAGATCGGCGTACGGGTGCGGACCCCACACCGGGCCGCCGGTCTGCTTGAGCAGGTCGTAGATCTTGCCGGTCGGCACGAAGCCCGCTTCCAACGCGGCGACAATCGACGCGTTGACCTTGAGCGGGTTGTTCTCCGTATCCTCGACCCAGAAGTTGACGACCGTGCCATCGGCGGTCGTATCCGTACGGACCAGCGTGGTCGCCCGCGAACTGTTGTCCTCGTGATACCAGTTGCGCGTGTCGCCCACGGTGTAGGCTGCGCGCAGCGGCGCCGTGGCGCCGAACGTCGACAGGCTGGCACCAGTGCCCCGCGCGCCGGCCTTGGCGGCCCAGCCGTCGCGGTTGTAATCGGTGATCCGGCCCTTGGCGGCGCTGACGCCGTTGTCCCACTGGATGGCGCTCGCGGCGACCGTCGGCAGCTGCGACGCGGTCAGCGCAACGGTCGGCATCGTCTGGGCGGTGCCGGACTGGTTCGTGAACACCAGAGTCACGTCCTGGCCAGTCAGACCGGCGATGTTGATCGGCATGTCGACGGCGCCCGTCGTTGCATTGATGCTCTGCCAGACACCGATACCCGAACCGGCGTAGGTGTTGGCGTCTACGGCGGCACAGCCCGAGCATGCCGGCGACACTACGCTTGTCGGTTTGGCCGCCGGTTCCGCTGGCGTCTGCGTGCCCGGCGTGCCCGATGTACCCGGCGCGGCGGTGGTCGTCGTGGTCGCGCCTTGCGCGGCCGGCTCGCTGCCGTCACCACCGCCTCCGCAAGCGGCCACGACGGCGGAAGTCAGCAGTGCCAAAGCAAGCGACCCCGGGAAAGACAAAGCGCGTTGGTTGCGCATGGATTTTTCTCCTTGTTCTGATTGGCCACGAACTTTCAGCACGCGGCATCTGAATATCGGCAAAGGCGCCGCTCCCATCACCCCGCTTTCTGGGGGAAACCCCAATCCAAGTCCCGCCGCGCGCGGCAGAAATGCATCGCGTTTCCGAGTCCCCGAAATCCGAATTGGCATCAAGGGGCTTCACAAAAAAAACGCCCTCACGAGGAGGGCGGGTAGGAACGGGTCCATCTGAGAGAGCTTCCGTAGCGGGGCGCGCTACAGAACCAATCTTATGGTCTAGTGGGTCAGTCGATGACCTCGAAAGATCGTCAATTTCGACGCCTTTTCGCCGTCAGAACAGCGCAAGCTGGTCATCAGGCACGAAGACCCGCATCGCGGCCGCCGGCACGCTTGGCTGCTTGGGGTCAGCACTCACGTGAACGGTGACTGCAACGTTGTCCTCGTCAAGCAATGGCGAAGGATTCGGCTCAGTACAATCAGCCGGCGCTGGTGCCGCTTCGCCCAACGATTCCATTGCCTCACGGAAGCGCTTGAGTCGCAGCTTTGCACCCCAGCCACCAAGGACGTGAGCCGGCGTGAACCACGTGCCCCAGGCTTCGACGGACAGCGCGTTGCCGTGCACGACGATGGCGGGGATATGCAGGAGCGACAACTGCACGTACGCCATATGCACACAGCGTGGATCGATGTCGATACACGTCGCATGCATCGTCTGCTGGTAGTCGCGCCCGGCGTCGTTGAGCGCATCGGCGCAGGCGATCACCATCCCCGCAGCACCACAGGCCGGCTCGCTGATCGTGACGAAACCGTCGCGATCAATGTAAGGATTGCCATCGCCAATGTTGATGCTCGCCATCAGACGCGAGACGCTGTAGGGCGTGAAGAACTGCCCTGCCCGATCGTTGCCGAGCTCCAGCATCATGTACGTCTGGCCAAGAATGTCTGCCAGGCCGTCGCCGTGCGGCACCAGCTGCTGCACCCGCTCTTCGAAGGTCATGGTCAGGGCGCCCAGCATGCGTGAGAACCGGTCCGGGTCCTCGCGTTCATAGCGCTTCACGATCTCCAGATAGCGCTTCTCCCGCGCATCGAACTGGTGGCGATCCACCGCGTTGCTGATGGCCAGCGCCGATAGCTCGACAAAGTCGGAGAAGACCTCGTGCATCGAGTGCCGGTGCCCAAAGGCTTTGAAGTAGGAAAGTAGCTGTTTGTGGGGATCGCTGGCGGTGCCTTCGAACTTGCGTTTGGCGGCCTTACTCATGAGCGGCGCCTACGCAGAAATGGGTACGCTTGGCGGTTGTCGCGATAAAACTGCAGGGGCTTTGGAGCATTTCGGACTGTCGAAAAAAGTCCGGAAGCACTCCCGTGCCGGGTATGCTCCCGGACGGGTGGAAGAAAATGTGGCTCAGGCGCCTACGATTAGCGCCAGGCGCTCTGCGAGCTCGCGCTGCAATCGGATCTCCCATTGCTCGTTGAACTGTCGGATCTCGACGCCCGGGAAGGCCCGCCGCTGAGGCGAGAGGAATGGCGCATCGACGCGAAACTCATTGAGACAAGCGGCCATTGCTGGCTGGCCCGCGCGCTTGGCGAAGACCGCCAAAGCTGCTACAACGCGTTTCACTTCCGCTACTTCGCCGCCACAAAGCCAACGCATGCCCGACGCTTGTCCTGCCGCTGGCTCAGATAGCGCGGACAGCCGCAGGATCCCGAACTGTCGCGTCAACTGCATGCTCAGTCCCGCGTGATCCGAGAATCTGCGTCGTAGCACTCTGACTGCCTCCCTCCAAGCCAGCGGCTGCAAGCTTCTTGCAACCAAGACGTGCCAGAGCTTGTCGAGATCTGGGACTTGCCCCGCGTCGATCACCTGCCAGACGTTTCGTGGGCCATCGAGCGAGACCCTTGTTTCGTCGACACGTTCGCCAAGTTGGCGACTCGCTTTGTCCACAAGGTTCGCTGTCAGCCGCTTGAGAAATGCACGCCGATACCGCAGCCGAGATGCGGTCGAATGCCGGCAAGCGAGACGCTCAGCATTTGGAAACAGCGTAGCCTCCAGCTTGGCGACCCGATCCATATCGGCCGTGCTGCATTGTTCTGCGGCCAGAAATTGGCCAATCAACTGGTTGTACATGGTCTCGAAAGGAATGCCGGGACCGGGCCGCAGGGACTCGGTCCCATGCGGGGTTAATGCTGCGGCTTAGTGCAAGCCGAGCGATGGCACAGTGGGCGTGAAGCCCATGGCCCACCATTGCGCGACAGGGTGATTCGGGAAATCCGGAATCTCGGCACCCCGGAAGATCTTCGGCACGAGCACAATCGCCGAAGGCCGCGCAAGCACGGCTTCGCGCCACTTCTCCTGCAGCCGAAGCCAAGTCAGTTCGGCGCGGGCGATGTGATCCCATTGGAGCGGCAGCAACGACTCGTCGAAACGGTCGGCGCCTTCGGCAGTCATGACCGCGACGACTTCGTGATAACGCCCCAATTCATGCGGAAAGCCGCGACGTACGAAACGGAGAATCGCGGGGTCCGGGTTGCCGAAGATGCGTTGCAACTGGCGGATGTACACGGCGCACTCGCGGCGCGAGCGTTCGCTATAGTCATCGCGGCCAACCTGTGCGCACGGTTCTTCGGCCGGGACAGGCCCGACTTCGATATCGAAGGTTTTGGAATGGAACATGCGTTTCCCCTTGAGGATGGGAAACGCCCCATCGGGAGCGCTTCCCGGATGGGTGTAGGACGGCGCGCGAGCCCAAAGGACAGCGCGCCGCAGTGATCAGACCGGTTGGTCCGAGAGATGAGAGAACCTGGCCAGCACCCACAGCACAGCAATGGCCAGATTGGCCACTACGAGCGTGGAGAGCTGAAACGAAAGCAGTGCGACGTTCGCCGAGGTGACGATAAAGAACAACGCGGCGAAAAGGATCACAACCAACGCAACGATGGCGGCGGCCGTTTCCGGGGTTTCAATGAAGGGCATGATGGCTCCAGACGGAAGACGGAGCCATGGCCCATTAGGGACAAAGCCCCGATGGGTGAAAGGAAAGAAGATGGCCGGTAAGCCGGCGGTATCGATGCGCGTAGCGCGGAGAATCGGGCGAATCTTACCGCGCCTGACGACGCCATACAAGAATGAGGCGTCTAGCCACGCTTGAGAGCCGCTGCGCGCGCTCGGCGGTTTGCCTCTCGCATACGGTTGACCACCGCCCAACGCCGCTGTGCGACCTCTTCTGGATTTTCCAGATTGGAATAATCCTGCACTGGTCCCTCGCCAATGAACGGCCTGTAGTCCTGGGGAAGCTTGCCTTCCGCCTTGGCTTTGTCGCGTTGTAGGCGGCCAAGCAAATCCGTGCTCTCGGTGATAGCGACATAGTCCCAGCGCGTGGGGACGGCATCCTCAGCGAACCAGACCTCGCCCTCCCCTTCGCCCACGAGCGCGACCACGTCGTACACGCTACCAACCGGCGAGGGCACGGCCCTCACCTCGAAGCGCAGGACCTCGGGCCGTGGGTGCCAGAACACACGTTCCAGGTAGCGCTTGAAGATGAACGCGTCCATCCGGGCAATCTCGCCATATTGCGGCTCGCCAGGCGCGATGAACTGCGGCTCATGTTTCGGGCGATTGCCCAAAGAGACTTCGCGGGCGGTGGGTGTGGGGGCTTGGGACATGGGAATTCAGTGAAAGGCGCCTGAAATTCTATCTCTTTCGGGGCCTACGCCCGAAATCCTGCCGCCAGAATGGTTGGCGGCGAACTTCGCCCGCCGGCCAGCTTGACTTCGAGATGGCGCCGGTATCTTGGTCTTAGACCACCTTATACCCAGCCGCCATGCGATTCACCCGATTCGGACGCCACGACCCCATCAATTTCAATACCCGCCGCCAGGCCGCCTTTGCACGCAAGCAGCAGCGCGAGCGCGACAAATACCCGCTCTTTGCGGACCACGTCGCAGCCGAACAGCATTCGCCCGACGAAGAGTTCGCGCGCCGACAGCGTCGCTCAGACAACTTGGAACGCACGACGCGCACCCTGCACGCCCGGATCTGGCGCGAAAAGCGTGCCGTCTACTTTTCCTTGAGCGTAGAGCAGCGCGCAGAGGTGCGCGCCAAGTGGCTGGCATGGACCGGCCCTACCACCGCACTCTATTACGCCTACATCGTGGACAACGCCAGTGGCGAGGCAGCGCGCCGCGCCGAAACATCCCGCGCGCACACGTTGGAAGTCCGACGCCGCGTCCTCGCGAACATGCCCGAACAAGCCGCCCTGGAGATGGCATGACGCCTACCGTCGAGCAGGAACAGGTTGTGGAGGCGGTGCGCGCAGGCGGCGCCGTCAAGGTCAAGGCGTACGCCGGCGCCGGCAAGACGTCCACCTTGCGCATGGCGGCCGAAGCGCGCGGCCGCGCACGCGGTCTCTATCTCGCCTTCAACAAAGAGATAGCCAATGAAGCGGCGCGCAAGTTCCCGCAGAACACCCGCTGTCGCACGGTGCACTCGCTGGCCTACAGCGGCACGCGGCCCGAGATCACCCGCAAGCTGAGAAATCCGGTGGAGCCGCCCCACCAACTGGCGTTGCGCTATGGCTTCGGGAAACTGCGCCTGCCCACGACGATTGGCAAGGATCTGGAACTCAGTCCGAGCAAGGTCGCCCGGATGGTGATGGACGGTGCCGCCCGCTTCTGCCGATCCGCCCAGCCCGAACCGCTCGCATGGCACATCCCGGTAGAGGCGATCGTAAAGGACGAGGAAGCCGAGCATCTGCGCGAATCGCTGTTGCCGTCCGTCAAGCGTCTCTGGTCGGAATACCTTGATCCGGCGGCGCCCTCAGCCATTTCGCACGACTGCTACGTAAAACTCTGGCAACTCAGCCGCCCCCGCATCGGCGCGGATTTCATCCTGTTCGACGAGGCGCAGGATGCGGATGGCCTCATGCTCTCCGTGCTGCGCACCCAGCAGTGCCAGGTCATCTACGTTGGCGACCCTTACCAGCAAATCTACGAATGGCGCGGCGCCGTGAACGCCATGGAGCATATCCGCGCGCCCGAGTGCGCACTGACTGAATCGTTCCGCTTCGGCCCCGCTATCGCCCAGCTCGCCAGTCGCGTGCTGCAATTGATGGACGAGCAAACGCCCGTACGTGGCCAGGACCATGTCGCTTCACGCGTCCTGCACGAGTCCTCCCCCGGCCAAGACCGATTCGACGCCATCCTGTGTCGAAAGAACGCCACGGTGCTGACCCACCTCGCGCAAGGCATCGGCCGCGGCGACCGTGTGGCGGTCCGAGCCAACGTCGACGAATTGCGCGCCTTCGCGGACGGCGCAGAGCAGCTCATGCGCGGCCAGCGCGTCGGCTTTCCAGCCACCCTCGCCCTCTTTGAGACGTGGGATGAGGTGCAGGAGTACGCCGAATCGTTTGCGGGCCGGGACCTCAAGCCACTCGTCACGCTGATCGACAACGAAGGTGTTGATTACCTGCGCCTGATTCTCACCCGCGTCTCCCCGGAGGACGAAGCCGACTACATCGTCTCGACCATCCATCGCGCGAAGGGCCTGGAATGGGACGGGGTGCAGCTTGCCGGGGATTTCAAGTTCAAGAACGGCGACGACGGGAAGCTGACCATGGCGCCGGAAGAGATGCGTCTGCTCTATGTGGCCATGACCCGCGCCAAACACGTGCTCGACGTGAGCGAGATCCGGCGCGACCTGTACACCATGTTCCGGGATGCCGGCGCCTAAGGAGACCAGCATGATTACCGTGCGAATTGGCGGGAGCGAGTTCCCTTTGGACGATGTGCTCGACGAGCCGGGCCGCTACGCGCGCCAGCTTGAGCGTGCCAAGACGGTCCAGGGGTTCGCCGAATGCGGATGCGGCACCCGGCGCCCCCGACCCAAGCTCGTCATCCGCCGTCACCGGGACATCTTCCTGCTGGCACGATGGCCGGAGCAGGCGCATCACCACGCCGCGGGCTGTCCATTCAACCGCGCATCGGCGATCAAATCCGGCACGGTGGACAACCTCGACGCCTTTCGCCTCCAGGACGGCCGACACGACATCCGGCTTGGCGCCACACTCACGGCCAGTGCGCGGACGCCCGCAAGCACTGTTCAGCGCTCGCCGGACGGCAAGAGCAGCAAGCCGCAACGACGCTCTGCCGGGCTGCTGGCGTTCCTCGAGTACGCATGGGAACAATCCGGTCTGAATGTATGGCCGGGAACGGGGTATCGGGGCTGGACCGCCTGCTGGTCCCAACTGACGTCCGAGCTTGCGGACTGCCGAATCAATGGCAAGCCGGCCGACGGACTGCTGCACATCGTGCAGCGGTGGGACGCCAGTCGCCGCACCGAGATCCTCGCCGAGTTCGAAGCGTGGCAGGCCAGGCTTGCGCCGACTGCGGCCGGCAGCCCTCGCGGCATTGTGATCGGTCAGATCGAATCTCACGAGCCGTCGCAGTTTGGCGGCAAGCTGGTGCTTCGCCAGAGCCGGCAACGCTACTTCCTCGCTGCAGACCTCTATGCACGTCTGCAGGCGTCGTTTGGCGGTGCCCTGTCCGCCGCCGGCAAAGACGACCAACGCTGCATCGGGCTGCTGCTGGTCGAGATGTCCAAGAGCGGATACCTGCGGGTAGTGGACGCCGCAGCGATGCTGGCCAACAGGCACTTCCTGCCATGCGACTCGTCCCATGAGATCGACATGGCGGATCACCTGATCGCTCAGCACCGCGCGTTCCGCAAGCCGTTGCGCCACACCCAACGCGCTGCGGTCCATCCAGATTTCGTGTTGACCGATGTCGCGCCAGAAGTCGTCATCGAGGTACTCGGCATGTCGGGCAACGCCGACTATGACGCCCGCATGGCCGAGAAGCGCGCGTACTACCTTTCCACCGGCACGCCTTCGATCGAGTGGGACGCCACGGCCGAGCCGATCTCAAGCGTCCGATTGCCCCCAGCGAATCGCACTCATGACGGCGCCTGACATTGCCATGGCCGCGCTGGCGGATCGGCAATATGCCCGTGCGCTGGACCTGGTCCAGCGTTTCCGTGCAGCGTCCGTGGCCTTGGTACAGCGCTATCTGGATGTCGATCCGCTCGTTGCCGAAGCGCTTCTGATGCGCATGTCGCAAGAAACGACGCTCGTGCGACGAATGCCAGACGGCCTCTATCTCTTCGTCGGCGAGATCATCGGCCAAGAGCTGCAGGCCCTGCACGGCTTCGCCCGGGAAGTCTTGGCGGCGCTTAGAACTGACTACATCGACGTTGAGCAACTGCGCGCCGCGGCCGCGCGCCACGGGCTCGACCCTACAGCTTGACTTCGGCCCAAGCTCGATAGGCTATCCAAGAAAAGTGAATCCGGCTCGACGGGACTAACTGCCCGCGTCACCTCCACCGCGACATCATATGGAAAAGCATACCGTACGAGAAAACATACTACCGACGGGCGAGCCGCCGTTGCTGGCTTCACCATCCCGGCGGCTCGCCGCAGCCCGCGCCAAAGGCGGCTACCTCGTGCATCTCGTGGATCTCGACAAGGGCCAAGCCCTTTGCGGACACAAGCCACGTCACACGGCCACGCGCATGAAACGGCGCGCTGGCTGGCAACCGTATGGCGCGGTGCCGCCCACCTGCCAAAAATGCAAAGCCATCCACCAGCCCGGAGAAGCCCATGCCGCTCTTTAACGTCGACATCGTGTACCGCGCGGTCATCCAGGCCGATACGCCTCAGGCTGCATGCGTCGTCGCCGTGCAGGAGCGGCTGAATATCGAAGGCGACAGCATGGAGCCGCGCATCGAGCTTGCCGGTCGCGTGCGCGCGCCGTCCGACCTCGAGGATGGCTGGACTGAAGCGGACACGCCGTATGGCGGTGACGGCGCCGCGTCGATCCGTCAACTGCTCCTGGCCGATGCGGCACCCGAGCGTGATCCCCTGACGATGGATATGTTTGAGGAGCAGGCATGAGCGAGAACACAAAGATCGAATGCACTGACCACACGTGGAACGCATGGGAAGGTTGTCAGAAGGTTGGCCCGGGTTGCGACCATTGCTATGCCGAAGCCCGCAACCAGCGGTTCGGCGGCGGCACCGCCACGAATTGGGGCCCTGGCGCACCCCGACGCCGGACCTCCACCGACAATTGGCGCAAGATGTTCCGATGGAACGCTGCGCACGATGCCTTCGCTACCGTCCACGGCCGCCGGCAGCGCGTCTTCTGCGCGAGCCTGGCCGATGTCTTCGACAACGAAGTGCCGATCGAATGGTTCATCGACATGCTCGATGTATGGCGGCAGACGCCGAACCTCGATAAGTTGGTGCTGACCAAGCGCATCGGCAACGCCACCAAACGGCTCGGAGAGGCGTTCAACACGCTGATGCTGCGCGATGACTGTGCGGACAATCCGCTCGTACCTTGGCTGGCCACCTGGATTGCCGGCAACGCGCCCGCCGATATCTGGCTCGGTGCGACGATCGTGAATCAGGCCGAAGCAGACCGCGACATCCCCAAGCTGCTCCGCACCCCGGCCAAGACGCGCTTCCTCTCGATGGAACCCCTCCTCGGTGATGTCGACGTGTTTTCCAAGATGACCGGCGAACTGTTGCACACCTCGGACAATGACTACGACCCTGGATCAATCGACTGGATCATTGCCGGCGGCGAGTCCGGCCGCGGCGCTCGGCCGATGAGCCCCGACTGGGCTCGCGGCCTGCGCGACCAGTGCGCGTCGGCCGGCGTACCGTTTCTGTTCAAGCAATGGGGTGAGTGGATACCAATGCTGGGACAGGCCGACAGTGTTCCGGTTGGTGAAAAGACCACAACGCCGGACGGCTGGGTAATGGGCTGGGCCGGAAAGAAGGCGGCTGGTCGCCAGCTCGACGATACGTTGCATGACGACTTTCCGGTGACGGCGCTGGACGTCGCCGCCGCATGCGAGCGGGCTTTGGCGAGAGGGGCACTCCGATGCAACAGCTGAATCTGTTTGGACATGTGGCTGCGGCCTTCGCAGACGCACCCGCTGAAGGTATCGCCACGGCGCAGCTCTACGATGCCGTGGCCACCGCAGCCGGGGTCGATCTGGCAGAGGCGCGTGCCAAAGTGCCGGTCGGCACGGCAGGCGCCTTGCACAGCCCCTTCAAGCGGGCCGTGCGCTGGCACCAGCAGACGCTGAAGTCCATGAACATCGTGGAGCGCGTGGCCGACCGCGCCGGATTCTGGAAGCTGACGCAGCCTGTCACGAAAGAGTTGGATCGCGCCGCCGACGGCGTGCGGCTGGTCGCCTTCAGCACCACGCTGGGTATGGCCGTCTGGGCTCGCCATGAGGACGTGTTTCGCGGCCTTGGCGAGCCGATCGCTTTGTGCGTCACGTCACCCCCGTACCCGCTGCGCCAGGCGCGAGCCTATGGCAATCCCACCGAGGCGCAATACGTCGATTTCTTGTGCGAGGCACTGGAGCCCATCGTTGCGGGCCTCGTTCCTGGCGGCAGTATTGTGCTCAATGTATCGAATGACATCTTCGAGCCGCGCAGCCCCGCTCGCTCTCTCTATATAGAACGCCTGACGTTGGCGCTGCACGACCGTCTCGGCCTGTCGCTGATGGGGCGCGTTCCCTGGGTCAACTACAGCAAGCCGCCCGGACCCACGCGGTGGGCCTGCGTGGAACGCGTCCAGCTCACATCTGCCTACGAACCGGTGCTCTGGTTCACAAACAATCCTGCCTGCGTGCGGGCCGACAACCGCCAAATCCTTCAAGCCCACACGGAACGGCACCAACGACTGATCGCCGCCGGCGGCGAGGCGCGCAATGCCGTGTACGGCGATGGCGCCTATCGCATTCGGCAGAGCGCCTTCGGGAACCAGACGGCCGGGCGGCTGCCCCGCAACGTCATCGAACGCGGCCACAGCTGCGCTGACACTCGCGCCTATCGCCGTGCCGCCCAGGCACTCGGGTTGCCGACGGGCCGCAGAGCGACTGGGCCGGCGGTGGATCGCAACGGAATGGATCCTCCAATACGCGCGCGGCGCCGCCGAGCTGTTCCGCCAGTTCGACGGCTTTCAGATGCACCCGGCCCTGCAATGGGCCACCCAACCAAAATGACCATGACGCCCTACGACGACAACGAACGCGAATACCCCGAACCCGAAACCGTTCTCGCCATCCGAGGGGCCATTGCCACCGGCCAGACGGGTGGTCCCATGGGCCCGCCTGGACACTGGCTCAATGAGTTCTGGCAGATCGGTGCCGCGCTTCGCGACCATGCCGAAATCCTGCACGGCTTCCAGACCACTGCCCGCCAAGACCTACTGGACACCACCAGCCACTATCTCGGCGCCGAGATGGCGCTGATCGAACAGCCCAACCACCCCAATTGATCGGGCGCAGGCCGCCGGCAGGCATAATGCGGGCATTTTCAGCACCGGATTCTCACCATGCCCAGCGGCCTTCTTCAATGCGCCCACTGCGATGGCGCCCCGCTCTACATCGCCGGGCGCCTCCAGGCCGTTATCGTTTGTGAAGAGTGCGGCATGTCCACGCCGCCGATCCGAATGGACTCCGCCGACATCAAGGACGCAGTCTTTTCCCAGCTCAGCGCGATCTGGAATAATCGCGTCGAGCATCGCGAGGCGGACGCGGATGCCATCTCAATGAACGCGCGCCGCGCCCTCACCACGTCCGATCTCCCCTACTTCCTGAACCTCCTCGCCTCGACCAGCACGGACTGGGAAACGAAAGGTCCAATGTTCGCCGCGATGGCTGCAGCACTCGCCCAGCCAGGCTACGAGTTCAAGCACGTAGATCCGCCCGAGACCGTGATCTCGCAGGCGGCGAGATACCAGAAGCTGTTGAAGCGCGCGAAGATCATCTACATCGATGGCGCGCCGATGATCCGATTCGATCATGTGCCGGCGCTGTGCGCCGAGATTGCCGAAGAATCGCTCGCGGACAAGGACTGGCCGCTCCTGGATCTGCACGAGTTCATCGGCAAGGCCATCGATGGGCTTCCCGATCACTGGCAGCCTTGACTTTGGCCCAGAACGGGCAAGCTGGTGTTGTGTTTAACGACCACTTCACCACAGCAATGATTCGCCACCTTGCAGTCGCCCTCCTTCTCGCCGCCAATGCGGCAGCCGCCTCCGCCAAGGACACTGCGAAATGCGGGAACATCCTGGAGTCAGGCCAACCTGCAGTAAGCCGGTCCGTCGGTAACACCAAGCTGCTCTGCTACCGCGCCTACGCCGTCCTCTACTCGCCCCAGACCCGCACGGCACTGTGGTCCGCTGAACGTCTGACCGGCGCCGCAGCCGACGCAGCCCGCACGTTACCGCGCGACAGTGATTTCTATGAAGAAGACCGCTTGCCGGCTGGCGAGCGTGCGCAGCTGCGAGACTTCGTACGATCTGGATACGACCGTGGCCACCTTGCCCCGAGCGGTGATTTCGGAGACAACGCGTCCCAGGCCGAAAGTTTCAGCCTCGCCAACGTCGTGCCTCAGAACAGCACGTCGAATCGGAGGACCTGGAGCCATATCGAGACATCGACGCGCAAGCTCGCGCGTCAGTATGGCGCCATCCATGTCGTGACCGGTCCGGCATTCACCAATGCCGCCCGAATGCTGAACGGCCGCGTGCGCATCCCGGACTATTTGTGGAAGGCGATCTATGTGCCGGGCGTCGGTGCCGCAGCCTACGTCGTCCGCAACGATGCGACGCAGGCATACAGCGTCATCAGCATCGGCGAACTGGCCCACTTCACCGGCATCGATCCGTTCCCGGCTCTGGCGCCGGCAAAGCAAGGCGTCGCATTGGATCTACCGCCGCCGACCCCGCATCCGGGGGAGAAGGCTGCCCGGCGTGTCGCATTTGCCTGGCTCGTTGGACACGAGAAAGCTGGGGAAGCGGCTGAATCCCTCGGCGGGCTCGTTCAGCACGCCGGTGCGCTGGCCACGCTCATGCTGGCCTACGCCCGGTAGGATCCCGCGGGAAGGAACATGTTCCTTTCAAAAAAGACGAAAGGCGCGTCAAAAGACGCGCCTTTCGCTTTCATACTGGCCGATTTCCGGTCAGCTTCGTGCCCAAAGCCACGTTCCGAGGCCGAAGTACAACGATAGCGGGATGGACGCACCCGCCAGCGAAGCCAGAACAAAGCGGAGCCGGGAAGGGCGCAGCGGCGCCCGCGCAAGCTCAATAGCGCGCCAGCGGACATTGTCCACCATGTCCCGTACCTTCGGGTCCACCGTAGACTCGTCGAAGCCCGCCAGCCACACCATGTCGGAGTTGTGAATCTCGCCCACGAAGATCGATATCTCACTGGCCCCCAACACCCTCGCCCGTTCCACTGCGAACTCCAGCATGAAGACGCTTCGCAACGGGATGTTGAGCTCCGGCTCGATCATCGCGAGCCAGCGCCAATCAGGGTCGGGGAACACCGGTCCACGGCGGTCGCCCCCGCCCGCCCGGCGACGGCAATTCTCCACGAGGTAGATGTACGGTTCCGGAAAACCGGCAATCCTGCGCCGCTCGTCGGGCGAGAGCGCATGGAAGGCGGCAGAGCCACCGATGTCCTGAAGACGACGAAACCCGTTCGCACCGAAACGGTCCGCCATCGTCCGCCGCTCGCGCCGCATGCCGGCGGCCACCATAAACATACGCATCGGCGTGAGAGCGGCTTTGAACTGCATCCGGAATGCATCGCGCAGTGGGATCTCAGTCCAGTCGTCCATCTCGACCTGGATGCCTCGGTACAGCTTCGCGAACTTCGTCTCGCCAAAGACAAGCTCTCCCGGGGCCTTTTCGATCGCGTCTTCGACCAGAGCTTTGTACTGGCGATTGGTGCCGCCCGTCAGACCATGGAGCACGCCATAGACATGGCAAGTGACGCCGCGATATCGGATCGTCGCGGCATCGAGGCGTTGCGGGATCTCCGCGGTGCCTGCGAGCAGCTCCGCGACTGGCACGTATTGTGGGGAGGCCGCATGCATCGCGTCACCGGCCACCGGCGCCACCGTTGACCGCGTCCTTGAATCGCTGACCGGCCTTGAACTTCACGGTCTGGGCTGCCTCGACCCGAATTTCCTCGCCGGTGCGCGGATTGCGCGCCATACGTTCGCCACGCTCGCCTTTGCTGAAGGCGCCGAACCCCACAAGGGTGAGTGTGTCACCCTTGGCAACGCCATCCATGATGGCAGCCAGGGTAGCATTCAGTACTTGCTCTGCCTTGGTTTTAGACAGACCGTCCACGCCGGCAACGATCGCATCGATGAGCTCAGCTTTAGTCATGTTTCATCCTTCCGATTGGGTTGGGTTCTCGAACGTTAGACATTCTCCTCGACGCAATGCCACGTTATCCGGCGAAAGCTATCGATTGTTTAAGCGCTTTCCCTGGAATGCACCTGCATTCCCGTCCACCACCCGTCACGCTGCTGCGGATCAAGTGGGCAGTCCGACGTCAGATGACGTATCGCTGACCTCGGCCGGGGGATCATTCCTTGCAGGGGACCGCCTCCCTAATTGCCACCAGTTTCGTGCAGGGCACGAGACGATACAGGCAGGCGCGACTCACTCCAAGGGCGGCTGCCGCGCGACTCATGTTGCCGTTCACCTTCTCTAGGATCGCAATCGCCGTCGCGACATCCGGTCGTGGGCGCGGTTCGCGAGTGTGTGTACCCAACATCGACGCCGCCTTGTTCGGGCTTTTGTAGCCTGCAACTTGGCCTAGCCTCAGGAGCCCCTGACGATGGAGCTTCGTAGCCACCTCAGCCCCTCCCTTCACTGCAGCCTGCACTCCTGTCACCGCCACATACTGACTGTTCACAAACTCGTGCCGGAGCCCTATAGACGTTATCCCCATCTCCTCCGTTGTCAGGCCATGCCTATGAAGCACGTAGTAGTAGTGAGCGCGCCAGCGTCGAAAAGTGTAAGGCGCAGGAATCATGCAGCCATCCGAGGGATTCTCAAGCTCCTGCGCGTCCAACAAAGCCTGCCACTGCTCGGGCGTTTCAATTGGGAGCTCGCGGACACTCTTACCCTCGGATGTTCGATTTACAAACAGCATTCCCGATTCACTGATGTGCCGAGGTTGCAACAAGAATGCTTCAACGGGACGCAAGCCAAACAGCAGTTGCAACCTCAGTTGGATTGCAATATGAGGTTCACGGGGCGCAATTTTTCCGATTACGTCAATCGCTGAAATCTTGTTTCCGGACCAAGTTTTGTCGGCTTGGGCTGAGTAGCTTCTGCGGTACGCTTCTGGGCGCTCAAGATACTCACGCATTGGCCGTACGATCTGAGGCTTTCCAATCCATAAGGCAAACGCTCTAAAATGCGTGAGCTTATTTTCCACGGTTCCGGGAAGCTGCTTGAAGTCGACGATCCACTTTCTAACGAGGTGCGCGATATGCTGTGAATCACAATCAAAAGGTGTCTCGATCGTGTATCCATCGTCAATTAGTTCGCGAAACGATGCAAGATGAGTTGTTAGTCGAAGCAGCTGCGTCTGGGCCGATAGCGTCGAATTCCGTCCGACTGGAATAGTCAACTTCGCCAGCGCAAGATTCTTGTAAGCCTCGGCAAAGGCCTGAGGCAATCGGTATCGAGCAGCAACTGCATTCACTTCGCTGGGAAGCATGTCATTCCTCCCCTTTCCCATCTGCTGTGGCGAGAATTCGGTAGAGCTTCGCTCGTGAAATCTCCAGGGCTCGGGCGGCAACTGCCTTATTCCCATCGGCAGCCTTAATCGCTGCTTTGACCTCGGCTACCGTCAACTCTCGCCGCGCCATTGCCAATTGCGTCGAGTAAGTCGAAAGATAGGCGTTCGCCTTAGTTGCCCGGCTGTGACCAGCGGCCTCCACGACCTTGCGCATTGCTTCTCGGTGCGCTTCTGCATCCAGAATCTTCCCTCCCCCCTTCACTGCCGCAGCCTGCCCACTGTGCCGCTCGTACATTTGCTGCAGGAACTGATGCCGCAATCCGTGAGCCGTAACGCCTACCCCACCCTTTGTAATGCCATGCTTCTCCAGAACCGTATAGAACCGCCGGCGCCATTGATTCTGGGTGAACGTCGCGGGGATCAGTGTGCCGCGACCAGGGTTCGTGGACTCTGCGAGGCGAGCCGCCTGACCCAGTAACTCGTACTGCCAGTCAAACTCGATAGGCACGCGCCGCGGACGGCCACCCTTGGTGCCATCTTGAACGTGCAGCATGCCCGATGGTAGGAGGTCCATCGCCGGTCGCAGCCGCCAGCTTTCCTTTGCTCGCAGGCCGAAACCCGCCTCGAGTTTCAGTTGCAGCGAGACATGGCGGTCAGTCACCTCGATCTCGGCAATCTTCGCCAGGGCGTCGATCCCATTGCCTTCCCAGGAGCGGTCCTCTTTCGCGACGTAGCCGCGGACATAGCCGTCCGGTCGCACCGTGTAGTCTTCGATCCGCCCCACCATGTTGCCTTTGCCCATCCACGACATGAAGGCGCGCAAGTGTGTCAGCCGCAGTTCTACGGTACCGACATTCAACTTGCGATCTTCTACCCAGTAACGGACCAGCCAGCGAATGTGTTTCTGCCGGATTGCGTACGGCGAGGTTATCGCCATGCCACCAATGCGCCGTAGTTCCACCACCATCGCAAGCAAAGCCTGAATCCTCTGGCGTTGCGACATTTGCGACAGCGATCGACCGCTCACGCGCGTGCCGCTATGGGGAAGGTGAAGGTGCTCGGCCGCCAGGACGGCGAATTCCGCCTTGAACCTCTCGGGGAGGTTGTACTGCTCCAGGATCGGGCGCAGGTTGATCGTCTTGCTCATGTTTGCTCTCGCAATAGCGTTGCAGGGCCGTGCCAGCCGCACTACCCATGTCAGGACAGCACCGACCCCGATTCGGATCTGTCCCGTTCGGTGCACCGGGGTACCACCCCCAGCTTGCCGGCCCACCCAGCCGGTCCTACCACTACTCTCCCGGTCCTTTAGCGATGCCAAACCGATCGGCCCTGAGCATGGAAGCAATGCGTCGTGACCGTCCGCTTACGCGGACACGCAGGGCTCTCGCCTTGCGCGCCGCGTGCGCGGCCACCCTATCCGGTGCATCTGCTGATGCCGGCCTGTATTCGTGAGGATTGCGTCCACACGCCTGCGGCCGATGCCGTGATGGGTGATTACCTGTTGCGCCGTTCTGGTACCGGTGGCGCCCCCCGGATCGATATCTGCTCAGAAGCCTGCGTTCACCGTTTCTCGGCACGCAAAGCAGCTCCCCACCCCAAAGTCAGATCATCCCCGCCGCAGTGTGTCGGGCTTCGTGATCCGCACCCAGCCACGCGGCTGTAAGGGTGTCGGGCATACGCGGAATTTCCACAGAGCACCTGTCCGGTGTCCGGCTTCGGAATTGTCCGCACTACGGTCTATTTTCACAAACAGACCGCCAATCGGCTTGGTATCGCGGGGGCCGGTGTCCTCACTATCCGACACGGTCCACTTGATTTGATTGAAAAAAAAGCCGGTGCAATTTCCGGCATGAACAGTGAGCCCTGCAGTACCCCTCCGTAAGGAAGGATCGAAGGCCGTTTTGTGCCGCCCAATGGCGGCGGAGTCGATGCGTCGGGGACGCGGTAGGTGCGCCAAGCATAAACCACGGAACGATTCACTGGCAACGCTTCGCACCGGAAATCCACCAGCTTTCGAAACTTGACTTCGATTTTCCGACGGTAGAGTGGGTGATAGCGATGTGCCACGAAGTCGGACCACATCGGAGCATACGGGACTTGATCGGATCAAGTCCCACGTAGTGCCACCATGTGCCATCAAGTACGTGGGACATGATGGCACCAGATAGCACTTGCTCCGACCAGGGCGAAGATTGTCCGGCGATGGCGCATCGACCGAAACTACCCCATCCAGTGAGAGGAAGCTTGTCCATGAAACAACAAAACGACCTTATCAAGCACCCGACCATCGCCATCGACGTTGGCTACGGCAATACGAAAGCCGCGTGGGCAATGGGCGCAGAGATCGCGACGAATATGTTCCCGTCGCTCGCACCGCTCGCAGCGAACAGTTCCCTGAACTCCTTCGGCGGCGGAGTGTTCAAAGGCCGCAATGTCCTCGAGGTCGTAGTTGATGGTGCGCGGTACGAGGTGGGCCCCGGCGTATCGATCAGTGGCGCGCATCACACCGGCCGCGCGCTGTCGGAAGACTTCGCAACTACCCCAGGCTACGCCGCTCTCCTCGCCGGTGCGCTGCACTACGCCGGCGCGCGCGACGTTGAGCGCCTTGTCTTGGGCCTTCCCGTTCACAACACGCAGAAATACGCTGCGCACCTGAAGGACCGCTTCGCCGGAACCCATGACTTTGGCTGGGGGGAAATCCATATCGGCAGTGTCCTTCCCCTACCCCAGCCTCTGGGCACGCTGATCAACTACATCCAGCAACGCGGCAAGAACTATGATCCGGACAATGCATACTTGGTGATCGACGTCGGCTATTTCACGACCGACTGGGTTGTGGCGCGCGGCTACACGGTCGACGACACGCGTAGCGGTGGCGTTCCCGGCGGCGCAGCGCGTATCTATCAGCAGGTCGCAAGCCTGATCACGGCCGACCGTAACCAACCGGACGCCGGCATCGAGCGCATCGACCAAGCCATCCGGGAATCCAAGCCACTCGTGTATTTTGGGGAGGATCTGGATATGGCGCCCTATCTTTCTGAAGCGATGGCGCTCACGAATCAGCCCGTCAAGGAAATCCAGACGCGCGTGGGGCGAACGGACGACTTGCGTGCCATCATCCTTACGGGCGGCGGCGCGCAGCTCTACGCACCGGCCATTCGTGCTGCGTTTCCCCTGAATCCCATCCACATGATGGACTCGCCGTGTTTTGCAAACGTACGTGGCTTCTACACGATCGGCGCCGCCACTCGGCAGGCAAGCCGAGCCGCGTAAGGTACGGCCATGGACAAGGTTCAAATGACGGTGACGCTGGTCGAGCCAGATTTGCTCGCTTACCTGCGTCAGTTCTCCGATCCACGAGAGCGGTCCTTCATGCTGCGCATGTTGGCATTGCGCGGGCTCCAGTCAGGACGGGCCGGCGGGCAAGACGCCATGGTCTGGCCACCAGTGCCAGGTTCGCCAGTGGTTCATGGCAGCTTTGATGCCACGCCGGCGCGAACGCCTGCCCCCACACCTCATGACCCGACAACACGAGGTTCTGAGGCTCGACCACACAACGAGGCACCGCTATCAGCGCCGACGGTAGCTTCGCCCCCTGCGGCGACAGAACCAGTGCAAGGCGCAATGGAGAAGAGTAATGCTGGCGCTGCACTCGACCCCTTGGCCGGCCTCGACATCGGCGCCCTCAACGACGCGCTGGCCCGATACTAGACGAGGGCTTGACCGGCAACAGTTATGTGGCAAGCTACAGAAAACCTCACGGAGATCCACATGAAATTCTTCGACTTCCTCTCGACCAATCATGACATCAACCGGTTCGTGTTCGCTACCGTGATCTGCTACTGCGTTGTGGAAGCTGTCGTGGCGGTCTACCGAGGCGCCAAGAATCGTAAGACGGCGTAGGCGAAATACACAGGCCACAAACGAAAAAAAGCCCAGCGATATGATCGCTGGGCTTTTTGTTTAAGGTTTGGGCACACGTCAGTGAAGCGTGCCAGGGGCAAGGCAGAAATCCACCGCCGAGTCATACGAAAGATTGCCTTCGAGCAGCGTGAGGCTATCCCGCCCGTCCTTCCTGTAGACGTGAAAGAACTGCGCATCGGACTTCCATGCCTGCACGTCCTGAGTGGGCGTGCTGCGCATGGCGTGGATATGCAGCTTGTTGACAATCATCGTGAATCCTTTCTGTGGCATCGCATTCTCCGTTGAGGACTGCCACGAGGGAATCCGCCCCTGTGGGCGAACCCACAGGGCAGATGTTAAGGATTGCCGCATATGCGGCGGAAACTAGGCGGCGACCGCCTGCTGCGAAATCTCGCGCAGCTGATAGACCGTGCGCCACTCGTCGCAGAAATCACTACCCCGAACCTTCGGGCGATGCAGCACGACGTTGAAGCCTTCGTGCCGTAGCCGCTTTTGCAGGGTAAGTGCGTCGGCCATACCGGGAGACTTACCGGTCCTTGCATCGACCTTGTCAAAGTCAGCGAAGATGTGCACGGTGTGAATCCCGAGATCGCGCGGTACCACGAACTTGCTCATCAGCACTCGGTTAAGGCACGACCAGGTCGGCACGCGAAACAGCATGTAGGCGGCGTAGGCATTCTCGATGCCTTCGGCCACACCGATCTCGCCATGGCGAGGCGACATCAAGCGGACAGCACCACCATCCAGCGGCAGCGCGCCCGTGTAGTTACGCTTGCTGGGCAGAATCTCGCCGTCCTCCGACACGACCATTGCTTTCTCCGGCTTGTTGGGATGCAACGACGTACGATGCACGGTGGCAAGCCTGCCGTCTGCCAAGCGGTACTCGGCGATGATGGTCGGAAACTTCCCAACCACCTTTCGCTCATGCCAATAGTCCTGCTCGGCCATACGTAGCGACTGCGGGATGGGAGCACGCAGGCCCGGCACCCTTGCCGCGAGGTAGCGCATGGCTGCATCGCCGGGTTGAATGGGCTTCGATTTGCCGATTTGCTTCATGACTCGCCTCATCAACTCACTTGGTGGGACGACTTTGCGTGCCGGCACCCGTGCCGCAACCGGTGGGAGCGGCTCACTGCACTGACCATTGAGCCGACGCTTCAGCTCCGAGTAGGACATGTTGGTGTATCGACGGATCAACTCCAGACCGTCGCCACCAGCGGGACTACCGTTATTGCACTTGCGACATACCCAGTCGCCGCGGCCGCGGTTTTGGGTATAGGAAAACCGGTCCTTGCCTCCGCATATCGGGCAGGGACCAGGCCGACCGCGCCAGAAGGCATCCGTGAGGATGCCGGCTGGCAGATACTGAGCAATGAGGGCGTCCCACTGCTCTGCCTTCCAGCTCTTCACAATCACACTGATATCTTGCATGGGATGACTCCTGGTGGAGTGGTGGGTCGATGCCTGAAACAGGCGAAGGAACGCTTGCTCAAAAGACATCCCGGCTTAGCCAGAAGGTCTTTTCAGCATGGCGTTGCATGCGGGGGGAAGGAAGATGCCGAGCGCCTTGCTAGCGACGTCGAAGATAGAACTGCTGCTGCCGGATAGCCGGCAGCAGCAGCAAAGTGCGAATGAGTGTGGAGGAGCAACGGCCGTTAGGCCGTAGTGAAAATCCGCCTATCGCCGGAATGGAATTCCGTCGAGTGCCGTGTTAGCGGCGTACGGAATGTCATCATCTTCGAAACCATCACGTTGCGCGCCGCCGCCGGCATAACCGCCTGACGATTGCCCAGAACGTGCGCCGTAACCGGTGCCCGACGAACGCTGCTCCTGGCGCTGACCTTGGCGTTGACCAGTGTTGGTGGTTTGGTATCCAGCACCGCCTTCTTCGTGCCCGCTGTCATCACCAGCCGCTTGGCCGCCTTGGCGACCTCCCAGCATCTGCATCTGATCGGCAACGATCTCGGTGCTGTACTTATCCTGACCGGCTTGGTCCTGCCATTTTCGGGTGCGGATACGCCCCTCGATGTAGACCGACGAGCCTTTCTTCAGATACTGGCCGGCGATCTCTGCCAGCTTGCCGAAGAACGCAATCCGATGCCATTCGGTCGCTTCCTTGAACTCGTTGGACTGCTTGTCCTTGTAACGATCGGTAGTGGCGATGCGAATGTTAGTGACCGCGTCACCGCTGGGCAGATAACGGGTTTCAGGATCGGCCCCGAGGTTACCCACGAGGATTACTTTGTTAACGGATGCCATATCCTTCCTTGTCAATGAATGCGATTGATCGACCAGACCCAGCGGTCCCAAAGCTTTTGCTCGCCCGTGGTGTCGTCACGCAGAGGTTGACCCGTTTTCTGGTCGAATGCAGGAACCTTCTCCTTATAGAGGCGTTTGACGCCGACGCGCTCGCCTACCTTGCATCGGGCATCGGCCAGGACCTCCTTCAGGCCCTCGCCTTGCAGCGTCTTCACGCCAGCGCCCGTGTCGAGCTTCACTGCAAACGACGTGTAGGTGCGCTTGCCACCCGGTTTGCGATTGGGGAACTCCATCTCCCCCCATTCGAGCAGCGTGCCAACGGTGTACGTCGAGGATGAGGCGCCAGAGTCAGAAGCGTTGCGACGAGCCGTTGCACCATCATCGACCTGCCCCGCTTTCGGGATGCTTGGATGATGCTGCCGAACGACCGCTTTCGATTCGTCATGTGCCGGCGGTGCCGCGTGCAGCTTGGCGTCCCGAACGACCTTCTCCGCAACGGACTGCAGGGTGTCGCCGTCCGCGTCGTGGATGCCGACCTTGCTCCATCGCGGCATCACTTCGGGCAACAACTTGTCACCGAACGACGTGTGTTGGATTGTCCGGTCGAATACGGCCTTGAAATGCACCACGCGATCGCCCTCGTCCCGGAACAGATGCGGCACACCGCCAATGTTGATCTGGAATTCGTTGTCTGCGCCGGTCCCCACCTGAACTTTTTCGCTGTGGGGTGAAGCATTCTTGTGGCCAAGCAAGGAACTGGCCGCTTGCTTGAGGATATTGAAAAGTGACATGGGGAATTCAGAGAAGAGAGCCGCAGCACTGTCTGCGCACCTCGTCGAGGTCAGCTTTCAGGCGAGCATGGTTAAGGATGACGTCCTGCAGCACCTCGGGACTCACGCCGCATACCGCACAGACGTAGGTATAGGGCAGCGCACCGTCCCAGTAGCCGAAGATCCAGCCGATGGTCATGGAGTAATCCTCCAGGTCCAGCGAAGCCTTGTTGCGGATCCGGTCACGTAAGAGATCAGCACAATCGACTAGTGACTCGGGCATGTTGTCGCCGCGACGGCTGTCACAAGCCAGGCTGATAAGCGCATCGATCATCAGCTCTCGAACCGATTCGCTCCAAAGCGATGGGTCCGGCAGTGGATCGACTTTCGGAGGGGGCACAACGATTGCGGCCGCTTCACCGAAAAAGTCCAGCTGCCACCCTGCTGCCGTTGTTTCCATGATGGTCTCCGGACGAGCATCCGAAGACCCACCTGTCGGCGGGGTATCGAATACCCGCGACAGGTGGAATGAGGCCGCCCAGAGTTGGGCGGCTATGTGTTAGGAACGATCGTGCGTTCCAGTGCGACGGATTGGCGTAACCACGGCCGAGCGTTCGTACTGCTTCTCGGGTGGCTGCGTTGATTCACCGACCGACGGCTCCTTGTCGGCCGCCTTTTCCGGCGTCGCCACCTTCGGCGCTGCCGGTACGACCTTGCTCCATTGGACTGCCTTTTCCTTCAGAAAGAAGAACAGGACAGCCGTCAGAAACATGGCGACCAGAAAGGACTGCGATGCTGCATACAACGCCATTGCCCATGCGAAAAGCTTGAGCGGACGCTTGATCAGGTTATTGGCAAAGGATTCCATGGTTTCTCTCGAGAAACGTTTGAAGGGATTTCCTGGCGGATGCCAGGCGATTTTTCGATGCTCAGACGAGCAAGGAATCCATGGAAGCGCGCACGAACAGGAACGCGCTTGCGACATGCGGCACATGTCGTAAAGGCGCTACCGATCTGTACAAAAAGGGAAATGGGCGGGGCGCAAAGCGCGCCAGATTTGGCGCTGCGCAAGGCCGAGGTGGCCACCGCTATATCGATGCGTCGAGGACGCTGAAGGTAGCGAGACTCTACACGCGAATACACAACGTGACAAGGCCACGCCTGCCCGGAACGTTGGGCTCAAAAGAGATGTCCTGGGGCTGAGCTTTCACAGTTTTTGAAAGGAACATGTTCCTTTCAAAGCCCAACCTGTCTATACAGGCCACCCCCGCTGAAGGGGCATCTACCTTCATTTGCTTAAACCCAAGTCGATAAAAGAGATACAGAAGCACCGCTGATTCGAGGTTGACTAACGAAAGCGATATGGTTTTGCCTCGCTTTCGAGTCTCACGACCACTGAACAACGTCATAAGCTTCTCCCTGATCGCTGCATCTGTTTCTCGTCTCACTTGACAATGAATTTCGAGTGGTAGGTTGAAGGAGTTGCGGCGCACACGGGTCCGCATCACTCTCCTTCTTGACGGGGCAAACAATGACAAAAAAGGGAAAAGAAGACGACGACAAGGCCAAGTTCGATCTTGTCAATCCGAACACATCAAACTCAATGCGAGAGATGGCGGTCCATGAATTGGGCCAGTATGTCGACAGTGCCGCCATCGGCCGAATCGTCCAGGCAGCGCAAGAGATCGAACTCTCGCGCAAGCGCATTCTCAGCGAGCACACGACCATCGGCTCGCGCATGTTCCAGATCTACCACACGATCCTCACATCGTGTCAGAAGCGATTCGGAACGGAGGAACGAGCTCAGAACGAGGCAGTCACGTTGCTGTACGCATTCGCTGCCAAGGCTTTGCGCATTTCGCGTGGCTCCGCCATCAAGTACCTCCAGGCGTTTCACCACTTTTCCGACAACGCAGATGCCATCACGTTTCTGAACCTCGGTGAACTGACAATCTTGAAGCGTGCGGACATCACCGAGGATGAGATCCAACGCTTCGTTGACGCTCGAAAATCGGACGAAGCGTATTCGCGCAAGGACATCATTCCTTACATCGAGTGGTCGCGCAAAACGCATCAGGACCTCAACAGCGTCATGGCCACGCTGCAAGCTGCCGAGGACCAGTTGAATGAAAGCCTCGAGCGCCAACGGGATCTTGAAGCACAGATGCGAGCCATGCGCGAGCAAGCGAATCTCTCAGACGCGCAGAAGCTCTCCCAGAAGGAGCAGCTCGATCGATCCACGGCCGCTCTTAGCTCTCAGGCAAACACTGTCGAATCCTTGCAGGTCCTCGTTTCGCGATTGACCGGCGAAAGAAACGCATTGCAGAAGTCTCTAGCGGAATCGAAGATTCGTGAAGTCGTGAAGGAAGTCCGCGTCGAAGTCGTGCCGCCGGAGTACAAGGATGTGGCGGACGCGGTCATCGAAGCCAACAAGCAATTGGACGAAGCAAAGGCCCAGCTCCGCGAAGCGCAGCAGCATCTGGGGGACCTGAATGTCCAGATTCAGGGACACGAGTCCCAAGTGGCCGACTCCCGCAATACAGCGCTACGTATCGACGGCCTTTGCGCGGACGTGGATGACGCGTTAAACAAGCTTCGCGCCACGATCAAGTCGATCAAGAAGAAGGAACACGGCGCCGCATTGCTGTCGCTGCGTCGCACGGTTGAGGCCTTCCACAACGAACTGATTGGCCTGACTGGAGCCTGAAATGCAGACGAACCATTCCCGCTCCATCTTCGAGCAATTCATTCTTCCAAGCTGGGTGCAAGACCGCGCGCTATCGGCCAATCTGCGTATCAGCAATTTCGTCGTGAATGCTGTAGCGGTACGCCCCGAACTGGAAAGCGTCTTCCGTGTGTCCCACGACAACCTTTTTGCGTTGCGCAGCGACCAGGAGCAATCCAACAAGGTCTTCTGCACGCCATTCCTTGCGTTCGCGCCTACGCTGTCTTCTGTCGCCGATTGGCGGTCGTTCATTGAGGGCAGCATGCCCACTATCACGATGGATCGGCTCCAGGCTTCCCTGCCGAGCGATCTCTCTGTCGTTGAGCGGCTGGCACTGGAGCACACGAATCGGTCCTACATCACTGCGCTCTATGACATGCTGAACATGTCTGTGCTCGCCGCTCCGCTGATCGGTATCTCAAACGAACTAGCAGCATATTTGCGATCTGTGCCTCAGCATGAGATGGATGTCGCCATCTCCGAGCGTCTGATACCCCTGTTCCACTGGCGCTTTGCCGACGAGATGTTCTGGCTTGAGACACACGCCGGCCGACTAAGTCGCGAACTCATCGCGCATTTCCTGATGGAAACGTCGCCCTTGCGCACGGATCGCCTACCCCACTCCGAAGCTTGGGGAAAATTCCGGCTGGAGAATTTCGTCCGCGATGCTCTGTTCGAGGCGTTCCTGTACTTCGCTTGCCGTGCCAAGAGCGTCTCTTCGCTTTTCAACACCAGCCTCGAGGCCGCCCGGGATGCCTATCGTCGGATCCACGGTAAGTCGTCGCCGTCCGGCCAGCCTCCCTCTTCGCTAACTTGGTTCATCGATACGCCGGCCCGTCGGGTGCAATCGACATTCCAGATGTGGCTGTTCCGTTCAGCGATCGCGTGTGACGTTTCTACGCCGGAGAGCTTCGTTGCCGCCATGGACATCAACAAGTCGTTCTTCGCCGATGACTGCAAGGTGCCACCGGAACGCTCTATGCATCTGGCCCGCTCGATGGCCATGAACGAAGAGTTGGCGGTCTGGCCGTGCCGGAAATGTGGGACGCCCTACTTGGCTTCGAACTCCTCCGAGAAGATCGAGCTGCTGCATTCCTTCACATGTCCCTGCTGCAACGGAACGTTGACTGCAACTCGCGGCGGCAACCGGCGACGTGGGCCAAAATAGCCTCCCAGCCAAAACCCCTTAACAGGAGAGAGATCTTGGGCGGCTTGATTACCCTTTTTTCGATTTACTTTGCACCGGCAGTGATCGCCTTCTACTTCGCCAGGAAGGACGGAAGATCAGCATTGGCATGGGTCGTTATCTGCGTTTTCGCAAACTATCTGGGCTTGCTCGCGTACTTTCTGACTCGTGGCGGCCCCCCGACACGAGAGAGATATGTCGAAGCTCACCCTGGCTGTCTTACTCCCCGCGGCATGAGCTGCTATCACTGCGGGTCCCAAAGCATTCGCGTATGGCGCGAGCAGGCTTTCGTGAAGGTCCGCCAGTACCATATATGCAACCACTGCGGGAAGACACTCTATCGCTCGATGTAGCCCCCCACGAACTGGGGGTTTAGACCCGCAACGATGCGGCCGATACATCTACGGTCCGCGATCTTGTATCCTTGCGGCCTCTGTCATTTTTGATACTTGAACATGCGTCTGCTACTCGCCTTTTTGCTGCCTTGGTTCCAGTTTTTCACGATTGGAAGACCCTTTGCGGGAGCAATTTGTCTGCTCCTGCAACTGACACTCGTCGGCTGGATTCCCGCAGTGATTTGGTCGACCTATGCATTGAGCCAGTACAAGACAGATCAGAAGATTCAAGCTGCCCTCAACAATCGCGGGCGGTAATTTTTTCGCCGACTTGACTTGCGGATCAAGCCGGTAGGATGGAATCAAGCGTCTCGAATCGAAACGCGGTCCATCCTGAACAACAGAGGAAGAAAGAAAATGCAAAAGACCAAACTCGCTCTCTCCACGATCTCGGCTGCTGCCCTTCTCGCTCTCGCCGCTTGCGGTGGTGGTGGCGGTGACAGCGGCGGCTCGACCCAACAACCGAGCACTCCCACGCCTCCGGCGCCCGTTGTCACGGTGCAAGGCGGCGCTACAGCCGTTGCGGGCGACCCGCTGGCAGTTGTGTTTGTACCCCATACCGAAACTTCAACGCGGCCCGTTCTTCAATCTATTTCGCACGCAGCGTTCCCCTCCGCGCTGCAGAAGGCAACCGCCGAAGGCGCATACACTCAAGTCGGAATCGATGCCAACAGCCTTATCACCCTGACGGGTGGCAAGATCGTTGATGTCAGCGGCAACGGCGACTATGCCATTGGCCGTTGGACGGATGGGACATCGAGCCTGGGTAACGTCAGCGTAAATCAAGGTGACCACTATGCCATCGGAAGACCGTTGAAGCTGGTCCAAGATCTGACCCTGCAGCCGGACCTCTCCATCGGACCGAAACTGCATTGCAGTTCCATCGCGAGTACTGCACCGACGGCAATCAGTGGCAATTTTGCCCCAGGCAAGCTCAACTCCGCTACGGCCGTGATCTCCATGGGTGGCCCGACACTTGATACGTTCACGCTAAACTTGGCAATCGGAGCAGACAGCAATGCGACGGCGACTGTTTCCGGCACGATTCTTAATGGACTGTTCCAATCTAACGGTGTTTTGCATCATGTGCAGACGCTGGGTACTTCTCAAGCGAGCCCTTATCTCGTGATCGGCTATACGATGCCTACACCTTCCAGCGGCGACGCGAGTGGTGTTGTCGTGCTCAAGTGCCAGTGATCGCAGCCGCTACAGTGAAAAAGCCGGCTATCGCCGGCTTTTTGTTTTGGAAAGGGAAATGTCCGCTCCCTCTCAACTCTGATTCGAGCTATTGTACGTATTCGTAATGACAGCTTTTGAGCCGTTTGGACAGGGCGTCCCGAAGGGCACGGGAAGCTGGCCAGTCCCCCCTGGCCAAGAGACGCAGATTCCTTCGTTGCCGTAGACACCGTTACCGCCCTCCCAGAACCCAACGATTTGCCCCTGACTAGTCCCCCCCGCCGATCGCCAGAATCCGTTCTGGCAGGAGAGCGTTTTGCCGTTAGGGTCACTCCGAATTGCACCTTGCGGATCCGCACAGCCCCAGCCGTCTTGTACCTGTTGCCCGCCGGCGGCAGATGGTACCAAGGCGCCAGCCGCATACAGATAGCCGCTGGAGACAACGTTACCCGAAGCAGTAACATTTCCGTTGGACTGAACAGAATTTGCCGTGACTTGAGCTGCTTGCATAACGCCGCTGATGAGGGCACTGCCGTTTGACTGGACATAGTTCCCGTACACACCGTTGCCGGAGAGATTCCCTGCGGCAGAAACACTTCCACTTGACGCAACGTTCCCCGCCGCCGAAACCGATCCATTCGATTGGAAATTCCCCACGCGATTCATCGCCTGGTTGTTCGCATCCATCGCACCGGTCAGGTTCAATGAACCGTCACGCTTGTAGAACTGATTCATGGACTGGGCGAGCAACGAGCTGGAACCGATGCGCATCGCCAACACACCAACTGGCTGACCGGCCACGGGATTCGGCGCCTGCCAGCTTGCGGCCATCCCGGTGATCGTCGCCGGCGTCTCGGCGAACGTGACTCCCGAATCCTGTCCCGCCTTGACCACCGCAGCGCCCATGAGGTCCGTTCGAATGCGACCAAACGCGTCACGGTAGCCGGTCGTGGAATAGACAAGCCCAGGGATCGAGCAGCCCGAGATATCTCCCGCACAGTTCGTCGGCGTGAGATCGATCCTGAACGACAGCCCGAGCGGGCTGATGTCCGAATACCCGATAGGCAGCAACCCGAAGTTGATGAAGTCCTGCACGGTCGGGTGCAGCGGGTCTGCCACGCCAATGGTCTTGCCGCCCACAGTCAGGTTCGTCGACCCAGCCGGGCTTTTCGCCAAGGCAGTGAATGCCTCGAAGGTGTAGGTGTTCGCCGCCTGTGCGATGTTGGACATGTAGTTGCCCGTCCCGATCGCAAGGTTTTCCTCCTGATCCGCGTAGGCCCAGGCCACCGATCCCACCAGCGCAATACTGCCCACCAGCAGGCCCATCGAATAATTGTTCAACAACATATTCCGCTCTCCTATGCCAAAGCCCGGCCATTCGGCCGGGCATGTCTATGCGACTAGCGCCCTCGTCAGGACATGAACAGGTTGAGGGTGTTGCTGTCGCCGGAGCACTTCACCTTGCTCGGGTCCACCGAGCCGCCGACATCCTTGATCGTCGTGCCGTTCACGACGATCCGCCCGGCACTGCTCTGGAAGGCCGCCACAATCGCGGGGCACGCGGCATCGGGCTGATTCGGCACGGTGTACTGCACGCTGTCGTTATTGCTCAGCAGGCGTGCCGGCGCCACCGTCAGCGTGCCGCCACCAGGTTGAACCGAGATCGTACCGCCCGTGTCCGTCATCGTGGTCAGATCACGGAAGACACCGTTGTCGATCAGGGAGGTGACGGAGACCTTGCTGTACTGGCCACGGTAGTTCGTCTTCACCTTGCCCATGACGTTGTTCAGTTCCGTCGTCAGTTGCTGGACCTGCGTATCCACCGAGTTGTGCGAGAACAGCACCAGGATCGCAACGAGGGTCAGGGCGGCGAGCAGCAGGTAGAAGCCGTATTCATCAAGAATGCCGCCGTGCTGGCCGCGCAGACGCGGGTTGCTGCGAATGCGCTTCCATTGTTCGGATCGGCTCAGTTGATTGAGCGGCACGGTGGAATCGATTGCGGCGCTTTCGGTGACCGAGGCGTCGTCTTGCAGGTTGCGAGTGTCCATGTTTGTTCCTTGTCAGTTGGATGGGAGGGCGGATGGGTTGATACTTTTCTGGTGCGTGCGAATGCTGTTGGTCTGCATACTGGACTTCAGCTCGCGCGCCATGAATGCAGGCATGAAGGCCAAGCTGGTGATGAGAATGATGAGCAGGATCGATGCCTTGCGATTGAACGACGAGGCGCGTTGCTCCAGTTCGCGCGGCGCGGTTTGCAGCAGGGTGTGGGAGACCGTGCCCAGCATCTTCGACAGATCGTCTTCGTACTCGGCGATATCCTGAATACGGAACGCGGTGTCGCGGTCGAACAGTCCGGTGTCGAAGATCTTCCCGCCGGCATTCGGACTGTCTTCGAGCGCGATCTGGATGCGCTCGATGTGCTGGGCCAGGTACGGGTAGGCGTGCTCCCGCATGAGATCCAACGCGGGCGACAGATTTTTCGAGTCACCCCCAAAGCGCTGCGTCACCGCCGACATGGCCGATAGAAACTGTGCACTTTGGAAACGCCGGAAGAAGTCGAACAGGATGACCTTGTTGTCGAGCCACTGGCGGTACTTGCCTGTGTAGTTCTTCAGCGCCTTGACTACCCAGTAGCCCAACGCAAGCTCTCCGGCCAGTACCAGCCAGCCCCAGTTGCGGAGAAATTGCGCGGCATAGTGGAAGGTCTTGGCGATCGGTCCGTAGGCATCCACCGGCAGCAGACTGGCGAAGCTGCGATCCAGCATCGGTGCCACGAGGAACGCCATCGCGCCGACATATACGTGAAGGATGATGATCGTGAGGCCGACACTGGCCAGCATGATCACGATATTGGCTTTGGCATCGTGCATCGCACGCAGGTTTTCTGCGAGCTTGAACAGCCCCTGCTTCAGGTCGCCGCCCTGCTCTGCTACGGCCAGGATGGCCAGATCCTCATCCGGCACCGTGCCGCGCAAGATCTCGGCCAGACGCGATTCCTGCGTTTCTCCATCCAGACCTTCGCTACGCGCCAGCCACAATGCCGCCAGAATGCCAAGCGGCTCGCCGGCCCGACGTGCCGCATCCTTGGCGAAGTGGTTGGAGATCGGCTCGCCCGGCATTTTCTCGATGCGCATGGCCAGGTCGTAGTAGTAGTCGGCCCGCTTCGCACCGAACTCGAAGCGCGCACGCCAGAGCTTGTCCGGAAAGCGGCCCACGGAGGTATGGGGACGCGTCGCCACAGTGCCGCGCAGGTGCTGGCGGCGCTTCAGCGCCTTGATGCGGGACATCATGCTGCACCTCCTTTCACGCGGTTCAGCATGCGCTTGAGGCGTTGCTCATAGCCGTCCAGCGAGAGAATGCGCTCGGCCTCGCGCGGGTCTACCGTGCCGGCGTAGACGTGGTACATCGCGACTTCGAATACCGACTTTCCGGTGCAGTCCGGGATATCAAAGCCCGTTTCCCGCTTTTCGCGCTGATGCGCCTGTAGCTCGATGGCACGGGCATCGCGGATATACATCAGGTCCAGCTCGTCCGGCTCGAACATCTCGGCGGCCATGACGCGGCCGCGGATGCCGTTCAGGTCCGGCAGGTTGGCGCGGCGGCACTTGTCGCAGCCCTCCAGGCGGCGCAGGCGAATGCCGTCCACGTTGAACTGGAAGAGCTTTTCGATCTGATGCAGTTTCGCTGCCCCCAGAATCTCCTTGGCCTCAACGCCGTGGTGGCCACAATCGCAGGTCTTCGGCAACAGAGCCTGATAAACGTACAAGTTCACGAAGCCGGGCGTGGCCAGCACACTGCGCGGGATGCGCAGTTCGCTGTCAGCAAGACGGTCCGTCGCGGCCACCGCCGAGGGGGCGTGGACTGTGGTCAGTGCACGGAGGCCGGCACCGGCGACATCGCGAAAAAGACCAGCCGATTCGAAGTCACGCACTTCGCCGATCATGACGAAATGCGGATTCATCCGCTTCAACTGACGCTTCGCCACAATGAACGGATCGTCGTCGCGGTTGGCGCCATCCAGTTGCCGCGACACCGAGAAATGGTGCGTACCGCGCGCCATCAGCTCAACCGGGTCCTCGATCGACATCTTGTTCATCCAGCCGGGCAGCCGCTGCATCACGGCATGCGCCGTGGTCGTCTTGCCCGAGCCAACGGTACCGACTAACACAACCCCACCACCCATCTGCATGGTGCAGCGATCGATGACGTCGGCCTGCTGCTGGAAGAAGCCCAGGTCCTTGACGAAATCGACGTCGTTCGTCGCCGCCTTCTCACGGTTCACCCGCATAACCGTCAGGTGACCGTCGGCGCTTTGCATCGATGCCCAGCGGAACACCAGCGGTACGCTCTCGACCTCCGCGCGCACGCTCGTCTGCTGAGGCAGGATGCGGCTGAAGAGACCTTGCGAGCCACCCTTGCCCTTCTGCCAGACGTGGCCGAGCATATCCAGCAGATCGCCCGTACGAATCTGGAATTCTGGCGGCGATACCAGGTGCCCATCGATGGCAAAGCGGATCTGCGAGAGTTCGCTGTTGTCCTTGGCCTCGAAGTGGATATCCGACGCCTGCTCCCGGAGCGCAAACTGTGCCGCCGCGAGGAATGTCTGCCACAGCGCATTGGCGTTGCGAGCGCCTGGGACGGCCGTGGCAGCACGCCGCGCCCTACCCTCGACGCCACGGGACAGCGCAGTCATGACCTGCGGCGCGGCCGTATAGAAGAACGGCGTGGCTGCCTCATAATGCAGGCGCGACTGCCGGAGGATTTCCTCGGTCACGTCCGAATGCTGCATCTCGTCCAGCAGAATGAGCGCGAACTTGCCGCGCGATCCCACTACGCCCTCTTCCACCAACACCGGACAAAGCTGGTGTCGCAGAGATTGCGCCATGCCCAGCTCGTCGTAGATCACGCGCACGAACGACGGCAGATCGTCGGTCGTACGGATTTCTGTGGTGGGCGATGCGTGCGGGGCGACAGCAGCGAGCACCGGTTCGACCGGAGCCGACGACTGCACCACGGAGCCTGTTCCCGACAGCACGGTAATGCCGCCGCTCGAGGCCGGCATAAGGGTCTTGGACTTACCAAAAATTTTCATGACCGGGCTCAACCTTTCACCGGCGCGGCGGCAGGCGCAGCCAGCGAGCCGACCTGCGCCGGGGCGGACGTAGGCGACGGGCCCGGCTGCATTGGAGGCGTCACCGGCGGAAATGGTGTAAAGCCGGGGGGAGCACCCGAAACTGGTAGCGTGCCGCCGGGTTGCGTTCCGCCAGGAAGCGGCCCGACTTGTTTCGACGTCGGACGGCCTTCACCGCCCGATTGCTCACCCGACAGAATCACCGCGTCTTCATCGATCCTGGCCGCATTGATCGTCTGCTTGCCGCGCGAGAGTTTTGTCCCGGCTTCGGAAATGGCAACCACCTTGTAGCCGCGCAGCGAGCCGCCAACCTTGGCCGCATAGACTTGGTCGCCCCACTTCACATAGCTTCGCAAGGTCAAGGGCAACCCCGCTGCGCGTCCATCCACGCCGTAGATCGCAACTGTTTTGGGGGCCTCATCTCGCGCGCTTTGCTCGGACGCCGCCGGCGTGGCGGCCACCGATGTGGGCGCGGGATTGCCCTTTGCGAGATCCTGGTCGAGCTTCTGAAGGGCGAGTTTCGCATCCTTCTCCAGCAGTTCTTGCGTGACGGTTTTCACGCCATCCGCATGCGCAGCGCCAGCGGCCAGACAAACAAGAAGTACGGTCGAGATTCGTTTCATTGGTGTGCTCCATCGCGCGCGTAGGCGTCGCCCTTGGCTTCGATCATGAATTTGGAGTCGTTGATAGACGGGTCGGCGTCCAGCTTGACGGTGAGGGTGAGTTCACTGACGGACACGTTCGGTGGGAACGCGCCGACCATGCCGGCATTGCGCAATGGCCCGTTGATCTCCCATGAGGCGATCCGATAGATCGCCGGGACCGAACCGAGTCCCTCCGGCGGAATCGCGCCGAATGGCACCATTTCGTTGAGCACGGCCTTCGTGGTCGCAGGCCGCATCAATTGAAGCGTCGATCCCAGATCGGTGCGCAACGCCATGCTCGTCGGCAACGACTCGAGGACCTTGCCAAGCGGTGTCGGCGGCCCGAACGGCACCTTCGCGCTCACCGTCACGTCGTTGTCGTCCTTGCCGAAACGGGGGTTCGCAAACACATCCGGCATGTCGGCCAGAAACGTGGTGTTCGTCGCACCACGCGTGCCGCCTCCGCTCTTGCTCGCATCCAGGCTGTAGACCGCGTCGCACTCCGCCATCGGAGACACGACGGTCTTGCAAGTAATGGTGGCGAGCTTCCACCCACCCACGACAACCGGTACAGACTCCGCAAACCAACGAGCAAACTGCGGGATGGCAACTGCCGCCTTGGCCGATGGCGCAACTGAGCGTGCCATGATGTCCTCGGCATACCGCTCCGCGGGGCTCTTCTGCGGCGGTGGCGGATTCTTGCGAATCTGGTACGCCTGGTACTCGGCCATGCCGTACTTGCCGCCGACGGCAGCAAGAAGCCCGACAATCGCCAGCATCGCCAACCGCTTCTTGGTCGCCGCAGCACTCGGCTTGCGCAGCGCCGTATGAGAGTCAGCGGCGGCGGCAATCGCATCGAGGTGCAGTTCAACAAAGCTCAGGGGCGTCGTCACCGACATCAGTTGGGCCAGCTCCGGCAGGTTGCCGGCCAAGCGGAACGAGCCACCGGCCTTCTGTGCAAAATCCCTGACTACCTCCGAGAGCGTGGCCTCATCCGCAATGACGCGGTCGAAGCCCACGCGTGGGCGGCCCTTCAGGATGCCGCAGACGAAATACCCGACGTGCGCGCCTGCGTTCTCCAGCCGATACGCGAACAACACGTTCGGCAGCAGGTCCGGGATGCGGGCAATGGCAACGGCGGCCGAGTAGATCTTGTCCTTGATCTTGGTCTGTGCATCTTCGGGCGCGAGGTACCCCATGTGAAGCGCCGCGCCGTCATGCCAGATCCGCCCTGCCTTGACCTCCTTTGCCACCTTGGCGGCCAGGTCCGGCGCCGGCGCATTGCCCGTGAGCGTGCGCCAGTTCATCCCGAAGGCAAGCGTCTTGCCATGGATATTGACAATCATCGTGCCGCCCCTTCGGCAGCGCTCGCGGCGGCTTCCGCCAGGCCGCGCCGCTGGCGCAGAAACGCCCGGTAGGCCCGACGCTCGTCGGCAATGACGGTCTGCTGATTCTCGACGCGAGTGAGGATGATCTCGCCAACCGGGAACAGGTCCAGCCGCCGGCGCAGTTCATCCTGCCACGCTGCGCGGAACTCATTGCGGTATCCGAACTGCTGGTACAGAAATAGCATGCCGAGTGCGGCCGATGACATCAGCATGGGCAGCAGAAACTGCACGATTGCAACCGCAAGCCGCTCGGGGTCCGTCTGCGCCGCAACCAGAATGGTCTTGATCGCCACGACAGTACCCTCCGGTGCGAGCAACAATCCACCCAGCGCAATCCAGAACAGGATCACCGGAATATTGCGAATGAGCCAGTGGAGGAAGGTCACGCCCGCGCCTACGACATTGACCGTCTGCCGCAGGTAGGTGCTCACGGAGAACGCAGCGCGCTCGCGCATCGCGGCGTACTCAGCGTCGGAGATCGCGCCGCGGGCGGTGCCATCTACCTCCACCGTCCAGTAGTTGTCGTCGGATGTGATCATCCGGCTGCGGAGGGACAGGCTGTAGGCAGCCAGCAAGCCTTGGCCGAACAGGGTGACCGCCGCCATCACAATCCCTACCCCGATCCTGTCTGCACGAGATTGCATGGCAACGGCCACCAACCACGGGAGCCAGGTGATGATCGCGATCGGCCTGCGCCACTGATACAGGCTTACCAGATCCGAAATGAATTGCCGAAGTGCGCGCATGATTTACCTCGCCTCGCCCTGGTCCTGCACCATCACGGTTGCCAGCAGCAAGGTGAACGTGCGGGTCTTCGATACCGTCTGCGATCCGCCCAGGATCATCGGCAGGGACTCGCCGAGCGTGCGGCGCGTGTTCTGCGTGTCGTCCTGGTCCAGCGCCGTCATGAGAACGGTCTGCCCGTTGCGCACGATGAGATCCTGCTTGGGGATGCCTTTGCCGACAAGATTGATGGTCTGCACCGACTGCTGGTTGTCGCCAGAACCGGACGTGAATTTTTCGAGCGGGCCATCCTGTTTGGACTGATCCAGCGCGATCGTCAGGTTCACGTCATCGCGCGAGGTCGCGTCGGCATAGACGGCGAGCTTGAAGCCGACCGTCGCGGTCGATGTCGTGATGCCGGGGACGCCACCCGTGCCGCCCACGCTCGAGGCAGCCGGTGTGGTGCCGGACACGTACGAGAACGTACGACGGTTGTTGTACTGGAACCCGTGTCGGTTGCGCATCGAGACAGGAATCGTCAGGTTCGACGTCACCGTGCCGTATTGCTTGAGCGCGCTGACGATGGCCTGCGTTCCGCTGAATCCGCCCGATGTCAGGTTCAGCCCCAGGCTGCCGGCGGACGACGAGACCAGCGTAGCCGGTGACAGGGCCGTCGCCGTGAAGCCGGGCAGGTTGTTCAACGCCTTGGTCAGCACCACATTCCAGTCCACACCCGCTTCGCCGTTGTCGGACACGGTCAGGTCGATCATCTGGAACTTGAGCGTCACCATGCGCGAGTAGATCGCCACCTGACGACGCACGATCTCGTCGGCGGCATCCACCGCTTCCTTGGTATCGCGCAGCGTCAACAGGCCGGTCGCCGGGTTGAGTTCCGCGTTACCAACCAGCGTCATTGCCGGCTCGATGCTCTTCTTCACCCCAGCCAGATCGTCCTGATCCTTGATCTCCGACTTGGCCACCGCGTCCACCTGATTGCTCTGGCCGCCGCTGGTGCTACCTGAGCTCGAGCCTTGAGCGGACTGCTTGAACTCGGTGGTGAACGAGTTGGTGCCGGCCTGCATCGGCAGTTGCCACGTCTTCGTTACGAGCCGGTAGAAGCGGATGACGCCCTTCTCGCTGTTGAATTCCCAGTTGATACCGAGGCGCGTGGCAACGGTATCGAGCATGGTCGCGAGCGGCATCTTTTCGCTGTTCTTGAACTCGACATTCAAGGCGTTATCGAGCAGCGGCGTCGCTTGCGAAGCCGGGGACAGGCCGCCGCCAGCGGTCAGCGCGCCGGGCAGCGGGCCGTTCAGGGTCGGTGCCGGGCCCAGGCCCTGCGCAATGGGATTGACGGCGCCCTGGCTCTGCGTTGAACGCAACTGCTGTGCGGCCTGCTGTCCCAGGCTGCGCGGAAGCAAGAGGCTCGGCGGCAGGTAGACATCCGACTCGATCTTGACCGGAATATTGGTCGCCATCTGGATGCGCTGTGCGACCACGGCGAGCGATGTCGAGCGCTCAGCGAACATGACGAGCGTGTCGACATTGGCGCGCAACGCGACGGGGAGCGTCACGTTGCGGGCAACCGGGACGCGTTTGCCAGCGAGGTAGGGGCGCGCCACATCCTGTTCGGCTTCGACTGCGGCCCGGTCGCGGCGAATCCGGGCGTACAGGTCCTCGGTGGTCTGCATGGACTGCGCCGTCGTCGAGTCGGTCGCTTGGCGCACGTCCTTGAGCAACGACGGGGAGACACACCCTGCGAGCGTGGAGCAGACAAGCGCGGCGCCGGTCGCCGGGCGAAGAATACGGGTCAACATCATTGCTTTCCTCACTTGGACGGGTCGCACTTCGTGGTGAGCTTCACCACGCGCACATAGTTGTTGGAGTAGAAGCAGGGCTTCAGGCTGTAGTCGGTCATCTCGGTCGCGGACAGCACGCGCCGCACGGCGGTCTTGAAGTCACCCGAGAACGCGTCAGACGCCTCGATGGGCACGTCTTGGTCGACTTCCCATTGCGCGGCCGTCCAACCCGCCTCCCGGGCCCACTTTTCAATGAGGACGCGGTAGTTCGCGTCAGCAGGCGACACGCTCCAGCTCCGCTCCAGCGGTGCCGACGGGCTGAGGGGCGGCACGGTGCTCGGAACTGCGGTCACGGCTACCGGCGTAACGGCGGCTTGCACGGCGTTAGGCGTACTCGCCACAGCCGGTGCAATCGCGGCCACCGTAGTCGGCTTAGCGCGCTCGCCCGCCAGCACTTGCCACCCCCCGCCAGCAAGCGGCTTTGTCGGCTCGAAGTTGCCGAACGGCTCAGCGCCAAAGGGGCCGGACGCTGGCACGGCCGCATGGGCGCATACCGCAAAGGCGGCCGCACCGGACAAAAGGGTCCGGGAGATCCGGGCGAGCATTCGAGACTGGTACATGGCTGATTTCCGTTTGAATTCGAATGGGTTACTTGCTGGTGGATTGCAGCTTCTGGTAGACGCGGTTCGCGTAGCGCAATCGCTTGTCGGGCGAGCCGGCGTTGTAACAACCGACCGCCGTCCAGGTATCTCCGTATCGGCGCAGGCAATCGGCGAGGATCCACGTGCCGACGTAGGCGTTGGTGCAGGGATCGAACAGGCTCTGGCGCGTGATGCCGTACTTGGCGAGGCGCGGCAGATGCACCGAGTTGATCTGCATGAGCCCGATGTCTTCGCTGCCGTTCGTGTTGGTGTTGGTCACCCACGAGCGCATGCCGGATTCGACCTGTGCGATACCGCGCGCCAGCGTCGGGCTGACCCGGTGAAAGACCGCGGCTTCGTCAAGGCAGTCGGCCTGAGACGCTGTGGCGAGGGACATGCCGACGACGAAACAGGAGAGGAGAACCCGGCGCATCCTGCTCATTGGACGCTCGCTGGCCGTTCGTAGAAACGGACCTCGGGCAGTCGATCTACGCGGACAACATTCCCGTCTGCGATGACAGTCAGGTGATCCGAGACGCCGTTGTACTTGTAGTACCGGTCCTTCTGCTCGCCGCTGCCCTGATGGCTGTCACCAAACACCGAAATGCTCGCCATCGACTTGGCAAAGCTCAGGTATGTCACGCCATCCTTCTCGAAGACGCGCTCGAGTCCTGCTCCGTTCTCTCGGGGGAAGAGGAAGTTGATGCCGGCAACGCGTGCCACTTCGACGCGCTTGCCCCCGCTCGATGCGATGAACTGGTCGACCACAGGGAACGAGAGCACCTTCTCTGTGTCGTCCCACTTGGCACGCAGCTTGTCGCCCGTTGCATCGCGCAGCTCCAGTTCCTTCGGCTCCGCGTCAAACCGGACCTCGATCCGACCGTTCTTGGCGTCACGAATCGCCAGCGCGTTAAATGCGGATGCCAGCGTCGGACCTTCGGGCAAGGCGGTGGCCGCTGGCGTGGCGTCAGCAACCGGCACACTGGCCACGGGCGCAGACGCACGGATCATCCCAGGCATCGCCGGCTTGTCAGTCTCCACCGCAAATGCCTTCGGTGGCGTGGCACGCAGCGCGATGTTGCGGCGGGCGAAGTCGATCTCCGCGTACAGGTTGCGTTGGTCCAGGACGCGTGCCAGCGCCTGCAGCCAGTTTTCGCCACCCCGCACATCGAGCGTCACATCGTCTGTCAGGGGAATGTCCTTCTGAGCCGTACCGCTCCAACCTGCCGGGGCAATCGTTTTGACCATCTGCGCGAGCGGCAAGGCGGACCGGCCGGCACGCACCAACGGCAATTCCGTATAGCTTCCGATCAGGGCGAGCCGCCCAGAGATCGCGGCGAGGCTGCGCGGCAAATCGCCAGCGGGGTTCGCCGGCTCAGACGTAAAGCCATTGGCGCGCTTCCAACGAGCAACGACCGGCTGGCCATTGACCGAGTAGCGCACGACGTCGGGTACGCCGTCGAGGACCCAGTAAGGCCCACTCTGGATCGCGCCGTTGGCCTGCACCATTTGACCGAAGCGCGGTTGGATGTAGGTCGACTGACCATCGTTGAACACCATGGCCGGACGATCCGCCGCACGCGCCACGACCTGATAGTCGAAGTCCAGCGGATTGGTGTCGGCTGCGAACGCGTGTGTCGCCACCAGCGCGAGAGCAGAGAGAATGAGCGGCCTGATCATTAAAATTGTGCGACGTGTTTCATGAATCGGGAGAAGTACGGTCCACCGCGCTCAGGATTCGCGCTGTGGTACCAGGCCACGGCTTTCATGGCCGAGCCGCTGCGTTGCAGGTTCTCTGCAAGAATGTCTTCGGCCACGCGGATGTTGGTGGCGGGGGCGAGTGCCTCCCAGGGCGACGCGAAGCGCTTGCCGTGGTAGCACCAGTTCACCTGCATGAGTCCCACATCGAAGTCGCAACGGTCATTCGCAAGCAGACGGTTGATGGCCGCATAGGCTTCCTCGCGCGTGGCGAAGAACATGCCGCGACCCGCCACGTTGAGCGTCCACGGCCACGGACGACCCCGATACGACGACTCGTTCATGGCGATGCCGGCAGTGATCTTCGGATCGACGCGCACGCCCATCTGGGCAAACGGCTCGGTCTTTGGCGCGCACGCCCAGCCACCGCGTCGCTCGGCCAAAGCTTCTTGCGCAGCATCGTTCAACACATTCGGCCGCAACCAGCCTTCTCGCGCGAACAGTCGGGCAATCAGCGTTGCCTTGCCACCCAGTGTCACGACCGGACCATCATCGGCACCCGGTTCGATCTGCGCACCGAGTAGCCGCGCGGACCAGCCAAGAAACGCATCGAGGCCGCAGTACAGGACCGGCTTGCCCTCCAACATGTGGACGCGTGCCTGCCCGTCCGCCTTGACGACGATGGCGTTGGGGCTGATGACGGCCTCGATCGTTGCCGCCTGCGCGCCAATCGAAGCGGCCATGCCGATCAGGAGCGTCGCAAGCCACTTAGTCACGGTAGGGCTCCAACACGATGTCGTGCTTGACCTGCACCATCATCTTCTGCCCCGGCTCGGTGGTGATGGTCGGGCGAATGTTCTGGTTGCGGTTCAGGATCGTCTGCGCCGTCTGAGTCGCTACCTGCCCGGCCGCATTGCCGTACGCCACCAGACCCGAGGGCCCTACCGTGGTCGTTGTCGGGTTGTCGTTGAAACGCAGCGACAGCGCACCGATCACGAGCGCACCGCCGAAAATCTTGAGGAAGTGGTTGTTGACGTCGCCCGTATTGCCGGCCGTACCGTCCGGGTCCGCACCCTGCATGCCCATCAACGGAACGGTTTTGCCGTTCGGCAGCTGCATGCGCACGAAAGCGGTCAGGATGCGTTCCTGGCCCACCGCGATATCGGCGCTATACATGCCCACCAGCGTCGTGCCGGCCGGGATGATCTTGCACGTGCCCTTGACCGTGTCGTAGACGTCCTGCGAAACGGTGGCCCGGAACTCACCCGGCTTGTCCGAGTTGAGGCCGCCCGCGAAGTTGGCGGGAATGACGAAGCCGCGGCTCAGCGTGCAGCGCGGCAGCTTGCCATCGAAGCCCGTGCGGAGCGTGTTCGTACTGCCTGCATCGCGCAGGAACTGCCGGTCGGCCGACGCGGGTTGCGCAAGACCATCGGCGTTCGGTGCTGCCGCATTGGCCGCAGCGGCCTTCGCCGCCACGGCCTGCTGGATCGCCCGCATCTGGTTCGGATCCGTCACGTCGGCGAGGCCCGCCGGCTGCTTCACCTGGTTGACCTGAGACTTCCGCGTGCCACTCTTGAACACCGATGCGGTGAAAAGGTCGTCCTCCGCATTTTTCTTCGCATCAGGCGAAACCGTGGACGTTCCCCTTCCCGCGCCACCTAGATCGCCGGCGGTCATGACGGGCGCTTTCGTGTCCGTAGAGATGGCCTGTTTGCGCTGCTTGTCAGCTTCCTCGCGCGCCTTCTCCGCCTGCGCACGAATGGCTGCATCCAGGCTCTGGCCGTTGTCCGCGCTACCAGCACGCTGCTTGATTTCATCGGCTCGCGCTTGCTGAGCCTTGGCGTCGAACTGCTCGTCCGACACGGTCTGGAAGTAATAGCCCAGGGCGCCAACCATCAGCGCGGCCACACCGCCCAGTGCAAGGACGACGTTGCGCGGCAGCTTTCCCTTGACGGTACGCTCCTGCGCCTCCGTCACGTCCGTGACGTTCTCTGCTTTCTGCTTGCCGCGCATCAGAAGAGCCCCAGGATGCGGCGACGGCCACGTTCGATCTTCACCTCATCGTCACCGGACCGCAGCACGACCGTGTCGGCCAGGCGCTGCACGACGAGATATCCACCCCGCCGAATGGCGTTGACGACCACGAAATCGCTGCCATCCTTGATGAACGCCACCGGCCAGTTCTGCAACGCGGCATTGGGCAGGCGCAGCCACAGGGCCTTTCCATCATCAAAGGCGGTCTCCGGCTTGAAGCTGGCGCTGCCCGAGATGGCGTATTCGAAGTTGAGTTGGTCCGGCGATACGCCCACCGCATCAGCGTTGCGCGATGCGTCCGCCTCGCCGGGCTTTCCGTCATCGGCGGCGGTCGCGCCCGCACGGGCGTCGTTGCGCGCCTTGATCTTCGCGGAGATCGATGTGGGAATCTTGAAACGCACCTTCTGGTAGAAGATGCCGCCAAGCGGCGATGACACGAGCGTGAATTCGTAGCTGCGCTTGTTGGTATTGACCGACAGCGTGTTGACCAGGCCCGCGGCCTGCGGCTTCACGTAGAGGTGATTGGCGCCGTCGGTGTCGTAGTCCCACCGGACGTTCTCGCCCCAGGCCGGGTCACCAACGATCTGCTCATCGTCCGGGAACTCGATCGTCGTAATCTTCAGCGGCGCGCTCAGCACACGGAAGATTTGGTCCCGGCTGTAGGTGAACACGACCAGACGGGAGTCGCCCGGCAGCGCGATCGGATCGACACCGCCATTGAACGGGTTGGCCGGATTCATGGCATCACTGAGGTCACCAATGCCGAGTCCTGACATACCGGCGCCGGTGCGGCGCGCACTCTTGTCCGCAGCGTGGCTATCCGGCGCGGACAGCAGCAATGCCACGCACAGCGCAATGGCAAATGGGATGAACCGGGAGGGGGTACGAGCGTCCATGGGCGTGTGCGCGGCGATCAGGCCGCGGATTTCTGAATGCTGAAGAAAATGGGGTACACCCCAAACGGATTGGTACCGAGGACAGCTTCTTTGTCCGCAGGCCTGGTCTGGTACCGGAAGGTGATCGTGTAGCGCTGCTTGCGCGGCTTGTAGCCGTCTTCGGTCGTGGTGGTGACAAACTCGACCACGACTGTGCTATCCGGCAGGCTCGCAATGTTGATGAACTTCGGTTCGCGCGTGAGCGTCGGGGAGGACATGACCTGGCGGAAGGGTTCGTCCTCCTGCACCCATGCGTTGAATTGGTCTTTGGCAGAGCCGAGCATCTGCTCGCGCACGGAGCGCAGGTTGGCGGCCATGCGCGATGACTCGATCTGGGGCGTCAGGATCGGCTCGACGGTGAACCAGCGCTGCACCAGATCCTTGAGTGCTGCCTGCACCTGACGCTCGTCGGGACGAAAGGCGTCCAGTTCACGAGTGATGGGCTTGCCAGTCACGTCGGACGACACGCCGACGACCTTCACGACCGACGGCGGCGGCTCACGCGTCAGAATGGCCGCCACTGCAATCACGCCCAGTCCAACCGTCGCGAGCTTCCAGTGATTGCGGTCCACGGCGATACGCGTGGTACGGTCGAAGATCGCTTGCTCCGGACTCTCATTGCCGTACATCCCGGGCGCAACGGTCAGGGGCTTGGCTTTGTCGGCGGATTTCTTGAAGAATGGCATGCTGCGGCGGTCCAATTGGATGCCGCCCATTGAATCAGCGAATCGCCATCCGATTGCCGCGAAAGCTATGCCAATTTGCGGAGCTTTCCATTTTTCTGGTGCGCGTGCCCATCTCGGTCGTGCCACGGCCGCATCGCTGCCAATCGTTCGCGGTGAAGCGCGGAATGCCACGGACGAGGTTTCGTCCCATAGACGAATTGTCGCGACCGACTAAGAACTCGAATACTCAGGTTTTGACCGTGCGATTCGCGTTTTTTGAAAGGAACATGTTCCTTCGTTGAAGCCGAGGAACAATCGGCGAAAACGCGGACTTTGTCGAAAGCTCATGAAAATCGCGTAGCTTTCGCCCCCTTCCTCTCCTGTTTGCCCGCCAACAATAGCGGGCATGGAATCGCCCACCAACACCCACCCTCTTCTGCAGTTGACGCAGCTAGCTGACAGCGCGGTCTCGATGTTCTTCGAGTCGCTGTCACCCCTGCATGACGTCATCCATAGCGCCGACGTTGCCGAAGTCATGATCAATCGACACGACAGCATCTGGGTGGAACGCCGCGGCGTGCTAACCAAGCTCGATATCGTTCTGGACCCGATCAAGGTGGAGGGCGCCGTGCGCTCTCTGGCCTCCTCGGTGGAAAAATCGGCGGTACGCGGCACGGCGCAGGGCATCATTAATGCCGGGCACAAAGGTCTGCGTATCGCGGCGGTCATGCAACCGACAGCCATCGACGGCCATGCGCTCAGCATCCGGCGGCACCGGGAGACGAATCTCTCGCTCGAGGACTACGCCAGAGCTGGCGCATTCTCGCTACGCAACGCCGTCACACAGGAAGAAGAGCCAATCTTCCTGGGCAGCGAGGAAGACGAGGCTCTGGCCCGCGCGCTTGAGCAACTGATGGTTCGACGCAAGAACGTCATCGTGGCTGGCGGCACTTCCTCGGGTAAGACGACGTTCCTCAATGCACTGGCCGGCAAGGTGCCGGTCGGAGATCGCGTTCTCACGATCGAGGACACGATGGAGCTCAAGCTCACCGTCCCCAATCTCGTACGGCTGCTCTCCAACAAGGACAAAGGTGTCACGACCCAGCACCTTGTCGCTCTCGCCCTGCGCTTCCGACCCGACCGCATCTTCGTGGGCGAAGTCCGCTTCGGCGAGGCATTCGACATGCTGCAGGCACTCAACACCGGCCACGACGGCGGGATGGCGTCCCTGCACGCCAGCAGCGCACGTTCTGCCCTATCCCGCCTGGAAAGCATGGCCCTCCTTGGCATCCCGCCCGGCTCGGGCTGGAAACTCGACGACATGCGCAAGCTCATCGCCGACTGCATCCACTACGTCGTGCACATGAAGCGCACAGGCGAGATGCGCCACGTCTCGGAAATCATTGAGATCAAGGGTTTCGCCAACGGCGACTACGAGATCAAACGCGTTTTTTAACCACAGGAGTTTTCACCATATGACCGTGACCCTCAACCACCGTGTACGCGCTACGGCGCGCAAGTACGCACCCTCTGCCCTGTTGCTGATCGGCATGATGGCCGTAGCCACTTCCGCTGCGGCGGCCGACGACTCCTTTCTTGGCAACCTCGGCAACTTCATCTGCGGCCTCGCTACCTTCATCAACACGAAATATCTCTTCGTGGTGGGCCTGATCGTCATCGTGCTGGGCGCCTACGCCTATGCCAATGCGGAATCGTCGCTGTCCAAGTTCATCTCCGGTGCCTGCGTGGGCGTCGGTCTTGCAGCTGCCGCGCCATCCATCCTCAAGACGCTGGGCCTCGCAGCGGCCTGTACCGGGTTCTGACATGCGCAAGCACCACGTGAGCATCGGCCTGTCCATGCCGCGCCTGATTGCTGGCGCGGTGCGCGGTCTCGCTATCGCAAACGGCACGATCGTCGCCCTCATGATTTACGTCACCTACCGGAGCGGCTGGCAAATCCCTGCCGCTGTCTTCGTGTACGGGCTGGCAAGCCATGCGCTCCTTGCCTGGCTGACAAGCCGTGATCCGTGGTGGAACCAAATCCTCAACGTCTACAACCAGTACGGGGATCTCTACGAGTCGTTGCCGTGGCACGGCAAGGCTCATGCGGTTTTCCGTCGTCCCTACGGCTTTGACAGCGACCTGCCATGCTGAAACTAAAGCGTCGACCGCTGGCGGAAATCGCGCCGTGGCTCACCTCGATCACCCCCGAACTTATCCTGAACAAGGACGGCTCGCTGCTCGCCACCTACGAGTTTCGCGGCGTGGACGCCGATAGCGCCGATGCGAGCGATATCACCTCCGCCCGAGACCAACTCGACCAAGCGTGCCGCTCGTTCGACAATCGCATCACCGCATGGTGGCGGCTCACGCATCGGCGTACCAAGGGATATGTGGATGGTGACTTCAGCAACGGTACGGATGCGCGTCTCGACGCCCTGAACCGCGCGCACATGACCACGGGCCGGTACTACCGGAACGCGCATTCGCTCAACATTGCCTACACACCCGAAACCGGTGTCGCAAAGTTTTTCGAGAAAATCGGTCACCACATGACGGTCGGCGGGAAGTCGATCTTCGCCGCCATGCTGGAAGCCATCAAGGACACAGTCTTCGCCCGCAGCGCCTTCGCCTTCGACATGGAGAAGATCCGCTCGGACACGCGGCGATTCGAAGCCATGCTGGACGCGTTCACCGGCGGCATTCCGCGCATCAAGCCGACGCGCCTGGCCATGCAGGACAGCTACGCCGCGCTCCATCAGGTTGCCAACCCCAGCGTACCGAAGCGCCGCATCCGATTCCCGGTGACGATGCTCGACACTCACCTGAGCGAATCGGAAATCACCGTCGGCTCGGAACGCCTGCTTTTCGAATCGGCACACGGCAAGCGCTATGCCGCAGTCGTCGCTGTCAAGGAATGGATGAGTTTCCAGGAAGCCGCGCTCGACGCTCTCCTGCAAGTCGATGCGGAGCTGGATATCTGCATCATGTTCCGCTTCCTCGACACGGCACGCGCAACGGCCTACATCGAGAAGGTTCGCCGCTTCTACAAGATGGCGGCGGTCAATCTTCGGTCGATGGTCCAGCAGTATGTCTCGAAGGAGGAGAACGAGAACGACGAGGGCCGTGAGGAACTCGCCAAGGAAGCTGGCAAGGCACTCAAGCGCCTGACGGCGGAAGGCATCCAACACGGGTTCGCCAACATCTCGATCGTCATCTATGCCGACACGGAATCGGAGGTCGAGGACGCGGTGAGCGAGGTAGTCGGCACGCTGACCAATGCTGGCTTCGGCGCAATCCGCGAGAAGACAAACCTGATGGCAGCGTGGAACAGCACGCTGCCCGGCCGTTGGGACCGCCAACGCCGCCTGCAATTTGTGGAGACACCGGCTGTCTCCGACATCGCCCCCGTCCGGTCTGTCCTCGAAGGGCCGATCCGCAACGCCTGGCTCTCCGAGAAGACCGGGGCCGAGGTACCACCCCTCACCTGCCTGCCAACCCGCCACCGTACCGGCCAGCGCGTCGATATGCATCAACCGGGGGGCAATGGGCACCTGTTCGTAATCGGGCCGATCGGCGCCGGGAAGTCGGTCTTCCTCAACTTCCTGGTGTCGCAGGCGGATCGGCACAAAGCGCGTCGCATTCGATTCGACAAGGATCGCTCCACACGTATCCCCACGCTCCTGAGCGGTGGGGCATTCATCGACGTAACCGGCAAGTTCCAGGCGAGCACGCCGGTCAACCCGCTGTCGCTGCTCGCCGACCCGGGCAGCTTCACCTACGTCACCGAATGGCTGACGCTGGCGCTCGAAGACGACGATTTTTCGCTTTCTCCGCAGCAGAGCCAGGACATGTTCGAGGCGGTGAAGCTGCTCGCGAGCTACCCGCGCGACCGATGGACCCTCAGTGCGCTCTCCACGATGCTCCACGCCGATCTGCGCGAGCGGCTGCAGATCTGGCTAGTGGGCGGCCAGTACGGCCACTTCTTTGATCACGTCGAGGATGCGTTCGCGGTGAGCGACAACCTCTGTATCGAGTGCGGCGAACTATTCCAGAAGTTTCCCCGCGCGGCAGCGCTCTTCACCGACTATGCGTTCTATCGGATCAGCCAGTCGATGGACGGCATCCGCTACACCGTCATTGAAGTCGAGGAATGCGGCTTCTTCTTCCAGAACGAGCGCTTCTATAAGCGCTTCGAAGACTGGATCACCACCATCCGGAAACTCAACGGCTCCATCTGGGCGGCGACGCAATCCCTGCGGCAGATTGCGCGTGTGGCGAACTTCGAAATCCTCAAGGAAAACATCGCCAACTGGATCTATCTGGCCAACAGCCAGGCCAAAACGAGCACGGACCTTTACGGGGACAAGTTCGGCCTGACCAAAGACCAGATCCAGATGATCTCCGATGCGGTACCAAACCGTGACTACCTCTGGATCACCAACACGCAGACCCGGATGCTCCAGACGGCTTTCAACGATGAGATGGTTTCGATGCTCCGCTCGGACGGCGTCGCGCAAGCCATTTGTGACACCCATTACGCGTCGGGCGAGCCCGACTGGCAAGACCGCTACGTGCGCGAAATGCTCGCGCGCGCAGCCTAAACAGGGAGATAGTAAAGTGAAGAAGTGGATCGCCAACATTGCAGTCGCCACGTCCATCCTCGGTGCTGCCCCCGCTCACGCCGCCCTGCCCGTCACCGATTGGGTGGGACTTGTGCAGACCACAATCTCGGCATTGCAGTCCATCAAGTCGGAGGTGTACGAGAACACCAACATCGTCTATCAGTACCAGATGATGGCCAACCAATTGCTGCAGGCCACGGGCCTCGATGCCGAAGCGCTTATGGAGCAGTTCAACAGTATCAAGGAAGAGATCGGCAACTACGAGGTGTATGGCAATACGCTCAAGGACTTGTACGGCACCGTGGCCGACAACGCCGACTATCTGAAGAAGATCCAAAGCATGGTCGTGTCTTCCGGCAAATCCAAGGAACAATGGTTCGAGGATCAGCGCTCGCTGCTGACCAATGGCGACAAGACGGCGAAGGCGCTTTTCAGCCTGGGTGAACAGGTCTTCAAGAACACGCAATCGGTCGCCAAGCGCCGCCAGAAAATCCAGTCGCAGATCAAGCTCTCGCCAACGGCGCAAGCGGCAGCGCAAACCACCAACCAGATGCTTGATGTGCTGGCCAGCCAGAACTCGGATCTTCTGCAGCTGATGAGCGTGCGCGCACAATCCGACGCCGACAGGGACCAACAGACCGTCGCCAAGGAGACGCGGAGCGCCGAGGCCATGCGCTCGATGGCGGGCGTGCAGGACGAAGAACTCAAGAATCTCCGCGCTCGCGTCTTCTCGCGCAAGCTCCAGGCAAACTGACCGATTGAAATGATGCGAATTACCCGTTTCATCGTCTTGCTGCTCACGGCTCTGCTGTTGCACTCACCGGCTGCTTTCGCGCAAGCCTCCGGTCCTGAAGCCGGCTCAGAGACGACTCAGCCACCCGCGAATAGCACGAGCCAGACGGGTCTATTCGCACAGCCGGGGTCCATCGGTGAGTCGCTGAAAAGCTGGCTCAATCAGTTCGAATCGTTCCGTACAGGTCTGATCGGGGGAGCCACGACGTTGAGCAAGACGCTCACCTCCGAGGCCGACAAGATCGCCTTTGGTCTCGCGGTTATGACGTTGACGCTCGCCGGCATTCGCTTTGCCGCGACGTCCGACCCTATCTCGGCCTGGACGGAGGTCTTCGAGACACTTCTGATGTTGGGCATCTTCGCGTCGCTCTACACCGGCTATGACAAGTTTGGGCCGGGCATTTACGAGTACTTCCAGCATCTCGCCGACAAGGTAGCGGGGACGCAGGCGATGACACCCGCGATGACGCTTGCTTCGGTCGGCGCAGGATTCATTGACTCATATCTGCAGGCATTAAAGGCGGCGAGCGGGATCGCAGATGTGTTGGCAATATTGTTTTCTGGACTTCTGTTGGTCATCGCGTTCCTTTTGTGCGCCGTCGCTTCCATGCTCTACACGTTCTTCATCTCCTTGGGCGAGATAGCCGCAGCCATTGGGATCGTCATTGGTCCTATCGCCGTCGCACTAGGCTTTTCCGACTATAGCCGCCGCTATTTCACCTCTTGGCTCGATTTCATGATCGGCGCGTCGATGTATTCGGTCGTCGCGGCGATCATGGCTCGCCTGGTTTCCAGCGCGCTGGTATCGACACTTTCTGAGCAACAGAATGTCGGCACTGCCACCCTTTCCGGCGCAGCCTACGCAATGAGCGTTGCTCTATTCATGATTCTTGTCGCGTTTGAGCTACCTAAGATCGCGGGCCAGATCTTCGGTTCCGGTGGTGGCATCAGCGGTGGCGGGGCCATGCGCATCGGTCTGAAGGCAGCCGGTGGGATCGGCAAGGCTCTGGCCAAAGCCAAATGAGCACACCGATCCATCAATACCTCTCGGCAATCGAGCTGCTGTCGGCCCACGAGAGCCGCATCGCGCTAATTCGTCAGTACGCCAATGAGACGTCCTCCAAGACGTTCGATGCAAAGTGGCTGACGATCCTGACCCGGTGTGCGGACTGGTTCTCGACCATGCCCCTGCGCCCCGCAGAACACGCTGAGCCAGGCGGTGCATTTCGTGCCACGATCGAGGCGGCCTATTTCGCCATGCGGCTGTCTGGCGCCCAGAAGTTCGGTGCCGATCAGCCGTCGGAACGTCGACGAACGCTGGAGCCTCAATACCTCTACGCCCTGTTTCTGGCTGCATGCTGCTCGCGGCTCGATGAGCCCTGCCGCCACTTCCAGTTTCATCGTGATAGCGACGGCGCAGAATGGATACCCGCCGCGCACGGCGCGTTCGGCCCATGGCTGGCGGCGAGCACCTATCGCGTGTCCCGACGAGAAGCCGCCCAGCCATTGGAGCGCATGCGCACTGCCCTTCTCGCCCGGGAGATTCTTGGCAGCGAGCGCCTCAGCGCATTCGACAGCCAGGTCCTGAGCGATCTGTTTGGCGCCATCAATCCCGATCCACGACCCACCGGCCTCGAATCGTTGCTGCACAAAGTCGTCCGGCAATCGATCGACACCTTGACGCAGTTTGAAGTCAAGGCGCGCAGAGCGGAGTTTGCACCCGACACGACGCCGGCGCCGAATGCGGAATTGTTGGAGAGCGCGGCACAACCCTCGGCAAGCCAGGCTGCCATGCCTATGCCGGGCCCCGCGCAAGCTGCGCCTGCCGTAGCGGATATCGCACGCGCCGACGAAGCCGCAACCTCACCAATGGCCGGCGGCAGCCCTTCATCCGCCTCCACTTCGGAAGCGCAGCCCTCACGCAACGTCGTGCAGCTCGATGGCGGGCGCTCGCTGCGCAAAGAGCCGTCAGCCGATGATCCCTTCAAGGCGCTCGCGGGCCCCTCAAACCTGATGCGCGAGTTCTTCAAGGCGCTGGCCCAGGACGTGGCGACCGGCAAGGCGAAAGTCACGCGTGTCGATGGCAAGGTCGCGATCAGCAAACGATCGCTTGGCAACTATGGATTGGCGTCGGACACGCTGGTCGAGCACCTACGCAAAGGCAAGCACCTCTACAAGGTCGACGGCCAGAGCATTCTGTTGATGGAGGAAGTGGGACGCCTTATCGCGCCGGAGAACGCGACATGATGAATCACTACATCAATCACTTCCGACCGATCTACGAATTCCGCGCAGCGGTTGGCTGGACCATCGCGGCGTTGCTGATTCTGTTGAGCGGCATGCCGCACGCCCCCTACTTCAGTTTGCTGTGCCTGACCTTCCTGCTCTTCCGATCTGGGCAAGTGTGGCGTGCACTGAAATTCCGGCTCGCCATTTCAACGAAGTGGCTGACGGTGGTCGGGATTGACACTCTCATGTCCGAAAGCCGCAAGCTTCGTTCCAGCGACAAGGACGAGGACGCCATGTATCTCGGCACAGGCTATGAATGGACGCAGAAGCACTGTCAGCTCGCACATGACATTTTGCGTATGCCTTCGACGGACATCCCCGGCCTGCCGAAATGGCTGCCCAAGGAAACCGTCCGCGCCATTGAGAAGGCTTTCGCCCCGCCAAGCAGCATCGCTGACCTGTCGCCACAGGGTAAGTCATGGATCGCAGGGCTTGAGTCAAAGAAAATACCCGTGCCCTTTCACTACAAGGCCATGGGCGGCCACACGTCGATCAGCGGCACGACCGGCGCGGGCAAGACCAAGACGTTCGAGCTCATTTCGACGCAAGTGATCCACAATCCAAGTGACGTTTTGATTGTGATCGATCCGAAAAACGATCCCTCGTGGATGGCACGGTGCCGGCGGGAATGCGAAAGAACGGGACGAAAATTCTTGTATTGGAAACAGGCGGCTCCGTCTCAATCCATCCGCCTGAATCCGCTGGAAAACTGGTCTCAGCCGTCGGAGATCCCTACCCGCATTGCGCAGCTAATGGAGGAAGGCCCGTTCCGGCAGTTCGCGTTCCTGTTCATCGACCGCTCGGTGAAGGGCGAACTTTATGTGGGGGACAAGCCGAACCTGCGTTCGATCCTGCAATACGCCCAGAACGGGATCAACAACCTGCTCGAGCGCGCCCTGCAACGCTTCTTTCCCGAAGCCGGCATGCCCGACTGGGATGCCGAGGTCGCGGGCTACATGCAGCAAATCGGCCAGAAAGCTGGCGGGACGCGCCTGGACGCCATGGCCCGGTTGTATATCGAACGCTTCGCGAACGTGAGCAAGGGGCACGAGTCGATCGATGGTCTCATCTCGACTTTCCAGCACGACCGCGACCACTACGGCCGCATCATCGCGTCCGCCCTGCCCCTCCTGCAGATGCTGGCCACCGGCGAGACCGGGCTGATGCTCGCTCCGAAGGCCGACGACTTCGACGACGATCGCGAGATCTGGGATATCGACAAGGTCATCAAGCAGAAGGCGGTCCTCTACGTCGGTGCGGACTCGCTTTCCAACTCGATGGTGGCGCAGGCGGTGATGTCGATGTTGCTCGCAGACATCGCGTCGGTTGCCGGCGCCATCTACAACTTCTACGCCAAGCCGCCCGAGATCGTGCTTGTGGTCGACGAAGCGGCCGAGGCGACCAATGAGCAGCTACTGCAACTACTTAATAAGGGCCGCGGCGCCGGCTTCAAGGCATTCGTTGCGTACCAGACGCGGTCAGATTTCACGGCCAAACTCGGAAACGTGGCCAAAATGAACCAGGTTTTGGGGAATCTGAACAACCAGATCGTTCTACGCTTGGAAGACATCGACACCGCACAGTGGTTTGCCGAAAAAGCCGGGACGACGGCGATACGGAACCTGGTGATATCCAGCAGCACGAGCACGGGCACCGAAGCCCACGTCGGAGAGTTCAGTGGCTCCGTCTCGCGCTCGGCGCAATTGGAAAAGGTGCCCCTGATTCCGCATGACCTGGTCATGCAGTTGCCCAACCTCCAGTACTTCCTGCGAATCTCCGGTGGCGCTGTCTACCAAGGTCGCATTCCAATCATTCAGGACTAACCATCCATGCGCAGCAGCCTGTTCCGCGAAGTTATCAAGCAACACAATCTGTCGGCGAAGCTATCGCCCGTGTTCACCCTTTCTCCGGACCTCGATGAGATCTGTGCGCGCGTGGTCGACTACGTCGGCTCCAACTTTCGTGTCCGCGATGAGCCCCTGATCAAGGAGATGCTGACTGACGGTATCGCCGCATGGCGCGCGGCGCGCAAGCAAGGCGATCCGAGCGTTGCATTCATGAAGGGCTTGTTTTCGCGCTCGCACGATCTCTACAACAAGCGTTATGCCGCCTTCAAAGGCGAGAAGTACAACGTCTGGTACCCCTTCCACGAATCGATTCCTTCCTTCGAGCAGCGCCAGCTCGCAGGGTATGTCTGTCAGGTCGTTGACGAGCCGGCTCCGGGTGAAGTTTCCCAACGGTGCGCGGCATTTCAGCTGGCCGCCCGGGTGCTGACCGGATACGCCTTTTCCCGCTATTTCGAGAACTACGATGTCGCTGGCAACTTTGCACACTGACGCGCGCCGCGTCGCGCTCCTGTTCCGCCAGGTCCCGGCACACATCGCGGCGCGCCTGTGCGGCGTCGACCCCGTGTTGGCACTCGGCATGCACGAGTGGCTGACTTCGCCTTCCGAGAGCAAGAACCCGATGCCCGAGGCATTCACTGAGGGTGCTGGCACCGCGTGCTTTGCGCTCATCAAGATCTCGGTCACGAAGCCCGCCGTGTTCTGGGCCGCGTTGGTCGCCATTCCGAGCTTCCCGATCCTGTTGGCGCTGAGGTGGGTCTAAAGAATGGCAGGCAGCAGATTCGCATCGCATGTCCGTCTTTGGCTGATCATCGCTCCGCTGATGATCTGCACGCTCGCGCCCTTTATTCAGGACCAGACGGCGTTCGAGATCAGCGAAGCCGAGCAGGCATCAGCCGAGCATGTGCTGGGGCCGAACAAGGCCAATGTCGCGGTGTCGTTGGCGAACGCTCGATTCCACAAGTGGTTCATCGAGTCCGGCGCCGTGAAGGCATCGTTCTCGGGATCCGATGCGCCGACGACGCTTTCGGACGGCGGAGCTTCAGACTTTGGACGAGGATGGATGCAGCACTTCTGGCTGACCATCTACCGGGCGCTGTATCGCGCGGCGGTGGCCTATTACTGGCTCTTCGGCGCAGCGGTCCTGCTAATCGCCATCTTCAACGATGGATCGGTCTCCCGAAAAATCCGGGCGGCCAGCGCCGGATTTGCCAACCCCGTGTCGTTTCACGTTGCCGCGCACGGCCTGATGCTGTGCTTCGGGATCGGCGCGTCCGCGCTGCTTCTACCCTTTTCTTTGCTCGCCAACTGGTGGACCTATGTGGTCTGCCTGGTGGGCCTGCTTTGCTGGCGCCTAGCGGCGTCATTTCACGTCGGCAAATAGTCCGCCCACCCAATTTACGACGAGGTCACACAACGGCCTCCCCAACGGAGAAATCATGACCACGACCGACCTTATCCCCGCCGATGAAGGCATCCTTGACACCTCGGCAGCAACTCCTGCCGCACCAAGCACCCTCGGCACGATGGACAGCACGGGAGACGTCGAGAAAGAACTCAACGAGATGGAAGCCTCTTCTGAAGCACTGCGCAGCGAGGGGCTGATCTCGAACGCCGATCATGAGCAGCGCAAAGCGGAAGTCGAGCGCACGCGCAAGCTGTTCCGCGAACTCCAACCGGAGCAGCGCCAGGCGATCATCCGCCGGCGCCGTGAACTGGGCATGCAGATCCTGGATCGCGAGCTGGCGGGCGCCGCAGTCGTCCCTGTCGCGATGAAACTGAATCACACCCGCCTGCGCCCACTGTTTGAGCAATGGTGGCCCTACATGAACCGGATGTCGTTGAACCTGCAGCGCTTCGGCCAAAGCACATTCACGCGCGCCGAGCTTTCCACGCTGGAGACGTATCTGGAGCGCGAGCTGTCCAAACTCGAAGACTACGTCGACGAGCAGGTGCGCGTCGCCAAGGCGTATCGTGAGCAACGCGAGGCTGAGATGCGCACAGCCGGCGAGATCGTCTTCGCGCCGACGATCCAGCGCCCTTCCCTCTCGCTCGAGGTTCAGGCTTATTCGCGATTTGCCGTCCGGGCCCTGCAGGTGCTGACCAAGTTCGACCAGACCATGGACCAATTCGATTTCATGGTTTGGAACGGCATCCGGGACCAGAGCGATGTCAATGAGGAAGTGTCGCGGTTCCTGCGCAAGTTCCAGCCGTTAGGCCTGCGCAGTTACACCACGCATTTGAAGCTTATGACGACGGTGCGCGGCATCTGATCTGCCGTCGTGGCATCAAGTCCGCCCCAACTAGCCCTGTTCGGTCTTGATGCCACCATGTGGCACGTCTTTGCAATGCTCTCTCAATCTCGTGGTCAGAGTTGGTCGGGCCATGTCCCTCGCAGTGCCAGATTGATGCACATGCCCGACAAGGCTCGTGGCACTTGCTGGCACTTACGCCAAGCCGCCGGGACCAGGTTTGAGCCGGCCTGACCATACCGGTCCAACGGCCGGATCTGATCCAGCGCTATGTCCCTCGCCAAAGCCCTTGAGAAACTGAATCCCTCGCAGCGCGAGGTAGTGGAATGCCGCAACCATTGCGTCGCAGTGGCTGTGCCCGGCGCGGGAAAGACGGCCACAATCGCGGCCAAGGCAGCCGTGCTACTGAGCGACCCAAGCATGACAGTCGGGGCCGTCACGTTCAGCAAAGATGCCGCGATAGAACTGCGCGACAGAATTTTGGCTCTAGCGGGTCCCTCTGCTAAGAAGCGACTCATCGCCGGCACCTTCCATTCTCTAGCTTACAAACAACTTTCAGTGACGGCAGGAAAGCGGCCGGACATCGCCACCGATGGCGAGCGAATCGCGATCCTGACGCAGGTCATACAAGAGTTGAGCGCGGAATGGAAACTCGAGGACGCCATCGCCGCTATTGAGCGCCTTAAGACTGCGTTCGGCATACCATCCCCCGAATCCACGGATGGGCAGCTATTTGCCGCTTACCAGGAAGCGCTTGATAGAAATGGACGTTTGGATTTTCAGGACCTGATGCGGTATGCCGTCCAAGGAATGCAACAGGGCATCATCCAACCTTACAAGGTCCAGGTCCTGCTGGTCGACGAGTATCAGGACGTAGATTCTCATCAGGCTGCCTGGACGGCCCTTCATGCCCGCGCGGGCGCAGCGACTTGTCTCGTATGCGACGACGACCAGTCAGTGTATGGCTTCAGATCGGCCATGGGACTGCGAGGCATTGAGGGCTTTACCAACGAGTTCAACGCTCGTCAGATCGTGCTCGGTGTTAACTACCGCTCTCACAGTGAAATCCTTGCAGTAGCTGACAAAGTCATACGGAACAACACAGAACGTGTCGTAAAGGAGCTGATTTCAGATCGGGGGCCTGGTGGAACTGTCTCGTTTGATCGTCACGATGATGAGTACGAGGAAGCGATCTCGGCGATGGAAGCGATGTTAGCGGCGGTACGGAAGGGTAAGACCGCAGCGATCCTCGCGCGGACCAATCGGATTCTCGACCCCGTGGAAGCCGTCTGCCGCTCTCACGGCGTCAAGTACCATAGGGCTGCTGGGCGTTCGATACTAGACCGTCCGGAATCGGCCCTGACGGGTAACCTGCTTGAGCTAATCGAGCAATCGCGAACCAGCGGCCTAGACGCTATTTTGGGGTTCTCTGGAATTGGTGCCGCCGACCTTCAGACGCTTCACACGAAGTTCACGGCGACGAAAGATGCCTTACGCCTTAAAAGAAAGGACCTTCGTGAAGCCGGGCTCGCAGAGGAGGTCGCAGACAAGTACCTTGATCTGACGAAGCGGCTTGCTGAATGGCGTAGTTTGTGTGAACGCCATTTTCATGCCCTCATCTTGGATGGGGTATTTGAATGGATGATGAAGTGGGCTTCCACCGACCAAGGAAGGCGAGCCATCACTACAACGTACGATGTACTTTCCAGACTAAACGGACCTTTTTCAGACCGGTTGGAGTTTCTTCGTCGCAAGAACAACGAGGCCGTTGCAGATGCCATCGTGCTTACGACTTTCCATTCGAGCAAAGGGCTCGAGTGGGACCATACCGCTCTCATCCGCTTAGAGGAAGCCGTCATTCCCGATGAAAGCAGCCCTGAGGCTGAGGAGCGCAGGCTGTTCTACGTCGGCCTTACTCGCGCCCGTCACACTATGATGCTCTCGACCGCAAGAAAGAATCCAACGTCCCGGTTCGTAGTTGAAGCAGGTCTCGCCTAAATCCTTAACCAATGACATCGCGCCGCGTAGAACGGTTTGGACTGACCGTAAAGCAACCGCACGTCGTCTTGGCTCTTCGCGATGCGTTAGCTTATGCCGCAACCTTGCCTGTCAGGACGTACGAAAGAATGTCCTCCGGCGTTGGCGCACCCCACGTTTCGTTAGCCAGCCATGTGTAGAAGCTCGTTTGAGCAAGCTTTGAGGGCCGCTTGTTGATAACGAGCTTCAGATCAATGGCCACACACTGCTCGTTATACCGCTCTATCAATGATGTCTGCTCCTCCGCAGCGAGCTCAGAAAAGTACTCCTGTACTACGGGCAGTCGGGCAGCAATGTATTTTTCCATTGCCTCAGCAGCAGATTTGGCTTTCGGTACCGAGGCGACTGAAGGATCTTCCGCGACTTCCTCTGCTTCCATGCCGCGCCCCCACGATTCAGCAAGGGTTTTCCGAAAGTAAGCTGGGACATTCTCGACGGCTGGAGCATTCTTCTTCGTCAGCCTGGCACGGACATAGGCTAGCGCATCCCGCAGAGAGCCGTGGTTGTGAGTCTTGGCGAGCTTTCGAGCTTCACTGGCGGGAAGACCTAGCTTGATCATCGCCTGCACCAGTTCACCGCCCGCGGCGTCTTCCTGAACAGCCTGTTCCTTCCGGCTAATCTTGAATTGTAGGTCCGACACAGACCGTCCAATCTTGTGTTCAATCAGCTCGAGGTTATGGTCTGAAAGATCGCATATCTCAGCAATGCAAGGGTTTAGCACCGCTCGCTTGAAGATCTTGTACTCCTTGTACTTGGTCTCGCTCTCTTCCCGTCCCAATATCAAATTGCGGAACACCGGCAGCGGGATACGAGCCGTGATACCGACGCGCTCATACCGAACTGTGTTTTCCCACAATGCGAGGGAATGAGCTCGGCGGAATAGCTTTGCAATGCGCATATCGATCATCGCATAGCGCTCCGGGTTCAGCAGTTCTTCCCTGATCTGGGGAGCAAAGGAATAGGAGAGCAGTGAGCCGGTGATCTTCGCTCCGGCTAAGAGCGTAGAGCCGGTCCACGTTGCTGTCCCATCACTGTTCAACTGGTCCCAATCGACGACTGTTCTCATCAGGGATTTCGCGGTCTCCTTGATGTAGCCGGTGTCTTTCGTTGTCAGCGCCAGATTGGACATCATCTCGGGAATGGATATCTGGAAGGTATCCGTCGAACCCGCCTGGCCGAGCCGGTGCTCAATGGCGTTCTTAATCAGAGCGTTGAAGAGGCGCCGCTGCTGCAGAGTGAGAGCTCCTCCTACCGGCGACACGTGAATTGCTTGAACAGCCTTCTTGAACGGCTCGGGCACCTCGGGCTGCTGGAACAGTGCTATTTGAGACCCCTTGGGCGGTGCCTTCGCTCGTGGCATGTCAGTTTCCGAACTCTCGAATGGTGAAATCTTAGACTTGTATCGTTCACCTATCAAGCAGAAGTGCGGTTTTCCAACTATCCAGGTATGAAAAGCCTTTGGGAATCAGACCGATGTCGCACACTGTGAAAGTGGTGTCTCCCCAAATTCATTCACCCCGAAACATTGAAACACACCCAAAATTGTTCACCTTTCGGATTCGGCCATCGAAAGAGACATCTGAGGGGAAGCCTTTTGGGGATTCAAAGCTGGGAAAGGTGAATCATTTTGGGGAGCATGAGCGGGCTGTCGGCGGAAAAAATACAAGGCGGCTAGAAATCCCTAAATACGTTCACCTCTATCACCCCAATGCCGTTCACCTTTATGACGTTTTACGCGGTAAGTGAGCGCACACCAACTGCATCCACCTCAAAACTATTCACCTTTCGCAACCCCAACGCATTTCACCTACGAGATCCGGTGCGGGTTTCTAGGCAGAGCATCCATCACTGGCCCCAAATCTATTCACCTGGGGTTGACCCCAAATTTCTTCACCTTTTGAGGTGATCAGGGTCTTCCCCCCTCTGCAACCCCAAATCTGTTCACCTGAAGCGGTCCCAAAAGCCTTCACCTAGGGAACTAGGGCAGGTACCCCAAGGCACTTCACCTATTCCCCATATCCACAACCCTTTCGCCTCATTACCATTCACCTCCACCCCAAATCCACACCCCCCTCGCCCCACAGCTGTTCACCATATCCCCACAGGGGTTCACCTGTAGCGAGAAAAATGCTTTGAATACAAGGATTTAGCGCGCCTAAAGGTTTACTAAAGAGTTTACAGTGTTTACTAAAGCACTTAAACGTGAAGTGTCTTCAGCGATATACCAAAACGAAGGTGAACAGCATTGGGATCAGTCGGGAAACTGTCACCTATGGGCTGCCCTTCGCGTCCGAACATGATGGAAGTATCTAGACCGAAGGTCACGCCTCGCCTACAGCAAATTTGGCCTTCAGTTCTTCGACGAGCGCTTGGCGCTTGGTGGGGTCCTGCAACAGGATCTCGAACGTCACCTTTCCTGAGTCCCAGTCCTTCAGAACACCAAGAGTGGTTCCGTCCGGCGCATGCAGCTTGTGCTGCCGCGACGTCTCTTTCTGCTTGCGGACCGGTTTGTTCTCGTAGCGAGCCCTAGCGTCTGTTACATCGCGACACACTGCCACCTCATCTTTGACCTTTGCCGCCATCGCCACAGCAACGGAAGTGCCTGCTGCACGCTCCAAGAGCGAAAGTTGGTACAAAGTCGTGAGGGCAAAAGGTTCTGGTCGCTCTTTCACGATATCCAGGATGCCATCCGATAGCTTCAGGATTGACATGGTCTTATTGACGTTCGGCAAGGACATACCAGTGGCTTCCGAAATTGCGGATTCACTGGGATAGATGCCCTCGTCCATAAGCGATTTCCAAGCGAGAGCGTTATCTAGAGGCGACTGCTGTTCTCTCTCGGCATTCTCTTTGTATGAAATTTGATAGAGCTGCTGATCCGTAAGGTTCGGATGAATCATCAATTTCATACGGGTCTTTCCAGCGGCTTTGAGCGCGCGGAACCGGTAGTGACCACCTGCTAGCACTCTACGCCCGTTCCTGATCGTCGCTAGTCCCGGGACTAGCTGTCCGTCCGCCCTGATCTCGCCAGCAAGTTCATGAACACGTTCGGGCCGATAGAGGCGTCGTGCGTTGTACGGGTTCTCATCAATTAGCTCGATATTGACTTCCTCGAAGAAAGGTTCGGTGCTCCTAGAGACTGCCGAATCGGCAACACGAAGGTTCGCTACATTTGTCGTTACTGCGGGAGCGCCATCGTGTGCCGGCCCTTCGGGACGCTTCTCCGCAAAACCATTCGGCTGGCGCTCCACCAAAGCTTGGGCACGCGCAAATCGATCTGCCGGAGGAGCCGCGGACAGAGCTTTAGCTGCTTGGTCGCGCATTTGTTCGAGTCGACTCTTTGCCATCACACCACCTCCTCGTTGTTCTTAACGCTCTTTCTCTTGCCTGACTTCTTCTCGACAGTGAAACCGAGATTTTTAAGAACCACGTCGGCCAAGGCCTCTACCTCTTTCACTGCTGCCGAGGCTCCCGTCACGCCATGAACACTGAGTCCAAACATCTGAGATTCGCCGTATGCATTGCGTTGCTGAAGTCCGGTATCGAGGAGCGGAATCTCTTGATCGTCCTGCAGTATTTCAGTGCAAGCTTTAAAGACGTTCCCTCGACGCGACATCGATGGGATGCAGTATGTCAGCAAGCTAGGGTTTTCAGTCTTTGCGCGTCGCGCCAACTCCTTCGCTTCGCGGCTTGCCCAAACGTTGTCCATGAGAGGAATAACCGGGATCAAGGCGATATCGGAAATGTTCAAGGCAGCCCACGGTATCGACGATTCGATCGCCGGAGGACAGTCGATGAAGATGAAGTCATACGTCTCCGCACGTTTCTCGATTTCCCCGAGCATCTTTTCGCGAAGCGGAGCCAGGCTGATCACCTCCGCTGGAAACGACCGCTCCTTGCCTCCTTGCCCTGCCCAGATCGTGCTCGTGCCCTGCTTGTCCATATCAACGACGAGTGTGCGAAAGCTTCTGAGCGCTAGGGAGGCCGACAGTTGCATACAAGTCATGGTTTTTCCGCAACCGCCTTTCTGGTTGAAGACCGTAACGATACGAGCCACCATAAAATTCTCCTAAAATATATTTATTTAATACAATATCATGAATCATGTGTAGATTGCACTGCAATGAGAACGTAATAGACCACATAATTCATTTTCCCCAAGAGCTACAGCCTTCCGTTGCAATACGGCGACAATCGTTCGTTCACATTAGCCGTCTCGCCGACCTCCGATCTCTGCCATTCTTCAATCGTCACCGGTCCAAATCGAAGGTTGGGCGCTCCAACGAACTTTCATGCGTGAAAGCGGCATCCCAGAACTAGGAGTAAGGATCAACGTTTATCAATCTGAAGTTGGCCACGCCAGCCTCATCCCTAAAAACCCTTGGGGACGTCTCCGCTTTCACGCGTGAAAGTCAGGGTAGGTGCAGGTCGTGAGGCGTAGCGAAGCAGTTGCGACGCCGGAGGCCCAATTTTTTGAGGATCATAGGCAATCCCCGCTGTGGCGAGATGGCGATTGTGAGTCGTATTACAGGAGGCGAATTTTTATGCTGCTACCCATCTCGCAACGACGGCACTTTCACAGATGAAAGTAGCGGCATTGCTGTCCGCGAGCCCAGCCGCGACGGCGAACAGGAAAAAAGTTTTGGTGAGAAGGCGCTGGGAGGAAGACCAGGATGTCATCGAGAAGGCTTCGAGTTCACCCGCGTGTTCTTATGCGCTAAGTTGAGAGACACGGTGCGGCCTACGGCCATCAGCGTGTCCATCCAACGTAATCGCTATTGCCACCGGTGTTGAGCGAGTCATCGCGGACTTTCATGCGTGAAAGTCCCGCCACTCCGAAGCCGGTAATTCATTGCTGGTAAAGCAGTCGTACCTCCATCGGAGTTGAGTCACACGTTAAAGCATGTCCGTGAGCTACAGCGCTTGCTGGGAAAGAACACCATGGAGAACGAGATTCTCCGTAAAGGTGGAGGCGATCAAGTCGCGAAAATGGAGTGTTCGCTCACCCTTATTGCCGGGGGACGACCTGTTATACGGGTCTGCGAAGTATCTGTGTAGCGCGCTCAAATATGGCTGAGAAGCCGATTCGTTCCGCAAACTGGCGGGATTAGCGCAGTGCCAGGCAAACCGACGATGCAGGGTTGCTCGAGATACTCGCGGTGTGCGGTCGCCCTTTCGCAAGCTACCGCTATCGCCGGGTATGAGGTGTACTGCTCCGGGAGCCGCGGCATCGTGGAGCACTTCCGTCAGTGCGAAGCGGGTCGAGGCGATATTCGAGTGAAGTGTACGGTCCACAGCTGCGATGTAGGGTGGCCCCGCAACGTAGCGATGACGAACCCGCGGTGGCGCTCTGAAGGCTTTGAGTTCCGCTGGGACACGGCGAGCGCCGCTACTCGTGACGTTCGTCCTGGGACTGCTGCGGCAGCGAGGTGATGAATACGGTGTCAACCGGCGGGCACAGCGGCGACGTGGGCCGTGACGGGATGTTGGCCGCGATCGAGAGTCTCGTTGGAAACGCGCTCAAAACGCCGATGGAATTGAATGGCTGACCGATAATGGCTTGGGTCTACACGGCAGACTAGACCAAGACTTTTGCGTCGCAATCGGCGCGAGGCCATTGACCGCTTCGGTCTGCAGTCCGCAGAGCAACGGGATGGGCGAGAGCTTTGTGAGGACCGTGAAACGCGACAATGTCGCCTTGACGCCCACGCCTGAGGTTAAAACAGGGGTTAGCAATCTCACTCTCGCCTTTGAGTATCACAACGAGCAACACACCAATGGCGCCCTGAACTATGGCCCCCGGGTGGGTTACTTGCGATGACCTTATCACCCTAAAGGGGTGACCGAGCCGGTCGGCGGCCCGGGGCCAAATCCACTACCGAACGTCTTCGACCATACCGGCCTGTACCCGCAAATCGGCAGGCGGCCACTCGGACTTTCACGCGTGAAAGTGCCGGCGAGCTTTGTCCGTCGCCCTTCTCCGACGAGTTGCAGGATTGGCAAGCATTGTGAGATCCAGTTCTGGGACACCAAGCGTCGCAATACCCAAACTGACCAATGCGCAAGTCCTCAACAAGATCATGAGGCTATGCAAATTTTTGCGGCTTAACCTGGCAAACTGAAAGAGAACGTCACATCGTTTCAATTTTTGACTACAAATGTTGCCAACCCGTTCACCGCCTAGCCGTCAACGGACTTTCATACGTGAAAGTCCTTTTGATATTTGGCGTCGATGCAAATCGCCAAACGTTCAGATATCGGCATTCAGGGCGAAAGTACCCGGGTAAAAAAGAAAGTAGGGCAGGGCGCAAGCAAGATGAATTGCTGACAGATCTCCCGGCACGCTACTTATATTTACTGCGAATCTAAACCTCCACACAAAGTGGTTCGGCGAACCCGGAACTTTAAGGAGCGGCTGAATGTCGGGATCTGTTCGTCATATTTGAACCGCGATGCCGCTCCTCACTGGCGCAAGAGCCCGGACGACGCACGCAGAGACTAGCCAATGTTGCGTCATTGATCCCCCGTTTAATTTTTATATAAAGTATTTTACTTATCATGCGGCCACTGGCTTTATCTCCGAGCCGACGTGATAATGACGTTCTACCAGCCGGGCGAAAATGTCAGTCGCCAATGTTTGCCAATGGCTCCGGGAGTAGACGCCACGCCGGAGGATTGTCGCAGGTGGAGCGCTACGGGGCCATCGTGTTAGAGGTGGCCGACTGCCCGGCGGTCACACGCTGGGGGCGCGGGGCGGCATCCAAGACTCGTCAATGAATATGTCATTTTCGTGAAGGCACCCGGACTTTGCATATCCAAGAAGTTGGCCGTTGGAGTCACTACGATGCGCTTACGGCAGGCGTCTAGCGATTCCCCGCGTTGCTGCCGCGTGGATGGGCGGACTCCTATTCAGTCCAGCGCATTCGTTCCCCATCCCGCGCGACAACCGGCAACAGGGAATGTGCCGCTGGAGCCTTTCGTCTTTTGCCGGGAGTGGGTTATTCTCAGAACTCGAGAAGCGCCTGTTAAGCGGCGTAACGTATTGATTATGCGAAGAAAAGGTCTCTCCTGAAATTCAACCGGCTTCTTTTGCCGTCATAAATGCAATGTAAATTATTTTATTGGAGATCTTCGTATCAGCGCCTGCGACGAGAGCGCGGCGCCCTCCGGCGGCAGCCCTGAAAGGGCGGTTGCCACAATGATTGTCCGCCTCCGCGGTATCAGTCGTTGAGCGATGGCCCGGCAGCGGCCTAAAATGGCCGCTTTTCGCCACGGGTTGGCGGGTTCGGGATTGCCCTCATGAAGCTCCACCAGCTGCGTGCGCTGGCTGCCGTTGCGGAAACAGGCAGCATTCAGGAAGCGTCGCGCGTATTGCACGTGACACAGCCGGCGCTGAGCAAGGCGATCAAGGAGCTAGAGACCAGCGTTGGAGCCACGCTGTTCGTGCGCACCAGCAAAGGCGTGCAACTGACACCACCAGGCCAGCGGCTAGTGGCCCATGCAAGGCTCATCAACGAGAACGTACGTCGCGCGCGCCAGGATCTCGAAGACATGCAGGGCGCCGTGGCCAGCGATATCGTGGTGGGCGTGACGCCCGTCACCGCACTGCTGCGATCCGTGGGCGCGTGCCTGACGGCATTCCGCCGTGAACATCCCCAGGCGCGACTACGCGTGCTGGAAATGCGACCGGCCCAGCTTCTGGAACAACTGCGCGAAGGTACGCTGGACTTCGCCCTCACCTCGCAGTCGCTGCCGGTGGATCGCGGCCTCGACTGCACCGAAGCGTGCCGCGTGCCAACGGTGATCGCCGGGCGCAAGGGCCATGCGCTGCGTGGCGCCACGTCGTTGGACGAACTGCTCGATGCCGACTGGATGGTGCTCGATCCGTTGTCCGATCCCCAGACCCCACTCCACCAACTCTTCAGCGCCAACGGATTGCCGTTGCCGGCCCGCGTGGTCGAATGCAACTCGATGACGCTGGCCCTGGAAATGTCCCGGCTCGACGACATGCTGCTATTGCTGTCGGAAGAATCGCGCCGCAGCCGCTTCCTGCTGGACACCATGGAATTCCTGGCCATCGCCGAACCGGTGCCCGACCGTACGATCTCGCTCGTGGTGCGCGACCGTCATACGCTGACCCTTGCCGCCTCGCGCCTGCACGATGCGCTGCTGGCCGCGCTGCGTGCGGACTTCCCCGTCGCTTCCTAGCCCTCCCGGCCGTTCGCGCGCCCGTGATTACCAACGCTCATACCCATGAAAAAAAGCGGCGTGCTTTGTGGGTAGGTCGCTTCTAAGATCGTCGGCACCAGCACAAGACGACAACAGGCAGCGCGCCTTGCGACTGCCGGGACGCACCACCACGAGGAGCCTCATGAACGAAGCCAGTCTTCCGCTGGGCAGCGATGCCTCGGCGGGACCACTCACGTCCCCCGCAAGTCAGGTTGCCAGTGCTGCCGCGGCGAGCCCGCGCAAGCAACGGGCCATCATTGCCGCCGCCATCGGCAATGGCCTGGAGATGTACGACTTCACTGTCTACAGCTTCTTTGCCGCGATCATCGGCAGGCTGTTCTTTCCGGCCAGCAGCCCGACGGCGTCGCTGTTGCTGTCGTTTGCCACGTTCGGCGTGGGGTTCGTGATGCGGCCGCTGGGCGCGGTGTTGATCGGCAACATGGCTGATCGTCGCGGCCGCAAGGCGGCGCTGACGCTGACCATTGCGCTGATGACCGTGGGGACGGCGCTGATCGCCTTCACGCCGTCGTACGCGAGCATCGGCGTGACAGCCACGGTGCTGATCGTGGCGGGCCGGCTGCTGCAGGGGTTGTCGGCCGGCGGCGAGATCGGGGCCGCCTCGGCGTTGCTGATGGAATCGGCCAGCCAGGGCCGGCGCTGTTTCCTGGTGAGCTGGCAAGCGGCCACGCAGGGCGCGGCGGCGCTGGTTGGTGCGCTGACAGGGGCGGCGGTGTCGGCGTCGCTGAGTCCGGAGGCGCTGGAGTCATGGGGATGGCGCGTGCCGTTCCTGATCGGACTGCTGATCGCGCCGGTGGGCATCTATATCCGCCGCCATCTGGAAGAAACGCATACGGAGAGCCGGGAGCACGCGAGCCTGGGCGCCGTGGTGCGCGAGCATGGCCGGACGCTGGTGCTGGGCGTGCTCCTGACGACCAGCAGTACATCGTCGATGTACATCATGGTGTTCTACATGCCGACGTACCTCGTCAATACGCTCCACATGCCACAGGTCACGGCGTTCCTCGCTGCCTGCGTGGCGGGTTTGACGATGCTGGTCATGGCGCCGCTGTTCGGCCGCCTGGCTGACCGCCTGCCGCGCCGCAAGACGCTGCTCATCGTCAACAGCATCGTGTCGCTGTGCGTGCTGCTGCCGAACTTTGCGCTGCTGGCGTCGGGTCCGGGCTTGCCGCTGACGCTGTGCTGCATCGCGCTGTCGGTGACCATCGGGTCCGTGGGCAGCGGCGCCGGTGCGGCCATGATGATGGAGGCGTTGCCGCGCCATCATCGCGCCACGGGCATGTCGATCATGTACAGCGTGGGCGTGACCATTTTCGGTGGTTTCGCGCCGCTCATCGTCACGTGGCTGATCGGCGCCACGGGCAGCCGCATGGCGCCCGCGGGCTACCTGCTCGGTGCCGGCGTGATCAGCTTTGCCGCGCTGTTGCTGTTCCCGAGCCATCCCAACCGCGACTGACCCTTACCATGAACGACCAACTCTCCGAATCCGCAGCCAGCCAGCTGGCCGCCTCCGCCGCGCGTTTCGCGGAACTGCGTCACGATATTCACGCCCATCCCGAACTTGGCGCCGCTGTTCCCCGTACGGCCGGCATCGTGGCAAACCTGCTGCGCGAATGGGGCTACGACGTGCATACCGGCATCGGTGGTCATGGCATCGTCGCGCAAATGAAGATGGGCAATGGTCCGCGCCGCATCGGCATCCGGGCCGACATGGATGCCCTGCCGCTGCACGAACGCACGGGCTTGCCGTATGCGAGCCAGGTGCCGGGTCACATGCATGCCTGTGGCCATGACGGGCACACGGCCACGTTGCTGGCGGCTGCCGAATATCTGGCCGCCACACGCCGCTTCGACGGTACGCTGAACCTGATCTTCCAGCCGGACGAGGAAGGCATGACCGGCGCGCTGTCGATGATGGAAGACGGCTTGTTCGAGCGCTTTCCGTGCGATGCCATCTACGCGTTCCATAACGGCCCGGGCCTGCCGGTGGGCATGGCGGTGGTGCAGCCGGGCCCGCAGGGTGGATCGTCGGATCGCGTGACCGTCACGTTCCGGGGCAAGGGCGGGCATGGCGCGATGCCGAATCGCGCCGTCGACCCCACGCTGGCGCTGGCGCATACGGTGGTGGCGCTGCAGGGGATCGTGTCGCGCAACGTGGCGCCGGTGGATGCCGCCGTCATCAGCGTTGGCCAGATCGAGGCGGGCACCACGTACAACATCATTCCGGAGACGGCCACGCTGAAGCTCAGCGTACGCGCCACGGTGCCGGCGGTGCGTGAACTGCTGGAACAGCGGATTCGGGAAGTGGTGACCCATCAGGCGGCGTCGTGCGGCGTGACGGCGGAGATCGACTACCGGCGCCTGGTGCCGGCCATCTGCAATACACCTGCCGAGGCCGCCATCGCGCGGACGGCGGTGGCGAGCGTGCTTGGGGAGGACAAGGTCATCCAGGTGCCACCGTCGACGCAGATGGGCAGCGAGGATTTCGCGTGGATGCTGGAGCGCGTGCCGGGCTGCTACTTCGTACTCGGGAACGGCACAGGCCAATGGGTGGGCTGCTCGGTCCACAACGATGGCTACGACTTCAACGATGCGCTGATTCCACTGGGTGCGGCGTGCTGGGTGGCGCTGGCGGAGGGCTATCTGAAGGCGGTTGAAGGCTGATGGCTGTCACGCCGGCGCCGTCAGCGCCGGCGCCTCCTCCACCTCGATCCCCCAACCGCCGTGCTCATACCAGTCGTCGCCGAGCAGTTCGGCGGGCTGCTGCGCGCGGCTTGGTCCGTTGCCGCAGCCCATCGCGTCGCCGGCGCGGTGCTTGTCGCAGCCCCAGCAGATGCGCTCGGGATGCTTCGGATGGATCGGAAATTTGTCGGCCATGAGGATGCGCAGACGGACAAGTGCGGTCAGTTGCCGTCGATTGTTAGCCCGTCGATGCCTCGATTTCGGCGAAACCACGACGACACGTCTTCTCTAGTGGATCACTTTCCCCGAAACTTTCTTTCGCCATCCTGTTGGATGTTGTTAGGATGGCCAGAAGCAAGATGAAATCACTGGTCGGCATATGAACCTTACTGCACAAGAAAAGACGCTGCGCCCCAAGGGTGGGGAGACAGAGAAGATCACCATAAACCTTGGCCCTGTCGATCTTGGCCAAATTGATCTGCTGGTTGAGGAGGGCTTTTATTCGAATCGCACCGACCTAATACGGACTGCGATTCGAAACCAATTGGTTGTCCACCAGCAGGCCATCAATGAGACGGTTACACGCCGATCGCTCGTACTGGGTCTGCAACATTTCTCGAGGCAAGACCTTGAGGCGGCATTGGCTGCCAATGAGAAACTGGCCATCCATGTTCTTGGCTTGGCAAGCATTGCAGCCGACGTCAGCCCGACACTGGCTATGGCAACAATCGAGTCTGTCGTTGTGCTGGGCGCATTCAACGCGCCACCTGCGGTGAAGGCCGCATTGGCGGGACGCATACGGTAGTCGTCGCCCATTTCGTTTGGGCTCGGCACGCCGAGTCCCACTACGAGAAGACGACGATGGGTTTCTCGCCTCGATGCATGAGAGCATGCCCATTTTTTTCCGCAGGTCGCAAGCGCGTGCCGCGATGCTTTCATTGGGGGCAGCGGAGCGGGCAGCTCTTCCATCAATGCGAAAGAGCCAGACGCTAATAGGGAATGGTCCTTTTTCGGCAGCCCATCAGGGTCGTGGAGGTGTCGGAGGGCGGGGTCCCGGCAGCAGCATGCTATTCCATGCTTGCGAACAAAAAGGCCCCGCATGTGTCGGGGCCGGAAAGCTTCCATCGGGAGTGAATGGAAACTGGTGCACTTCGAAATATAGTCGCTCATCGAGCGGAGACACGTAGGTGTTCGTCTGATATGCGGGCAGCTACGTCTGAGCTTCTCATAGGCCTCCACTTTCCTCCGCGAGAACAGTACGACCAACCTCAGTGCCCTCCTTAATAGTTGAGGGCTTGTCTGAGAGCGCGGTCCGCTCGCCTGGGGATGCGCCGATAGTTAACGGGAGATTGGCGGTTTCCATCAATGCCTTCGAAGAAAGCCGCCTCGAGTGGATGGACAGCTCTGTGCTCCTTTCGAGTTCAACATGGGGCGTTCGCTTCAGCGTGGTCCGGTACGCCCGCGCCGTGAAAATCGATTCTCGTGCCGGCCAAGCCGTCGTTGGGCGAGGCCATGGGCCTGCGCGACACCGACGATGCGTTGTCGCTGCGCTCGCGGTGGCTGCGCCAGGCGATCGGCGAAACACTCGCCAATTCGGAGAACGTTCCTCTCTTCCGGGGTCTGCGAGCGAACAATTTAGCAATACACCGGCGACATTACTCTTTGACCAGAATCTCAGAGGCTGGCTCTGGAAGAGGCGCACGGTACCCTCGCCCCATCCTCCTCCTCCTCCGCACGGCCATCATGCAATTGGAGCAAAGTGCCGGGCATGACAGTTATCCCGTTTTTTTTGAAAGTATGCGATCTCTTGTAGAGAATCCGCGTATGCTGGGTTGCTTTAGGGGGATATATGTCTCAGAACAACGCGGTTTACAAGGGTTTCAGGGTTTCAGCGAAAGTGCGTCATGCTGCTGCACCGGCCCACAGCGAAATGGTTCAGCACCGCTTCCTAGCTACGGCGACAATTACTCAAATGAGTGCTGGCATGGGCTCCCGAAGGTTGGTGCCACCCATGATCCAGCATCATGCTGATACACCGCACGTTGCGATTGAAATGGCGCTAAGCTCGGCCCGAGAAGTTATCGACCGAATGTCAACGTTCGTAAAGTCCCGGTAGCCCAGTTACTGAGGCTCTGGCCTCTGCACTCGAGGGGTCGTTCTCCGTCCATACAAGTCTGCGATCTGTAAGCAGCACCGTCCCGACACATTGCAGAAATGATCCGTTGCGGGAGCGGGAAGCAGTGCTATGTCGCTAAATTTTCTTCCCGGCAACGTGGCTTTCACTTTCTTCGGTTTCCACCGGCGAACGGTGGGCGAATGCTCAGGCAGTCGGTATGTCGTGCCCTGGTAACAGCTCTGCGATTTCAGCTATTAGAAATTCAAGGCGCACCGGTTTGCACAAGAGCCGATCCAAGACTTTGTCCGTGATGCACCCTACGGCCCCAGTCCACATAATGATTGGGACTGTCTGAAAACGTGTGTCAGCCTTCATCTTCCTACACATTGTCAGCCCGTCCATGCCCGGCATCATGTAGTCGGTAAGAATGAGGTCTGGTAAATATTTTTGGGCCTGCGCTAAGCCGCTCGCTCCGTCGATGGCGGTTACGACGCGAAAACCATATAGCTCCAGAAGCAATTGCCACGCGTCGACAAAATCCGGGGTGTCATCAACGAGTAGGATGAGAGGCGCTAACCGTTTCGTCTGTGATTCCACGGCATTGTCCTTGAGTTGCGAACGAAATTGTCCTTACCCACCTAAGGGCTGCATTCGGATAACAAACCGCAGCAACTTCCGTTCCACGACCGTAAGCTAGCAGGATCGACGGCAGTACGTTTCTTAGCCATTGCGTTGCTCTTGGCGTACATCCCAATGAGCGTTCCGCACCATGCGAGCGAAATCTGTTTCATTTGGCTGGAACCAATCTGAACGTTAGCGATTTTTGCGCCTTTTCGGCTACCTTCAGCGTCAGATGGCTCGATGGAGATAGCTCTGATGCGAAATATCGGTAAGCGCAACAACGTCCAAAAATTTGGTAACGGGCCCCTTGCGATGCTCTACGCGCACGGCTTTGGGTGCGACCAAAGTATGTGGAAGGCCGTCGCGCAAGCTTTCCGGGATCGCTACCGCATCATCCTTTTTGACTTGGGGTAGGCGCGGGAGGGTCGGACCTGTCCGGTTATGACAAGAGCCGGTACGGAACGCTCGACGGATTTGCGTCAGACTTGCTTAAGATCATCACCTGTCATCCAATTCGGACACTCTGTCAGCGCAACGATTGGAATGCTGGCGGCTATTCGGGACCCTGAAATGTTCGCGGCAAACGTCTTCGACGGGGCGGACCATGGCACCGTCGCAAGCCCCGGAGTCCGGCGTAAGCCGGGAATTTGGGGTTAGTGAGGGGTCTGTTGCGCCATTGAGCAGTTCATCGTGGTAGTTGACTCTTACATCGGGTGGCACAACGAGAAGAGGATCAAGATCTGGCTGGGCTATCGCAGCCCAGTCGAGTACCGAAAAAGCTTAGGATTCTCTGCCTAACCAGTCCAACTTTTTGTCCGCATCCCCGTGGGTCAGTTCTCAGTGCAACTCAACACCGAGATATGGGACACGGCTTCAAGCGCCTGTCGATCGGCCAGAATTGTTTCAATGGCAGCCAGGAGCGTATCGGCACCCCAGCACGACGCTTGTTGTCCGCCTACGGCACGCAGATCCTTGAGGGAAATGGCAGCGTGCCCCGCCCAAGATGGTCGAAGAGGGACAAGGCTAAGGATGCCGGCGGCAATCTCGGCGCAAACGCTTTCCACGATTCTCGCTTCCTCGAGGGAGAAGCCCGTGCGCGCGCAGAGACTCAAAGCGTGCGGCAATCTCGCGAATGCCGTCAGGTAGGAAATCGCTACCTTGGAGGCGCTCGGCGAGGATATGCTCGAGTGATCTTGCGAACATGCCGTGAGTATCTGGAGAGAGCTAGAGTGAGCGAACGAGATATAAAACACTGTAGCTCTATTATGCTTGAGGGACTCTTGACCCGAGAATGGCGTTCGAACCTATCTCGGCCTCCCTGCTTGGGCTGCTGCCGCGTCAAGCGCGCGAGAAAATCGTTCGACATCTTCCGGCCGGAATTGGGCAACAAATAGCTCGTTGACCGCTGCCTCGTAGACGCCCCACATCTTCTTGCGCAGGGTCTTGCCTTGCCGCGTGATGGAAAGGAATGCCGCACGGCCGTCTTCCTCCGATCGGACACGCCTCACGAGCTCTTCACGTTCTAGCCGGTCAATCAGGCGCGTCAGGTTGTACCGCTCTATGGCAAGCACATCGGCAAGCTCATGCATGCGGCGTCCTTCCTCCGGCCCGCTCTCAATCCCCCACAGTACGTCGTACCACGCGTAGACGGGTAGCCCAGCCTCGGCAAGGCGCCGGTCGACCTCGCGCAGCAAGGCGCGATGCGATCGTACGAATGAAAACCACAAATCCGGTATTTGTGTCGGCATGGCGTCTCCAATAGTTGCAGTTGCAATTATGCCGTAAAGCACTCACAATCCCCATGCGATTGCATTTGCAATTCATTCGGATCGCGATGAACTCGTCTACCCGACCGGGGCTGACGCGGCCGGAAACCCCGTCAATCCCATGGAGACACACATGAAGGCCCCGCTGTTGCCGCTGCACGTATTACCGCTCGATGTAGACCCGCAGGAGACGCAAGAATGGATTGACGCCCTGGCCGCCGTGACCGAAGTCGAAGGCCGTGAGCGCGCCCACTACCTGATGAACCGCCTGCATGAATCCGACGCAGCCCAGCACGGGGACTTCCATGGCGCAATCACGACACCCTATGTCAACACGATCGCCCAATCCCGCGAGCAGCAGTATCCCGGCGACATCCAGATAGAGCGCAGGCTAGCCGCCATGGCGCGCTGGAATGCCATGGCGATGGTGTTGCGGGCGGGCAAGCACTCCAATGTAGGTGGCCACATCGCTACCTATGCATCGGCCGCCGTGCTGTACGAAGTGGGTTTCCAGCACTTCTTCAGGGGTCGTACGGAAGCCTTCGCTGGCGATTTGGTCTATCTGCAGGGTCATGCGTCGCCCGGCATTTACGCGCGGGCGTTCTTGGAAGGCCGCATCGACGAATCCCTGCTCGACAATTTCCGCCGGGAAGCCGGGCGTAACGGTCTGTCGTCCTATCCCCATCCGTGGCTGATGCCGGATTTCTGGCAATTCCCCACCGTTTCGATGGGACTCGGACCGATCACGGCGGCGTACCAGGCGCGTTTCATGCGATATCTCGAGGACCGGCAGCTGGCTCCCGCCGAAGGGCGCAAGGTCTGGGCGTTTCTTGGCGACGGCGAAATGGACCAGCCCGAATCACTGGCTGCCGTGGCCATGGCTGGGAGGGAACGGCTCGACAACCTCATCTTCGTTGTCAACTGCAATCTTCAGCGCCTGGACGGGCCCGTCCGGGGCAATGCCAAGATCATCCAGGAGTTCGAAGCCCTGTACCGCGCAGCTGGCTGGAACGTAGTCAAGGTGATTTGGGGCAGCGGGTGGGACCGGCTGATCGCACGCGACACCACCGGCCTGTTGCGCCAGCGCATGACGGAGTGCGTCGATGGCGAGTATCAGGCCTTCAAGTCGCAGGACGGGGCTTATGTACGCGAACACTTCTTTGGCAAGTACCCCGCCCTGCGCGAACTCGTGGCCGACATGAGTGATGCCGAGATCTGGGCGCTGAACCGTGGCGGTCATGATCCAGTCAAGGTCTTCAACGCCTATGCGGCAGCCACACGGCATGTGGGACAGCCTACCGTCGTCCTGGTCAAGACCGTCAAGGGTTTCGGCATGGGGGAAGCCGGTGAAGGCCAGAATATCAACCACCAGCTGAAGAAGCTCAACGCAGACGCCGTACGCGCGTTCCGGGATCGCTTCGAGCTGCCGGTCAGCGATGACCAACTCGAGGCGATCCCTTACCTGAAGCCCGCACCAGATAGCGCGGAAGGACGTTATCTGCGCAGCCGGCGCGCGGCGCTGGGCGGACACATTCCGGCCCGGCATGGCGGAACGGGCCCCATAGCACTGCCGCCGCTGTCGATCTTCGACACCCAATTGAGCGACTCCGGCAGCCGTGGCTACTCCACAACCATGGCTTTCGTACGCATGCTTGGCACGCTACTCAAGGACAAGGTGCTGGGTCAGAATGTAGTACCGATCGTTCCCGACGAGTCACGGACCTTCGGCATGGAAGGCATGTTCCGCCAGGTCGGGATCTATTCTCATGTCGGACAGCTTTACACGCCGCAAGACGCAGATCAGCTCAGTTACTATCGCGAGTCGCAGGATGGACAGATCCTGCAGGAAGGGCTCAACGAGTCCGGCGCGATGTCGGCATGGATTGCTGCCGCCACCTCATACAGCAATCACGGCGTCAATGCGCTGCCGTTCTACATCTACTATTCGATGTTCGGCTTCCAGCGGGTGGGCGACCTGGCCTGGGCCGCCGGTGATGCCCGCGCACGCGGCTTCCTGCTGGGCGCCACCTCGGGACGAACCACGCTCATGGGCGAAGGGCTGCAACACGACGATGGCCATAGTCACGTACTTTCGTCGGTCATTCCCTGCTGCGTTTCATACGATCCCACCTTCGCCTATGAGCTGGCAGTGATCGTCCATGACGGAATGCGTCGGATGTATGTGGAGCAGGAAGACATCTTCTACTACATTACCCTGCTGAACGAGAATTACACGCATCCCGCCCTGCCGGCTGGGGCCGAAGTCGGAATCCTGCGAGGGTGGTATCTGCTCCGATCGACGTCGCCGCAAAACGCCATCGGCCGGGTACAACTGGCCGGCAGCGGCGCCATTCTCAACGAAGCAATTGCGGCGGCGGAACTGCTGGGTTCTGATTTCGACATCGCCAGCGACATCTGGAGCGCCACGAGCCTGACCGAACTGCGCCGGGACGGCCTGGCAACGGAACGCTGGAACCTGCTCCATCCGGAAGCCACCCCGCGCCAGCCTTACGTCCGGCAATGCCTGGACAATCGTGAGGGACCGCTCGTGGTGGCCACCGACTACATGAAGATCGTGGCTGACCAGATCCGTCCGTTCATTGGTCAACGTCGTATGGTGGCGTTGGGGACTGACGGCTTTGGCCGCTCCGACACGCGTGAGTCGCTAAGAAGCTTCTTTGAAGTGGACCGACATTACATCGCAGTGGCTGCGCTCAAGGCGCTCGCCGATGACGGCACAGTGCCGCGCAGCGTCGTCGCCCAAGCCATTCGGCGCTATGACTTGGACGTAGACAAGCTTGATCCGTCTATCTAGCTAAGCAGCAGCCCGTGTGTCGATCTGGCACCGAGGGCGAGGCAGCCGACATGCCTCGTCCTCACAGTCGCGCTTCGGCTGCGCCGCTTTTGGTGAACAGAGCGCTGGAATAAAGAGGCGTTGACCCGGTACAAGTTTCCTGACACCTTGCGAACGCTAGGAGAGCCCCCTGGACCAACGGCGATCCGCAAGCGGGAGACGTGAGCCATCAATTGCTGGCCGTCAAAAAGAAGGGCGCCACAAGGGACGAGGAACAACCCGCAGGTGAGTTTGCCTCGCAGAGGAGCGTGCCAGTGCGAAACAACTCTGCCAGGATGAGCAAAATGAGCTTCGCCTCCAACACTCCTTCCCTGGCTGCGCGACCGCGAAGCGGGCTCACGTGCCTACCTGAGGTATGTGCTTTCAAACTTGACGAGTGCTTCAAAGGGTTATTCCACCAAGAGATTCTCTAGCCGATCACAGCGCCTCAGGAATAACCGAATACAGATCCTCGATCGAAACAATTTCTACGCTGTTTTTGGGAGGATATCTTTCTTGAGATATGAAAGGGACAGCCGAAGGGCCCCTGTGCGTGAGCGTGGGTGTTGCCTTCCCCTATGCAGATTGCCCAGGTACGACAGTCTTTTCGAGCCGTGCGCTATCTTCGCCCGCACGCTGGTCGTCTCAGCTCTTCCCCCACAGAGACCAGTCTCCCCTCGCCGCTGCCGTATCAAGCCGACCAGCGAGGCGGTCACCACCGAAGCCTTTCAGGAGGAAAGGGCGGCCCTCCCGTCGGGCGGCTTTGCGCGCGGCCGACGTGTAACTTAAACGTAAGCATCCGACCATGTCCGTCTTTGCGGCGAGGAGTAGCTAGCGAGAATAGATGCCCATCTAACCATTGATGGGCATCTATGAACGCTGAAGTCAGCTCAAGTCCCCGCACCTTTCGCAACGAGCCGAGGCGACGCTTCACCGTCGAGTACAAGCGCGAGGTTGTGCGGGTTCTATTGGCCTCCCCAATGTCCCTGGCTCGCGTGGCACGCGACTATGACCTGAACCACAACCCACTGGCCAGATGGCGCCACGAGTATGAGCACGGGAAGTACGGTGAACCGGCGCAGCCAGCAGATGGGGCAACACCGTTTCTCTCGGTGAGCGTGGAGCCGGCGATGAGCGCGAGGTCATCCGATGCGCGCGCCGACGGCGCGGTAGGGTCAGCGGTGACGTCAGTCGAACTCCATCATAGATTTCAGTCACCAGCGCCATATCGTCGTATTCGCGGGCCCGGCGACCATCTTGCCAATCCGCTGACCGGGCCTGTTTCGCTGCCACCGCAGAGCGCGCCACGCCGACGACATCGCAGACCGTCTTCATTGGTCGTCCCCGGGTAGTAAGGGCGAGCGCGCAATCCAGTTTTTTGAGCGCCCATACTCCACGGCTTCTTTCAGGATTTCTGCTTCCCGCGTCTTCTTTCCCAGCAGTCGCTGCAGCTCCCTGATCTCTTTGAAGGCATCCGCCAACTGCGAGGCTGGGACTACAGCTTCGCTAGCGCTCACGGCAGCCAGGCTGCCCTCCTGGTACTGCTTGCGCCAGGCAAACAACTGATTGGGATTGAGCCCGTGCCGCCGCGCGACCGCTGAAACGGTGGCTCCTGGCTCCATCGTTTCCTGGATGATGGCGAGCTTTTCTTGGGCTGAACGGCTTTCGCGCAGGGTATGTTTCATTCCTTATCCGAACCGTTACAGCCCGGCCTTTGCTTTTCCGCCATCTCATACCCGCACAGTCGACAGCTCGCCTCGCAGCTCACTTGCCCATGGGAAACTGTTCGGGCTTACCACGTTCCCGCCTCATCACACGACTGAGTTAGGCCCCGCCTCTTCGCCGGTGGCTCTATTGGCGACGTATTGCTTGGTAGTAGAGCAATATCCAGCCACGTCCCGTTTTAGGTCATGCCTAACAGCAGCTTTGGCATGTCAATTAATACGACGTTTATCAGCGATTCACATATGTTGGCCATGTCAGTCAGCTTTGCGTCTCGACCCCATCGCTGTTTCAAGCCTCCACGCAGCGCCTCACGACGCCCCATGCTTACGGACACTTCGTCGGAGCGGCTTCGCACACCACCGTTGCCAGTGATGCACGCGGTCCCAAGCTACCGCTGGGCGCACAGCGAGTTCCCTACTGTCAAAATGACAGGTGAACAATGATGAAACGAACATGCACTGCGCCCATGCACCGGCCTCATGCTTCGTGTCGCACACCACCCCTAATTATAAGAGGTGCCAGGTGTCCTGAGATTTAAGGGGCCGCTCCAAACAGCCAGGCGCTATCGTCTGGGGCGATCGGCGTCTCGCGTTGCGTGTAACCGATAGGAGTCCTGTCAACCATGACCTGCTACCTGCTATTGTAAGTGGGGGACTGTGTCCGGCGAATCAGGGGGCCGCTCCAGCGCAAGGCGCAGTGCGTTCATCCTGGTATGTGGTCATGCCATCAGGCACGGGCGGAGTGCAGTCCGACGCCTCAGCCCATGCTAATGTTAAAAGGAGTGCGGAGTTTGCGAATCTGAGTCGTTGCACTCGATTTTTGTAGACGCGTCAAAAGGAGCTCATTATGTTCACTCCACCTCCTACGGAGCGAAGCCGGATTATCGCTGACCGCGTCGAGCGTTTTGTGCGCGATGTAGTCTGCCCCTACGAGAGCGATGCCCGCGTTGGTTCACATGGCCCGGCAGACGACTTGGTCGTCGAACTACGCGCCAAGGCACGCACTGCTGGCCTAATGACGCCGCATATCCTGGCAGATGGTTCCCACTTGAGCCAGCTGGAGACGGCAGCGGTTCTTAAGCGTTCGGGACTTTCGCCACTCGGACCCGTCGCGCTCAATACCATGGCGCCCGACGAAGGCAACATGTTCCTTCTGGCAAAAGTGGCCACGGACCAGCAGAAAGCCCGCTTTCTTGCGCCACTCGTGCGAGGAGACGTTCGATCGGCCTTCTTCATGACGGAGCCCGCCGAAGACGGAGGTGCAGGCTCTGATCCGTCTATGCTGCAGACAAAAGCACAGCGTGATGGACGGGACTGGGTTATTAACGGTCGCAAGAAGTTCATCACTGGGGCAGAGGGTGCCAGCGTGGGGATCTTGATGGCACGAACGGGAGAAGGCGAGCGTGCTCACGCTACGATGTTTCTAGTGGACCTGCCGCATCCGAGCATTCGGACCGAGCGCGTATTGGACACAATGGATAGTTCGATGCCCGGCGGTCATGCGCTCGTACGGATCGAGAACCTTAGGGTTCCGCCCGAACAGGTGCTGGGCGAGGTTGACGAAGGGTTTCGCTACGCTCAAGTTCGGCTGTCGCCCGCGCGCTTGTCCCACTGCATGCGTTGGTTTGGCACGGTCGCTCGCGCCGATGAAATTGCGCGCGCATATGCCACCACGCGCAGCGCATTCGGTAAGTTATTGGTCGACCATGAGGGCGTGGGTTTTATGCTTGCAGATAACCTCATCGATCTCCAACAGGCGGCGCTGATGATCGACTGGTGCGCGAGTGTGCTGGACGCCGGATCTGCCGCAACGACTGAGAGCTCCATGGCAAAGGTAGCGGTGTCAGAGGCCTTGTTTCGGGTAGCCGATCGGTGCGTCCAGATTCTGGGCGGCGATGGTGTGTCCCGGGACACCATTGTCGAACAGGCGTTTCGCGAGTTGCGCGCGTTTCGCATCTATGACGGACCGACGGAGGTGCATAAGTGGTCCCTGGCGAAGAAGATCAAGCGTGACGCGCTGCACGTCAATCGGGCTGGCTGAAAAAAGGGCATGCGCTGCGCGGTCTGACGTCCGCCGCTAGATGTGGAGAAAGCTCTGGTACGGTGGATAAAAAAATGAAGAACTTATTGGACTACGGAAGCGGGGCCGCTTTCCGTTCGTTCGTCCACCGATGCGCCATTTATCGACATGATAATAGACGACTCTGCACGAATTTCCCGTTCCAGGAACGTTGCCGCTACGCACTACGAGCAGCCACACCGGTTTTACCACAACTGGGCCCATATAGAGGAGATGTTGGCCATGGCTGTGGAACTACAAGTTACGCTAACCGTGCCGCAAGCGATGGCCGTTCTCTGGCATGACGCGGTCTACGTACCGGGGCTGGACAAAGGCGTGAACGACAAGGCCTCGGCATTACTCATGCGAGATCAGATGCTTCGTGACGGTTGGCTAGATTTTGAGGCCGGATGTCAGATCGCAGACTCTGCGGCCTCGATCATTCTCGATACCGTCGAACATGTGCCTAGTACTGAAGTGGCGAAGATAGTACTTGACCTCGACTTGCATCGCCTTGCCGTAGAAGCCTCGATTTTCGAGAAACACGCGACGGAGATCTACACTGAATACGCAACGTTGCTGATGAGGACGCCAGATCCGGCGCTGGCGTGGCGCAGCGGTCGCGCGGCGGTGTACGAGAGCTTTCTCGCCCGCGATCGCATTTACCATTCTGACTCCTGTGCGATATGGGAGGGACCTGCCCGAAGGAACTTGGAATGCGGTTTGCGAACGCTACGTGACGGCGGCGCTGACGTCTAAAGGGTCCCGAGCACAGCCAATTGCCGCATTTTAGGTTGGTACAATTACTGGCTGGGAAAAGAGGCGCCGAAAGCCCGAAAGCCCGAAAGCCCGAAAGCCCGAAAGACGTGGACTAGACCCCAAAGTCCGAAAGACGGCCGAACCTTGCCCGAACAGCGAGGCCAAAGCCTGGAACGCAATGCGGCCCAGGCTTTCTCTCAACGCTTTTACGTTATGTGGTTGCGATTTCCGAGACGACGCGAGCTGACGTTCCGCTGACCTTCTTCTGCCGTGTTGTAGCGGAAGGTTTCTTGGCGGTCTTGGTCTCCTGCGGCACCGTGGGCTTCACGGCGGTTGCAGCGCGCACAGCCTTCTTCGGCACAACGCTGACTGCATCGACTGGCTTTGCGGTTTTGACGATTGCCGCTTTCTTCGCCGCGGGTTTCTTCGCAGTCTTGGCTTTGACTGGTGTTTTGGCCTTCGTTGCTGCCTTTTCGGCCGACAGTGCAGCGCGTGCGGCTTGCTTCAATTTCTTAAGTTCAGCACGAGCCTTGAGGACGGCTTTCTTGCCCGCTGCGACCTCCTTAGCCAACTCGGCACGCAGTTTTAACCTCATGAACCAGCACACTTGCTTTCTTTACGGGCACCGCAACTTCTTGGGTGCGTGCTTTTTAGGCGTTGCTGCGGTCTTTCCTACGGGCATGAATTCTTCCTCCGTTGAGGTACCTTGCGGCGGAGGCGGAGCGTAGCAGCGAACGACTATAGAAATCATTACGGCGCGCAATCTTTTTATTACGAAAACGTTCCGTAAGGCCTTTTTTCTCAAGCGTTGGTCGCGAGGCGATCAACGCCTCATTGGTATGTTACGCAGCGTCTTCCGCGATCAGGAAGCGCTTCGGATTTCTCCCCAGCCACGCAGGAGCACGGCCACGGCCCGACCAGGTCTTGCCTGTCTTGGGATCCATATACTTGGGTGGCAGAGGACTCTTCGAGGCGCCGTTCGAGGGCTGTGCAGGACGACCGCGACCTCGTTTTTTGGCAATATCATCGATCGTCAATCCATAGTCCGTCATGAGCTCCTGAATTTTTGCGATCACACCAGCAACTTCTTTTGCACGAACCTCGTGCAGCTTTGCTTCCAAAGCCGCCTTCTCCGCCATCAATTGTTTATAGGTTGTCATTTGGATGCACTCGGTGATGGATGAATGCTTCCATGCTATATCAAAATACGACGTCAGGCGAGTTTGGATTTTCAGAGCTCATCCGGAATGGACGACCGTGCCGTCAACCTTGAAATGGTCAACAGATTGGCCGGCATGCGTTGCACGCTGCAGCCATTCAGGCATATCTCCGGTCCCGTCCCAAGTATGCCCCAGTGCGTCCTTGTATTTTACGGTTAAGTCGATATGCCGTGCGACTTGAGGAGACGTCTCAAAACACCCAGCCGTTTGAAGTTGGGTGAACGTTATGCCGTTGCGTGCCATGGTTGTCCTGATCCACAGGACCGCGTCATTCTTGGCACGCTGCAGTAACAGTTCTTGGGAGGCAATGAACAAATGATTGTTGGGCGCTTGCGGCGCACCGTTTGATTTTGCAGAAGGCATACGTAGTTCAACTGAAGATAACGTGAGCCCAGGCAGAGGAATAGCACTATGCAAGCCTAACGTTTCGGCGAAGGGAAAGGAGAAGGTGCGATTTCCTCAAAGTCAAAGTGTGCTGAGGCATAAGTCGCGTTGCAAGCCCATACCTCTTCGCCATTGCGTACGAAGCTCACCCAATGCCCGTCACTGACGCATTCCGCGCCCGGAAAGACTTCATCGTGCCCGTTTGGACCGTCCAAAGGAAAGGGCGCATGGGGGATGGCCCAATATCGACCCGGAAGAAGAGCCGCAACCTGTTTCCTGCTCATACGCCTCTATTTCGCTTGTCGCAAGCTTTGAGTCTTCTTGAGTCTGGATCCTCTGTCAATACCGCAATGGCATGACTGCCACAGGATAGCGGGTCATGTAGGCTTCCGCACGTTGGGGTTTGAGGCCGAGCGATCGGCGGTTCCTATTGTGCACCTTTTTCTTCCAATTGTTCGGGTGTTGACCATCGGTACCCTCGTGCTGCTAGCAGCGCTAGCATCTCGGTGGGTATATGTTCAACTGCAGACAAATGACACAGGCAATAGACGGATGGAGATGGACAGCGGTCCAGCTATCCTGCTGAAGGAATGTGAAGATATGCAAGCCAAATTCAGGACCGCGGAAACCAAGAACGCAGAAGTGCGACTGGCCGGTTGCCTCGATTCTTAGTCTTGCGGTCGGCTTGATGCTCGTGAGCAGGGCGGTCGTTAGCATAACGGCAAATGAGACGTTTTTCTGCCTCAGTCCCGAGCCGCGGATTCTTCACCGCACAGGAAGATAGGGCATCCCCGCAGGTTACAGGGTCAACTCCAGCAGGTACTTTTTTGCCACGCCGCGAGCCCGGTTTGCGACGACTCTCCTTAACTGGATATGCCGGTGCGTGTGCAGCGCTTTTCCTTGGGTCGCCACATAGGGAGTAGCCCCGCTGCATGGCAATAATCTGATCGAACGATCTATTGGAGCGGGAGGCGCCTAACTTCTCGAGAAATATTCGTTTATGCGCGCCAAAATGCAGAGCGACCTCCGCCTGGTCCGCTACCGTAACTTCGATATCAATCCGGTCCTGCGGTAGGCCGAACAGAATGGATAGTGCCGGCCCAAGATAGTGGGCCGTTCCCCTGTCTCTGGGGGAAGTCGTTCCGTTTCCAATCAGATAACGCTCCTCCCGCTGCGCGGCCGGGCGTAGGCGCTGTGATTGCATTCGATTGCAATCTTGACCGATTCAGCTAGTTGCTCTGAACCGGGTCGAACATCGCGACGGCCACGATCTGCGCAAACGGGCCGTCGACGCTGCGGACCTTCGTCAAGCCACTTGCTCTACTACCCAAAATTTCCTAGCACCATCCATGTGGATGGTGCTAGGATGGTTTCAGTGCGGCTGCTTAAAAGGGGTATATGGGAAGGAGTGGTTTAAGCAGCATATTTTGGTGGTGTATCTGGGACGGTGGAAAAAGGGTTTCTAGTCGCGCACCCGAACCGCAATCCACTGTCCACTCATGTGCTTGGTCTGGCAAACGTTGCTGCCGATGTGAGTCTCGCGCTAGCAGCGGCGACATCGAATCTGTGGTTGACTTCGGTGCTTTTCCGCACCGCCCACGGTGAAGGTCGCTGGCAGGACGAGTACCGTAGTTTGCGGCAATATCGCCGCCCCCGGTTCGCCGGGGAATACCGGGAATTAACGTGAAAATGAACGACGCGTTTCTTGCTTCGATGCATGAGGCCATGGAGTTGCTTCACACGGCAGGACCCCTTCAGGCGACCGCCGTCATCCAGCGTGCCCTCAATCAGTCGGATCCGGCACCGGCGTCAAAGTCAGCGCCGATGCCGGCCCAGGTTGTCCAGCACCTGCTAGAGCATCATTTCGTGGCTCCCGACACAACTTCAGAACAACGCTACAAAACGACAACAACGGTGGGCGATTTCAGCGTTGGACAGTTCAGCAATCAAGCCGGCAAACGTGCCTACAAGCTTTATAAGCCGAGGAGCGAGATGCACGCTCGGATGCCGCTCGTCGTCATGCTGCACGGCTGCACGCAGGACGCTGACGATTTTGCTGCGGGTACCCGCATGAATGCGCTCGCGGATAAGTTCGGGTTCATGGTCATGTACCCAATCCAGCCGCCCACCGCCAATCCCTCCAAATGCTGGAATTGGTTCCGCCGAGGGGACCAACAGGCGGGGAGCGGCGAACCATCGATTCTTGCCGGCATGACGCAGGAGGTAATAGCGAATCACCACATTGATCCTGATCGAGTGTATATCGCGGGTCTCTCCGCTGGCGGCGCGATGGCTGCCGTGATGATCCAGAGCTATCCCGAACTGTTTGCAGCTGCCGGCGTCCATTCGGGCCTGCCGGCGGGCAGCGCGCACGATTTGCCATCGGCCTTGGCGGCGATGAAAGGCGGGAAAGTTCTCAGTGCCGCCAAACGAAACGCGGCGACCCCTCGGCGCCCGCTGATCATCTTCCACGGCGATGCAGATTGCACCGTGCACCGTTCCAACGGCGACCGCTTGATCGAGCCGTACGAGCGGGGGGGCGCGCAAAAGCGCGTCGAATATGGTTCAAGCGGCGCGGGTCGCCACTACACGCGTGGCCTGGTCAAGACTCCGGGAGGCATTGATGCGGAATTCTGGCTCTTACATGACACTGGCCATGCATGGTCGGGCGGCGGGGGCGGCACGTACACCGATCCCAAGGGGCCCGATGCAAGTGCAGAGATGGTGCGCTTCTTTCTCTCCCACCCACAAAGTTCGCTGCTTTAGGCGGACGCGCGGCAGTACATCCGATTCACGTATCACATGAATGCGCTCGCCGGATTCTCTTGTACCGGCCGACTATGACAAAGCTCGTGCGATTAGTCGGACGGTCGGACTGCGGTCAGTCCAGCTTGATGCCGGCGTCCAGTACGACCTTCTTCCACTTTCCCGCCTGAGTGCGCATCAGCGCCTCCAACGCTTCCGGTGTGCCGCCAGCGGATTCCAGGTCCATCTCCAAGAGGCGTCGCTTGATTTCAGGTTCGGCCAGAATCTCGCTTACCGCCTTGTTCAGCTTGGCAGTGATGTCCTTCGGGGTGCCGGCAGGAGCCACTAGTGCTTGCCAGAAAATCATCTCGAAACCTGGTAGGCCGTTTTCGGCGACAGTCGGCAGGTCTGGATACGCAGTGGCGCGCTTCGACGTCGTGATGGCCAGTGCCTTGAGCTTGCCGCCCTTCACCAACGGCATTGCTTCCGGAGCAAGCGCCATCATGATTTGCACTTGTCCTGCCATAAGGTCTTGCAGGGCGGGCGCACCGCCTTTGTAGGGTACGTGGACGACGTTGGTGTTAGTCGCCCGCTTGTACAGTTCCATCCCCAGATGGCTCGGGGTGCCATTGCCCGCCGATGCGTAGCCTTCAGACGACGGACGGCTCTTCAGGAAGGCCACCAGGTCAGACATCTTGTTGACCGGAACATTGGGGTTCACCACCACCACGCTCGGGATAGACGTCACCTGGATGATGGGAGCAAAGTCTTTCGCGGGGTCGTAGCTGAGCTTGGCGTATAGGCTCGGATTCACCGACAGGCCCGTCATTGTCGCGAAGAGCAACGTATATCCGTCGGGCGGCGACTTTGCCACGGCGCCGGCAGCAATTGCTTCACTAGCCCCTGGGCGATTGTCGACAACCACTGGTTGTCCGAGCTTGGCGGATAGCCTTTGGCCGACCAAACGCGCGACGCCGTCAGTCGAGCCACCGGGCGGGTAGGGTACAAGCACCCGAATCGGCTTGTTTGGATAGTCTGCGGCACTGGCAAAGACCGGTGCGCTGAGCAGGGACAATGCGGCAACGATGGCAGTCGTGATGTGCTTCATGGTGTCCGTCCTTTCTATGCATGTAACGGGACAAGTAGTTTTGGCCGCTAAGCGGGGTGAAACTCAACGACGGGGTCGCCGTATCCAACCGTCCTGCCATCCTCTGCAAGCTGACGACCCGTACGACCGTCAGTTGGGGCAGGCACTGCGCTCAATACGGATTCAATGGCGAGATAGCCAACCGGGTCGCCTTCCTGCACTTCGGTAGGCGCAGGCTCAGCCGCCATGGGGTGGTGGCGGCTGAAAGTCCCGGTGGCGGTCGCACCAATCTCTTGGGAATTGGAGGTCGGAGCGAAGGACATGGATGCCGCAGAATTCTCACTGCCACATGTCAGGGACTCATGAGGCGTTGAGAAGAGCCGTAGCGTCAATGTCTCGGCACCCTCTCGATAAATCAACTCGGAGATTCCGGCGCGCTCTACCTTGTCGACCAAGGCGCAGATGTCTTCAGTTTTCATTGCCGACGTCCTTGGATGCCCAGTGCGACATCAGTCGCTCCAAATAGTGGATGTCTGCTCCGCCATCGGCAAACGCCGGTTCATCCATCAACTTGCGATGGAGCGGGACAGTCGTTTGGATTCCATCAATCCGGAATTCATCCAGAGCTGCTTTCATACGCGACACCGCCTCCTCGCGCGTGGAACCTAGGACCAGCAGTTTGGCGATGAGCGAGTCGTAGTGGGGCGGTACCACGTAACCAGGATAGACATGGGATTCCACCCGTACGCCTGGTCCACCGGGAACCACCCAGTCGACTATCTTTCCGGGACAGGGGGTGAACTTCCAAGGATGCTCCGCATTGATGCGACATTCGATAGCATGGCCGTTGAACGACACGTCTCGCTGTCGAACACTCAGCTTTTCACCCATGGCGATGCGCAATTGTTCCGCCACGATATCGATGCCGGTGACCAGTTCGGTTACAGGGTGCTCGACCTGCACGCGTGTGTTCATCTCAATGAAGAAGAACTCGCCATCCTCGTAAAGGAACTCAAAGGTTCCAGCTCCGCGGTACCCGATGCGGATGCAGGCTTGGGCGCAAAGCTCGCCAATCCGGCCAATCTCGTCCCGGGGAACACCTGGCGCAGGAGACTCTTCGATGAGCTTCTGGTCGCGTCGCTGCGTGGAGCAATCCCGCTCGCCGAGCCACACAGCGTTACCGTGCGTATCGGCGAGGACCTGAATTTCAACGTGACGGGGTGTTTTGAGATAGCGCTCGAGATAGACAGTGGGATTGCCGAAGGCTCGACCAGCTTCTTCTTGGGTCATCGCTACGGAGCTGACCAAGGACTCAGCCTCCTCAACGACTCGCATGCCGCGCCCGCCGCCGCCACCGGCCGCTTTCACGATGAGCGGGAAACCCACGCGTGATGCGATATCGGCCAGCTCGGCCGCATCCTCCGGAACGGGGCCATCTGAACCGGGCACGCACGGGACCCCAGCCTCAGCCATTGCGTGTTTGGCAGTCACCTTGTCGCCCATCAAGCGGATGGATTGCGAAGACGGGCCGATGAAGGTCAGACCGGCATTCTCGACAGCCGCCGCAAAATTTGCGTTCTCCGAGAGAAAGCCGTAGCCAGGATGAATGGCACCTGCTCCCGTCGTTCTCGCGGCCAGCAGAATCTCCTGCTGATTGAGGTAGCTTTTTGAGGAGGGGGCAGGACCGATGCAGATGGCCCGGTCTGCCAAGCCCACATGGCGTAGTGTGGCGTCAGCGTCCGAATGGATGGCAACAGTCTTGAGACCCAGCTTGCGACAAGCCCGGTGGATTCTCAATGCAATCTCGCCACGGTTTGCGATGAGGACCGTATCAAACATCAAGGCCCTCCAGTTCCTCCAGAACAAACAGAGGAGTCTCAGTCGAGACCGAATCACCATCTGCGACAAGAATCTCCGCGACGCGCCCTGATCGGTCAGCGTCGACCGGGTTGAGCAGCTTCATCGCCTCGACGATTGCCAATGTCTGGCCTTCGGCTACGGTATCCCCGACGGCCACAAATGCGGGGTGGTCGGGCGCAGGGGAACGATAGAAGGTGCCAATCATGCCCGCAGCTATCGTATGCTTCCTCGCAGCAGGCGCTGCAGCGGTTGGGGCCGAGGGTATGGAGGGCGCTACGGGGGCGCCGGACTGGCGGACGGCGGTGGCTCCGGCAGCTGTTTCCCGCTGGATGCCCGGGCGTGCCCATGCTCGCTGGAGCCTCAGATGTCGCTCCCCATCGCTATACTCGATTTCGCTGAGCGCGCTGGAGCGTTCGAGGACGCCGACCAGTGTTTCGACGAACTTCAGGTCCATGCGGTCCTCAGCTGAAAGACTTAACGACAATGCCGGCGCCTTCCAGCGTGCTGCGTACCTTGGCTGCCATCTGGATTGCACCCGGCGTATCGCTATGGACGCAGATGGTGTCAATCTGTACAGGGAGCAGCTTCCCAGTCACCGTTTCGATGGCACCGGCCTGGACCATACGCAGCATCCGGGCAGCCGCTTCGTCGCCATCGTGGAGGACAGCGCCAGGAACGGAACGATGAACCAGGGTTCCTTCTTCCGTGTAGGCCCGGTCGGCAAATACCTCCCGACGGACGGCCAGACCCATCTCCGAGGCCACGCGCTCCATCACGGCACCCGCGAACGTCATGCAAATGAGGTTCGGGTCCACCGCTTGAATTGCCCGTACAATCGCCTTGGCCACCGCCTCATCCGTTTGGGTAAGATTGCCCAGCGCGCCGTGTGCCTTCACGTATGTAATCGGATGTCCGCTGTAGCGAGAGAGTGCCTGAGCCGCGCCAATCTGGTACGCCACGATGCGTTCAATCTCACCGTGAGTGAAAGGAATCACACGGCGGCCGAAACCCCACAAGTCCGGGAATCCGGGGTGGGCGCCGACGGCCACGCCGCGCGCTTTTGCCAAGGCGAAGGTCTTCGCCATGATTTCCGGGTCGCCCGCGTGCATCCCGCATGCCACGTTGGCCGAGGTCACAATCTCCAGGATGGCGGCATCGTCGCCCATGCGATAGGCGCCGAACCCTTCGCCCATGTCGGAGTTGAGGTCAACTTCAATCGGCTTCGTTTGTGTGTTCATGATTTTGTTTTCCTGTTTCGGTATGTTCGTAGGAGCTTTCAGGCGCGGCCGGACATCATTGCGAGCGTGTCGCGGATGCGTAGCTCTTCATCGCGTCGGGTTCGCAGCGCGGTGACGGCGGTGTCGATGTCGGTAAGTTCGAAACGGACATTGCAACCGATAGGTGCTTGCGAGAGCTTCCACAAATCGGCTTCAATCACCGTGGCAATCTTGGGATAGCCCCCGCACGTGTTGGCTTCTGCAAGCTGCACGATGGCTTGGCCAGATGGGGGAACTTGAATAGTGCCCGCCACAATTCCGTGAGAGAGAAGTTCCACAGGTGCTTGCTGGCTGAGTGCTGGACCGATAAGTCTGTATCCGACCCTATTGGCGTCCGGTGACACCTTGAACTCTTCCTGGAGGAAGGCGGCTTGGGATTGCGAGGTAAAGCGGTCGAACTCAGCCGCGGGCAGCACTCGGACGGTGACGCAGTTGCTGCTCAGTTCGTTCCAGTAGTCCAGAAGACCTGGTGGAACGACGCCTAGTCCGACTTTCCACGGGCGAGCGGAACGGGACTGGTCGCTGCCGACATCGAGACGGTCTCCACGCATCAACCCGCGACCGGAGGCGCCGCCGAATGCTCCCTTCAGGTCGGTCGACTTCGAGCCCATCACTGTCTGTACGTTGATGCCCCCGCCGAAGGTGAGATATGCACGGGCACCGCGCCGGGGACGCTCGATGACAAGGGTCTGGCCTGCTACCGCGCTGCGGCCCCACCATGGCGCAAGCCATTGGTCATCGAGCGTCGTTCTTGCATCGGCGCCGGTCACGGCGAAGCGAACGCCTTCGTGGAACTTGACACGAAAGGGGAAGAGGTTGATTTCGATGCCCGCCTCTCCGCGTTCGTTGCCAACGAGAGCGTTACCGATAGAGAGAGCGAAGGGGTCCATCGCGCCACTACGGCTCAGGCCGTAGCTCAGGCATCCATAGCGGCCCAAATCCTGGACGACGTTCGGCGCGCCATTTGAGAGAATTTCAATCACAGCAGCACCTCTTTCACGCTGAACCTCACGGAGTCTCCTGGCGCTAACAGGCAAGGACGCTTGCTAGTGGGGTCGAACATTTCGCGGTCAGTGACGCCGACGATATGCCATCCGGAGGGCGCTGTGCAGGGCATCACGCCCGCCTGGCTACCTCCAACAATGACCGAACCCTTAGAGACTTTCATCCGGGGCGTACTGCGACGGGGGACCGCCAACTCATCAGGAAGGCCGGTCATGTATGCAAAGCCCGGCATAGAGCCGACACATGCGACCGTGTAGACGGCAGAGCTATGGCGTTGGATGTAGCCTTCAACAGTTAGCGATGCACGCTCAGCCAAATCGTGGAGGTCTTCTCCGTGCTCTCCGCCATAAGTCACTGGGATATCAAAGTGCTTGCCAGTGGTGCGCGATGGCGTAGCCGACTCCCAGAGCGTTCGAATCAACTTTTCGGCTTCACGTGGATGAAGTTCCAGTGGGTCAAAAGTCAGGAGCAGGTTGTTGACGCCTAGGACTATTTCCAGCGACGCGACCTTGCCGAGGTGCTGCCGCAGCTTGTCGGCAAGCGAGAGAAGCAACGATTGGATGTCGTTGTCAAAAGCGCCCGTGGATGCGTCGAGCAGAAGTGCGCCGGAGCCAGCAGCATGAATTCGTGCGGCGACACAATTGTCCGGCTCGGCCAGTTCCAATGTGAGGGTCATACTTCAGATACCGATTCGGTTCGAGGTCCGACCGCATGGTGCGCGGCCGGGACGGTTCAATGTTCCAGGGGCTTGTGAGCTGTTTCCTTGGCGGCGAGAAGGCTCACCAAGGTAATCAACAGGCCGGCACCGATGTAGAGCGAGAGCGTGGTGGACGATTGGTAGGCCTTGTACAAGCTGGCGAAGACCAGAGGTGCGAATCCTCCGCCAACGATGCCGCCCAGCGTTGCCGCCAACGACGCACCGGCATAGCGGACACGAGTGGGGAACTGCTCGGTGACGAAGGCTGCTTGAGGGCCGTACATCATGGCCTGGAACAACATGCCTACGACGACGGCGATGCAGATGTTCACAGGGTTGAGGGTATTCATCAGCGCGAAGTATGCGAAGGCCCACGCAATTGAGAACACTGCGCCGGCTCCGTAGACCAACTTCCGGCCGAGCTTGTCGCTCAATGCACCGAACACCGGCACGGTTACTGCATGAAGTGCGGCACCTAACATCGTCGCGGTCAACGCTACGGAGCGCGGAAGATGAAGCACCGTGGTGACGTACGTGAGGGTGAACACCACGAGCAGGCCGTACACAATGTCCGAACCGATTCGTACTCCGCCGGCAATGAGGAGACGGCGCCAGTGATTCGTTACGACTTCCTTCAGGGGCGCCTCTGCTTTGCTATGGCCTTGCTCAAGGCTTTCGAACATCGGCGTTTCATCAACGCCACGACGCAACCACAGTCCGAACGCCACCAGCACCACGCTCGACAGGAATGGAATGCGCCATCCCCAATCGTGGAAGGCTTCGGTCGGCAGGAAGAACGTGAAGAAAGTGATGAAGCCGGCCCCCAGAAGCGTGCCGCAAGCAGGTCCAACCTGAGCGAAAGACGCGTTGCGTCCACGTTGGTGCTGACTGCCGTGCTCCATCGAAAGCAGAACCGCGCCAGCCCACTCTCCGCCAATTGAAACGCCTTGGAGGAAACGCAGGGCGACGAGCAAGATAGGGCTCCAGATGCCCCACGCTTCATAGGTAGGAAGCATCCCCATAAGTCCCGTGGACGCGCCCATGAGTACCAGTGTGGCCACCAGCACGAATCGTCGCCCGAGCTTGTCACCGAGGTGTCCATACACGATGCCGCCAAACGGCCGCGACAAGTAACCTACGGCGTAAGTCGAGAAAGCGAGGATGGTGCCCGACAGCGGGTCGACCGAAGGGAAGAACACGCTGTTGAAGACCAGCGCTGCCATGAGGTTGTAGACCGTAAAGTCGTACCACTCCAGCGTGGTCCCAATAGAGCTTGCGGCGGCCAGGCGCCGCATCTTGTTGCGCGGTGCAGGCGCACGGGCGGTGTCGGCAGCGGGGTTGAGTGTGGTGGCGTTGTCCATTACTTCAGCTCCTCGCGCGACAGCTTCCAGGTCAACTGATAACGGGCTGCATCGGTCGGTACGCAGGGGAGGGCTTCCATGGCATGGCGCAGTGCCGCCTCGTTGGACGCGGAGCTACTGGATTCGATGATGTACAGCGGGCGCATCTCCCGGGTCGACAGGTCCTCGAGCGGCAAGGGACGGCTGAGCTCATCGTTCGGTGTGATGACATAGGAGCGTACGAACGCGATGTCTTCAGACAGCAGCGCACCGACGTTCCGGCACTTCGCATACAGCTCTTCAACCGCGGAGTCCAACGGCAGAACTGCTACCCATCCGCCGCTGCCTTGGCCAACATCTCCCGAGACTTCGCCGATGCGACGGGTGGGAGCAAGCATCTTCGGCAACACCTTCACCGACCAGGGTGTTTGATTCTTGAAGGCGTGAGAGTATGCAGGGGAAGCAAAAGTGGCGATGGATTCCGCCCAATACAGGCCCAGGTATTTCGGACGACCATTCACCGCAATATACCGAGCAGCGGAGATAACACCTTCCATTCGAACGCGCTCTTCAATATGTTCACGGTCATACCAGGCATTAAAATCGTTCTCGTCCTCGCTGCTAATATCCGATGCGACGAAAAGCATACCGAATTTATTCTGCGTCATTTCCACACCCTCGCTCGTTTTGGTTATATGAATCGTACGTAGGAGAGCTGCCTGTCGACAAACGGGAATTTTTTCAATGGGCTAATAGACTTTCTTTCGACCCTTAAGGGTTCATGCACCGCGATGGGCTATCGCGAGGCACTTCTCTGGTGCTGGTGCCGAGAAAATGCGGACGTTTAGGGGTATTCCCTATTGGCCGGCGCAGGGGAGGCATTTGTTCGGAGGCCAAGAAAGTGATAATGCTGGGGAAAATCCCTAGGTGGGTGCGAGGAGGTTTGCCGTGCTCTCGCTCGCACCAAACACGGTTATTGCGGCGAAAAAGGCGCTGGCATTGACCTCATGAATCTATCCGCTTCCTGGCAAGCCAATTCGGCGACTAACCTAATCGCGTCGGATTCCCGGCTTTCCAAATAGCTGACGATAAGTCCTTGAGGTGGGAGTGCCATATCGGTTTCGATAATCCTAAGGTCGCCGCGCACAATCTCTTCACGTACTGGGGGTAAAGGGATAAGTGCATTGCCCAAACCACTACGGACCAGACGTGCCAGTGCCGCGATTGAATTGACGCAGTGCACTTTCCCCATGGGCACGCCGGCACGCCGGTAGACGTCCTTCAGCACCAGGTAGGGCTGAGACCCTCTACTCATGGTGACGACTGGTTGTGCGAGTAGCTCCCGAACGTCCAGCTTGGGGTGGCCCTTGCCCCCCGGCCCTACCCATCCGACGCCCATCGGCAAGCACGTGGTACTAATGACTCCGTCGCCTGCCAACTGGTCAGTTTGGAGGGCGATGTCAACGTCGCCGTCACGAAGGCTCTTGTTTAGTCGGTCTGTGGACTCGGAACTCAGTTGGACTTCGATTCCTGGGTAGGAGGACTGCAGGTGTTCGATGAAGCCCACCAACCATGTGTGGACAACGGTGTCGATGGCTCCGATTCGCACGCTTCCCAGTACATTCTGGTCTGACTGGCCGAGCTGCATGATGTACTTCTGCATCTCGAGCACTCGTTCTCCGAGCGGGATGAGCTTCATGCCAACGGGCGTAAGACGCAGGTCACCCGCATCACGAGAGAAGACTCGGGCGCCAATCTCTTCCTCAAGCGAAGCAATGCGATTGGAAATCGTAGCCTGAGTGATGTGCAACTTCTCCGCAGCGGCACGAAAGCTGCCCAACTGTACGACCAGAATGAAGCTTTCGAGGAAGCGAGTATTCATGATGGCGAAGCGTGTTCCGTGTCGCTGCTGCAGCCAACCATTACTGAGTCGTCTCGGCGCCGATGAGGAAGCGCTCTATGCGCTGCCACATTTCGACGGGATTAGAGTACATCGGGAAATGGGCGCAATGGCTAATCTCGGCAAGCTCCACGCCAGATTCTTCCAACTGCGGGAGGTAGCTCAGGTGGTTGTTCTGCTCGCCATACATGAACATCCTGGGGCACCGGAGAGCAAGGAACTTGTCCATCAACGCTCCATAGCCCGAGAGGTGCACCATTGATGTGAAGATGCCGGAAACCGCCTCGGCCCGCACTTTGTGTCGGAGGCTCGCGGCGTACAACGGAGAGGAATACTGGGGCGAATGCCAGTTTCGCTCGATGAATTCGTTGAAGAACGCTTGGGGTTCGGCAGCGGGGAAGTCGGCAATCTGTCGGCTTAGAAAGCAATCCTCTGGCGCAATGTTGCCCTCGATGTCGGTGAAGCTCAGCACGCGGTCGCCCAACTCGTTTGCGAGCAATAGCGCGGTCAGGCCACCCATCGAGTGGCCAACTAAGTGGAAGCGGTCTATGGCCGCATGCGCAAGCATTGCCTTCGCCGTCTCGACGAGGAAGGGGATGCTTATCTTGGAGAGGTCACTACATTCGGTTTCGCCACAGCCGGGCGCGTCATAGGCGAGGAATGGTCTGCTAGCGAACGCCTTGATAAGGGCAATGTCCGCGTAGTCCTCTTTCGTAGAACCAAAGCCGTGCAGGAAGACGATGGGTGCCACGGCTCCTTGTCGATGGATGGCAGCCACCTTGACCGCTACGCCTTCCACGTCCAGCGCGACCGATTCTTTTGCAGTGTTCCGGGAGAGCGTCATTTTGTGATGGGAATTTGTTGTTTCAATCGGCTGGACACTGACGGCGGACAATGCGGAAATGGCTGCCAAGGGCAACCCTGGAACTCTTCCACTGCAGTCTCCTAGGGTAGCGGTGCCTGTCACGCCTGCTCCCCGATATTGCATTATTGATGGAGGAGGGCTGCATACGGCCGACCCTTCCTCATTTCATTGCAGCGACGAACAGAACTCGCGGATGGCCTCACAGGCCTTGCGCAGCGATTCGTTGTCGAGCGCGTAGGCAATGCGGATGTAGGGGCCCAATCCGAACGCCGAGCCATGCACTACTGCTACGTTAACCTCATCAAGGAGCGCCAGCGCGACGTCCTCGTCAGTGCGTAGGAGTGTCCCAGCAGGAGTCGTCTTGCCAAGAAGGCCCTTGCATGATGCAAACGCGTAGAACGCGCCACCGGGCATCGCGCAACTCAGTCCAGGCGTGCTATTCAATAGCTCCACCATCATGTTTCGCCGAGCTTGGAAGACTTCCTTGGACTCTCGAATGAAGTCCTGCGGTCCCTGAAGGGCAGCCAGTGCCGCGTGTTGCGAGATGGAGGAGGCTCCCGACGTCTGCTGACCCTGAAGCTTCTCCATCGCTTCGAGCAGCCAGGTCGGGCCGGTGCCGAAGCCGATGCGCCATCCGGTCATGGCATACGCCTTTGACACACCGTTCATCGTCAGCGTGCGGTCCTTCAGACGCGGCTCGACCTGCGCGAGGGTGAAGAAGCGAGCATCGTCGAAGGTCAGGTGTTCGTAGATGTCATCCGACAGAATCAAGACGTTCGGGTGTGCCAGCAAAACTTCCGCAAGTGCTACCAGATCCTGTTTCAGGTACACCGCTCCCGTGGGGTTCGAGGGCGAATTGAGAATCAGCCATCTTGTACGGGGCGAAATCGCCTTGCTCAGTGCATCGGGCGTCAGCTTGAAACCTACCTCAGCACCGCAAGGTACGACAACGGGACTAGCACCGCAGAGCTGGGCCATCTCGGGGTAGCTCACCCAGTAGGGCGCCGGCACGATGACTTCGTCGCCAGCGTTGAGCGTAGCAGCCAGGGCGTTATAGATGACCTGCTTGCCGCCTGAGCAGATGATGGTGTCCTGCCAGCGGACATCCAACCCATTCTCGCGACGGAACTTCTCGGCAACGGCCTCGCGCAGGGCTCTGAGTCCGGCTACTTGGGTGTAGCGGGTGTGGCCGGCGCGGATGGCGTCGATGGCAGCATCACAGACATGAGCAGGGGTGTCGAAGTCGGGCTCCCCTGCGCTGAGGGAGATGACCGTCGTGCCGGCTGCGCGCTTCGCTGCGACGCGGTCCATCATGCGATATGTCGCGGACGGCTGAGCGCTCGCAAGGTTGATGTTGAGACGTTGGAGCTCGGACGTCATCACGCCTTCCTTTGCAAGGTGTGGTAGCCCAGTGCTTCGCGGGCTTCGCCTAAGGTCTTTCCACTCGCGATGTAGTCCCGAATCTTCGATTCGACCTCTTCAATCTTCCGCGCGAGCTCCGCAACTTCCTGAGCCCTCGCGCGCGGGATGACTACTACTCCGTTGGCATCTGCCACGACGATGTCTCTCGCGCAGGCACGTGCTGTGCCGACCGAGACGGGAGTGTTGACCGACTCGACTTGGACGCGGTCTTTACCTGTGCGCATGAAGCGTCCGCGGGTGAATAGCGGATAACCGTCGCCGAGCGCTTTCATGACATCGCGGCACACACCATCAATCACGGTGGCGGCGATACCGCGCGCGCCAGCGTACTGAGTCATGATGTCACCCCACACGGTGCAGTCGGTGCGGCCATCGTTGTCGATAACGACAACGTCGCCTGGTTGCACATCATCGATGAAATCACCGACGGTTCCCGGAGGCGTGCTGGCGGAGACGTACTTGACAGTGAAGGCGGGCCCAACGACAGCCTTGCGGTAATCGTCGAGCGGCGCGATGTCCAGGCATTGACCTGGCAGGCCGAGACGGTCCATGGCATCAGATACGCCGGGCGTGTCGAGACCCTCGAAAAGGGCGATGAGTTCCTTGTCAGTCATTTTGCCTCCGCGTTTTAATGGCTTCGAATTCCTTGTCATGCATGACCTCCTCGACGGAGCGGCCGGAGCGAACTGCCTTCACCATGCCGTCCTGGCGGCGAGCGATGCGCTCGCCAAGGTCCAACACTTCATCAATACGGTCCGCGCCGACGAACACCGTGCCACAGCGGTCGGCAATGACATAGTCGTCTTCCTGAACAACCACCCCAGCAAAGGTGACCGGCTTGCCAGAGTCGACCTGCACCACGCGGTTGCGGGCGCTAATCATGGTGACGCCTCGCCCGAACACGGGGTAGGCAATCGACTCGCTTCCCTCAATGTCCCGGCTCACGCCGTCGATGACGGAGCCACGCACTTGTTTGGCGACGGACGCGTTTGCCAGGATGTCGCCCCAGCATGAGATGCCTTCCAGCCCGCCAGCAATAACCAGGACGCGGTCATCGGTCTTTACCTGCGCAATGACTGGCGAAATCAGGTGCACTGTGGGCTTGGCGTCAGTCTTTGGGCCGAGCTGGATGGTGCTCGCCCGGCCAACGATTTTCGGGCAGTCCCAGAGAGGCCGAATGCCAAAGGTTGCGCCGGGAAGGTTCAGGAAATCGAGCGCGTCGGATACCGTGTTGGTATCGAGCGCTGCGAGACGGTCTAGCGTAGACGGTGTGCTCATGTCGGGAGTCTGTTGGGTTGCCACGGTCATACTGTCGGCGCTAGAGTTACCGAAGTAAATTCCGAATCTAGTAACCTTTCGATACGCTAAACCTATCAATCGACATGATTAACTTCCGGCTTGTTAGACACCTCTACCTCTTCCTGGCCGTTGCAGAAGAAGGGAATTTTGGGCGTGCGGCAAAGAGGCTGGGAATGTCACAGCCTCCGCTGACAGAGCAAATTCAGGTGCTGGAGCAGGCTCTAAAGGTGAAGCTCTTCGAACGAGGAAGGAAGGGAGCGACACTAACCCCCGTCGGGGCAGCCATCGTTCCAGCCGTTCGGAAGTTTGTCGAACAATTGAACCGCTTGGAGCTGGCGGTCCAAGAGGCCATTACTGGCAGCACGGGTGTGCTAACTGTGGGCGCCATTTCCTCCGCCCTTGTGGAAACGCTGCCAGGTCTCATCGATGAACTTGGGCGGAGGTTCCCTCAACTGACCGTGTCGGTAACGGAGATTGATAGCGTCGACGCTGTGCCAGCGCTGGAGAGGGGAGACATTGACCTAGCCTTTGCGCGACTTGAAGGTGAGTTGGGGACGACCATCGGTGCGATTCCTCTCAAGCAGGACCGACTCTCTGTAGCGCTACCAAAGACTCACAGGTTTGCGGACATGCCAAGGGTTCGACTTGCAAGCCTGGCGGAAGAACCGTTTGTGATTTTTTCCCGCGCAGTCAGCCCGACTTACTTCGACAGTCTCATCGCCACATGCCGGGCGGCAGGCTTTTCTCCTCGGATACTCCATGAGGTGAGAACGGTTGCTACGCAAGTGGCCTTTGTGGGCTGCGGGCAGGGCATCGCACTGGTGCCATCGTCGATGAAGAAGGCGGCGCCGGAGAGCGTTGTCGTTCGCCCGTTGAAGGAGGCAGTGAGCGTCGTTACCACTGCAATGGCTTGGTCAAAGAACCGCCAAAGTCCGGCTGTCGAGGCAGCCATTGAAATTCTGGCGAGTGGAAAGGTCGTTGCGCCGCGCCAGCGAACCGAGCGCCAGAAAAGCAAATCGGCACCCTAACCATAGGTTTGCCGTATGGAAATCATCCGGTATTGAGAATTTACAGCTGCACGGGGTTGGTCGAGAGTCTCCGAATCACGCAATTTTCCAAGAGACTCTCTGTGACTGCATCCAATTTCACCGTTAATCCAGTTCCTTCACTCGCCCCCAGCGAACTCGTTGAAGCATTCCAGCATGTTGTGACGCCTCACATCAGTGACAACCTGCAGCGACTATCGGGTGTAACCGGGCTCAAGCGCTTCCACCGCAACCGGAAGCTGGTCGGCACTGCGCTCACCGTGAAGGCGAGACCGGGCGACAACCTACTGATTTACAAGGCGTTGATGGAGCTCCATCCGGGCCACGTACTCGTTGTAGACGGCGGTGGCGACTGCACGAATGCACTGGTCGGCGAACTCATCAGGCAATACGCGGCGGCGAGAGGGTGTGCCGGCTTCGTTCTGGACGGTGCTATTTGTGACACCGCTGCATTTTACGAGGCGGACTTTCCTTGCTATGCGCGAGACGTCAGCCATCGCGGTCCATACAAGATGGGACCAGGGGCGCTGAATGTACCGGTGTCTATCGGCGGTCAGCTCATTTCGCCTGGAGACATTGTTGTGGGGGATGAGGACGGTGTGGTTGCGTTTCCAGTCTCCCAAGCTGCCGCGCTGTTGGAAGCCGTTTCTGTCACGGCACGAAACGAGCAGAAAATCATGACTGAGATTGCGACTGGCGTCCGCGAACAGGAATGGCTTCGCAAAGTGCTCGAGCCTCACGGCTTGTACTAATGCTGGCGCTGGGAAGCGCAGCGCCTTCCCAGCGATGACATCGGCTTTGTACAGGTAACGCCAAGTAGACCTCAGACCAGAGATTGGTCCTCAATGAGCAGGTCCGTCACGAGCATATGGCCTGGCTTATGAGCGAATGCGAGTGGCAGTTGAGCACTCAGGATTGCGCGCTGGGGCGTTACGCCACATGCCCAAAAGACAGGGATTTCTTGCTCCCGGATGAAAACAGGCTCGCCGAAATCTGGCCGGCCGATATCGTTGATGCCGATGGCGCCCGCATCGCCGAAGTGCACCGGTGCGCCGTGTACGCGCGGATGGCGGCTTGTTACCTCGATAGCCTGGATGGTTTGCGATACTGACATCGGGCGCATGGAGACTACCAGCTCTCCACCGAACGGTCCGACGGATTCGTTGGCGACATCCGTTACATACACCGGAGAGACGACATTCATCTCGAGATGGCGGACGGGAAGGCCGGCTGAAGCCAGTAGGTGGTCAAACGAGAATGAGCACCCGATTGCGAAGGTCACCAAGTCATCCTGCCAGACGTCGGATAGGTTCTGAAGTTCTTCGTGATGCTTTCCGCCTAAGAAACTAACGTAGCCAGAAATGTCAGTTCTGATGTCGATGTCCTCACCTAGCTCCGGCAACTCGAAGCTACCAGGCTCGCTCACGGCGAGCACTGGGCAAGCCTTCGGGTTCCTGCGGCAGAACTCTGCGAAGTCGGCGGCGTATTGCGCCGGGAGAATCGCGATATTCGCCTGAACGTATCCTGGGCACTGTCCGCTGGTCGGGCTGCGAAAGATGCCTCTGCGAATCTGGGAACGTAGCTCCTTCGGTGTCATGGCCTGACCTCACTGGATGAAAGTTTGTCGCAAGTGCGCGACTCGACTATCCAGTACCAGGCACAGGTCTGTAAATTCTGATGGACCTAACGCTTCCATACGCTCCAGCTATGAAAAATCCGCACTTCCCAATGCGTTCGGATTTGCCGTAAGCCCCTTTCAGCTTTCCCTGATTGCCACGGCTGGCACTTCTCCCGCAACCTTCCATCCGAAAGTAGAACAGGTTCGGCGGCGCCAAGTGCGCCACGGCATTAACGGAGACAGAAGATGGTTCGGAAGCATGTGGTTCTTGTTGGTTCTTGCATTCGCTTGGCGGTCGGTGCGCTCGGCATTGCATTGGTTTCCTCTGTGGCGGCGGCAGACGCGTTCCCGTCCAAGCCCATCACGCTGGTTGTTCCATTTTCGGCCGGCGGACCGACAGACGTCGTGTCTCGTGCGCTTGGACAAGCGATGTCGAAGGACCTTGGACAGAGCGTGGTGGTGGAAAACCGCCTTGGGGCGGGCGGCACCGTGGCAGCGGCGTTCGTCGCCCGCGCGCAGCCGGACGGCTATACCATCCTCATTCATCACAATGGGATGGCGACGGCTCCGGCCCTCTACAAAAAGCTGTCCTACGACCCCCTTAAGGATTTCGAGTACATCGGGCAGGTTGCCGATGTTCCGATGACTCTGCTCGGTCGGAAGGACTTGCCTCCAGCCACAGCCGCTGACCTCGTCAAGTACGTCAAGGAGAACAAAGACAAGGTCACCCTGGCGAATGCGGGGCTGGGCGCGGTCTCACAACTGTGTGGCTTGCTGTTTGAAGAGGCGGTAGGCGTCAAGATGACGTCAATTCCTTACCAGGGGACGGGTCCGGCGATGACTGCTCTGCTGGGCGGTCAGGTCGATTTGCTCTGCGACCAGACCACTTCCACGCTGCCGCAAATCTCGGCAAACCGCGTCAAGCTGTATGGCGTGACCACGCCAGCCAGAATCAAGGCTCTGCCGAACACGCCGACGTTGGATGAGGGAGGCGTTAAAGGGTTTTCCATGAAGGTTTGGCACGGTGTCTACGCACCGAAGGGCACCCCTCCGGCCGTGACGGCACGGCTGACAAAGGCGCTCCAGCAGGCGCTGAAGGACCCAGTGGTCGCCAAGCGGCTGGATGAACTCGGCGCGGAAGTCGTTCCCGTCGACAAGCAAACGCCCGCCGGCCTCCAAACCTGGCTGAAGTCCGAGAGCGGGAAATGGCAGCCGCTCCTGAAAACGATGAAGGTCGAAGCACCCTAAAGTCACGCTTCGATTGCTCAGTCCAAAGCGGGGTCCGTTCTCGGACCCTTTTCGGCCCGCCAAGCGCGGGCCATTTTTGTTGCTGTGCCCAAAGTTTGGTGCGCGACAGTCTGGTCAGCGAGGTATGCAATTCGGTGATGGCAGGCTATGAATATTCTATTTCTCTATTGCCGGCGTCCGTGGATAACATGAGTTCACAGGGGTGTAGCAGGCGCTAACCCACAAAAGAAACTACACGGAAGAGACATGAAACACTTCATCATCAAAGTGGGGGTTGGCGCCCTCATCTCCTGCAGCGCTTACGCACAGCAAAACTATCCTGACCACCCCGTACGTCTTATTGTTGGCTTCGCCGCAGGGGGAAGTACCGACCTGGTGGCTCGTATTGTCGCCAACAAGATGAGTGCGCTTCTCGGCCAGTCGGTAGTTGTAGAAAACCGGGCTGGGGCGGGCGGCAGTATTGCCACTGACGCGGTAGCCAAGTCGAAGGCGGATGGCTATACGCTTCTTTTCGGCACCAGCTCACACGCTATCAATGCGTCGCTGTACAAGCGTCTGCCGTACGATTCCAACGATGTCGTACCAGTGTCGGTCGTGGCCTCGGTTCCCATGGTGCTCGCAGTGAACCCCTCCGTGAAGGCAAATACGGCCAAGGAATTCATCGACGACATCAAGAAGAATCCGGGGAAGTACAGCTACGGCTCTGCGGGCAAGGGGAGTGCATTGCATATGGCCGTCGAACTTCTGGCATACCAGGAGAAGCTGCAGGTCACCCATGTTCCGTTCCGCGGTGCCAGCCAGGCGATTCAATCGGTGATTTCTGGGGATATTCCGTTCATCACCGACGCAGTGTCGACGGCTGCCCCAATGGTGCAGTCGGGCAAACTGAAAGCACTCGCCGTGACCACGGCCACGCGCTCATCGGTGCTTCCCAACGTGCCGACGATGAAGGAAGCAGGTTTTCCTTCCTATGAAACCTCAATCTGGAACATGGTGATGGTTCCCAAGGGAACTCCCGCCGCTGTGGTGGAGAAGCTGAGCGCTACTCTGCTGGCCACAGTAAAAGACCCTGATGTCCAGCAGCGCATGCAAAAAATTGGTGTAGAACCCGTTCTGGACTCCACGCCTGAAAAAGCAGCGGCTTTCGTGAAAGCGGAAACGCGTCGTTGGGCAGAGGTTATCAAGGCGGGCGGCATCGAGCAGGAATGACACCTGCCAGCGCATCGCAGGCGTTACGCCTCATGCGCCAATCCAGGTTGCTCCGGGCCAAGCTCCGCCAAGAACAAGGCGCCGCATCAGTGCAACCAGCTCCCCGGCGACGAAGCTGCTCGCTGGGGAGGGGCGGCGACTGCTCGCCTGGGCGATGACGATGCGTCGAGAGAGATTCGGGGAGACGATGGGTGCCCCAGCGAGCGTGCCCGCTTCCAGTTCCCCGGATATGGCGGAACTGGGCAACACGGAGTAACCGAAACCTTGTGCAACGAGGGCCTTCTGTACGCTAAGCGCATTCGTTTCCATGGCCACCGTTGGCGTGATGCCTGCCACTGCGCATGCGTGCTCGACCACGCCTCGCAATCCGTGATGAGCGTTGGGTAAGACGAGGGGGATGTCCTTCAGGCCTTCGATCGTCTGCTCGCTACCACTCAGCGTTCCCGGTGCGCCGATGAGATACAGCTGCTCATCGAGCAGCGGTTCGACGGCAAGGTTCGAAGACACTATGGTGTCGTAGAGCAACGCGACTTCGACGTCGCCAGCCTCCAGCCACTCCAGTACGTTGCCTGCATACCCGGCGTTGATTCGGACGACCAATTGTGGGTGTTTGGCTTTCACCGCAGAGACGAGTTCCGTCGCGAGGAGCTCGCAGGTGCTGGGAAGCAGACCAATAGCCGCAGTGCCCGATAATTCGCGGCTTGCGGGCTTGATTTGCGCCTTCGCGCGGTCGAGTTCCTGGATGGCGCGACGACCGTACTCCGCCATCGTTCGACCGGCCTCGGTGAGCACCATGCCATGCCGCTCACGTTCAAACAGCTCCACGCCCAGCTCTTCTTCCAGGAGGCGCACATGCCTCGACACTGCGGGCTGAACGATGCGCAAGAGGTCTGCTGCCTTGGTGGCGCTACCCGTCTCGGCAATCGCAAGGAGGGCGCGCAGTTGCTTGATATCCATGGGGTCCCGTCCTATTCAGAATCGTGATGCTGGCATCAAATAATTGTATTTCATAGTCATCCACCAACAAAACTATGATAGCAGCGTTGTCCCCCTTATGAGTACCCACTGCCCACTATGACCAGTCCCAACTCCGAGCCGCTTGAGTGGCATGAGGCCATCTTCCAGACCCTCAAAGAAAACAATGTCCAACAGGTCGCGTATGTGCCCGATGCTGGCCATTCGCATGTCATCAAACGTGCCAAGGCTGACCCGGATATCCGGGACATCGTGCTTACCACTGAGGAAGAGGGCGTGGCTGTGGTCAGCGGCGCATGGCTCGGCGGTCAGCGAGCTGTGCTGCTGATGCAGAGCAGCGGCGTAGGCAATTGCGTGAACATGTTCTCGCTTCTCGATAGCTGCCGTTTCCCGTTCTTCACGCTCGTGACGATGCGAGGCGAATACGCCGAGTTCAACCCATGGCAAAACTCGATGGGACTCGCGACGGAAAAGGCGCTTGAGCTCATGGGTATCACGGTCTACCGAGTGAACTCCCCAGACGAGGCGGCGGAAATTGTGGACGCTGGCCTCGTGTCCGCGTTCGATGCCGGCAACCGCGTTGCAATCCTTCTGTCCCAGAGCCTGATTGGCCGCAAAAAGTGGATGCGCTGAACATGACGACCTCTTCCCCCAAGAACGGTATCGACCGCCGCAAGTTCGTGGCAGAACTTTTGAAGCAATTTCCCGAGGCGCTGGTCGTCTCCGGTCTCGGCTCGCCTTCCTACGATGTGTTTGCCGCCGGTGACCGCGCCAGCAACTTTTACCTGTGGGGTGCGATGGGTGGCTCCACATCCCTGGCGCTCGGCCTGGCCGTGGCGCAGCCCGAGAAGACCGTGATTGCCATCACGGGCGATGGTGAGCAGCTCATGGGTATCGGCAGCCTGGCCACGGCCGCGGCGCAGCGTCTCAACAATCTCTCTGTCGTTATCCTGGACAACGGACACTTCGGCGAAACAGGAATGCAGCAGAGCCATACCAGCCTGGGTACCAATCTCTCGCAAGTCGCAAAGGCTGTTGGTGTTCCGAAGACACTCGAGATTTCCGACATCGAGGAGTTGGACTCCCTGGTTGGTGAAATCCGGAAAGCAGATGGAATGACGGTCGCGCAGGTCTACATTTCGACCGAAGAACCCCAGCGCGCTCTGCCGTCGCGGGATGGTGTCTACGTCAAGAACCGCTTCCGCGAGCATCTTGGTTTGGCCCCTTTCTAAATATCAAGGCTGAAGAGAGCAAAGTGCCATGAAGCAGTATCCAATGTTCATTGATGGAGCCTTCGACAATGCGGCGGACGGCCGCTGGTTCGAGACCCACAATCCGTACACCGGGCAACCCTGGGCTGAAGTGGCTCGCGGAGGGACCGCAGATGTCGACCGTGCCGTGCGGGCGGCGGACAGGGCTTTCCGCTCGGGGCCGTGGGCGGAGATGACGGCTACGCAGCGTGGCGCTTTGCTTCGGAAACTCGGGGACCTCATCGCCGAGAATGCTGACCGCCTGGCCGAGTTTGAAGTGCAGGACAACGGCAAGCTGTTGGCGGAGATGGGCGCCCAGTTGAAGTATCTGCCACAGTGGTTCTACTATTTCGGCGGTCTCGCCGACAAGGTTGAAGGGGCGGTTATCCCCTTGGACAAGAAGGGCTACTTCAACTACACGCGCAAGGAACCCCTTGGAGTGGTTGCCGCCATCACGCCATGGAATTCGCCGCTGATGCTTTTGGCGTGGAAGATTGCGCCAGCGTTAGCCGCTGGCTGCACGGTTGTTGTCAAGCCTTCGGAGTTCACGTCGGTCTCTGCGCTCGAACTGGCAGTCCTCTTCCAGGACGCAGGATTTCCGCCGGGAGTGTTCAACGTTGTGACCGGGTTTGGCGGGGAGGTTGGCTCTCCGCTCGTGACGCATCCGTTGGTGAAGAAGGTGACGTTCACGGGCTCTGACGCAACGGGCAGGGTCATCAACCAGCAATGCGCTGCACAGTTCAAGCATGTGAGCCTGGAGTTGGGGGGCAAATCGCCCAACATCGTCTTCGAAGATGCCAATCTCGATGACGCCGTCAATGGCGCTGTTTCCGGCATTTTTGCTGCCAGCGGTCAGACGTGCATTGCGGGCTCTCGCCTTCTTCTCCAGGAAGACATTCATGACGCCTTCGTCGAGAAGCTCCTTGCATTGGCTAAGACTGCGAAACTGGGGAATCCGATGGAGGCCACGACGCAGGTTGGGCCAATTACGACAGCGGCGCAATACGAAAAGGTTCTGTCCTACATCGAGATTGCCAAGGCGGAAGGAGCAACGCTCTTGCTAGGTGGAAAGCCGGCAAGTCGTAGTGGTTGGTTTGTCGAGCCAACGATATTCTCCGATGTCGAGCCGAAGATGCGAATCGCTCAAGAAGAAGTGTTCGGCCCGGTCCTGTCGATTCTGAAATTCAGGACCGAAGACGACGCGGTGGCGATTGCGAATGACAGTTGCTACGGACTCGGCGCAGGCGTCTGGACACGTGACATCGGCCGCGCGTTTCGCATGTCAGAGCGAATTCAAGCCGGCACCGTCTGGGTCAATACGTATCGCGCTGTGAGCTTCATGTCGCCGTTCGGCGGCTACAAGGACTCTGGCCTTGGCCGGGAGAATGGGCTCTCGGCAATTGAGTCGTATCTTCAGACGAAGAGTGTATGGGTCAACACTGGCGCGCCCACCGGGAACCCATTCACGATTCGATAGAAAAAGCGCGACGGGGACGATTGTCAGTCCCCGAGTGCGCTACGGGGTCATCTGCGCTCCGCCAGCGGACTCCGCAGCTTCAATTAGCGTATCGATGAGAGCCTTCGCGCAGCTAGGCAAGCCCTCGAGCTCACGCACAATCACAGCACGTTCACGCACTGCCCACGCTTCGGGAAGCTCGACAATCGCGAGCTTCATCGTTCGGCGATGACGCAGAGCCGCTGACAGAGGAAGTACACCCACTCCGACGCCTGCTTCAATCATTCGGCAGGCCGCTTCAAAGCTTCTTACCTGAATGCGGATTTGCAGCTTGCTGCGTTGGTCGCGCACCAGGTCGGTAAGAAACGCATGTAGCGTGCTGCCTTCATGAAGGCTGACGTGCTCGAACTCAAGCGTATCTTCGAAGCGGACACCGCTCTTCTTCGATAGGGGGTGCCCGACGGGCGTCACGAGAACCAGCTTGTCCGTGCTGAAATGAATAACCTCCAGGCCTTCTGCCGTCATCGGGCCGGAGATGATGCCCAAATCGGCGCTGCCATCCAGTACACCTCGGACGATGTCTTTAGTGAGGCGTTCCTGCAGGTCTACGGTGACAGCATGCCGCTCGGCCATGAACCGGGCAAGGACCTCGGGCATGAATTCCGTGACCGCAGTGGTGTTGGCAAAGATGCGGATATGGCCGACGGAGTCTTTCGAAAACTCCTCGAACTCGCTCCTCACATGCTCAAACTGCCGTTCGATGACTCGGGCGTGGCGGAGAAGACGCTCTCCGGCAGGAGTAAGGGATAGGCCTTTGCTCTCTCGGTAGAAAAGCCGAGTTCCGAGTTGGTCCTCAAGCGCTTTCAGCCTTGCACTCGCTGCGGCAGGGGACAGAAATGCTTTCTTCGCCCCGCGGGACAAATTTTCCTCTTCCGCTATGCGCGCGAAGAGCCTTAGGTCGGCAAAGTCAAAGTGCATTGGTTCTCCTCCGTCGACACTTTACCAAGCGGCTGACGTGGTGCAAAGAGCGCCGCCCACTGTTTGTTCGGTTGCATTCGTTACAGGCGAATGACCGATTCGAAAATGCGAGATTTACCTGGGGCGGCAACGCTGCCATCCTGACTCGCATCGAACCGTTAGTGGCTGCATGCGCAGCGCTGAGCGTCACAACCTCTTGAAAAAGGCTGCTATGCGACCCCTTGATGGCATCACCGTCGTTTCACTGGAACATGCGATTGCTGCTCCGTTCTGTACGCGCCAATTGGCTGACCTTGGTGCGCGCGTCATCAAGGTTGAGCGGCCTAAAGTGGGAGACTTCGCTCGCGGATATGACGAACGGGTGGACGGCATCTCCTCTCATTTCTCGTGGACGAATCGCTCGAAGGAAAGTCTTGCCCTCGACCTGAAGCATCAGGAGGCGCCGGCCATCCTCGAGAAAATCCTCAACCAAGCCGACGTCCTGGTGCAGAACCTTGCCCCTGGCGCCGCTGACCGCCTTGGGCTGTCCTATGAGGCGCTGTCGCAGCGCTATCCGGGGATTATCGTGTGCGATATCTCGGGCTATGGCAATGACGGCCCATATCGCGACAAGAAAGCCTACGACCTGCTGATTCAGGCCGAGTCGGGCTTCATCTCTATCACCGGCACGGAAGAGGGCCCGTCGAAAGCCGGCTGCTCGATTGCCGACATTGCAGCCGGTATGTACGCCTACACCAGCATCCTGGCTGCCCTCTTGCAACGAGGAAAGACTGGCAAGGGTTCGCACATCGATGTGTCGATGCTGGAAAGCATGACGGAATGGATGGGGTTCCCGTTGTACTACGCTTTCGATGGCGCACCACCTCCGCCTCGGGCTGGCGCCTCGCACGCGACTATTTTCCCCTACGGACCTTTCCCCGCAGGCGACGGCAAGACCGTCATCCTGGGGCTTCAGAACGAACGGGAGTGGGAGGCCTTCTGTCGCGTCGTACTCCAGACGCCAGAGCTGGCCAAGGATGAACGATTCGTGATGAACTCGCTGCGCAGCAAGAATCGGTCAGAACTCACGCAACTGATTGTCGAAGCGTTTGCCCATCTGACCGTGGAGCAGGTCATCGCTCGTCTGGAGGAAGCGCAGATTGCAAGTGCACGTCTGAACGAGATGAAGGATGTGTGGGACCACCCGCAACTCAAGGCTCGTGAACGGTGGACGTCGGTGGAGTCGCCGGTTGGTGCGATTCCAGCATTGTTGCCGCCCGGCCTCTCGAATGCCTACGAGCCGAGAATGGATGCCATCCCCGCGTTGGGACAGCACAGCGAAAGCATTCTGCGTGCGCTGGGCTATACGACCGATGACATTGGCCGTCTCCAGGCAGAGGGCGCCATTTAGTTTTCTCCAGTATTGACCCTGCGGGTCTCCATCGCGCGTTCCGGGCGATGGAGACCTTTGCGGTTTCAGATTGCATTTGCAAGGATGCTTAAGTTGACCATTGCTCGCTCATATCTGTTCGTCCCCGGCAATCGCCCCGAACGTTTTCTGAAGGCTCATCATTCGGGCGCTGACCGTGTGATTCTTGATTTGGAGGATGCCGTAGCAGAGGCTGACAAGGACGATGCACGCAGGCAGGTATCCGAATACTTGGGGGCGGGAGGGACCGGCATCGTTCGAATTAATGCAACTGAAGACCGCTGGCTGGACGATGTGCTGGCCTGCGTCAAACCTGGGTTGCAAGGTCTCGTCTTGCCGAAAGCGGAAAGCAGCGAGCATGTTTCGCGCATCGTCAGCCAGCTTCCGTCCACTGTCAAAGTGCTGCCCCTCATCGAGACGGCTCACGGCATGAACCGAATCAATGAGATTGCGGCAACGCCGGGAGTCGAGCGGCTCGTGTTCGGTACTGTCGATTTCAGAACTGAGCTCGGCATTGAGGGCGATGACGAGTCGCTGCTGTACTTCCGTTCGATGATTGTGTTGGCATCGAAGGTGGCAGGAATTGCGGCACCGATTGATGGGGTGACAGTAGCAATCAATGACAAGGGGGAACTCGAGCGGGCTGCTACACGCGCTCGCCACCTTGGTTTTGCTGCGAAGCTTTGCATCCACCCGTCTCAGGTGGAGGACGTCAACAAGGCGTTTCGGCCGTCCGACGCTCAGCTCGCCTGGGCCGAGAAAGTGGTGCGGCTAGCAAAATCATCTCCCGGTGCCTTCAAGGTGGACGGCGAGATGGTAGACGCCCCGGTCATTGCCCGTGCTGTCGAGCTTCTCAAGCAGGGCGGCTGTTCGTCAATCTGAAGATATGTGGCGCTGGCTGTTGTGGCCGCATTCCACAGCAGCCTAACCCTACTCAGAGATACGTCCAATGACGTCGAGGACCGTCCCGTCGCGGTACTCGACGATGCCGACGATGTCGTCCGAACGGGACGGACTCGCTTCCCTCTTCTCTACCCCGCGGCTTGCCAAGTCAAACAGGTGCTGGATAGAAACGACACGCAATCCTGCGGAAAGCAGACGGTCGCGAATGTCGGGGCGAAGCGGATTGACTGCGACACCCGCCTCCGTGACCACCACATCGATGCTCTGACCAGGCGTCGTCGCGGTTCGCACGCGCTCGACGATTTTGGGAACAAGTCCTGCGCGCAGACGAGTAGTGACGATGGCGAGCGCCGCGCCTGCGGCCGTATCGCTATGTCCGCCTGACCCGCCGATGATTCGTCCGTCGCTCGCAGTGGTCACGTTCACATTGAAGTCGAGGTCTACCTCGGATGCGCCCAGAATCATCGCGCTCAACTGGCTTACGACGGCACCTTTGTTCCAAGGGTTGGCATACATAGAGGCAGACATCGCCTCGTGTCGTGGATTGTCCCGAAAGGAGTCGACTGCGCGCAAATCGAAACACTGAACGTCGAATAGGCTCCGAAAGAGACCCTTTTCGAGCATATCAACCAGGTAGCCCGTGATTCCGCCAGCAGCGAAACTGCCGGTGACTCCCTTGCGAAGCATGATGTCACTAAGAGACGCTGCGACGGCGAGCGAGATGCCGCCAGCGCCGGTCTGGAACCCGAAGTTCTCGTTAAGTAAGTCTGTCGCTTCAATGACTTTGGCGGCGGTGGCCGCGATTTCCAGTCCAATAGGTTCGTCGGTCGGTCGGGTAGTGCCAGACACAATTTGTGTGCGGTCGCCTATGGAGGCGACCGGTACAACATAGTCCACAAAGTCCTGGCTGATAGCGATAGGACAAGCGGGGTAGGGCACGAGGTTGTCCGTGACAGCAACAACCGTCGAAGCATAAGCAATATCGGTAAATGCGTAGCCCATCGCTCCGCATGCCGACGGTCCTTGAACGCCATTCAGGTTCCCCATGGCGTCCGCCGTCGGGGCTGCGACGAATGCTGCATCGATACGTAGGTCTCCGGACTCTATCAGCCTCGCGCGACCCCCATGCGTATGCATCACCATCAACGAGGAAAGCGCCCCGCGGCCCACCGCGTCGGCTACCGGCCCCGCAGCGTATGCGGTGTAGATTTGGCTGATGACGCCTGCCCGGATGAGTTCGACCCAAGGCGCGTGGACCGGAAAAATCGAGCTGGCGGCGACGGTGAGACCACGTAGTCCCATGGCCGCTGCCTCCGAGAGAACAGCGTTGGCCACAGCGTCGCCATTTCGGAGGTGATGATGGAAGGATATGACCGACCCATCTCGCACACAGGCGGCGTCAAGACCCTCGCGAATCGAGCGAAGCAGCTTTGGCGTGCCTCTCGGGAACACTCGCAGGCTCGCAGGTGCTCGTCGATGGACCTCTGGCGTTGCCGTGAGGCCGTTGAATGGTCTCAGACGATTGCCATTGGCCCATTCAGGGACAGACCGTCCGATGCTGTTTCTCATGGTCTCTCCCATTACCAACTGGATGCTCGAAGACGAGCCACGGTATCCAGAGATACGCCAAACCAATCTTGGAACGTTGCCTCAAGGTCCTTGTCTGCCCCCCATCCAACGCGGCGCTTCAAGTCTGCGACTGACAAATCGAGCTGGAAGGCGTCGAACAACGCTCTCATGAGCCGCTGCGTGCGGCAGAGGTGAGTCAGTGCGTCGCCTTGGGCGAACAGCGCTGCACGAATTTTGCGTGGCGTCGTATGCATCATGCTGGCGACGCGGTTCGCGCTCCACGTCTCCTGGGGATTCTGGAAAACGGTTCCAGAAATCAGAGCCCGGATTTGGTGAAGTTCCATTCTGGCGGTGTGGTCTATCCAGCCAATGCACGGATGAGCGCTTGCCGTGACTTCTTCGTCTCCGAGCGCAAGAACGCATGCTGTCGGCCGAAACAGGCTTCCGGTCAGAAGCAGGTCCACCTGCTCGAATGCAGGCACCGCAATCCGCTGCCCGACTCGCAATGTGCGGACATAGCCTCGCCGGGTCAACGACAGTTCGCCGCTGTCCGCGGTGATAGACATTGGGAAGGCGGGCACCAGGCGTTGGAGTGATACCCGGGAGCGGCAACGAATCTGTACTTGCATGGGCCTGGATGTGCGCGTTGTCATAGCTACATGCTGGTGGCGCAAGGCCTAGGAGTAAATCCGCGATTTCCGAATGCTGCATTCGGATTCCTTCGACTCACAACTGCTTTCCGTCCGGCCGAACGGCACGTTCCGAACTTTCGAATTTTCGTGAACACGTGCCGCGTGCATAGTGGAGTCCGAGCAGTTCTACCTGAGGAAAGCCATGGACGTTGAGCATTTGAAGCAGTGGGTCGGAAGGACGACGGAATCCCAAGACGAAATCACTGCATTTCCTGTTGCCGCACTATCTGCGACGCTCGACTACGACGTCCCATCGGTACGCCGAGGGCAAGCGATTTCTCCTCTCTGGCACTGGCTGTACTTTCTCCCTTTGCATCGCCGCTCCGAGATTGGTGCCGATGGTCATGCCAGTCGCGGCGGCTTCCTGCCTCCGGTGCCGTTGCCTCGCCGTATGTGGGCGGGTGGTCGTCTCACCTTCCATCAACCACTTCGCATCGGAAATCTCTCGAACAAGGTTTCGACGATTCTGGATGTCAACGCGAAATCTGGCCGTACCGGCTCGCTGGCTTTCGTGACAGTCGAGCACAAGTACTACGGACCCTCCGGCCTTGCCATTACGGAGGAGCACGACATCGTCTATCGGGAAGCCGCCGTTCCGGGCGCACCGGCTGCGGAGGCGGTGGCAGCTCCCACGGATGAGGACTGGGTGCAGCAAGTGGAGACGGATGCGGTTCTTCTGTTCCGCTACTCCGCACTCACATTCAATGGTCACCGCATCCACTACGACAAGCCGTACGTCAGCGATGTTGAGCACTATCCCGACTTGATTGTCCACGGCCCGCTGCAGGCTCTTCTGATGCTGGAACTGATCCGTCAGAATCTCCCGGATGAGACCGTCAAGACCTTTTCGTTCCGTGGGGTCCGCCCGACGTTTGTGCCGCAACGCATCGCCGTGTGTGGAAAGCGCTCGGAAGATGGCAAGACCATCCAACTCTGGATTCGTCATGAAGACGGAGCGCTCGCCATGACCGCGTCCGCAGAACTGGCTTAACTTTTTACAAGATTGGAGACAACCGTGCTCAACACCGTCGACGAATATCAAGAAATCCGTGAAGCCGTCCGCGACCTCTGCGGCCAATTCTCAGCTGAGTACTTCCGTAAAATTGATGAGGCTCGGGGCTATCCAGAGGAGTTCGTCAATGCACTGACGGAAGCTGGCTGGCTTGCTGCCCTCATTCCAGAAGAGTATGGCGGTTCCGGGCTTGGCCTGACGCAGGCTTCCGTGATTATGGAAGAAATCAACCGCGCGGGCGGTAACTCTGGCGCGTGCCACGGCCAGATGTACAACATGGGAACGCTGCTGCGCCACGGCTCCGCCGAGCAGAAGCAGTTGTACCTTCCGAAAATTGCCAGCGGCGAACTGCGTCTGCAGTCGATGGCCGTGACCGAGCCGACTACCGGAACGGACACCACGAAAATCAAGACCACCGCTGTACGCAAGGGCGACAAGTATGTCGTGAACGGTCAAAAGGTCTGGATTTCGCGCGTACAGCACTCGGACCTGATGATTCTCCTGGCGCGGACGACGCCGCTCGACCAAGTGAAGAAGAAGTCGGAAGGCATGTCAATCTTCGTGGTGGACTTGCGAGACGCGATTGGTAACGGCATGACCGTCCAACCCATCCTCAACATGGTCAATCACGAGACCAACGAACTGTTCTTCGACAATCTGGAGATTCCTGTCGAGAATCTGATTGGCGAAGAAGGGAAGGGGTTCAAGTACATTCTGGACGGCCTCAACGCCGAGCGCACCTTGATTGCAGCCGAGTGCATCGGCGACGGCTACTGGTTCATCGACAAGGTGACCAAGTACGTCAATGAGCGCGTAGTGTTCGGCAAGCCCATCGGGCAGAACCAGGGCGTGCAGTTCCCCATCGCTCGAGCTTTCGTGAATGTGGAAGCCGCCAGCCTGATGCGCTTTAAGGCGGCGAAGCTGTTCGATGCCCATCAGAACTGCGGCGCGGAAGCCAACATGGCTAAGCTCCTGGCTGCAGATGCCTCGTGGGAAGCTGCCAACGCCTGTCTGCAGTACCACGGTGGCTTTGGCTTCGCGGCCGAGTACGACGTTGAGCGCAAGTTCCGCGAGACGCGCCTCTATCAGGTTGCTCCCATTTCTACCAACCTGATTCTCTCGTACGTGGGCGAGCACATCTTGGGCATGCCGAGGTCATTCTGAGTTTTATAAACGTTGTTGTTTTGACCATTTTGGGACCTGCGGTAGGGCAGGTCCCTTTTCTGTTTACGGCACACATCAATCGGTCTGGAACATTCGGCTGAAATCGCATGTGCTCTGCGCCAACTCGATGATGGAAGAGAGCAGCACGCTCTTCCTCTCAATCTTGCAGACTGCGGCGTAATTCGCTGGCGGAAGCGCTGGGCTGATTTGAAGTACTTCAAGCGCGCCAGCTTCGACCATCGGGGCAAGGCAAGCCTTGGGAAGGTAGCTGACGCCCATCCCCGACACGGTCAGTCCTATGATTGCAACGACGCTATTGCTGTACAGGACGTTCTCCGATGTAACACCCTGGGCATGTAGCCATCTGTTGTAGAGTTGGCCCGTCCCCGAGCGGCTGTCCTGAGCCAGCAACCGCTGTTGAGCCAGTTCATGCATCTGATGCCGCTTGCGGCGGGGTACCAAACCGGGCTTGCACATCCAGGCGTTTTCCACAGCGCCGACGCGTGTCGCTGCAAATCGGTGGTCGTCAAAGACTTCAGGAACCACCATGAGGTCGACCTCGTCCGCGAGTAGTTTGTCGCGGAGCACCACGCTCACATCGACATGCGGCTCGATGATGACTCTTGGGTACGTTTCCTGAATCGCGCCAATGAGGCGCGGCAGCCAGGTCATCGCTGTCAGTTCCGTGACGCCCACGCGTACGTGGCGCTCCAGTACTTCGGGACGCTGGAACTGCTCGACTGCGGCATCTCTCTCCTCCAGTAACCGTTTCGCCAACAAATACATCTCTTCCCCCTTCTCGGTGAGTCGGGCTGAGCGCATCGAACGGTCGAATAGAGGGGTGTCGAATAGTGCTTCCAACTCCTGGATGCGTTTCGAAACTGCGGACTGGGTCGTGTGCATTCGGTTAGCGGCCTGGGCAAATCCGCCCAGATGCACCACCCAGTAAATCGCTTCGAGTTGCTTGAATGTCACATGTCGTCTCCTGAAATTTTCCCGGATACATCGCAAAAAGGAATGTTTATGGATTCCAATTTATCGCTTTTTCTTCCACAAATCGAGTACCAAAATGCATCCATACCTCGACTGCCTGCGATGGCGGCCCAAAAAAGAAGGTGCTCCCCACACAGCTGTGTCGATGCAGAAACACTTGGCATCACGTTGGTCATCCGTGGGGCTGCACGCGACGATTTCAATCCGCGGATAGCTTGGCTTCCCGGGCCCCATAGGCCGCAACTGCGGTAGGGGAGAACACGGAGACATCGGTATGTTGCTGACTGAAGAAGAAACTCAGATGTTGAATGGGGACAAAGGTCCCGCCGTCAAAAAGGCCATGGAAATCTTGGTGGCCTTGGGCGAGAGCTTCGGAGCCGCCCGGCTCATTCCGGTCAACAACGTACACATGGCTGGCTCTTCCGTGCTAGTCGCCGAAGAGGCGGGCACGCGATTCGTGGAAGACATCCGCAAGCAAGGCGGTACCTTTGTCACCCGCGTCACCACCAACCCGACGGCCGTCGACCCGACCCAATGGAAAGACATCGGCATTCCCGAGTCGGATGCAGTCCTGCAGACGCGGCTCACGGATGCCTACGCCGGCATGGGCGCGAACACCTGCAACACCTGTATTCCCTACCTGACCGGCAACTCGCCGCGTTTCGGTGAGCACATGGCCTGGGGCGAATCGTCGGCAGTGGTCTACGCGAACTCCGTCTGCGGTGCGCGCACCAACCGTGAAGGTGGTCCGAGCGGACTTGCATCGGCGCTGACCGGCCGTACGCCTGAATATGGCTTTCACCTGAAGGAAAACCGCTACGGTAAGTTCCTCATCAAGGTCGAAGTGCCTCTCAGCGATATGACGGACTACGGCACGCTCGGCTACTTCGCCGGCAAGATTGCTGGCCAGGACACTCCGGTGTTCACTGGCATCCCGACCACGCCGACGCTGGAAGAGCTCAAAGCGTTGAGCGCGGCGCTGGCCGCCTCGGGCGCAGTGAGCATGTTCCACGCGGTGGGCGTGACGCCGGAAGCCCCGACGCTCGAGGAAGCGTTCGGCGGCGGCGAACCAGAAAAGGTGCTGGTGTTCGGCCAGGCAGAGAAGGAGCAAGCTGAGGCCGCACTGAACAAGGAGCCTACCGACCACGTGGACTGGATTCTCGTTGGCTGTCCCAATGCGTCGGTCCAGGAAATCCGCGAAGTTGCAGAAGCGCTGGAAGGCAAGACGGTTCACAAGGACATCACCCTGTGGGTCACCACGGCGGGTGCGATGTACGCGATGGCTGAGCGCATGGGCTACATCAAGGCCATCGAAGATGCAGGCGGCGTCGTGGTGCGCGAAACCTGCCCGTTCCTGGCACGCAGTCGCGTGATTGCACCCGCAAAGGGCTACAAAACGCTCACGACCAACTCCGCAAAGATGGCGTTCTATGCGCCGGGTCAGTTTGGCCTGCCCACGCACTACGGGAATCTGCAACGAGTCATGAACGCCGCCGTCGCTGGCGTCTGGAGGTAAGCATCATGACGACCACGAAATTTGTCTTGCAGGGCCGCAAGATTGTCACTGGCAAGGCCAAGGGTGAAGCGGTGGTGACGAGCGAAGCCATCAGTTTCAATGGAGGCGTAGACAACTATACGGGCGTTGTCACGGAACCTGGACACGAGCTCGAAGGCGTGAACATTGCTGGCAAGGTGCTCGTGTTCCGCACCGGCAAGGGTTCCACGGGCGGCTCGTACAAGATTTACGACATGGTTTCTCGCGGCACCGCGCCTGTGGCATTCATCCAGGTGGACCCCGAGCCCATCACAACGATTGGCGCGATTATCGGGAGCATTCCCGTTGTTGCCGGCTTGGACCAGAACCCGACAACGGCAATCGCAACCGGCGACTACATCGAACTCGATGCCGACGCAGGCACTGTCTCTGTGACCAGCGAACGTGAGTAGGAGAAGTCCGAACGTTCCGCAGTTTTAAGCACCATTGCGACCCCCAATAACAAGCGATGGGCTGGCATTAAAGCCGATTTGCGGATGCGCTGACCTCTCAGCGCATTCGTAAAGAAAAAACCACCAATGGAGACAACCATGACTCGACGTTTCACCCACGTCGCTGTCGCCGCTTGCGCGGCGATTGCGAGCCTGACCGCAAATGCCAACGAATGGCCCGCTCAGAAGCCCATCACGCTGGTGGTGCCCTTGGCTGCTGGCGGCAGCACCGACTCGACCGCACGCCTGCTGGCCGAGAAGCTCGGCAAGGAAATCAAGCAGCAGATTATCGTGGAAAACCGCGCCGGTGCCGGCGGCAATATCGGCGCAGCCTACGTTGCGAAGGCGAATCCGGATGGCTACACGCTGTTGATGGCAACGAGCACGATTGCCTCCAACGTGACGCTCTACAAGAACATGGGTTTCGACCTGCGCAAGGACCTCATTCCGGTTTCGCAAGTTGCTCTGATTCCGAACGTGCTTGTGGTGAGCAACAACGTCCCAGCGAAAACGTTGCCTGAGTTCATCGAATACGTGGAGAAGAAAAAGGGGCCGATTACCTATGGCTCCGCGGGCAATGGCACTGCCTCCCATCTGTCGGGCGCGTTGTTCAATAGCATGGCCCATGGCGACATGCTGCACGTCCCTTACAAAGGTGGCGCACCGGCGAATGCTGACCTGATTGGCGGTCAGATTCAAGCCGTGTTCGCACCGATGGTCGAAATCCTACCGTTCATCGATGGTGGAAAGTTGCGTCCGCTAGCTGTCACCACGAAGAGCCGCTCGGCACGCCTGCCCAATGTGCCGTCCGTTTCGGAATCGTTACCTGGCTTCGAGGTGACGCTGTGGAACGGCGTTTTTGCTCCGGCCAATACGCCGCAGGCCATCGTCGACAAGCTGGCCGCCGGCATTCAGAAGGTGCTGCAAGACCCGGTAGTGCGCAAGAACCTGACGGACCAGGGCTCCACTCCGGTCGGCAATAAGCCGGCCGAGTTCAAGAAGATTGTTGATTCGGAAATCGACAAGTGGGGCAAGCTCGTCAAGCTGTCCGGCGCGAACATCGAATGACGAAGAGGCGACCAAAATGTCCCACGTCTCGATGATGTTCCCGCGCTATGCCCTGGTAGTCGTCGCAGTAGCGGCCCTGGCGGCCTGCGCGACTACGCCGTCAACGCAGAAACAGGCTTCGTACTACCTGTCGGTGCAGGACGGCCGCGCAGGCTTGAACGACGGCAAGCCGGTTGTTCGGAAGGCAGACGACTCCCTGGCGGTCGTTGAACTGTCCGGAGGTCAATTGCGGGTGGCGCAGCAAGTGACCATGCCGACATCGCTGGTGGGGCCGCCGAGCTCCATTGCCATCGCCCTTGGCGGGCGTGTAGCGCTGGTCAGTGCATCGACCCGTCGTGACCCGGCCGATGCGTCGAAAGTGGTGACCTACGACCTGGTGTCTATCGTGGCGCTAGACCCTAGCGGCGCTACGGGTCCGCGCGTCGTTGGAAGCGTCCACACCGGCGCCGGCGCATCGGGCATTTCCATCAACCGGGCGGGCAATCTAGCGCTTGTGGCCAATCGCACCGAGGGGTCGGTGTCGGTCCTCTCCATCGAGGGCGAGAAGGTGGAAGTCGTTGGCAAGGTTCAACTGGGGGAGAAGGCCGGTCCGGCACACGTCGCCTTCACGTCGGACGGACGTCGTGCGCTGGTTAGCCGGGACGGTGACAACCGGGTCAGCCTGCTGGCAATCGATGGCCGCTCGGTCACGCTGGAACAGCGCGAGGTCTACGCCGGCCTTCGTCCCTATGGGTTAGACATCTCGCCGGATGGTTCCTGGGCTGCGGTGACCAACCTTGGTGGCGGCCAGGGCGATGCCGACACTATCAGCCTAATTGACCTGCGAGCCAAGCAACCGCGCGTCGTCGACACGGTGACGGTCGGCCAGACACCGGAAGGCATCTTCTTCTCCCCTGATAGCCGGTCGCTTGGCGTGACGGTCATTGACGGCAGTAACAAGCCGCAGAACTCGCCTTTCCATGGGACTGCGCGCTACCGCTTGTTCACCATCGAAGACAGCCGCCTGCGTCCGACGGCACAGGTCGTCGGCGGGCAATGGCTGCAGGGCCATGCCTTCTCGCCGGACGGGAGCGCCGTGCTGGTGCAAGACGCTGCCAACCGTCAAATCCGGCTCTACCGCAACACGAGCGGGACGCTGGCCGATAGCGGCGAGCGACTGCAAATGTATGCGGCGCCTTCGGCACTGAAGCTCTGGCGCTAAAGGAACGGCACTGCAAATGGGCAATGTGTCCCGAGGCAAGAGCAACTACCTGGAACTGCTAATCAATAGAGGAACGAAAGTGAAGAGCAACCCTTCCTTGCTCGAGCGCCTTGCGCGGCTCGACACCAATACCGTCTCGGACGCACTCGACTTTCTGGGGATGCCCGGCGCCACGCATGGCCTGCGTCCGCTGTGGGACTGCCCGAAGATTGTCGGCCGTGCCAGCACGATTCAGCTCGGCCCGAAGGCTGACGCCAAGCCGACGGTCCACCTGATTTCTCCAGTCATCGACGCGGTGACGACTGACGACCGCATTCTCGTGATTTCAGGCGGCATCGACGGAATTTCCTGCTGGGGGGACATCCTTGCCAACGCCGCCGTGTCGAAGAAGGTTCGCGGTTCTGTCATCGACGGTTTCAGCCGTGACATCGAGGGCAGCGAATCGATTGGCTACCCGGTGTATGGCCGCGGTATCACGATGATTAGCGCGCGCAACCGCGTCATCCAGACCGGCTCCGGTGAGCCTGTGGAAGTTCGTGGCGTGACTGTGCACGAAGACGACTACGTCATCGCCGACCGCTGCGGCACGGTCTTCGTCCCGGCCGCACGTATCGAGGAAGTGCTCGACATGGGCGAGCGTATTGCCCGTCGCCAGGACGGCATGGTGGAAGCTGTGCGCGCAGGTCGCTCTGTCGCCGAAGTCATGCACGACAAGGAATTCGAAGCTATCAATCAAGGGGACACGAAATGAGCGCACCTGCCATGAATGCAGAAGACAAGGAGCTGATTGCTCTGTTCGAAGGTCTGGACACGCCGGGCGTGTCGGATGCTATGGACAAGCTGGGCCTTCCTGGCCAGTGCCTCGGCATTGCGCCGCTGGACAACTACAAGGGCACCATCATCGGCCCGGCTTTCACCGTCAAGTACGTTTCGGCAACAACCCCGGCTGGCTCGGTTGGCGATTTCATCGATGACGTGGCAGAAGGCGACATTGTCGTGCTGGACAACGATGGCCGCACCGACTGTACCGTGTGGGGTGACATCATGACCCAGTACGCCGGTCTGCGTCGCATCCGCGCCACCGTCATCGACGGCGTGTGCCGCGACGTGTCGAAGGCGCTGGGCGACAACTATCCGTTGTTCACGCGTGGCCGCTTCATGCGCACCGGCAAGGACCGCGTCCAGGTTGAAGGCGTGAATGTGCCTGTGTCTATCGGCACCGCTCGCGTCGCCGCACGGGATATCGTCGTCGCTGATGCCAATGGAGTGGTTGTGGTCCCGCGCGGTCGCGCCCGTGAAGTCGCGGACGTTGCTCGCGGCATCGAAGGTGTGGAATCGAAGATTCGCGAGCAAATCGCTCAAGGCAAGACCCTCGGCCAGGCGCGTGAAGCACTGGGCTACCACACGCTGCAAAGGAAGGCATGATGTCCGCATCGCAAAATCCCTACAGCGCCGCTCAGCTGGAGCAGGCACGCAAGCTGGGTACATCGACCCTGTTCGAAGCCTCCGGCATCGCCACGGCGTCCGTTGACCCGCTGGTCCGCACGATTTGGCCTGGAGCCTCCGTGGCTGGCCCTGCATATCCGCTGGAATGCTCGCCGGGCGACAACTTGGCCATTCACGTGGCTATGGAGAAGGTGCCGCGTGGTAGCGTACTGGTCGTGAAGACGGGCGGTTTCGTGGCCGGCTACTGGGGCGAGGTTCTGACGGTTGCCGCCGAGGCAGCTGGCGTAGTGGGCCTGGTTATCGATGGAGGTGTCCGCGACATTGCGGCGCTTACCGCCCGTCGGTTCCCCGTGTTCTCCCGTGGTATCTCGGTCCGCGGCACCATCAAGGCCAGCGTTCCGTCGGTCGGCCAGCCTCTGAGCTTCACTGGCACGCCTGTTGCGATTGGTGACCTCGTGGTCGCCGACGACGATGGTGTGGTGGTTATCCCCGCAGCGCACGTGAATGCAACGCTGGATAGCGGGCAGGGCCGCTTCGACAAGGAAGCGCGCATCATGGACGAGTTGACCAAGGGGCGTACGACGCTCGAGCTTCTGGGTCTCTCGGCTTGGAGGCAGGGCGCCTAATTCTCGGCCCCGCTAATATGAGCATTGGCCGCACTTTGAGCTCTGGCCAATGCTCGCGCTCTCCCTCAAATCGAGAGTGGGGCGTCCATGAGTACACTCGCTCTCAGTCGTCGTATGCGCGAGTCGACGAAGTACCCGCCGCCCTCTACGTAGCGTAGATATGCACGCTCGCAAACCTCGCACTCCGAGACGGTGCAGCGGTTGTAAGGAAAGTAGAGGGGAGCAATAGGAGCTTCGGCTGACCAGAGAGTGGTGCCCTGAGGGTGATATTCCTCATAGGTTGCTTCGGTGTATGCGTCTCGGACCAGGGTGCCGATGACGCGAAGCTGCTGCTCTGGGAAGGAGACGGGTACCGAAGTCCATTCATCGAGCTCAGGTGCACCGCACGCACAGTCTGCTGTTACGGCATCTGTGCGACGGGCGAGGGCTTGCAGGGCGTCGAACTGCAGGTAGGTTTCGTTTTCCACGGGGCGTTACGTAGAGGGACAGGCTTCTCGAAGCCAACCGAAGCATCATACCGCCGCTGCGGGAATCAACACAGTACTCTCCGCCCTGGCTGCCCACTGCGAAGCAGTTCCAGGTGAGACTATTGCGTTCGGATGTAGGCGTAGCGGATAGGTACGCGAGGGTTATTCCGGGAGCAAAGTGTAAGCTAAGAAAGAGGCTCAAGAAATAACCTAAGCATATCCTCATGTAGGGATATAGATATGATTTTGTGAGGATATCTTTCCTTCAGATATGAAAGGAATAGCCGCAGGCCCCTCAGCACGCTAAGCGCATCTGCTCCTTCCGTCATACCTAACTTGGATGATTCCGACAGTCATTCGAGTCACGCACTATCTTCGCCTGCGTGCCGGTCCTCTCAACTCTTCCCCACAGTGACCGGGTTTCCCTCCATCGCTGTCGTCTTCAGCCGACCAATGGAGCGGTCATCCCAACAGCCCCCTCTCTTGGAGGGCTGGCTACACGCCGGGTCGCCGTTGTGGTCGGCCGACGGATGACAGTTGAGTATATCGCCGGGAGTTAACTATATCTAATATTGATTTGGAATAACGATTTAATAAATTTTAGAAAATAAAATATTAACGAAAATTATATTATCAAGGTCGGCAGTCCAATACGTTTTACCGTTCCGCGAGAAGGGAGGGTGATTCACGCGATAGACAGAAGAGACGTAAGACGAATCAATACCAGAAAAGCTAGTATTTTTTCAAAAAAATGGCGTCCGGTCGCTTTGGAGACTTCACTCCCCGGACGCCTTCTGAAACTTTGAGCCAACAGACCGCTCAGGAGGTCTGGGCTTGGTCTCTAGTCGCGAAAGCCGTAGAGTCGCGCCGGATTCGTCGTCAGTATTGATTGCCGAGTGGTGGCTTCCGGGAACCACGTGGCTAGGAGATTCGCCAACGTCGCATCGTTTGGCTTCTCTACTTCAGTTGCATGTGGCCAATCTGTGCCCCAAATGAGCCTTGACGTGTGTAGCTCCTTGACAGCGGCAACGAAGTTGTCCAGCTCGCCCAGGTCGTGGCTGCCGCTTGGCACAGCCATGTATGCGCCTGACAGTTTGAGCCATCCGTGTCCACTGGCAAGCAGCTTGAGGACGGAACGTTCCATCAACGGGGCCAGTTCTCTGTCACAAAAGACTCGAGCAAAGTGGTCCACTACCACGTCGATGTCCAGCGCCAACAGCATGTCGACTTCGTTGAGAAAGTCCTCAGGCTTCATGTGAACCTGCAGGTGCCAACCGAGTCTTCGAAGCCGCGATGCCAGTGGTCGCGCCATGGCCACATCTGTTGCGCCTCGTTGAACGAGATTCAGCCGGGCGGCCACTACACCGGAGGCGGCGAGCTCTTCCAGTTCAGCATCTGGCGTCTCTGGTGTGACAACAGCTACGCCGCGCGCAGCATCACCGAATTGCGCTAGCGCTGCCAACATGGCCCGATGGTCGGTGCCATATGACGACGGTTGGACCACGACATTGCGAGTACTGCCGAGCCGTCGTTGAAGGCTTCTGTACTGTTCGACAGTGGCCGCCTCGTGTGTCAGAACGGCGTTGGCAGCAAATGGCAGCGATGAATCGAAGACATGCATATGGCAGTCGCATGCGTTCGCCGGCATGGTGAAGCCGGGCGCCTCGCCACCGGCTGAATGTGGGTTGGTCATCGGGTCACCATAGTTGCCATCACGTGGGTCCATTGGCGTCACTGCTTGACCGAAGCTACGGAGTTCCAGAATCGATAGGTACGCTCCAACTCGGCCTTTGCCTCCGGTATGGACGCCGATTCAACCAAGTCAAGGGACATGTCGCTGACCTGCTTCCGGACCTCGGGGTCGGCAAGGGTTTTCCGGAGAGCCGCATTGAATTTCTCTGCAATTGGCGCGGGGAGCTTCTTAGGGGCGAAGAAGGCATTGAAACTGTTCAGATTCAGGCCCGGCACGCCCGCCTCCGAGAAGGTAGGTACATCAGGCAGCAAAGGCGAGCGCTTTTCGCCCGTGACCGCCAATAGGCGAACCTTATTTGCACGTGACATCGTTACCGCTTCGGGAGAACCGGTAACACCTGAAGCGAGCTGTCCTCCAATCAGTTGCGGCATCATCTGCGCGGACCCGTTGAATGGGATGGCTTCCATCGCAATACCCGCCTTGTTGCCAATGGTGCCACCGATGCGGTCTGGCATGCCACCCATCAAAGGCACACCAAAATTGCGCTTGGAGGCGTCCTTCTTGGCAACGTCCATGAATTGCTGAAGTGTCGTTGCCGGGCTCGAGTTGGGCACTGATAGGGCCCACTGAAAACGTGCAACGGTGCCAACAGGCGAGAAATCACGCAAGGCGTCATAGCCGGCTGTGGGCGTGATAAGAGGAACAATCACCACCGAGTGGTCTAGCGCCAGCAGATAGACCGAGCCATCAGCGGGAGCATTCTTGACGTATGCGGAGCCAATCTGTCCGCTGGCGCCCGGACGGTTCTCGACGACGACCGTATGCCCCAATTCCTTGGCGAGCCCAGGTGCAAGAAGCCGAGCAAGGGCGTCGGTCGCACCGCCTGCTGCGAATGGCACGACGATTCGGACGGGGCCGCTGTATTCCGCGGCGCTGGCTGCCGTTGATACAGTAGCGCCGGCGGCGAGCGCTACCAGCATGCGCAAGATAAAGTGCATGAAATGTCTCCTGGAAATGGGAAGGGCGCTTCTGCGAGCGCTGAGCGAGAACAACGATGCGCCCGGGAGCGGGCGCATTGGCTTACTGAAGTCCGAAGCGGTTCAGCGTTTCACGCAGGTTCAGCAGCTCCACCATTGTCTTGCCTTCTTTCAGGGCAACTCGCATGGCTTCTTCCTTATCTTCCCGCTCGATGCTCTTGCTGATGACGCCTTCGACTTCATCAGGCGACACGGCTACCAAGCCATCCCGGTCGCCGACGATGATGTCACCCGGATTGACTTGCACGCCGCCGAAATGGATGGGCACGTTGACCTTGCCAGGTTGGTTTTTTCCTGTGCCTTTGATGGACAGGCCGCGGCAGAACACCGGGAATCCCATGTCGATGATGGCGTTCCCATCGCGTACCGAACCATTGACGACGAGACCGGCCAGGCCAAGCTCGAGCGCCGCCAAGGTCAGGATGTCGCCCCAAGGTCCGGCTTCCAAGAAGCCCTTGGCGTCCACAACAAGCACGTCGCCGGGCTTTGTCTTCGTGAGCGCATAGTGAATCATGAGGTTGTCACCCGGGCGGATGTCCACCGTGACAGCAGGGCCGGCCATACGCAACGTCGGGTCTAGCGGCTTAAGCCCCGAGTCCAGGGCGCCTTTTTGGCCTTGGGCTTCATGGATGGTTGCGGTGCCGAGGCCTTTCAGACGCTCGATTTGCTGTTCATTCGCCGACATGCTGTCTCCTGTGTGAATGCGGTAGTACCATTGCTTGGTGAGCGGATGGTACAAAATAAAAACAATAAGCGGCAAGAGGATATGGTGAATCTACGGGTATACGTGGGAATTTCCGGCATCTGAGGACGTTGTGTGTACAGCGAAAGTACAGTTGCTCGGTTTGAACGGCCGTGAGGGCTTGGCTAACCAATTCTCAGGCTTTGGTACGATGGCGGCGCGTCAGCAAGCGCTGCGGCCGGCGCGGGGCGCGCGGTTTTCGTGGTCGGGCACTAGGAAAAGAAAGAAAAGCGATGAAAAAGGGCAGCGAGCAGACTTACGAAGTGCTGAAGAAGCGCATTGTGGCTGGCCATTACACGGCCGGTACGCAGTTGAAGGAAGAGCACATAGCCGACGACATGGGGGTCAGCCGTACTCCGGTACGTGCCGCGCTTAAGCGCCTTATCGATGATGGGCTGGCAGTCCAGGAGGCAGGTCGAGGCGTGTTCGTAGCTGGGTGGACCAGATGGGACATTGAAGACATGTTCCGTCTGCGGATTCGCTTGGAGCCCTTCGCGGCTCGGCTTGCGGCCGAGCGAGCGAGTGCGGAAACCATTGCCCAGCTCAAAGACTGCAACGAACAGATGGCCGCGGCCATAGCGAACGCCGGCAACTCAGACGATGGCATCGCAGAAGTACAGGCTGCGAACAGCCGCTTCCATCGGCTGATGCTCGACGCTGCTGGGTCGCAGCGCCTGAGAACCATGCTGGAGACGATGATTGACATGCCCATCATCACTCGGTCCTTCTTCCTCTACGAGCATGAAGACCTGCTCCGAAGCCTTCAGCATCACCGGGATATCACCATGGCCGTCGAACTGCATGACGGCGACCTGGCCGAGCAAATGATGTCGGTCCATCTCCTGGTCTCGAACCAACGATTCATGAGTCGCCGCCTGGACAGTTTCCAGGGGCAGGATGTTTCGGTACAAAAATAGAACACTAAGCGTCCTTTGACCTACATCTGCCTCGCTTTCGAGCTGCAGATGACCACGTATACCCTCGTTTCTTTCGATTCGCGTTGTTCTGACTGTTTTTATTTTGTACTCTCCGGCTTGAACAGCTAGGAGACAGTCTTGAACATCGCAATCATTGGCTTAGGCGAAGTTGGTCGCTGCTACGTGACCGCACTCGCAACGATTCCCGGAACGACCTTTCAGCTTTGCGACGCGCGTTTGTCGCAAGGTGGCCGGGACTTGGCCAACAAACTTGAAGTCTCAGTGCACGAGAACGTTGGCCCATGGCTGGCAGAGGCGGACTGGGTACTCTCCTGCGTTTTCGGCGCCGTCTCTTTGGACGTGGCTGGCCAGTGCTTTGAGCACATGAAGCTGGGTTCTCGCTATGCCGACCTGACGACAGCGAGTCCCGCAGACAAGCGTGTGGCCTCTGTTCGGGCAAAGGCTAAGGGGTTGGGCTACGCCGATGTCGCAGTGATGGGGGCTATCTCGCTGGCGTGGGCGCGGACGCCGCTGCTCTGTTCGGGGGACAGCGCCGCCGAGTTCTCGAAACTCATCCAACAGGCGGGCGGCAATGCACGGATTGTCCAGGGAGGCGCAGCTGGTGATGCCATTTCCTTGAAGGTCTTGCGCAGCGTCTTCACCAAAGGCATGGAGGCCTTGTCGGTCGAGCTGTTGATGGCCGCGGAAAAGCAAGGCGTCCGAGACAAGCTGTATGGCGTCCTGAAGGACATCGACGACAGCCCGCTTGAGGATTTCATCAACATGCTCGTTCGCACGCACACGATTCATGCGAAGCGGCGGACCCATGAAGTCGCAGAAGCGCAGAAGGAACTGCAAGGTTCCGGACTGACCTCCCTTGTACTGCCCGGAGTGGAGGCACGCTTCGCGAATACGGCCGCAGCGATAGACGTTCAACCTGTGGGCGAGAACCCCACGTTGGAAGACGCGCTTCAGTGGCTGCTCAAGCAGACCGCTTAAACAAAAAACACTGCATTCCGGAGACAGTTACATGAACAAAATCTTGCTTGCCACGTCGGTGGCCATCCTTTCGACCACCTTCATTGCTCCCGCGGCTGTTGCGGCGGACAAGTATCCGAACAAGCCGGTTCGCATGCTCGTGGGCTTTCCTCCTGGCGGCTCTGCCGATATCAACGCGCGTATCGTTGCGCAAGGGCTGGCTTCCCAGCTATCTGCTTCAATCGTCCCCGACAACAAGCCCGGAGCAGGAGGCAACATTGCGGCTACCGAAGCGAAGCGAGCGGCGCCCGACGGCTACACCATTTTCTACAGTACCTCGGCTATCGTACTGGCGCCATCGCTTTACCAGAACGTGCAGTTCGACGCGTTCACTGATTTCGTGCCGATTAGCCTGACCGCCAACATCCCCCTGATTCTTGTCACCACGCCGAGCCTGCCGGTGAATAACGTCAAGGAGCTCGTGGCCAACGCCAAAGCGAATCCTGGCAAGCTGAACTATGCGTCTTCGGGGTCGGGTGCTCTGCTGCATCTGGGTGGGGCTCTTTTCGCCAAGGAGATGGGCATTCAGGCGACACATGTGCCTTACAAAGGTAGTGCGCCTGCGATTACCGACTTGATTTCTGGGGGCACGCAGTTCATGTTCCTACCGCTGAATGAGGCGGCACCTCATATCAAGGCGGGGAAACTGAAGGCGTTGGCCATTACCAGTGCCAAGCGCACGCCTATCCTGCCCGACGTACCCACCATCAAGGAAGCAACCGGACTGGACTCCCTCGTCATGGGCGCATGGCAAGGCATCCTTGTCCCGAAGGGCACGCCGGAAGCAATCGTGACGCGCCTGCGTGAGGCAACTGCGAAGACGCTGGAGGACAAGGCGGTTCGCACCAAGCTCCAAGAGCAGGGCTCCGAAATTCTTGGAGGGACGCCGCAACAGTACACGCAGTACATGAAGAGTGAGTCTGTGCGTTGGACTCGTGTCATCAAGGAATCTGGCGCGAAAGTCGAGTAACGCTGCCTAGTGAGTGATGTCGTGCAAGGTCCTAGCAACACAATTTGCGTGGTCGCTTATTCGAAGGCGGAGGCGATGCGTCTACTTCGCAGCTCACGCTGCGTGGAGATGGAGCTCGACTATGCAAGGGCCTGGCGCGACGTTGCGGAACTGGGGCGGATAGGCCTCGAATGCAACGTTCGTGTGATTTCGCGCGGGGTACAGCATGTCCACGTTGCCTCTATCTCCGCGCTCGAAGCCGGACTTAGTCGCGCGAAACTAACCTACCGGCAGCGGAACCTCTATTGTGGGTTTCGTTTGGATGGAGTGCCGGTCAACAGGCTGACGGAAATGTTGCAACGCGCGTTGTCGATTGGCGACCGCATACTTGGCGATGAGACCATGTTTGTGGAACCACACGAGCGCTGGTCCTAACTCTCCCGACCAATACGGGCGTTGCGTTCGCGAGGTACTTGTTTCCTGGCCTGAGCCAAGTTCTTCGCTGGATTGCCCCTAGTTCCACTGCGCATAAGGAACTGCTTTTTTTGATGGGCGGAGTTCACCGCCTTAAATCAGGTCGGAGGTGAACGCTCCGCCGAAGTTACACCAAGCTTCCTTCGGCCATGAGCTGCTCAATTCGGCCAGCAATCCTGGTTAGTTGCCCAGCAAGTTGGTCGACCATGGCCTTCTCTTCGGAAGAGTTGGTCGTCAAAAGCAGCAAGCTTCCATGGACTCTCTCGTCGAAGAATACAGGCACGCTGATTGAGAGCATGTTTGGGTTTATTTGCCCGACGGATGTCGCAAAGCCTGCCTTGCGCACTCTCGCCAGAGCAGAACGGAAGTCCTTCCATTCGCTGCCCAAGCCAGCCATCGCTATCTCTGAGGCATTGCTCAAATACAGCGAGCGAATCTGATGTGGGAGCAAGTGAGCCAGGATTGCATGCGAGCCGGCGCCCTTGAACAAGGGGAGCGCGGTACCGCGGGCTCGGTAGATGCGCATGTACTCCTTGCCATAGCGGATGGACTCCGGTCCGACGCTATGCACACAAAGCACCCTGTTCTGATAGAGCGTACATAGCATCAGAGCACGATTCTCACAAAGCTCCTCGGCGACCACCATAGCCGCTTTGCCCGCGATGAGAAACGGGTCGGAGACTTGGAGCAGTCGTTCGAGCTCAATGATTCGCGGACCCAACGCATACTCACCCTTGCCGCGCTGTACGAGAAGGCCGGAGTCGCACATGTCTTTAAGGTGCTTGTAACCGGTGGACTTTCCTACGCCCAAGAACGCTATCGCCTCGTCAATGTTGACGCTCGTCCGCTCGGCAGAAAACAGGTCCAGCACTGACAGCAACTTAGCAAACGGACCTACTCGCTGCGAACTCGTCGACTCGACATTCTCAGTGTCTGGACCTGCTTCTTCATCTGTCTCTTGAGGCAAAGGGGTGTTCATTTGATGTGTTTTCTCGTGCAGGCCGGGCTGGCGAGGCCTCGCCGAAATCCCGCGGAACATACCTGACTGAAGCTCCATCCGCGCGGCCCCATGGCTCGCGTCAGGCATCGTGGTGGAGCAAACGTCACAGAGGATGCCAGTGCATCTGCAAGCGCATTATAGGGGTTTTCCATTGGAAGAAAAATAATTATTCTCTCCACAAGAGAAAACATGTATCTTTGCTTCGTGGGCAGTGCAAGGGTTCGTACCCTTGTTCAGGACGTCTACATCGAACCGATTTTCATCCCGTTAGCAATGGAGCAAAGCATGTCGCGCACGCAAGTCGAAGCAGATTACGAGGAATACAAGGCAGCAGGCCGTATCTGGGGTCAGGTTCCAGTTGAGCGCTTTACCAAGGTCAAATTCGCCCGTACTCCCCAGTCGATTATCGAGCGCTATCGCGCGCTTCCGGACGCCACGACTACGGTGTCGGACATGCTGGACGGATACGGAATCCGCGGGGTTGTGGCGGCATCTCACCTCAAGCCGCTCATTCCTGGAAAAGTGGTCGTGGGCAACGCAGTTACGTTGCGGTCTATTCCGGAACGCAAGACGCCGACGCAGGGATACTACGACAAGGACCCCATCAAGATGTCCACCCGCGAGAACTACTACCCTTCCGAGCCAGGTGATGTGCTTGTGGCCGACTTCGGTGGCAATCCCGATGTGTCCAATATGGGCGGTCAGTCGTGTCTCGTCGCGAAATCCCAAGGATTTGCAGGCGCCATCGTCAATGGCGCGGTTCGCGACGTTCCGGCAATCCGGGAAATTGATTACCCCGTATGGTCCGTAGGGGTGACTCCCATCACCGGCAAGTACCGGATGGAAGCAATGGAAATCAACGGCCCGGTCGTGCTCCGCGACATCATTGTGCATGCAGGTGACCTCATCGTTGCCGATGACTCGGGTATCTGTGTGGTTCCTGCAGAACTCATCGAGAAACTCATTGATGAAGCCGAGCAAATCGGCAAAGCTGAGGACACCATGCGGGACCTCATCAAGAGCAAGGCCCCGCTTGACGAACTGCGCCCCTTGTTCCGCAAGCGCTACTCGTAAAGCGCTCCCTGTGCCTGGCCGTCCTTGCGTGGATGCACGACGACGGCCTTCGTTACTGCAGTTGACCAGGCGAGACTATGAAGTTCATCAAACTCTTGCGTATAGCTCTGGCCGCTAGCGCCTGCATTTGTGGTCTGGAGGCCAGCGCCTCAACGTATCCAAGTGGTCCCATCCGACTTGTGGTTCCTCTGGCAGCAGGTGGCGGGACCGACACGGTGGCGAGACTGATTGCGCAGAAACTCGGGCAACGTCTTGGGCAGCCCGTCGTTGTGGATAATCGACCTGGGGCGGGCGGCGCAATCGGAACGGTGGCAGTGGCACGGGCGCGGCCTGATGGACAGACATTGCTATTTGGTAGCAACGGTCCGATAGCCATTCTGCCAAGCTTCGACCCGTCCGTACCGTACAACGTGAGCAAGGACTTTGTCGCGGTATCCGGCGTCGCGTCTGTCCCATTTCTCATTGTCACGAACAAGGACCTGCCAATCAAAAGCATGTCCGACCTTCTCAAGTATGCGAAGGACCACCCGGGGCAGGTCAATTTCGCATCTCCTGGCGCAGGGACCACAAACCACTTGGTCGGCGAGTTGTTGAAATCCCTGACGGGCGTAGACATCGTGCATGTGCCGTACAAAGGTGCATCGCCGGCGATGAACGATGTTGTGAGCGGACAAATCCAGTTCATGTCTGGCGACCTCAACACTCTTCTGCCAATGGTTGAGTCTGGCAAGCTGAATGCGATTGCTGTCACATCGAAACAGCGAACGCAGATGCTTCCCAAGGTCCCAACTGTGGCGGAGAGTGGGGTGCCAAACTTTGAGGCGAGTGGCTGGTTCGGTGTTCTGGCTCCACGAGGAACGCCCGATGCCGTTGTGAAGAAGCTTTCCGCAGAGATTCATTCCATCGTCAATGAGAGAGATTTCGTGGAACGAATCGCCTCTCTGGGGGGCGTCCCGCTTGAACTGGGAAACAGCGACTTTGCAGCGTTCATCGGAAGAGAGCAGGGGAAGTGGCGGTCCGTGGTGACTAAGAACAGGATTGCCAAAGAGTAGCCGCCCTTGCTGCATACAAGAACTAGAAGCGAGCGCCGGTGGAAATGAGGTGCCGGGAGACCAAGAATCAGTCGTGTATGCGCGCTAGCAATCGTATGTTGCTAGTGCCCCTTTCAGGGACTCACTCTCTGACTGGCCGCCCTTAGAACGTCTCGGGCATCGACACACATTTCATACAGCCAATTGCACATGCAGCGCAGGCACGTGCAGGGCTTCGCTCGTCTTAAAAAAACGCTCAGACCTTGACATGCACTCTGAAAGTACGGAGGCCCTCAAGAGAGCAATGGAGGAGACAAACAGTGAAAGCAAAGCTTGCGACAACAGCTATTCTCGCCGGAATGGCAGGGACTGCCGCCGCTCAATCCAACGTGATTCTGTACGGTGTGGCAGATATGGGCATCGAGTATGCAAATCACCAGCCCAATGGTAATCACAGCACGGTTCGAGTGCAGTCCAGCAACATGTCGGGTTCACGTTGGGGATTGAGAGGCGCAGAAGAGCTCGGCGGCGGGAACAAGGCAGTCTTCGCTCTTGAAGGTGGCGTTAGCTTGGACGATGGAAAGAGCGCCCAAGGGGGGAGGCTCTTCGGTCGTCAGGCTTGGGTCGGCCTGCAGACGAGATACGGTGTGCTCACGTTAGGGCGTCAGACAACTCCCATGTTCGAATTGGGCGGGGCCTATGACCCCATGGCAATTGCCGGCCGATACTCCATCGGAGCGCAGGACGCGGCCCTTCAATCGCGCGCAGACAATTCCGTGAAATATGTGGGACGAATCGGCGGATTAACCGCGAAGGGGTTCTACAGTTTTGGTGTCGACGGGACTTCCGGCGTTAACGGCGAAGTGCCTGGCAACAGCAAAGTGGGACGTGAGTATTCATTTGCGCTCGGCTATGACGCCGGCCCCGTGAGCACGAACCTAGTCTACGACGAGGTCGCGGGCAACTCAGTCGCTACTGCCGACAGCAAGAGCCGGCGGGTTGCAGCGGCAGCAACATATCTATGGGGGCCGGTGAAATCGTTCGTGGGCTATCGGTACGCACGACTCATGACGCCCCCGACTAATGCAACGACCAATCTGTATTGGGCTGGTGCGACCTGGGACGTCAGCGCTGCGTGGAACCTCACCGCGGTGGCGTACTACCAGGATTTTCGGGATACTGGCGCGGACCCATGGATGTTTGTCTTTTCGGCCGACTACCAGCTCTCGAAGCGCACGGACTTGTTTCTCAATGTCGCTTACACACGGAACAAGGAAAACTCGAATCTCGGGGTTACAGGCTTCGGCACGACGAGTCCTGGCGCGAACCAAAGCGCCGCCGTTCTCGGTATTCGGCACAAGTTCTGAGGTACTAGCAACGCAACCGACTTCAGCGCGGCATCGAGTGTGGGTTCTCAGTTTGAGAGCCTGCCTTATGTGCTCAGCAGATTTGTCGTTTACCGAAGTCTGAGCTGTCCGTACGTATGACTGAACACCAGCTCAGTGCAAGCGGACACGAACTGTCGATTTGTCCGGAATAGCCGAAGCTAGAAGGCCCGCCTGCTTTCTAGCGGGCCTTTTCGTCGTTTCTCGAAGCGGGCGATTTGACCGATGTCCTGGTTATCGCCCGAACTGCCGAAGCGTTTCCACAGCTGACCGACCAGCGGGATTGTCAATTGCTTGCGCCCGACATGGCAGCGACCCTACTTGCCCCCTAGCTTGCAGGCTCTATCCTTCGATTGAGTCAGCGCAGCCCGTAAGAATCGAGGGTTGTTTGCAGTCCAAGCAGCTCGACCATCGTGGCGCCTTGTTCAAGCTTCTTCCGCATTTCAGCTTCCTTCTCCTCCCGGGCTTCGCTTGCGTCGATGACCGTTTGGAGTTCTTCCGCTGCTACGACGACAAGCCCGTCGCGGTCGCCGACGATGATGTCGCCGGGATTGATTGGAGCACCACCAACCACAACGGGCACGTTCAGGCGACCGGGCTGAACCTTGTTGGTCCCGCGGATGCTGAGACCGCGACAGAATACGGGGAAGCCCATTTCCACGATATTTGTCGCATCGCGAACGGCACCGTCGATGACCAGGCCGGCTATGCCGATTTTCTGTGCTGCGAACGTCAGCACATCACCCCATGGTCCGGCGTTGACGAATTGCTTGGCATCGACCACGAGGACATCTCCTGGGCGAGCTTTCGTCAACGCATAGTGAATCATCAGGTTGTCCCCGGGGCGGATGTCGATGGTCAGTGCGGGACCGGCGACTCGCATCGAAGGGTGCAAGGGCGCAATAGCGGAATCTACGGCGCCGCGCTGGCCCTGAGCTTCGTGGATGGTCGCGGTGCCCAGGCGCAAGAGACGTTCGAGCTGGTTTGCGGTTGGGTTTTGAGTCATTTCAGTGGATTCCGAATTCGTAGATGTTCAGTCGACCTTCGCGCCGGAGCGTTTGACCAGCGATTCCCAGTACGGCATTTCTTTCGTGATAAATGCACGGAACTGAGCAGGCGTGCCGTGAACGTCGCCAGACCCCAAGTCGCTAAGCTTCGATGCAATGTCGGGTTCGGTGAGGACCGCATTGAGTTCTGCATTCAGCTGCTGAATAAGCGGTGCAGGCGTTTCTGCAGGCACGAACAAGCCGTACCAGTTCTCGATGACGAAGCCAGGGAACCCTGATTCCTGCAGCGTCGGAACATCGGGCAGCGTCTTCGAACGCTTTGCACCGGTGGTTGCCAGCACACGAAGCTTTCCAGACTTGATGTGCGGGGCGATGGCCGTCGTCGTTTCGAACGCAATGGGTACTTGGCCGGCAATGACGTCGCTCAACGCGGGCCCCTGGCCACGATAGGGGACGTGCACCATATCGAGCTGACGCTCGAGCTTCAGCATTTCGCCTGCGAGATGTTGCGGGCTGCCGCTTCCGCCGGAGGCGTAGCTGTACTTTCCGGGAGCGGCCTTGGTCATGTCGACCAGTTGTCCCACAGTCTTCACAGGTAGCGACGCGTTGACGTAAAGGACGAGCGGAACCGACGCTACTTCGCCCACTGGAGCCAATGCTTGAGTCGGGTCGAGCTTCAGCTTGTAGAGGTTCCGGTTGATGACAATCCCGGTGTTGTTCCCGAGCAGTGCGGTGCAGCCATCCGGCTTGGCACGCGAGACGAACTCAGTGCCAATATTGCTGCTGGCGCCGCCCTTGTTGTCGACGATGACGGTGACGCCAAGTCGCTTGGATAGTCCGGGCGAAACAATGCGCGCGAGGATATCGGTGGTACCACCGGGCGGGTAAGGGGATACGAGCCGCAGGGTCGGGCAGGGATAAGCTTCGGCCGCCGCTGCCGCGACAGGAGTGAGTGCGCAGGCCAAGGTCGCCGCGAGCGCGGTCACGAGATACATCTTGCAGTTCATTTTGTCTCCGTTATATTTTTGTGACCCTGGGTTCAGTGACCGGTCCGCTGAAGCGTGTGGTACCCGAATTGGCGGCGTGCCTCCCCAAGCGGTGTGCCGGCCAACGCGGCTTCCAGAATCTTGCCTTCGACCTCGCGGGTGCGAAGAGCGCGCTCGAACACCTCTGCCGCGCGGGCTTGCGGTATGACGACGACGCCGTCGGCGTCTGCAACCACGTAGTCGCCTGGCGTCACTCGCACGTCGCCAAGGCTGACGACCTCACCAACAGTGCTGACCTGAACACGGTCTTTGCCGGTGCGCATGAAGCGACCCCGCGCGTAGAGCGGGTAGTTGACCTCTTGGGCTTCGGCAGTGTCACGGCAGACCCCATTGATGACGGTGCCGGCGATACCGCGATGTTCAGCAATCTTGCTCATGATGCCGCCCCATACGGTGCAGTCGACGCGGCCGGAATTGTCCAGAACGGCGACGGCGCCTTGAGGAATGTTGTCGAGGTAGTCGCCAACAGTGCCCGGCGTCGCGGTGTCGACAGGCACAAAAGCAACCGTGAAGGCGGGACCGAAAATGCGCGGTTCACCGGCTTGGAGGCCGATGCCGAGTGCGCTACCGGGCAGTTTGAAATAGTCGAGCGCGTCCGAGATTTCAGCTGTGCTAAGGGCACCAGCCGCTTCCAGCAGACTTTGCGCGGGGGTCGAAACACTGTCCATCGCTTAACTCCATATGTCGGTCGTTGGAGTTTCGAGTAAAGTCTTGGCTGAATCAAACAACGAAAATTGGACCTAGATTCATAAAAAATGAACTTGAAGCAACTGAGGTACTTCTGTGAGGTGGTCGATGCTGGTAGCGCGGTGGCAGCTGCCGGTCGCCTGTTCGTCGCGCCCACGGCAATCAGCATGCAGATATCGCAGTTGGAGTCGCAGTTGGGTGCGCCCGTGTTCGACCGGTCCAATCGGCCCATGACGCTAACGCCCACTGGTAAGTTTCTGTATCCCCGGGCGAAAGACCTTCTTTCCCAAATGCGCCAACTTGACGAGGAGGCGAGGGCCGTTGCTGCTGGCAACATTGGTTGGCTTGGAGTTGGATTCACCCGGTCAACAATCTTCTCCCTGCTCCCGGAGGCGGTCCGGCGCTTTCGGGAAAAGCTTCCCGGCATTCAACTGGACTTGCTCGAGCAACTGTCGGAGCATCAGCCAGAACTGCTACGTAGTGGTCGAATTGACGTTGGCGTTTCCCGCTACATCGGCGATTTCGACCGAGCCAGCGACTTGACCTATACCGAACTCTTCGAAGACCCGTTTGTTGCCGCAGTGCCCATCCAATCTCGGGCGGCGAAACGCAAGACGATTAAGGCCGCCGACTTGGACGATATGGCGCTCATCCAATATCCGAAAGACCCGCAGAGCCGGTACGCGAACCAGATGGTCGATTTACTTCGCCAGGCTGGAGGCAATCCTCGCGCGGGACATGAAGCCATCGAGATTCACACGGCACTGGGCCTGGTTGCCGCCGGACTGGGATTCACAGTGGTGGGTGCTTCGGTTGCAGCGGCGAACCGGAGTGACGTGGCCTTCGTTCGTATTTCGAATGTGCGGACGCAAGCCACGTTGGTGGCTGTGACGCGAGCTGGCGATGAGAGCCCGGCCGTGCGAGAGTTCGTCGCCTCACTGGCGCTCGCGCGCCCTCAGTAGTAAGCGCTTCAATGCGTCCGTTGCGCCGTTGCGTTGTCTGGGTTGAGTAGAAGGGGCAAGCAGCTGGGTATGCCGCTTGCCCTGAAAAATGCTGTAGCGGGGTTCGCACAGCTAATCTCAGCTAACGGCCGCGCCCGCCGGAACCTGAACGCCGAGGGCGTGTACCTAAAGTGAGCTTTGTGGATGGCCGGGAAGTGTCAACCGGCTCGCCCGTTTTACTTCAGGAGTCGAGGCAACCCGCAATCCAGATGGCATCCTCACGTGTTTGGCGCGCGGGGTGCTCTGCCGGTCTATGCTCCATTCTGCAGTCGACGACTTCTCGATGGACATCACTTTCCTCTTGAACGTCGGTCATCGCCGGTGGATTCGCATTGACGTAGATGACGCGCGAGACCACCGCCGCCACGACGATGAGCCCGATGGCGATGAGCGTCTGAGTGAAGAGCTTCGTCCAAATCTGCATGAGAACAATGGGTTTAGAGCGTGTCGTTGCTTCCAACCGGTTCAGCGCGATACACCGACCAATAATAATGCGAGTGTCGATGATGCCGAGCCGTTTTTCTCTCGGCGAAGAAGCGCACACGTCCATCTGCGCCGGCGTCGATTTCTACATCCAGATGTTCTTGAATGGCAGTGGCAGCAGGAGGAAGCTGCCGTATTGCCGTAGATACATATTGGCCTTCGATGCGCCCAAGTATCCCGTTAGCGCCCACAGTGGCGGGCTGACTTGACGAGTCACCACGTAGATGACAGCTCGCTGCTAACCGGCTGTTACCCATAACTTCTGCTCCTTCCTCGACGACGCTGTCGTAGACCGTTGTCTACGCGGTCCTATGTACGGCCACGTCCAACACGAACGCCTTGCCTGTCTCTGTGTATGGACGGCAAATGTCCATAGGCTCGCAAAGGAGCGACTGCCTGGCGACCCAAGATGGCGGCTTCCATATCGCCCAAAGCCGCCGTCTCTATGCCAAACGAGCCACATCTTGGACAGGTGTATCGGAATCCCCGAAGTTGGAGTGACCGAATCCGCTCAGCGGAACTGCCGCACAGGGGGCAATTTGCAGGTTCTGGGAGCATGGCCTCAGGGGTCGATACTGTATGGATATACAGTATAGCCGAGGTCTGAGGAAAAGGAAGCCCGCAGCATGATGCTGGCGGGCTGGGTGAATGTCATGGGGTCAATCACGACGTCGACATTTTCATGTGCTTGAGCTGCCATGTCTTCCCTACGTTAGGGTGTGTCGACTTGCAGCAGCTAGCCATGCGGTTGGACTAGCTTCGACGCGTATCGCTCTCTTATCCCTGGGCGGCAGAGAGAGTCGCTGCGTCTCTAGTCCGCCTTAGCCCCTGAGATGCGAACTTGCTCTGCAGCGCTGGGCATCTGCTTCTTCACGAACGTCCAGTACTCATCCACCCCCATCGGCTTGACGAGTAGAGAACCCTGCTCCGAGAACTGCTTTTGGAGTTCGGGGTCTCGCAATGCCTGGTTCAGCGCAGCATTCAACTTCTCGAGCGCCGGGCGCGGCGTGTTCGCGGGCGCCACCAGTCCATACCAGGAATCGGTATAGAACCCTTTCACCCCGGCCTCTTCGAACGTCGGGACATCCGGCAACACTGGCAGGCGCTGATGCGCAGCTACAGCAAGTGGCCGGACCTTGCCAGAGCGGATAAAGGGGAGGGCACCCGTTGTGATGATGAAGTCGACGCGTCCGGCCATGAGGTCGGTCATTGCGGGAGCAGTGCCTTTAAACGGAATGTGTGCAACATCCACGTTGGCGAGCTTTTTGAACACTGCGCCTGCCAGATGCTGGCTCGAGCCGACGCCACCGGAACCATAGTTCAGCTGACCAGGTTGAGCGCGTGCCTTGGCGACTAGCTCGGCTACTGAACGATATGGCGAGTCCTTGGGGACGAGCATGACGCCTGGCGAGGTGGTAATCAGGCCAATTGGTGCGAAGTCCTTGATGGGGTCGTAGTTCAGCCGACTGTAGAGTGCGGAGTTGAGTCCGTGCGAGGTCGCCGTGGCAAGCATGATGGTGCCGCCATCGGGTTTGGCGCGCGAAGCGATATCCGAGCCGATGTTGCCGCCTGCCCCAGCACGGTTGTCGATGACGATGGATTGTCCCAGCGTCTTGGACATCTGCGCAGATACGAGACGCGCGACGGAGTCCGAGGGCCCCCCGGCAGGCCAGCCGACCACCATGGTGATTGCACCGGACGGTAGTGCCGTCTGTGCCGACAGCAGCGTCGAGCAGACCAGTGCTGCGGTGCCGGTCACAATCCGGAAGAGCCGGCTCACTTTTCTTGCCATGGCATCTCCTTCCACAGTTGGCGGAAGCCTGCTTCGCCGCGTTCAAGTTCGGCGGCGTAGGCGGCTGGGGCGAGGTAGCGCAGCGGCGCAAACATGGCGTCAGCTTGCTGCTTGAACTGCGGGTCTGCCGCAACCTTGGCCATGGCATCGACGAGCTTCTTCTTGACTGGCTCCGGCAGGCCCTTGGGTGCTGCCAGGCCGCGCAACGATGCGAGCTCGATGTTGTAGCCCTGCTCGCGGAACGTAGAGACGTTCGGCGCAAGCACTGCGCGCGACAGTCCCATTTGTCCCAGGAACCTCAGCGGCGTGCCGCCTTTTAGATAGGCCAGTGCTTCTCCGACGTTGATGGCGCCAATCGTAATCTGTTGACCGGCCAGCGCGCCACGCACTTCGCCCGCGCCCTTGTAGCCCACATGCGTCATCTTCACGCCCGATGCCTTCTCGAACAACAGCATGGCAAGATGGTCGTCTGAGCCTACGCCTGTTGTGCCGACAGTGACGGCGCCGGGGTTTGCCTTGGCGTACTTCACGAGCGTCGCCAGGGAATCAATGTTGCTGGACTGATTGACGGTGAATGCGCCCGGGTCATCCACCAGATTGCCGATGAGGTCGTAGCTTTTCCAAGTGAACGTCGTCTTGCGCTCAATCGGAATCGTCAGCAGGTTCGGCGTGTTGATGAAGCCGATGGTGTAGCCATCCGGGGTGGCGCGCGCCAGCTCGGCAAAGCCGATGGCGCCGCCAGCGCCCGGCTTGTTCTGCACGACAATGGTTGCGCCCAGCTCCTTCTCCAGATGCCGTGCGAGCAGGCGGGCGACCAGGTCAGTGCCGCCGCCTGGAGCGTACGCCACAATCATCTCGATGGGTCGATTCGGCCAAACTGCGGCTTGCGCTTGGGATGAGGCTGGTGTCAGAGCGCCAACCATACCGACGAGCGCACTCGCGGCAAGGCAAAGGGATAGGCGCCGACGACGGGAGTCGGGTTTGCTGTGCATGGTTCTTGTCTCCTCACCGACCCTCATGTGGCCGGTGTAATTTTGTGATGACTGCGTTCGTGGTCAGTTAACGGTAACGAGCTACGCATGCCTCCATGCGTTGGCGCACCCTGGGCCAGACGTCGGGGTTCACCAGTCGTTCGGGCCTCTCGCCAGTTGCCAGCAATGCCAGGATTTGCGTCGCGGCCAGGGTAGCGTTTCTGCGACGGGCGTCATGCGTCACGCCTGCCGTGTGGAAGGTGGCGACGACGTTGTCGAGTGTCAGAAGCGGATGCTCTGGAGGAGGCGGTTCCTGGTCCCAGACGTCCAGGCCGGCGCCAGCGAGGTGTCCGCTAAACAACGCCTCATACAGGGCGGCCTCATCGTGAATGCCGCCTCTGGCGGTGCTGACGAAGATGCTGCCTGAACGCATTGCTGCAAAGGCCGCGGCGTTCATCATCCCGAGTGTGCTTGCGTCGCGCGGGCAGTGCAGGGACACGATATCGGAAGAGCGCAGCAACTCGTCGAACGAGACGTGCTCGGTACCGCGCTTTGCCTTCTCAGCGCTGTCGAGATACGGGTCATAGCCAATCACGCGCATGCCGAAGGCGCGGCCAAGCGCCGCAGCGCGGCTCCCGGCGTGTCCGACGCCAACCAGGCCCAGTGTCCGTCCACGCAGTTCGTGGCCCATCAGGTCTTCACGGCTGCCGGTGGTATGCGCTTTCATGCGTCGGTCCGACTCAGGAATGCGTCGCATCACAGAGAGCATCAACCCGACCGCCATTTCCGCCACTGAATCGGCGTTCCCACCGGCCTGGTTCATCACGGCCACACCTGCTGCCGTGCAGGCATCGATATCAATCGTGTCGCAACCGGAGCCGCTCGAGGACACAGCCAGAAGATTCGGGCAGCGAGCGAGAAGCTCGGCTGTCACGAACCAGCGCCGGGGCAACTCATCCTTGGCGGCCGTAATCTGATACACATGGGCTTCGGAGAGACGTGCCCATGCCTCTTCGTCTGCACCCTCGCGCTGGCATGTGTGCAGGGTGACATCTGAAGCTTCGCCGACTATGCGGTTGAAGGCGGGGTCCAGCCAATAGTCGAATCGAACGACCTGACGCTTTGGGGGAAGGGCCTCGCTCACAGGACCCCCTTGTCAGTCAACGAGCGGTCCACCCAGGTACGGTCGGCTCGGCCTTGGGCAATCGATTCCAGAACGCCAGCTTCCATTCGCTGTACTTCTTCCACGCGAACTGCAATCGCTTCGGCTTCCTCAGCAGGAACGACCAGCAGGCCATCTCCATCACCAATAATCAGGTCACCGGGCCGAACCACCATGCCATCGATGGAGACCGGAACGTGGAGTTCCCCCGGGCCATCCTTATACGGTCCACGATGCGAAACACCGCGTGCATAGACGGGCAGGGGCTCCTTGCCAATCGTGTCGCTGTCTCGAATCAAGCCATCGATGACGAAGCCGGCTGCCCCCCGCGAGATGGCGAGCGCAAGCATGATTTCGCCGATGATGGCATTGGGCCCGACCCCGCCTGCGTCGACAACGATGACGTCGCCAGGACCGGACAAGTCGATGGCCTTGTGGACCATAAGGTTGTCGCCCGGACGCGTGCGAACGGTCAGTGCCCGCCCAACCAGATTGCCGTCGCGGCGGTGGAAGGCGCGCAGCTGACTGGTCCCAGTCGTGCGGCTCATGGCATCGCTGACATTGGCGACCGGGAAATTGCGATATCGCTCCATCAACGACGTGCTGACGAGGTGCGTGGGACGCGGATGAATGCGAAAGCCGTGTGGCGAGGTCATTGTCTTGTCTCCTGTATCGACCGTGAAGGTTCTGTTGGGATGCGGTGAAGGTTGGTACTCAATGCGGAGGCGGTCGGTAGATGCACTGCGCATCCACATCCGTTGCGTGAGTGATACCCAGCATGGCCAGGTCTCTAGAAATTTCGGCTTGCATCAAGTTGATGCCGTGTGCGACCCCTTGGCGGGAACCCACGGCCGCTGCGTAAGCGAATGGCCGGCCAATGAATACGCAGCGGGCACCCAAGGCAAGTGCCTTGATGACGTCAGTGCCTCGGCGCACGCCGCTGTCGAGCATCACGGGCAACTGCGGAACGGCCTCAACGACCTCGGGCAAAGCGCGCATCGCGGCGACAACTCCGTCCAACTGACGGCCACCGTGGTTTGAGACGACGATACCGTCGGCGCCATGCTGTTGCGCCAAGCGCGCGTCTTCTGCGGTCAGGATGCCCTTGATTACTAGCTGCCCGTTCCAGCGGCGACGGATGTTAGCGAGGTGTTCCCAAGTGAAATGGGCACGATCCGAGAAATCGCGCTCCACATTTCGCGAGACGATGGGGGTGCCGCGGTGCGCGTAGGCGTTCTCGAAGTGCGGGATACCGTGGCGAACCAGGGTGCGAGTGAAGGTGCCGAGCAGCCAACGCGGATGCGTGATGCCCTGCCAGGCAAGGGCGGCGCTCGGGCGCAGCGGCGTGGAAAACCCGGCACGGATGTTGTTCTCGCGATTTCCCGCGACAGGTGTGTCGACGGTGATGACGAGTGTCTCGACCTTGGCTGCTTCGACGCGTGCCAGCAGCCCTTCGATTTGGCTCATGTCTCCGGGAAGGTAGGCTTGGAACCAGGTACCGGGGGCCGCTTCCATGACTTCTTCTAGGCAAATCAACGACGAGCCGCTCATGATGGCCGGTACGGACGCCTGGCTGGCAGCCTGTGCCATGACGACATCACCGCGGTACGCGAACAGGGCGGAAATCCCCATCGGTGCCAGGCCGAATGGCGCAGCATACTGGCGGCCGAACAGGCTGATGCTAAGGTCGCGCGACGATACGCCGACCAGCACGCGGGGCCGGAGTGCCAGGTCTTCGAAAGCCTGTCGGTTCTGCGTCAGGGTGATGTTGTCCTCGACTGCGCCGCTCACGTAGGCGTAGAGCGGCTTGGGCAGGCGTTTGCGCGCCAGCGGCTCGAAGTCCTTCAGCGACAGCACATGCCGCTTGAGCCATACCGCGCGCCTCACATCCATTGCAGACAACGGCTCTTTCCCTGTCTTCCTATCTTCGGAGGGGAGAGCAGCAGTCTGGGTAGCGTGGTGGAGAGGAGCGGTTGACATGACGCTAGTGGGCTCAGGGTGAAGTCAATCTAGCAACGACGACTTGCCAACAAAAGCGAAAAATAACGAATGTATAATTTCGCTTTTAGGAAAGTATCGGATGAAGCGACGGAGCGCACATGACTCTCAAGCAACTTGAAGCCTTCTACTGGGCGGCGACGTGCGTCAACTTCACGGTGGCGGCAGAACGTGTTCACCTGTCGGTGTCGTCGCTCTCCAAACGAATTGCCGAATTGGAGGCGTCGCTGGGCGTTGCGCTGTTCGACCGCAGTGGGCGAAGCGCCGAGCTGACGGCTCAGGGCGAACAGATGCTGCCGCAGATTCACGCGATGCTGCATGCCGCTGCGGAACTGCAGCAGTCGGCGGGGCAACGTCATGGTTTGAGTGGGCGGTGCCGTATTGGCCTGGGGGAACTGAGCGGGCTGACCTGGCTGCCGAAGCTGGTTCGCGAGGTGTCGTCACGCCATCCGGGTTTGCTGTTGGAGCCTCACGTCGACATCGGGCAGGTTCTAGAGCAGCGCTTGCATGATGGTGAGCTGGACATTGGAGTCCTGGCCGGACCGTCGACGCGCAGCAGCCTGGGGGCAGAGCGGATAGGTCAGGTGGATTTTGCTTGGGTAGCGAGCCAGTCCTTCCTAGAGCTGGCGGGAACGGACGACCCGCGGGTGTTGATGAGCGAGCAGACGTTGTTGACACTGCCGGTCGGTGCGGGCGGAACGCGGGTGCTCGACCAATGGCTGGCGCACCGAGGCCAGATGGTGGGCCGGCGCCTGATGTGCAACAGTTGGGGAGCCGTCGTAGGCATGGTCGTTGAGGGGCTGGGCTTCGGCTTTGCCCCCAGGCTATGGGCTGAGGCGCTCGTTGAACGCGGTGCACTGCGCATCCTCCCCGATAGCGATGCGTTGGAGCCGCTCCACTACGCCGTGCAATGGCGCCGCGATGACACACGGCCGTTGATTCTGGCGATGCGAGAGGTTATCCGCGGAGTCATCGACTTCCAGGCACCGCGCTGCTTCGTCTAGAGAATGCAACTTGGCGACGCGATTGCGGGCGCTCCAACTGCTGAGCCCAGTCTGCTTCAATAACCGCTTCGACAACCACAACGCCTTCGGCTTCCATCTCATATAGCTTCGATAGCGCCAGGGACGGGGAAGCCAGTCCCTTCCTGCATGCCACCTAGGTCGAACCGAAGCCTCCCTCAGCGTGTCGTAGCGACCAACATTGGCCTCGGGTTCGACTTGTAGTGCCAGCGTCTGCGGCGCGGTAATCGGTGAAATGGGCTCGCCCTGCAGCAGACCGCTTAGGATATTGAGGACCGTCTGCTTGTGAAGGGGGCCGGGCCGGTCTCAAGCGCAAGTTCAACGGCCGTCAGCTGCCTGCTCATCGTGCAGCAGAACCAGCGCCAACACCTCCACCATCTCGCGATCGCCACCGGTTCGCTTTAGCAAGATGCGCTGCAGACGCTTGAATCCTTCAGGAAGCTAGAGCGAATGGCGCTCCATAGTGTAGTCCCCGGGCTTGCGCTGCAGAACAACCAAATAGTGACGGCAGTCATAGATCGTGCTGCCATGGCCGTGGCTTCGCCTGATGCAGCGTACGTGCTCGGCGATGACTTGCCCTTCGGCAACGAACACCAGGCGAGGCATAAACACCAGCTGATCGGCCGATTTGCATATGAGGCCGGCACGCTGTAGGGGTTGCCGTGGCGCGCGAGGTGGGCGCGATCTGCACCAACTCGCCTAGGTACGCCCGGCGGTTGCACGGTTGGTGGACCGTCTCCTTGGCCAGGTCGTGCGTCACTGAAGAGTGGTGCGCAGATTAAATGCATTTAACCGCCAAGCCGTAAGCTAAACCGCAAATCGCGCCACATCCCGTACGAGGGCATGCCGAATTCGTTGCGGTCGAAATGCCAGAGGAAGAGTGGCGAACAATGTGAAGGACGGGTCGGGTAGCGGTAGCCACAGCGAAAAATCGCGATCTGCGTCGCGCTGTGCGGGAACTGGAGACTGAAAGCGCGGGCGTGTTCATGCAGAGCTGCTCCCTCCGAATTCCAAAAGTTCTTCCCTAGCCAAGGACTATTTCTTTTGTCGTCGATGATTGCACGCGATTGAAGCGAGCCTGCGTCGCTTGGGCTTTCGGCTGGGCCGACCGCTGCTGACGAAATCGCGCGACGGCATTGTCCCCGGCATTGCGTGCGGCTTGTTTTGCGTTGGCTTCTGAAACGTGAGTGGCGTGGCGCATCGACACGTTTGCCACGACGCATTCAACGCCTTCTCGGTACTCTGAGATCATGTAGGTTGCGAACCATATGCCAGGCTCTTGTTCGATCGGGTAGACGGTAACGGTGAACGGTGTTGTGTTGTGCTTCATATTGTTGGGTTGGGTGACGGCCCGGAATGCAGGACGAATGCCTCGACTTGGCATGAATGCCTGCGACCTTGGGGGAGGGCGTCGTAGTTAAGAGTCAGTGCTGGCGCCGCGAAATTAGCGCGTTCGAGCACTGCAATGTGGACCGTGCTTGCGCGTGTAAGACGCTTAGTACGCGATACACGTGGAGCGGACTTACCGCAGGTCGGAAGGTGGTGAGCGTGTCGCTCAAGAGGAGGGTGTACACACGACGAGCCGACGTTTGTATTCTGGCGTCTTTGCGGCCCGCGTTTGTGCGGTCGAGAGTGTCGACGCGCACCAAGAGTGGAGGAGTATATCAGCTACATGCATCGGCAGTTGCTGCAAAGCGCGAACAACCTGCACGACGGGCGCAGCAAGCGAGTCCAGTATGACCATACTTCGCATTACGGGGTCCATCAAGTGCCCTATGCCAATGGCCCGAGCAACATGTCAATGGCGAGCCGTCCGCGCTGCAAGCCAGCATGTTCAGCAGCATCATGCGAATGATAGGGCGCGGTGTGGTGAAGCGGGCCCCAAACGCACACGCCGCCCCGCGCGTCATCGATGCAGACGTCATACCCCCAGTGGGACCGAAGTGTCACCAAAAAGCTGCTCTCGCGATGCACTCGCACCCGCATTACCAAGCCGCGATAGGTCAGCAAGAGCGTGTCTCTGAGGTCCTTCATTGACGCCTCGGTTATTCGGTCATTGCGTCGGCAGCCCGGCATCGCGGCGGTTTGCGAAGCAGTTCCATGCTGACCCCATCTGCGCTTGGCGGATGTCAGTGTTTAGCCTACAGGCGCGCACGCGCACGCGCAAACTCGAAAGGAAAATATAAGTCTGCATGAGCGGTCAATAGGCGTACAGTGGGTAGCTCACCCACTGGAGCGCGGCATGGACAACTATCCGTCAGCAAATAGTAAGGGCTTCGACCTTTATCCCTTGGTCTACAAATATGAGCCGCCGCGCGAATGGCATGAGCGCCGTCCAGACCGAACCTACAGCGCATCTATTGTTATCTGTCGTGAGGGCATAGCACCGTCGGCCGAAAGTGGACGCGTTTTTTTGGTTCCAGGTGTGCAGTGGACAGATCTAGGGATGGCCAAGCGAGCCGCAGTTCAGCACGGTACAGACATCATCGACGGGCTTGTCAGAGGGGAGTCAACCGCTGGCCTTTGAGTCATGAGCGCCCACGTGGCCTTTGCTGCACGGACACTGGCGGCCTGAATGTGAGTGGATTTAGCTTTCCACCCGGTCTGAGCAGAAGAAATCCTGCATAGATGGTCGAGCGAAGCCACTTGGAGCATCCGAAAACCACCTTGTGCAGATTGAGTACTCGTGCGATTGCCCGTGAATTGTGTCGCCTCCTGGAGATCATACGCGAGGTCAAAGCTGATCGCGACTGTCGGCGGACGCGGAAGGTCCTTCCACAACCTCAGGATGGGGTGTACGGTGTACGGCAGTCAGACAATTTAAGCCTGTTAGGCTTACTTTCTTTTGCTGTCAATGAGCCGATGTACTGCGGCGATGACTTCCGGCGGCATGCAAGGCTTTTCGAAGACTGCATCAAACAGCTCGGGATGTTCACGCCCTAGATTCGCTTGAGCGGCCGTGAGCAGGATCAGCGGGAGGCTGGCAGTCTCGATGTTGGCGCGCAAAACCCGCGCGAGTTCAAATCCGGTCATCACCGGCATCATGAAGTCAGTGATGACGACATCTGGCTTGACTTCATAAATGACGCGAAGCCCTGCGGCCCCATCTGCAGCGATATGGGCCTCCAGCCCCTCGGCCGCGAGCACGAATGCCAATGCATCGGCATTCATAGTCTCGTCGTCGATGACGACTACGGTTGCCATGGTCAGGACTCGATTGTCGGTGTGCGCCCGGTTGAGGCAGAAAAAGCATCCGGTTCGTCCGAACGACCCAGTACCAAGCGATTTGCCACGCGGAGTCCACCGGGGCCAATGACAACATCGTGGAACGCCGCATCGAACGCGCTGTCGCGCATCTTGACCACGCCGATGAACCGGCGCAGCTCCCCTGAAACACCTGCCTGACGGAGCAGCACCAGGTTGTCCATGAGGCTGCTGTATTCTGGCAGGGGGTCGGTCCCCGATAGTCCGTTCAAATCGCGCACCTCGAGGGTGGCCACCGTGGACACGCCGAGCGCACGCAGTTCGTTGGCAAGGGCCGTGTAGAACTCTATGAGGCGGGCAGAGTAGACGGCCGACCGGTGAAAACCGGTCATGCCGTCGATGAACAGCCGCTGGATGCGGTGCTCGCGGACGGCGGCAAGCAATTGATGGCCGAGAAGATCCAGCAGGTTCTCCGTCATCGGATTCCAGAGAATGACAAGTGCACCTGATCGCTCGAGTCCTTCCACGTCTATGCCCAGTGCGCGCCCCTTGGCTCGCAGGCGTTGCGGGGATTCGTAGAAACCAAAATACAGCGCAGGCGCATCAGGGGTTGCGAGGCTCAGGAAATTAAGGCCAAAGGTTGTCTTGCCGCTGCCCGCCGGACCCATGAGCATTGTGACCGAGGCCGGCGGCAGTCCGCCGCCGAGCAACTGTCCCAATCCCTGCACGCCGGTATCCACACGGGCCTGCTCGAGCCACTCTTCCGCCGACGGCGTGCCGAGCAGAGCTTCCAGTCGCGGGTAGACGTCCATGCCGCAGTTGGAAATTCTGTACTGGTGCAGGCCCCCCAGTGCCGCACTGCCGCGCGACTTGGAAATGCGCATCTGGCGCACCGTACGGATGCCAGCGAGCTCTTCCTTGAGCTGGATAACGCCATCGACCATGGTGTGCTCGGGGCTGACGTCATCAGTGCGCGCGCTGGTGAGAAACAACACTGTGCAGCCAGTGAACGCGGCATGACTTTGCAGTTCTGCGACGAATGTCTTGACGTCCAGCGCAGACTCCGCCTTGTCCTTTGCAATGAGCAATCCGTCTAGTACAAGGGTCGTACAACGGTTGCGTGCGAGCTCGTTGCGCAGTGCCGTTACAAGGGCGGATAATCCTTGGTCCTGCAGCACCTTGAACAGGCTGATATAGAAGACGTCACGGCCGACGGCATCAGCCTCGTAGAAGTCGAACGTCGCAAGCGCCTGGAAAAGCCTCTCATGTGACTCAGCAAGAAGCGTGACATAGAGAATGCGCCCGCCGCGGCTTGCTTGATAGAAAGCGATCTGATTGGCGAGAATCGTCTTTCCGGCGCCAGGACTGCCCTGGACGATATAGGCAGCACCTTGAACTAGTCCGCCGCATAGGATTGTGTCAAGTCCCGGTACACCGCTTTGCACTCGGACGAGCTGTTGGGTCATGTGTGAATTCGTCAGGTCGGGGAAGGGCACTGTTCCGACGTAATTGGTGCGCGGCATCCCGTAGCCGCTGCGCTAGATCACACGAATTGTAGTTGAACTGAGAGTTACTGGCCTCTTTAACCTGCGGCGAGCTTTGGCCGACATGTTGCAGAGAAGGTCTGGGATTCGTCCGGCCGTCCTCCTCTGGACGCTTCACGCCGCGGCCGAGTGGCGTATTAAATACACTGTCCAATGTTGGCATTTACGTATCTTCTTGTGATAATTCTTGTCTCGGTTCGGCGCCCTGATCACCCATGCCCCCAACAACGCGAGGTCATTTCCCTCTTTGCCTCTCCGACGGCGCGGCCAAGGCAAGCGACGAGGAAAGCACGGCTATCATCGAGCAATATCGACGCATCCTTAACAGTGCGGTCGAAACGGCGATTATTACCGTGGACGCGCACGGAGCGGTGACCGGGTGGAGTGCGGGCGCCCAGCGACTTCTCGGATGGGCCGAGCACGAAATGCTCGGTAAATCGCTGAGTCTAATTTTTCCTGATGGGGAGAACGGCTCCCGGCAGTGGGCGCACGAACTCAGCATTGCAGCGGCTACCGGTACAGGTGGCGCTGAAGGTTGGCGTCGGCGTAAGGACGGGAAACTTATCTGGGCTGTGGGCGAGACCAAGCCCATGTCAGAAAATGACCCAAGCCGGGGATTCGTGAAGGTTCTGCGGGATCGCACGGCGCAGCGAGAAACCGAGACCATTCTGCGAGCGCGAACGCGGGCGCTAGAGATTCTCAATCGGGCCAGCACATCACTGGCGCGGGAAACGGATCTTGAAAAAGTCGTGCAACTCGTGACAGATGCCGGTGTGGCATTGACGGGAGCAGAATTTGGGGCGTTTTTTTACAACGTCACGGACGCTGCCGGGCAGAGTTATATGCTGTACAGCATATCTGGAGCCCCGCCGGAACGATTCTCCAAGTTCCCCATGCCGCGGAACACCGCGGTGTTCTCTCCTACCTTCAACGGAGAGGGCATTGTCCGCTCGGATGACATTACTCTGGACCCCCGCTATGGAAAAAACACGCCGAATGCCGGCATGCCGGCGGGCCATCTTCCGGTGCGAAGCTATCTGGCCGTGCCGGTCATTTCACGAGACGGCAGTGTTATTGGCGGACTGTTCTTCGGGCATTCGACGCCGGGCGTATTCACAGACGACTCGGAACGCAACCTGACTGGGTTGGCCGGCGAAGCGGCGGTGGCCATCGACAACGTTAGGCTGTTTGAGGCAATGCAGCGCGAAATCGCTGAACGCAGTAATGTCGAGGCTGCGTTGCGCGACTTGAACACGGATCTTGAAGAGCAGGTCCGCCGGCGGACGGAGGAACTCGTCAAGAACGCCGAAACACTACGGCAATCGCAAAAAATGGAGGCCTTGGGGCAACTGACAGGCGGCATTGCCCATGATTTCAACAATCTGCTCCAGGTCATTGTCGGCAATCTAGACATACTGACACTTGGATTGCCAGACAACTTACCGCGCTTGCGCCGCTCCACTGACCTCGCGAAGTCTGGCGCCATGCGTGCTGCGACGTTAACGCAACGATTACTGGCGTTTGCGCGCAAGCAACCTCTTGCGCCGCGCCCGCTCGATGCCAACGCCGTCATCCATGGCATGGCGGAGCTGTTGAGGCGAGCGCTTGGTGAGACGATCAAACTGGAATCCGTCGGCGCGGGCGAACTTTGGGCAACCGAGGCAGATCTGAGCGAGCTCGAGAATGTGCTCCTCAATTTGGCGGTAAATGCGCGTGATGCGATGCCAGACGGTGGCAAGCTGACCATCGAGACATCGAATGGGTACCTGGACGAAGCGTATGCAGCTCGCCATGGCGAGGTCAGTCCCGGCCAATATGTGCTCATCAGTGTTACCGATACGGGCGTCGGAATGGATGAGAAGGTCTTGGCACGCGTTTTCGAACCGTTCTTTACCACCAAGGAGGAAGGCAAGGGATCGGGACTAGGCCTGAGCCAGGTCTACGGATTTGTTAAGCAATCCGGAGGCCATGTGAAGCTCTATTCAGAGCGTGGCAGGGGTACTACTGTCAAGCTCTACTTGCCGCGGTTCTACGGCGACCTCCATGATCCCGTACTCCATAATTTCTCCAGCGCTCCGGTCGCTGCAGGAGAGACAGTGCTTGTGGTCGAAGACGATAGAGACGTGCGTGCTTTCGCCGTGACCGCGTTGCAGGAACTGGGCTACCACGTCATCGAATCTGTGGATGGGCCGTCCGCGATCGAAGTGCTGAAGCGAACCGGTGTCGACCTGCTGCTTTCGGATGTCGGACTCCCCGGGGGACTGACCGGGCTGGACGTAGTCACGCGCGCCAAAGAGATCCAGCCTGGTTTGAAAGCGTTGCTTACCACCGGATATGCCCGAAACGCGCTGATCCACAACGATCGTTTGGACCCCAGTATTCCTGTCATCACCAAGCCGTTCAGCCTCGACGAGTTGGCGAAAAAGGTGAGGGATGTCTTGGACCTCGCATAGTTTTACGTATCGGTTCGACAACTCGCGGATGGCCGAACGCGAGCTAAGACCTCCTGAGGAAACGCGTCATGCATTGCGGCAATGCGCTCTTTCACGCCTTGCCTTGCACGAATTGCTGGCGGCGACCGCGCATCTACTTGCTGCGGCGTTTGACCGAACGCTTGCGCGCAGTCTTAGGTGGCGTCAGCGCCGCGATCCACGCATCCGTTGCAGCATGTGTCATCGCGGCAGCGGCCTTGGCTGTCCGGCGCCTGCTCTCCGCGATAGTGCGTCCACGCGCCGCGCCGGCCGCCGCATTTGCACCGCTGAGCCACATGCTCAGCATCGGATTTTTTTTGAGCCAGGGATTTTTCATTTGCATTCCTTGTGGCGACGAGCAGCGGCTCTTGCCGAAATGCCGCAGGAACCATGCCAGCGGCTGATGTAGGTGGTCTACTGTCACCCGGGCGAACGCGCGTAAGGGCTGCAGCGCCGCAGATATTGCGGCGGCACCCTGCTGCGTCCCCTTGGCGCCCCAGCGGGCCGGGAGGTGCGCTAGCGCAGAAGATTCAAGCCGTCTCGCAGTTGACGGCCGAATGCGGATTTAATCGGCTATTTCTACGCCGACAACCCCCAATAGGGAGAGCAACCCATTAGCGCTCCCCATCCAACTCTTGACGACTGGCTTGGCTACCTTCCCTGTTCGCGAATTACGCTGATCTTTCCGTCCGGTTCCAGGTACATCTCCTTGACCTCTTTGTAAGACTGCACGCCATTTTCGCGAAGCTGCGAAGCGAGCTCGTCATCGGTAATCGCATGGCGCTCCAGATTGTCTGGGATTTTTCTTCCGTGATGGATCAGGAGAACTCGTCGAGGATTTACAAAACGCCGAATGATTTCGAATCGCCACGCGCCAAGATCCAGAAGACGGTTCCATGCAATCAGCGTGGCGACTAGGAGCGCCGCGTCCGTGATGCTGTTTCCTTTGCCTGCCATTCCGTTTTGGGCTGCATCCGCCACGATCACGACGATTAAGAGATCAGCAATTCCCAGCGATCCGATGTCGCGGCGCGCGACGAACCGGAACATCAGAAACAGGAACCAGTACATCAGCGTGCCACGTATCACAATCTCTACTGGAGAGATGCTGAAGGTAAGCAGAGATTTCCAATCTACGGAGAGGTCCATAAGGTTCCCAGCGCAAGGGTCGAACCTGAGTGAATGGTAGGAACGTTTCAACAGGGCGCCGGGCGGTGATCGTCCTATCTCGCTGTCAGCTACGTCTTACTTTTTAGCTCATCCCAGCGCCTGAGCGGCTGGCAGCCGGCCGCCAAAGGGTACTGAATAAGCGTTTGGATAGGGGCACCGGCGACAGTAGGTGACGTGGCGTCTTCCCACCGTGTAGAAAGGGGTAATGGGAAACAGAGTTCCCATTCAATCACTACTGCTGCGATAAGATTGCGTATCGCAATAGCATCACGTGCAGCACGGATTTGCGAGTACCTGACTGGCACGAACCGGCTGTCCAACAAAAACGCGATTTTTGGGCAGTCCGATGTAGGAGCAAAGGCAAAAGACTTAGGAAATTAGGGCAACGCCGCGCTGCGGTGTCAACGCTTCGGCGATCCCGTCAGCCAGCTAGGGGGCGGTGTTCTACCGATGGGTGGTATCCGCGGGACGTCGCGATCGCGCGCTGCTCGCGGCTGCGGCCACAATCGTCTCATCGACGAGTTCGTTGCGACATCCAAACGGCGGCGCCGGCGCTTGTGCGCTCGTGGGGCCTTGGCTCGGAATCGTGGTACTGCTGTCCGCCGCGATGATGGTGTTAGTTGCTGATTTGTCGGTCGAGCCTATCAACAGGGTCTACATCGGACCTCCTGGTGTTCTGTCCGAAACCAAGTCCATTATCTTGACCATCGACGATGTCAAGGGGATGCCAATCGGTCGCAATCCTCGCGACCCGCGGCACGTTGCCGCCCGCTATGGCGTCGCGTACATCCGCCAACAAGCCAGGAGGGAAATCGCCATCCATTGCTCGCGCCAACGCCGACATGCCGATGCTGTAGCTGCCTCCACAGGTCTGGCAAAGGTAGAGGTAGCCGTCAGCGCGGGGAGTCAATTCCTTTCGCTGCGCGGGCATGCCGCAAAAGGGGCAGGGCGTTCCGTCTATATGTCCTTCGCTCATCGATTTTTAACAGAGTATTTCGTTATGCGATGGGCGTCTCGACAACTTCAAACAGTCGATAGCCACACACCTGTTTCGCGTTGCACGGCAAATTTATACAACTCCACGGTCGTTAGGAGAACAAGGCAGCCGGCTCCGTACTGTGGCGACCAATAGGGATACCGTGAAACGGATGGTTGCGCAAGCTGGGGAAGGAGCCAATTTCCTTATCTCTACCCGTCGGGATTTACGGTGCTCCGTAGAACTTTACAGGACCGTTTCCTGGGCCCGCATGCAGCCCCCCGCAGGCGGCCCCGGTCGCGCTGTGGTCCAGGATCTCAATCCTGCGTGCCGCGCCGATGGTTTTCTCAAGTTTGTGGATAAACGTACCGAAATAAGCGGAGTACTTCCCAACAGTTCGTTGCCATGGCGGTTTCGGTGCCCCTCTTTGTAGCCGTTTGTGTGGCTATCTTTCTCTTAGCGCGCGGCGTCGCACGGTGGTTACGTCGTCGCAGACGTGTTACGGACCAGCTTCGTTACTTAGACGGCGTCGTGGCCGCGCGTCTTAGGGGTTGCGGCGCTGATGCTATCGAGCCGTAACTAGGGCTGGCCTGCCCACAGCAACCAGCACCTTCTGCCGCTCTACCCGACGCGGCAGCACTTTTCGCGGGCGTTTGGCTATGCTTGGATGGCCGTGACTGGGCAGCCGGTCGCCCCGGGCGCTGGTTCGTTGCACCGCAATCCATCGCTGGCCGACGGTTGTCAGGGGCGATTTGCCACGCGTTGTATACAAACATGCTGCTCCGCTGCACACTAAAGAAGCGGCATGCAGATGACGTAGCGCCCCGCGGTGGTGCGCAAAAATCGACGTTTGCCAAAATAAAGTCGTTTGCGGCATGATCACGGCGCGAACCGATCACCTATCAACATAATGACCGGTTTGACCAGCCTGCTGCGCTGCATTTCCAAGGCGTCGGCCAAAAAATTACAGACGGGACGGGTATGAGGACATACAAGATATTGGCCGCGATCGTGGCGGTCGCCACGCTGTCCTCCTGCGGCGGAGACAGCAACGGCAGTAGCGGGATGGCAGACATGGCGCTGCCGCAGACGCCGCCGGTCACAGCGCCTGTGGTGGCCCCGGACCCTGCTGCTCCTGTTTCACGGACGATCTCGGTTACGGTGGCCGGCTTGCTGGGCACCGGCCTTGTCCTGCAAAACAATGGAGCCGACAATCTCACCTTCGACGCGGATGGACAGGCGGCATTCGCCAGGCCTGTCGCTCAGGGCGGTGCGTACGCCGTTACCGTCGTAACGCAACCCACCTTGCCGGCGCAGATCTGTACGGTCGGCGCGGGAGCCGGGACCGCGGGATCCGCAACGATCGCGGTCACCGTGACCTGCGCGGCGCGCACGCGTCTTGCGATTGTAACGTCGCTGTTCAGCTCGGCTATCCTCGCCGGCGATCCGTCTACCGGCGCATTCACTTCGACGGGCTATAGCGTGCCAGTAGGAGGAATTCTCCCTGCCACACTGTCGCGTACCGGTGATTTTCTATATCTAACGGATATCTCGGCCAATGCCGTACGTGGCTACTCCCTGGATCCCGTGAGCGGAGCACCCACGCCGCTGCCCGCGTCGCCATTCTCGACCGGAGGTATCGCGCCGCAGGCCTCAGCCATGTCTCCGAACGGGAAATTCCTTTACGTGGCAAACAGAGACTCAAACACTCTTGCCATCTTCGCGGTGAACGAATCCACGGGCGACCTGATGTCGGCGGGACAGGTGCCGACGGGTGGCAATCCAATATCTGTCGCTGTCACGCCGAACGGGAAAACTCTCTACGTCTGTAACTACACCGCCAACACCATCTCGGTCTACAACATCGATGCCAACAATGGCATGCTGGCAGCAGGCATTGCGATTCCGACGCCGTCGCCGAGGTATACGGCGATCGACCCGGCCGGCAAGTTTCTGTATGTCACACGCGGAAACGACAATGTGGTCTACGGCTTCACGATCGACGCCGCGACAGGCGCTCTGACTCCCATGAGCTCGCCATTTCCAGCGGGAAATGGTACGACGAACCTTGTTGTCGAGCCTGCAGGAAAATATCTGTACGTGAGCAACGAGACTGACGGTACCGCTTCATCCTTCACCATCGACGCCACATCGGGTGCGCTGAGCGAGGTCTTGCCACGCGCCCCCACTGGCGGCCTTCCTGAAGGCATTGCCGTGAGTCCCACTGGCCAGTACCTGTATGTGGCCAGCCAGACCGCCCGCGCGGTCCAGCAATTCGCCATCGACGCCACGAACGGGAGCTTGTCGCAACGATCCGGTACGTCAATGAGTGCGCCGCCGATAGCGATTGTCATCAGGTAGCAAGGTTCGGTATAACGACTTCCAACTCGGCCGAGGTTTTGCTCTCACAGGGTAGCCATGACCTTCATCGCGTGTCCTAATTTTCCGGACACTGTCCGAAAAAGAGGAGCGTCCAACGGCGCGTAGGACGGCCCGGAAGTGACTTGCCAGCGACCGCGAACAACACCGCTGGCGACGAAAATATATTGTCGGTCGACGGCCCGTCAAATCCAGCGTTTGGCTTCCCCCTTTTTTCCGGGATTGCCGAGGCGCTCACAGTGTTTCCGGTGGAAGTTCCGGGCAATCTCGCCCCCCTGCCAGGGTGTCATACGGATGACACCGCTCGCGTCAAATGGCACCTTGCCAACTCGTCGTCCGCGCGATTTGTCGGGCCACTTTAACCATGACGTTCTTCCCGGCCTGTCAGGGTTTTTTTAGTGCGGTGATACGATGTGCTGGGTCTAATCCCGCTTTGCATCTGCGATCAGCATTTCGCTATTTCGCAGCGGCGTTCGGCCAGCTTTGGTGCCCCGCGAATGCGGTGGCACCGAGCTCTTGCTACGGTACGCGCATGGCGGGGGTCGCGAGCGCCTCGACGATGCCGAACCCCTGCCCACAGACTGCGAGAGATCGGCTTTCGTCAAAAAAGCTGTTGTGGACCAGATCGCGCACTGCGCCATCGCCATGCCGGCCACTCCGCACTTCTACCCTAAATGGTTCTACCGCCCTAATGTGCCGAGTCAAATCCGTGCTTCGGATCTAGCCAGAGGAATTCCGACTCCACAGGCGAGGCTCGCTTAGGGTGCCGGCGCCAAAACGTGCCTCTTAACACGGTGTGGAAAACTGGGTGCAATTCCGCCTTCCGCCGTTCTCTGATTCGTACCGGTAACGAACTCCCCATTTGTAGAAATTGGGCTCGCAGTGGAGCTTCCGCGAAGACGATGTCTCGGGGGCGAACAGTTCAATCCGCTAGTCTCGGCGGTCTTTTACGCCAGCGCGCGCTGTTATCGCTGAAGGACATTCTGCTGGAGAGGGATGGAACCCTGCAAGAACAGCGTGAACGCTCTATAAGGTATAGAGCTTGCGTTGCGTTCAGATGAATCGGGGGCAAAGTCCATGAGTCAATCTCGCCGCATGCATCAGCGGTCGTTCCTCATCCTGCTGGCCGGGGTTACGATCGCCTTCTTCTGGATTTTGCTCCCTTTCTACGGGGCGGTCTTCTGGGGGGCGGTGCTTGCGATCCTCTTCGCACCCGTGCAACGACGGCTCGTTACGCTGTTGCATGGGCGGAGAACCATAGCGGCGCTGCTAACGCTGCTCCTCGTACTCTTGTTGGTCATTCTCCCGCTCACTCTCGTCACCATATCGCTATTAAACGAAGGCTCGGAACTTTACGAGAAGATTCGCGAAGGGGAGCTCGACTTCGGCGTCTACTTCCAACAAGCTTTCGACGCACTGCCGCCATATTTGAGATCAACATTGCAGCGTTTTGACATCGGCGGTATATCCGATGTCCAAGACAAGCTCAGTACCGGCGTATTACACAGTACTCAGTTTGTTGCCACGCGTGCCTTGAGTATCGGCCAGAATGCGGTTCATCTCGTTATTGGGTTCGGGATCATGCTATACCTCTTGTTCTTCCTGCTGCGTGATGGCCCGACGCTCTCAAAAAGGCTGCGGCTTGTCGCACCGCTCAGTGCACCGCATCAGCAACATCTGATACGCAAGTTCACGACTGTCGTTCGAGCAACCGTTAAGGGCAATCTAGCAGTTGCGCTTGCACAGGGCATCCTGGGCGGAGCGATATTCGGTATTCTTGGGATTCAGGGTGCTCTCTTGTGGGGGGCGCTGATGGCTCTCCTTTCGCTGTTGCCCGCTATTGGAGCCGCTTTGATTTGGGCGCCGGTTTCGATCTATTTCTTGCTTACAGGCGAACTCCTTAGCGGCTCTATCCTGCTGGGATTTGGGGTTTTAGTTATTGGCCTGGTCGACAATATTCTGCGGCCGATTCTGGTCGGTAAGGATACCCAAATGCCGGATTACGTCATCTTGATTGCCACGCTGGGTGGTATGGCTCTGTTTGGACTGAATGGTTTCGTCATCGGGCCGCTAGTTGCGGCTTTGTTTATTGCAGCATGGGACTTGACAATCACCGCCGCTAGTCCGGCGAATGGATTGTCGGAGGACGATCGCGGTGGCACCTATTCCGCCTTACTGGCCGAATTGAAGCCATCCGAAGTAGGTGGCGTGTATGCGGGAGCCTCGTTGCACGGCTCATTCCTTCAGCGGGTGGAGCTATACCAGCCTCGCTATCTTCGCACGCGCTCCGACCGATCATTCAGAACCTAGCTTCCCTTCGCGAAACGTCCAACTATCCTCCCCGCAGGGTACCGTATAGCGTTCTTCACCTTACAAATACTGCAGTTATGAAGGTACCGAATCCGAAGCTGAGCGCACCTAGAATGCAAAAAAAGTATCGGCCGCGATATTCGAAGACAGGTGGACACGATGCTCGAGGAGCTCAAGAGCGAGCAGATTATCGTAGTCCTGAGAGTTCCCCGTATCTGTTCTCCAAGAGCGGTGTAGGCGGCAGGCTTTTGTTCGGCTTCGTGCATACTGCATGAAACGAAGCTAAAGGTCGAAGGGCTTAGGATGGTCTTGTCGTGTCGGTATGGTGCCGTTCGAGGGTATCAGCTCAGCAGCGTCAACCTGCTGACATGCCATGCGTGGTTTTATTCCAGACGGCGAACTCGCCCGCCAGCGTACAGACTTTTTTCCGCGTCTGTACCAGTGTCGTGTCTCTGGGTGCAATGATAGCGCAGTCCGCAGCGCCAATCGTAAATCGCTCGGCGTCTCACAACGACTGACCGGTAGGTCTCGGTGATCGTGTAAATGCGCAAACGTGCGTTTCTGCAAGGCTCTGTCGACAAAGGGACCGAAACAATGAAAGAAGATCTCGCTCAACTGCCACGCGAACTTGCTGATCAGTTTACGGCGCCGTTTCTTCGGTTTGTGCGTATCGAAGCAATGGCCGGGACAGTTTTACTGGTTTGCGTTCTGCTCGCACTATCGCTTGCTAATTCGAGTTGGTCCGCTTCGTATTCTGCGCTCTGGGAGATCAGAGTCGGGTTGTCGGTGGGAGATATCGAATTCTCACGTTCAGTTCAGCATTGGATTAACGATGGGTTGATGACACTATTCTTCTTTGTCGTTGCGCTTGAGCTTAAACGCGAAATGGTACTCGGTGAACTTCGAGATCCACGACTTACCACATTGCCGCTAGCCGGAGCGGTCGGCGGTATGCTGTTTCCCGTTGGACTGTTTCTTCTCCTGGTTGGGAGAGAGCCCAGCTCAGCCGGCTGGGGTACCGTCATGTCGACCGATACAGCTTTTGTCATCGGCTGCTTAGCGTTACTTGGTCGACGTGTTCCGGAAAGCATGAGGCTTTTCCTGTTAGCACTCGCAATCTTCGACGATATCGCGGCGATCCTCATCGTAGCCGTTAGTTACGGGGATGCCTTGGAATGGATACCGTTGGCCCTAGGAGGAGCGGGTGTTGGTGTCGTGGCGGTGATAGGCTGGCTTGGTGTCCGAAGTATTCTTATCTATTTCCTGATTGGCATTGCAATTTGGCTTGCGTTTGATGCCTCGGGAATTCACCCAACCTTAACAGGCGTGATACTGGGAATGATGACCCCCGCGCGTAGCTGGGTGAGCGACGACCGCCTGCATGCCATTCTTGACCGAGTCGTTGCGTATCCACCTAGCGGGCACCGCGAAGGGAATAAGGACGGACAATGGGCTCTTCGGCGTGCTGGTGTGGCCACGCGAGAGGCGTTTTCTCCGATCGAGCGTCTTGAACTTGCGCTTCACCCTTGGATTGCTTTCGCAATTATGCCGGTCTTTGCGTTGGCAAACGCTGGGGTAACGTTCAATGCTGAATATTTTGATACGACTCTAGCGCTGGCGGTTTTTCTCGCCTTCGTCGTGGGAAAACCTGTTGGAATCTTCTTGTTTAGCGTGCTTGCCGTTAAACTTCGGCTGGCTCATCGTCCCGCAGACTTATCGTGGGGTACTTTGGCAGCCGGTGGTGTTTTGGCAGGAATCGGCTTCACCATGGCTTTATTCATTGGCGGACTTGCGTTTAGTCGGGAACTTATTAGCTCAGTGAAGATTGGGATTTTGACCGCTTCTCTAGTTTCGGCTACTGTGGGAGTGCTGGCTCTAATGATGTTGGCCAAGAGAACCGGCGCGCAGCAGAATATCAGTGGTTCCCTCGAGATCGGCCCTCGCCGCCAGACGAACGTAGACTAGAGTCTCCAACTAGGCGGGCGACGCAAGATCGGGAATCGCAGGCGCCTGACGATGAGTACACCCGAGTTGTTGAAAGATATCCACCGGTAGTACAAAAGGCCTTCGGACAGGGGCAAAGGGAAGAAGCCCGTGCGGTGCACGGACAAGTTTGTCCGCTAGCGTACCGACCTTTACTGGGCTTCCGAGGAGCATTGATCCGTCGGGACACCGATGAGGACTCTCTGCCCCCTACCATCCGTCGCTGGGTAAAGTTCACTTTGCGGATCAATCGAAATAGGAGTGAATATGCTCAGGATACTTACCTCCGCGAACCACGACAAATCGGAGGCCGCCGGTGGCAGTGCGAATGCGCTTTGTTTGAATGAGGACCACACCTACCAGGCTGCCGTGGACGCATCATTAGAGATGACGTTTCCGGCGAGCGATCCGATCGCTCTGTCCGCTGCGATGTACACCATCCGGGTCGCGACGCCACGTGACGAGACGGATTGGAAGCTGCCCGCTAGTGGACACAGTCAGCATGGTGCGATCGTCATGGTTCGGCATTGACGTGGATTCGCTTGGGATTTCTGTCCCCGCCCCCAGCGGCTGGAGCGTCAATATCAGTGCTTAACCGCTAGGCGCAACCTTCCCCATACTGTAGAAATAGCCGCGCCCATGCAGGTGGGAAGCCGCGATGACATGTTGGATTGCAACCGAGATAGACGGGGGGCGGCAGCTGACGCTACTAATATGGACCCTCGATAGGTGCGAACCTTTAGTCGCCGCTACGCTCCAGGAGTGCGAGCAGCGCTTTGATCGGCTTCGACCTCGCAACTGGTTGGCATAGTCGCGGCAGAATAGGACCACTGCACTTGGGAAGTGCGACCGTAGACCGAAACCCCAGGGGAGAGGGAGGTTCCGGGGTCGTAGCAACGGTATGCGTTGGCCTACGGTAGAATTGTTCGCCACGGCGCGCCTTCAGAGTCAGCCGGTGGGCCTGTCGTTACGAGTGCTACCCGCCCGCTGCATCAGATTTCGCCCTCCTTCAGCTGGAAATCGGCGTCACAGAGGACGCGGCAGTCGAACTTCAAAGGAGGTCTCGGCTTGGTCAGACCTCGCTTTGATCGACCCGTGATGGGCCTTGGCGATTTCGCTTGCAATATACAATCCCAGACCCAGTCCCGCCGAGTGCCTGTTGGTCTGATCGGGACCTCGCCACAGCGGGTCAAAGATCCGTTCAAGCGTCAGCCGATCAATAGCGGGTCCGCTATTACGGACTTCGAGTCGAATCTCTGCGTCATCTCCCGTAACTATGACGCAAACTGATTTGTCTGGCGCGCCATATCGCAACGCATTCAGTACGAGATTCGTGATCACTTGCTGCAGTCGACCACCATCCCACACACCCTTTACGTTGCCCAGAATCTGAAGGTCGATGCCACGGTCCGGATGAGCGGCGCGCAACTGTTCCACTACGTCTGCAACCACATCGGTCAGATCAACTTCGTCAGGAATGACGTTGATACCAAGTCCCAGTCTCGTTCGATTGAAATCGCATAGGTCTTCCAGAAGGGAATTCATGCTAACGCCGCTGCGAATCAATCGTCCCGCAGCTTCCGAAACTTTCTCCCCCGCATTTAATGCCGCCAGATATGATGCGGTCGCTAAAATGGTCTGTAGGGGGCTGCGCATATCGTGACCAAGCATTCCCAATAGTAGATTGCGAGCCTGTTCTACTTGGGCGTCGAACAAACTGACAGATTCCGCGACTGCTTGATCGATAGCTTCGTTGAACCGGATCATGTCGTCCAGGTTCGGGGAATCGGGATAACAGTCGCCTAACCACAAACGCAGTACGCTGGCGCGCAGTGCGCGATATTCTGCGACCATCTGGTTGATATTAAATCCATCGCGTGCCCTCATTAGAGCGTGTGTTTGCGCGGCAGTTTCTGAGGAATCAAGGACTTTCGGATGGCGCCCCATTGATTTTTCAGATTGAGTGTCACTTGTCTGTGCCGTCGATATATCTTTGGCCACCGCTTGGAGGATCTGCGGGGCATGATCGCGCAGGGTCCGGGAACCCAAGTTCCTCGCCGCCGGCAGGAGGCCAGTCGCAAACTCTTCCCATTCTTCCAGAATGCGCCCCGTATTCTGCTGAATGAAGTCGGCCAGTCGCATATTTTCTCCCGCAGAGATTGAGGTGCCAATTCCTTAGGAATCGGGCCTATCCTTGGCCCCACTCGTTGGCAATCCACCGGACTGGCATTGGGGCCAAAGCACAGTGAGGCATGCCCGTGGGTCGCTCCGGCAGGCGAAAAGGGATTTAAAAATCGTCGGAAATGAGGACGATAGGATCCAGTGATTGGTTCATTATCCATTTTAAGTGGGCGGCTTCTCGGATCTGATCTCGATGCTTATCGAAGACATCCCGTAGATTTCCGATATGACCGCCGGCTAGCTCATCAAGTGCCGATCGTGAAATGTACCCACTACTTTTTGCTGCATTTGCCTCGACCGTAAAATACACTCGCTCTCCGTCATCCGACGGTCTTGATGAGTGAATTGTAAAGGATGTTGACATTGCGGGCTCCTATGGTGGCCGCGGAAGTTCCACGTGTCCTGTGTGGATGAATCGAGAATTACAGCTGCGGCTCCATCGCAACCGAACCCGAGAAATATTGTCGTACAAACGCGCTCCTACATCCGTCCGACTCCGTACAAAAAATGGATTTTTCCAGGTTTGCGAACAATAATGTGACGCAGAGAAGGGTCGATAACGATTATCTTTGATGTGATGCCTAGTTATCTCGGTCTGCAAATCACACGCGATGGTAAAGGTAGGAACAAAGATTGCTCAGGTGGTCGGATCGGGCATTCGAAAGGGCCAGATGTACGCATAAAAGCGAAGTTGTCGTAACAAAGTTTTACCTCTTGTGATCTGTGAGTTATATCATTTCGTGAGCACCTTTTCATTTTTCCAGAGGAAATGTATATTAAATGCTAGATCAACTCGTCGATTTGGAGCGGGCGAATGTAATTCGCGCTCAGGTGCCTTTTTACTCTTATTAGGTGAAGCCGTGCCGTCTACAGATACCGCGAAAGCAAATCATCTTTTGTCTGTCCTGCCGGAAGCAGAGTGGTCGAAGATTGCGTCGCATCTGACAAAGGTTGACCTGCCGCTGGGCCACGTTCTTTATGAATCAGGAGATAAACTCGACTACGTTTATTTTCCGACGACTGCAATCGTATCGCTGCTTTATGTTATGGAAAACGGGGCCTCAGCGGAGATCGCAATCGTTGGCAATGAAGGTATTGTCGGCATCGCGATATTCATGGGTGGCGAGACAACACCCAGTCGAGCGATCGTGCAGAGTGCGGGAACGGCTTATAAATTAAGTGCTAGAATTCTAAAAAAAGAATTTGCCAGCGGAGGTCCCATCCAGAGACTGCTCTTGAGATATACTCAGGCGCTAATCACGCAAATGGCGCAGACTGCCGTTTGCAATCGACACCATTCCGTTATACAGCAGTTTTGCCGATGGTTGTTGTTAAGTATTGATAGACTTCCTTCCAATCAACTTAAAATGACGCAGGAATTAATTGCTAATATGCTTGGGGTTCGTCGATCTGGAGTGACGGAAGCTGCTTTGAAACTACAGAGTGCCGGAGTGATTAGGTACAGTCATGGCAATATCGAGGTACTGGATCGTCCCGCACTTGAGAGAAGCGTTTGTGAATGCTATGGCGTGGTAAAACGTGAGTTTGATCGGCTACTGCCCAATCAGCCCGCAGCCTGAAGTAATTCCAACGTGTGATCCATCTCGCTGTCCATTTCTACGCGTAGGAGAATCGTATTAGTGCGCGCGAATTGCTATCGAAGAGGCAGTCTGATGGGAGGGTGAGAGTATTTCTGCGTGATGGAGATGTAATGAACTGAAAAAGAAGCCCCCGGTCGGAGACCGGAGGCGCGACGAAAAGCAATTTTGTCCAGTATAAGTATGCACGCCCCGATAAGATCGTCGGCACCCACATGACTGGCTTTCGATATAAACCTCTACCCGCCCCCCTTTTTTCCAGCTTACGACTCGAACCCTCTCCAATTGACAGGAGATGGACTTCGGCCCCCGTGAGAAGCGGAATTTCGAACCAATTCCTGACGTTAACATAAGTCCACAATCGATTCACGTCGGTACGCTAACGTACCGGATGATGCTAAGCACGCCCTTATTTCAGGCTGCTGCAAGCGCTTGCGATTGGGTGGAGCGGAGCGGTCGACAATCTGTCGCCCGGAGCGGACCCACGGAAGGACTTGATTCAAGTGGCGACAGGTGCATCGACGAGTAAGGATGCTCCATATACTGCTGAATAGCGGAACATAGTTCCTGGGGGGTGGTTGATAACCCTTCGCGAGCGTGCTGTTAAACGCAGCCCGAAAGTCCCCGCGTCTCCCACCTCTCCGGGAGCGCCAACCTTTCCTGAGTCGCCGGCGGATTCTTCGCCAGCGGCGGCATCTGCGACGTACCTGGGACCGGTGTCGTTCGGCCACACCCAGCGCGTCATCAAGCACTGGCCGTCGGCCAGCAAAGTGGCCTTCAGCTTTGCGGACTCGGCGTTCTGCCTGTGGGGGGACAATTCTCAGCAATTTCGCGCTAGTTGGCGGCGGCATGACGGCGACCAGCTCCACGGCAGACAGAGCGGGCCCGCCTCCCGCGGCCCTGACGGCACAACTTGCCGGTATCCGCTTCTCGTTTGCCACCGAAGGGGGGCGATGTAGGGCGGGCTTTCCGGGATCCCCAATTTGCTGCCGGCCCGCTGCAAGCTGGCCGGAAATGTCTATGCCGGATTTACTGAGCAGGCGTTGCCGAGCTTTGTTGTTTTGAATGGTGCCGTTTACCACGTGATCCGGGTTCAGACGTACTTCGATGCAGTCACGGGCGCGCCCCTCGGCCACTTGCCTATGCTATGGCGCAGACGGGTGTGGGCAACTATTCGGGAACCAGCGCTTTGAAGTTCTGCTGGCGTGAGCCCTTCGACGCTGGATCGTGCTTCGGATTCGAGTATTTGACCTTAGCCTGGTGGACCAGACCCGTTGTCCGCGTGCGTTCGACATCTATGCAGGGCGCTATATATGGATACCAACGGCCGGTTGAGCCTGGACGAGAAGCAGTACAGCTTTATAGAAGGCCGCATGTCCACGGGGGCGTGGACGTTCGTGCCGCCCAAGCCGATTACTGTCGGCGGCGCGTGGCAGTGTTCGCGGCCTGGCTGGGCGAGCAGGGCCGGTAGCGCGGCGCCGGATGGCTCCCTCGAGATTGACACGCTGAACATCGCTGGCCTCGCGGTCACCTCCGCAACCGAAGGCGAGATGCTCGGCGTGCTGAAGCTCAATGTCGCGACTGCGACAGGATGCGATCCCGAGCAGGCTTAGCAAGAAGTTGGGCTCGGTCTGAACCCGCGCGGTGTTCGGTCGAACTGAAGGCAAAGACACGCTGATCTGGTTGTCAGTTGTGACGGTCGAGTTGATCGCGCGCTCGGTTGCTTTCGGACTGCCGGGCAAATGCCGGCGCCAGTTGCTCTAAGGGGGCACCCAGTGTGGTCGATGGCAGTTCGCCGAACTGTTGGAAGTAGTCCTGAGCAAAGCGGGACAAGTGGAAGAAGCCCCAATGCATGGCGACCGCGGCTACCGTGGCGGTGGTGCCGCGTGCTGCCTGCAAGGTGCGGCGCGCGCCGTTTATCCGCCGGATCCTCAGGTAGGCCAGCGGTGACATCCCATAGATCTGCTGGAAGGCTCGCTGCAGCGTGGCACGGCTGACATGCAGCGCCTCGCATAGCATCATCACAGTCCACGGCTCGTTAGGGTTGCTGGCGATTAGCGCCCGGGCGCCCTCGGCAATGCGGTGGGCTCCGATGGTTTGGACCTGCGTGGTACCCGAAGGCGCCTTGATCAAGATATCGAGCGCGCGCTCGAGCACGACGCTATCGAGATAGTCGGGATCTATCGTCGCCTGTTGTCCAGATGCCATCCAATCGCCCAGGGCCATCACCGTATCGGCCATCGCGTTGAGTCCCGCTGCATCAAGGCCATCCAGGAAGATCGGTCGCTTGCCATTGGAGGGGATGTCGTAGCCCAGCGCATCAGCGGCCTGCAGCAGGCGGGATTGCTCGAAGCCGAAATACAGGATCTCGCTGGGCGGCAGCTGGACTTCGTAATCCCTGCTGCCTGGCATATAGCCGATGCTCTGGCCGGATAGCGTGTGCATCCCGCACCGCCCCCGGCCGGATACCTTTCGTATGAGGCTGATGGTGCAGAAGTTGGCTGGAAAAGCCTGCTGCTTCAGCACCGTGCGGTTCTGCAACTCGGTGGCGACGTGCATGTGCGCCGTCCGCAGCATCCTCACTCGACCGGAGAAGGCGCCGCCGTCCAGCTGGTCGTAGTCAATCGGCATGAATTGCCGCTGTATGCGCGCGGCCTCGTTGGCATCGGACGTGGTCAGGTCCAGCCAGTCAATGGCGGGGCGGGCGAGGGCGCGTCGGGTTTCAGCCATGGGCCAATGGGCGTATGAACAATTTCGGATAAGGTTTGGCGTTATTGTCCCCGCACATTGCCGGGTTGGAACATCCTCCCACAGGCAGTTGCGCCGCCGCAACGCTATCGTCGGCCCTTCAAACAGCCACCCCCTCAAAAAACATCGGGGGCGGCTTGCTTGCACTGGCCAACAGCCTTCCTAACGCCTTCCGCGCCGACCGGCTGTCAGCATCGTTCGATGCTTGCACCGTGGTTGTGCGCCTTCCGCAGTATCAAATGTCAGCGGAATATGTCTTGGCCAGTGGTCGACGGGGCACGCTACCGTACCGACGGGTCGCCGAATTCGTGTCAGCCTCGGCATGTTCATTTACCCATGCGTAAAAGTTGGCGAGGAACTCATCGTCCCATGCAGATCTGGACGCACCGACTTTTCGCGAAGTTCAGGAGTTGATTCGTGAATTCATTTGACCGTGCCGGAGGCAATGGTAGCCCGCGCGCAGCAATTCTCGGCGCCATCGATTCGAAGAACGAAGGGCCAGGTCCCTTCGTGATGGCCTCGGATACATTGCAAGATAACCCCGTCGTTAGTCCCAGCGGCGACAGGCTTGGTACTGTTAAACACATCATGCTTGACGTCGTCAATGGTCGTATCGCGTACGCAGTGCTGTCCTTCGGGGGACCCCTTGAGTTTGCCGAAAAGCTTTTCGCAGTGCCTTGGTCTGCCTTGACGCTTGATACGGCACGAAAGAAATTTCTATTGGGTATTGATAAGGCGAGGCTTGAGGGGGCACCGGGCTTTGATAAGGACCACTGGCCCAGTATGGCCGATCCGCAGTGGGGTAGTAGCATCCACGGATACTACGGCCTGTCACCGTACTGGAAAGACTACCGTTACGAACGAGAGGCCAATCCTTGATTTCGGACGAATTTTTGCGAGTGCCGGCGACATGCGAGCCGGCGCGGACCAGTTGCATAGCGAGGTGGAATCATGCGCACAGTGCTGTACTTCCGGCTTCGAAACGCGACTGTCGCAAGGAGTGTTCACGCCCGACTCATGGCCCTTCCTGCCTCCCCTGTGCGAGTAAAGGGTCCATGGTTCATTCACAGTGACGGTCATGCCATAGAGGGATTAAAAAATGCCGACTCGCATCAGACCACCTATCGTGGTGAATTCGGTGCCTTGGGCACCCTGTGCGGTGCCGTGTCAGCAACGCTTTCCCTAGTCTACTTGGGCAGCACTGGCGCGATTATCTTAACTATTCCCGCCTGCGTTGTCATAGGAGCAATGGGAGCGCTGATCGGCTGGTGGTTGGGGCGCTGGGTGGGGGGGCTCGTTCACCGTGGTCGCATCGCTCGAAGTCGAGCGAAATTGGTACTAGCCGAAACGCTGATGGTTGTCAGTTGCACTTCCGGAACCAAAGACTCGGTCAAGCTGATGATCACCGAGTTGGGTGGTGAAACTATCGGTGAACACAATAGAGTGCTGCCCGACTTCGATCGGGCATGAAGGACCGATATTGGCTGCACGAACCGGGAGAACGGCACCGGCAGCTCATATCGAAGAAAAGCTAACATTGAGAATGTTCATCGGAAGGATACCTATGAAATACGTTTCTGCACCGCCGATCCCTAGGACGCTCGTTCGCGTAGAGAAGAATCGCCACCCCGAACAGCCCGATGAAGGGCGCAAGACCGCACAATTGGGGCAGGATGATCCGATGAGCAATCAGCTTTCTGATTTGAGCAGCGACGACGATCCCGTGGAGCTGCTTCGGCTGCGGCGCCATTAGCGCCATCTCGTTGGAGCCTCGAGGCCGGCGACAACGTATCGTTCTGTGAAGGTAAGCAACACACCGTGTGAGTCCTAGGCCCAAGCGGCCCCAGGTTGTTCAAGTACTCTGGTCCGACGTCCGCGCGAGGTAGATGCGGCCGCTTCAGTTGTTCCGCTCACTATGCCGCCGTGGCGTGTCTTCAGTGAAGGAACGTAAATAACGTAGTGAGGGGATAAGCGGTGGAATCCCCGAATTTCTGGGCAATGATTAGCGATGCGGGCGACTTCAGGGACGATGGCCGGCTAGCGGTCAGTCGCTGCGGAACGTGCCAGTACCTGTCTTTCGGCTAGATCAATAAGCTAGCGAAAGCGGGATCGCCGAATCTGCCCCGCCCCCTATCGAGACTTCATGCCATGCAAACTTCGGATCTCAAGGGCAGAACGCTTCCCTTCTTGTTAAGGCTCCTTGCAGCGCTTCCATTGTCAGTTCTGCACGGGTTAGGACGCGCTCTCGGCTGCTTGGCGTTTGCGATACCGGGGCGATACCGCAGGAACCTTCAGGCAAACGCTGCTCAAGCTGGATTCGCAGATCCAGCTTTTGCGTGGAAGGCGGCGGGCGAAACCGGAGCAATGATGAGCGAGTTAGCGAAGATTTGGTTCAGAAGTCCAACATCTCTGTCCCGCGTTCAATGCGAAGACTGGGAGATAATTCAAGCCGCGCTGGCTGAAGGGCGAGGGCTTATTCTGCTGACTCCTCACCTGGGTTGTTTTGAACTAGCGGCCCGTTACGCTGCAGAGCGTATCCCCTTTACGATCATGTTCCGCCCACACCGGAAGGCGATTTTTCGTCAGTTGCTCGAATCTGTGCGGGATTCGTCCAGAATGACAGCAGTACCAGCGGTGTATGGGCGCCATTCTTCGGCAGGATGGCCTACACCATGACGTTGCCATGCAAGCTTGCGGCTCAAACTGGAGCACCGATGATCGTGGCTGCGGGTGAGCGCTTGCCAGCCGGACGCGGGTGGCGCATGCACGTCAAACGACTTGAGGGGCCCGTACCTGAAACCTCCGATGCACAGGCGGGATGGATCAATGCGGAGATGGAGGAAATGATTCTGCGTTTTCCCCATCAATATCTTTGGGGCTATAACCGTTACAAAACTCCCGCTCACGCCTCCCTCGCTCCAGATCGCTAACTCACGCACTCAGGTTGGTACGCGGGTAATGCGGTCTTTCGCGTCACGTATTGCATCTGACATCGCGAGTTCTCGCGTTGCAAAAGGCGCGCCTTCGTTCGAAAACGTATCCGCGCCGTCAATCGTATATGTCCAATGCCATGCGCCATACGTTCGCTCAGTCAGGGAGAAATTTATATGTCGCCCCATGTAAATTAGACTCTCAGCCATATTATGGTCCCCCGTCGCTACTAACAGTATTTTACTTCTGATAGTACGACAACTACGGATGCATTCTCAAATGCTTGTTTGCGTTGGGGGTGCACCGAGGGAGTGCCCGGTTTTTTCTGACGTAGCCTGCACTTATGCAGTCCTCTTATCAGTAGCTTGACGAAGGGGTGTCGGTGGGACCCTTGAGGAAGAGCGGTTCTCGAATGCAGTACGGTTCGCTCAATCGAACTCAGCCCAAGGCCAACGTGTGATAGAAGACATTGACAATCCTCAAGCGCATTCGAGAGTACAGCGAAGAGGGCGATCAGAGCTCGCATTCAGCGCCGATCTGTCGCCTTACTGGAGACCGAAGGCGGATCATTTTGGCCCACGCACAAGATCAACGGCGGATTTCCCGTAGTGGGAAGCTGCTTGTTGAGCGGCCGCTTTGGTAAAGTAGTCTTCCCCAAATGCTTTATCCTCGTCGTCGAGAGCGCCAAACATTGTTGCATCCTTCCTTGCTGAGCACCGTATAGCGAGCCGGTATTCCCATTTCGGACCGAGCCTCGGTACGACAGGATCGTTGGATTCAAATACGATCGTGTGTACATACATGCCCCTGTAGGCTAGGCACTCATGCTTCGCATGTATATCCATTTCTTTCTCAAGAGAAGGTGAAGGCAGTCGCTCTATCGGAAAATCATCACAACGCTTTATATTAATCGATATGGGCGCTAAGAAAAACCACGGCTATTGCACGGCGAAATTATCATGTTAATAAGTAATGCGTCGGATGTCGACAGGCCGGTCTAGACGCGCGGGAGGCAATCGTACGACAAAGGTGTGTGAAGTCCGGTCGGTCGATGAAAATGCCACCGATGTTATCGCCAAATATGACGACTTACTTTACGCTGATTTTCAGCCTGGTGGCCGTTATATTTTTTGTGGTCCTTTGTGCTTTTCAGCACCGCTCAGAGTCTTCGGATCGTTTTGCCTTTCTGCCATGGGGCTGGAAATTGACTTGAGATGATAAGGTGGACCCGTTGAGGATAAATAGCGCAGACATTTCCTAACGACGTGGCTGCTAAGTGACCTTTCTTATTTTCAGCTGCCGTCGGATTCCGTGCGACGCAGGGTTGTGGCATCCGGCAGCGAGTTGCTGCGGCGGTATCCGGAGCCTTTCGAGGACTTGTCCGAATGCGTTGAGGATATTAATTACTTCGGATGTAGGGCGACGTGCGAGTCGATTTGTCCCTCAAGGGCTGAAACTTGTTTTCTTAGGGATGTGGTCCCTGCACCGATCTGGTGGTCTCCTCTCCGCGGCATTTCGCTCTGAAGTGGAGGGAGCATCGGCATGGCCACCGGTGCTTACGGGGTCTCCGCGCGAGTCAGTTGTCGAACTCACTCAATTTCAAGCATGACGTTGACGATGCGCATTCCGAAAGATATAGCGGCTTGTTCTGCGGCGTCGCGAGTGAAAAAGTCCAGATCGTCTTCCCTCTCACTGTCAAAATCAATATTTATTGAGGGCACGGCGCTGCGTCCGACACCGACCATATATGCCCATTTTGGCCCCGGACATGCAAGGGCGCGCTCTTGCCGCAATTGAAACGCTATGGCGTGGATATAAAGGCCGCGGTGCGAAGTTGTGATCCAGCGTAGTCGTTGATCCATTCGGGAACCTTCTTGCCTAATAGGGGTACGCATATTGTTTTGACACGGAAGCTCTCAAGGCGGGCATGGAGCATGGTCGCAAATGTATCAAATAATGATATTTCCTCCCATCGGCCAAATGGTGGGGTCCGGCACGAGACGTTGCTTCATGAGGCTGGCATCGGAAGTGCACGACAAATGCGTTGCAGAGCGCATACAACGATCAAGACGGGAGCGGGCTCATCGCGCCGGTCACGAATGCCCCACGAGGCTTCAGACGGGATGGGGCTGGCCAATAGCGAGCGCATAAGGCTTCCCGCCGCAGCGGCGACCCTCACCGGTCGCAGATGGAATACTGGTAGTGGACTGGAGCCAGTCGGCTGACCACGGCCCGCCGCGGGGTGAGCGAAAGGGCGGCGCGATCTTTCCCGCCATACAGCAATATCAACTTTCACGCCTGAAAGTTGATGATCTACTTCACGTATAAAGTGATGGAAGTGCTTATTGGGTCTCTTTTTTAGGCGGCTGTCATGTCCGTGTGGCTTCGTCTCACGCGAGCGGACAATTGCCCCGCTTACAAGGAAAAACGTGCGATAGCCCCATCTCGGTGTGGATGTACAGCTTCGGTCTCGACAGCGAAAGCACCCGCTTAACCACCGCCGGCACCAGGTGTTTCAGTCCAGGGGACAGCCGGACATTCCAGCAATGGCTAACCATGCTGCGCAGTGAGGGAGCTCCAACGGGACCACCCTCGCAGCGCGGCGGATTTGGAGCGTTTGAGTTGACCGATGCAGGCCCTGCGGACGGTCGAGCACGGTCAATGCCTATGCGTTGCCAGAAGACGCCACGATTCGCGCCAGCTGGATTCTTGCTTGAGAACCGCAAGCATTAGGCCGAGGGGCAACCTGCGCCTCCTTGGCTCATATGCGATTCGCGAGTGGTGAGCGTTGATGCAGAAGCGTTCCACCTGCGCGCATCTATGACAGCAGCAATAAGGCATGGTAGTTCGCCGCGCGGGTCAGGTGGTAGGTGCTGATCGTGGCTATCGGGGCGTTAAGGCACGTGCTCCATCTTTCGGAGGACAATGCGCGCCGCCATCTGGCGCTAAAAAATGCGAGGCATGCTCCCAGTCCCACGCGCGACGACCTGCGGGTCGTCAGGCACGCATCGCGCTTTGCGTTCTTCCACCCCACGGGCTTCGTCAGCCTAGTGGTGGCCGCTACGACCGTTCGTCGTCCCTTTGGGGCGGGTATAGCGGATGGCGCAGCGCGGCGTACACCAAGATCACAGTGCAGATGGCCGTGAACCAGTCCAGCAGATCCATCATGGCAAGAATCCCCGTGCTTGTCGATGCTGCATCTTGTGGCCGTGGACACCCACCGCGTCAACGAAGCTTTCCGACTAAGCAAAACTGTTCAACGCGTGTGGCCGGCGCATGTGACGCCAAGCGGGCAGGGGGCATATCGTTATCGGCAATTGTTCGTTCCTGAGCGTGCACGGCCACCCGTATCCTCGGCCTTGGTTTCCTGTCCACGATTCACGAACGCGCCGAACGATGCCCCACTATCTCGACGATCTGCAGCGCAACGAGCTTGCGAGCGCGGCCCGACACTGGCTGTGGCGGACCGAGCTGCCGACATGGGCACTGGTCATTGCCGTGTATGCGTCCTGGTTCGGCGTGGCAATCCACACGCGGCAGCTCGGCTTGCCGCTGGCGTGCGTACTGCTGACGCTGTGCACCACGTGGTACCTGTCGCTGCAGCACGAATTGCTGCACGGACATCCCACCCGCCTGCCATGGCTGAATGCGCTTCTCGGTGCGGCACCGCTCGGTGTGTGGCTGCCCTATGCGCTGTACCGAAGGGGTCACCTGCAGCACCATGACGCCGACCTCACGCACCCCGTTGCCGATCCCGAAAGCTATTTTCTCGATGCCGACGCCTGGCAGGCCATGCCTCAGGCACGGCGTCGCATTTATGCGGCGCGCAACACGATGGCTGGCCGCATTCTGCTGCAACCGGCGTTCTCCATTGCATCCATCGCGATCGATGCGGCGCGCCGTGTCAGGGCAGGGGACTGGCGCGACCTGCCACCGTGGACGGCACATCTTACCGCGCTGGCCATGCTGCTGGCGTGGCTGCAGGTTCATTGCGGCATGCCGGCATGGCTGATGCTCGTGGGCGTTGCCTATCCCGCGCTATCGCTGGCGGCGATCCGGTCTTTCCAGGAGCATCGGGCCACCGACGCGGGCGAGACGCGCAGCGTGATCAACGACGCCGGTCTCGGCTGGCGCCTCCTGTTCCTGAACAACAACTACCACCTCGTGCATCACGATCTGCCGGCCGTGCCGTGGTTTGCGCTGGGGTGGGTCTATCGCCGCCGCGCGCACGACTACCTGACGCGCAACGACGGTTTCTTCGTGCAGGGCTATCGCGAGTGGCTGGTGCGCTACGCATGGCGCGCGGTGGCACCTGTGGTGCATCCGCGGTTCGACGCGATGCTGGACCTTCGCATCGAAGGAGCGGGCGATCATGGCGAGGCCTGAGCGCTGGGTGGCTGCGCTGCCCATGTACAACGTGTCGACACCGTTGCGTGACGACTGGCTACTGCTGATCGACCGCGTCGGCGATCTGTTGTCGCGCGCACGGTCACCGGTCAGGCTCGCGGCCGTGGACCCCGGCGAAGGCCCCGACGCGCTTCACGCCTTCTGGCGCCGCGACGACCTGCTGCTGTCGCAGACTTGCGGCTTTCCGCTGGTACACGGGCTGGCGTCATATGTGCGGCTGATCGGCACGCCACGCTTTTCTGTATCGGGCTGCCATCGGCAAACCTATCGCAGTGCCATTGTCGTGCGCGCGGCGGATGGACCGACGACGATCGCGGCATGCCGTGGGGCACGCGCTGCCTGCAACGGGCCAGACTCGCACAGCGGCATGAACGCGCTGCGGCACGTGGTTGCACCGCTTGCAAAGCATGGACGCTTCTTCGGCGACGTGCTGCACACCGGCTCTCATCTCGCATCGCTGGCAGCGGTCGGCGATGGCCGCGCGGACGTGGCGGCCATCGACTGCGTGACCCTGGCATTCGCTGCAGAACACCATCCGTCGCTGGTCACCGGTATCCACCAGATCGGCGTGACCCGGGCCGTTCCCGGACTGCCATTCATTGCGTCGCGGCGTGCCCGGATTTCTTTGGTGAGGCAGGTTCGCGCGGCACTACGGGAAACACTGCGCGACGACGCCGACCTTCGATCACGGCTTCACATGGACGATGTGGTACGGACGACTACGGCAGCGTATCTGCCGATTGCGTCGATGGCGCGGGACGCTCATCGGATGGGATACGGCAAGCTGGGCTGATGTTATTTTCCCGGTAGAAGTCCTGCCGGCGGCAGCGGCAGTCCTAGATGTTCGCGTAATGTGCGGCCCGCATAGTTGAGCCGGAAGACGCCGCGATCCTGCAAGATCGGCACGACCTCGCGCGTGAAATCTTCGAAGCCGCCGGGAAAGTACGCGGGCATGATATTGAATCCATCGGCCGCGCCAGCTTTTTCCCATTTGATCATGTGATCGGCCACCTGTTCGGCGGTGCCGACGACAATCTGGTGGCCGCGCGCACTGGCGACTAGATGATAGAGCTGACGCAGCGTCAGCCCGCGCTCGCGCGCCAACCTGATGAGCAGCGCACTGCGGCTGTGCACGACGACGTCGGTGGGCAAGGGCGGTAGCGGCGCGTCGAGTGCGAAGCCGGAGACATCGACGGCAAGTTGCTCGGCCAGGATCGCCAGCGCATTCGACTGGTCAGTAAAGGATTGCAGCAGCGCGAGCTTGTCATGGGCCTCTGCCTCGGTCGCGCCGATGATCGGCATCAGGCCCGGCATGATCAGGCAGTGACGCGGATCGCGTCCCGCTTCGGCCACCTGCTTGCGCAGGCCGCTGGCAAATTCGATGGCGGCGCCGAGATCCTGTTGTGCGGTGAAGACGACCTCAGCATGGCGTGCGGCCAATGCCTGCCCCGGCCCCGACGAGCCCGCCTGGATCAGCACGGGCTGACCCTGTTCACTGTTGGTGACATTGAGCGGGCCCGCCACCGAGAAATGCCGGCCCTCGTGATTCAGCGCGTGCATCTTTGACACATCGATATAGATGCCGCGCTCCTTGTCCTGCACGTACGGGTCCTGGTCCCAGGAACGCCAGAGTCCCTTAACTACCGCGACGAACTCTTCGGCTATGGCATAGCGCTCTGCATGGTCTGGGTGACGGCTGCGGCTGAAGTTCACTGAGCCATCCGCAAACGTGGTCACGATGTTCCATGCGGCTCGACCGTGCGACAGCTTGTCGACGGTCGCCAGGGTCCGCGCCAAGTTGAATGGCTCACTGTACGTCGTCGAGGCAGTGGCAGCCAAGCCGACATGGGTGGTCACCATCGACAACGCGGCGAGCATGGCCAGAGGATCGGGTCGCGTGATCATCGACGGGTGGGCGTCGGAAGAAGTCAGTAGCCGGTCTCCGAAGAACACCATGTCGAACTTTGCGCGTTCGGCGGCCTGCGTCATGCGCACCACGAGGTCGATGTTCTCGGTGCCGGATTCGGCGTCCGGAAAGCGCCAACCGGCTGCGTGATGCCCAGCCGCGAGTAGGAACAATCCAAGTTTCATAGTGGCTCCTGCTCAATTGCCCTGTGCCGCGTCCTTGACCACACGCGCGGCAATCTCATGCACCTGACGGATGCGCTTCGTGGTCTGTTCCGGTGTCAGCATCTGCACATCCACTTGCACGCGACTCAGGGCTTCAACGGTATGGGGCTCGGCCAGGATCTCGGCGAGCCATTGGCGCAGCTTTGCCAGCACGTCTGGCGGCACGCTGCGCGGTGCGGTGATAAAGAACGCGCCTGCCAGCGAGTCTTCCCAGTTCTTGATCCCGGCATCGCGGATGCTAGGCACGTTCGGTAGATCTGTCGAACGCGCACCGCCAAAGTAGGCGAGGGCGCGCAGCTTTCCCTGTTTGATGAATTGCGTGCTGAGCGGATCGAACACCACGTCCACGTGCCCGGCCACCACGTCGGCTACGGCCGGGGCGCTGCCCTTGTAGGGTACGTGGCGAATATCGACGCCAGCCAACGACTTGAGCAGTTCGCCGGCTAGGTGACCTGGTGTGCCATTGCCCGAACTGGCAAAGGTGAGCTTGCCAGGATTGGCGCGCGCGTAGGCGATCAACTCCGGTAGCGTGCGTATGGGTAGCGAGGGATTGATTGCCACGGTTGCGAGCGAGTTGCCGATGTACGCCACGGGCACGAGATCCTGGAACGGATCGAACTTCACGCTCATCAATTGCGGAGCGATAGCCAGATTTCCGATGGATGTATTCAGCAGCGTGTATCCGTCCGCAGGCGACGAGGCCACAAATCCGGCGCCGAGCGTGCCACCTGCGCCTGCCTTGTATTCGATGACTACTGGCTGTCCCGCCTTCTCGGCCAGCCGCTTCGAGATAATCCGAGCGACATTGTCATTGGTTCCGCCCGGTGTGTAGGGAACCACGTAGTTGATTGGCTTCGACGGAAAGGCTTGTTGGGCCGAGGCGGCCACTGTGCCCGCGTGGTACAAGGTGAGCACTACGAGTGCGGCGCGCAGGGATGCGGGAATAACGGGGAAACGCATGACGATCGAACTCAAGGGGATTGGATGCATGAGGGAAGGCCGACCATCGTAGGGCGATACAACTGGGTCCGGAACTGCCAATTCGTCATGTCGTTAGGCGTTCAGGTGATAAGTGGGTTCGGCCTTAAGTGTTGATCCGGCCGCTGGTACCACATCGCCGCCAAGTCACGCGTGGAGGTCACAAACGTCTCTACTGGTCAAAGACGGGAATGGGCAGGCTTGCAGCGCCAAATACTATCCCGTGATGGACGGGCGCCTCGGCTCCCGGTGGCCGTCTTGCGTTTTTGAGGGGTGCGGTTCAGATCGTTCATACCGCAGTTGCAGACACGATTGCGTCGTAGCGTCGTGGGCTGACAATGAATCCACCACCGGGGAAATCGGCAACTGATTTCGCGACTGCGGGACGACAAGACAATACTTCGGTTGTGCTTTCATGTCGTCGAATGGTTCTCGCTTCCCAGTTGTCGACTAGCGCGCAGCGGGCAGGCATGGTCAATGCGTGCGAGGACATCGCGCCGGGGCCGCGGCCACATGATGGCCTTGGCAATCAAGACTTGCCTGGAGCCGAATATGAAAGCCCTATGCTGGCATGGAAAACATGACATCCGCTGCGACACCGTTCCCGACCCGAGCATCGAGCACCCCCGCGATGCGATCATCAAAGTGACAAGTTGTGCCATCTGTGGCTCCGACCTTCATTTGTTTGATGGTTTCGTACCTGGCATGGAAAAGGGCGACATCATGGGTCACGAGTTCATGGGCGAAGTCGTGGAAGTGGGCGCGGAGAACAAGCGATTGAAGGTGGGAGACCGCGTTGTCGTCCCCTTCACTATCATTTGCGGCGAATGCGACCAGTGTCGCCGAGGCAATTTCTCGGTATGCGAGCGGACAAACCGCAATAAAGCCACTGCCGACAAAGTGTTCGGGCACTCCACTGCGGGATTGTTCGGATACACGCACTTAACTGGCGGTTATGCGGGCGGCCAAGCTGAGTTCGTACGCGTGCCATATGCCGACGTGGCACCGGTCACGATTCCGGAGGGCGTCAGCGACGAATCAGTGCTCTTTCTCGGCGATATCCTGCCCACGGGCTGGCAAGCGGCCGCTGTGTGCGAAATCCAGCCGGATGATATCGTTGCCGTTTGGGGTGCAGGCCCCGTGGGCCAATTCGCGATCCTGAGTGCGAAAATCATGGGCGCCCAACAAGTCATCGTCATCGACAACGTAGTCGAGCGCCTCGCCATGGCTCAGCAACTCGGTGCTTCACCGTTGAACTTCGACAGCGTCAACATTGTGGAGGCCCTGAATGAACTGACCCACGGCAAGGGGCCGGACAAGTGCATTGACGCGGTCGGCCTGGAAGCACATGCAACGGCCTCGCTCGATTCCGTCTACGACCGAATAAAGCAGGCGGTCATGCTGGAATCCGACCGTCCTCACGTATTGCGCGAGATGATTTACGTTTGCCGCCCCGCTGGCATTCTTTCAATTCCTGGCGTTTACGGCGGCCTAGTCGACAAAATCCCGATGGGGGCTCTAATGAACAAGGGCCTTACTCTCCGAACGGGGCAGACCCATGTGAACCGATGGACCGACGACCTTTTGCAACGCGTCCTCGACGGCCAGATCGATCCCACGTTCATCATCACGCACCGGGTCGCGTTAGAGAACGGTCCCGATATGTATAAGACGTTCCGCGACAAGCAGGACGGTTGCATAAAAGTCGTCATGACAATGTAGCGCTTCAGTTGTCAGCAGGTTGGAATGCGTCTTGCTGAGTAGGTGGGGGCGGCCGGTGATCTTGCCGCACCCAAACTTATAACTACCCCACCGCGAGATTTCATGGACAAATCCAAAGTACCCGTTGAACAGCGCGCCGCGCTGTCCCTGCTGGTGGACGATCACCGCAGCGTCAAGAAACTATTTAAGGCATTCCAGGAGTCAAAGAACGACGCTGAAAAGCGTTCAATCGCTTCCGAGACCTGTCAGCAATTGACAGTCCACGCGCAGATAGAAGAGGAAATTTTCTATCCTGCCCTGCGCGGCGCCAGCGGCAAGATCGATGACATGCTGGACGAGGCCAAAGTCGAGCACACAGTGGCGAAGGACTTGATCGCCCAGATTGAAGCCGGGACCAGCGAGATGCTGGAGGCTCACTACACGGTTTTGACCGAGTACGTGGGCCACCACGTAGAGGAAGAGGAAAGTGAGTTATTCCCGGCGGTGATTCGAGCCAAAGTCGATCTCAGAGACGTCGCACAACAACTCGAAGCGCGCAAGGCGGAACTTACCGGCCAACTGGCCTAATTCCCCTGTAGCGAACCGCAGTTCCGGAAGATGCCATCTATGATGCTGAGGCGCCATTGATTCCGCCGCAGCTGCGGCCACCGGCAACGTACTCCCCGCGTGAGCGCGGGGGGAAGGCGACCGCGGGGCCGTCAGTCAGTTAGTGGGGAGTCCGGAAATTGACATCCTCGGACTGTAAAAACAGGCCTCGCGGCTGCTCTGTTCGGCCGCGCCCGGTCGCAGCGGTCACACAGGCCCCTTTCCCTTTCCCCCAAAGTCTGCACTCAGCGTTCCGTTCAGTAGGGCAGGACAACACCTACACTCAACGCACGCGCGCGGGCAGCGCGGTACAGTCATCTAAACCGTGTCCTCCGCGAATAACAGAAGAGTCACCGGCAATCCTCCAAGTAATTCACATTGACGGCGCACCTGCAGCTTGCTTTCTCCACCGAAGCCTCTCACCGACACTAATTGGCATGTTTAGTGCGTGCTGGGAACCATCGGCGTGTTTGCCTCGAGCGCGTGCGGAGACGCGAAACACCGTGCGGAGACGGCCGGCGTGCGAGCTGAAAGCACGTAGATTCTGTCGGGAGTTCTGCAAGACCGACGGGGCTCAACGAGCGATATGAAACCCACCGCCAATCGATTCCAGCCCAATTCGCATGAAGGATGAAGACCGCCAGCACCCACTTGTACCTGAGGACCCGCTCCTCGCCGTGGCCGGGTATTCGGCAGGCAATTTCGTCCGCGTGCGCGGCGCGCGCGAGCACAATCTTAAGAACGTAAATGTCGATATCCCGCGCAACGCGTTGGTTGTTTTTACTGGCGTATCGGGTTCCGGGAAGTCATCCTTGGCATTCGGGACGCTTTACGCTGAAGCCCAGCGGCGCTACTTCGAGTCGGTGGCTCCCTATGCCCGGCGGCTGATCGAGCAGGTGGGTGTACCGGAAGTGGATGCGATAGAAGGGCTGCCGCCCGCCGTCGCGCTCCAGCAGCAGCGCGGCACCCCGAATGCACGCTCTACTGTCGGTAGCGTTGCCACGCTGGGAAGCCTTGTCCGCATGCTCTATTCGCGCGCGGGCACCTATCCGCCTCGGCAGCCGATGCTGTATGCGGAGGATTTCTCGCCCAACACGGTCGAGGGCGCCTGCCCTACGTGCCATGGTCTGGGGCGTATCTATGATGTCACCGAGCAGTCGATGGTCCCCGACGATTCCCTGTCGATACGCGAGCGCGCGATCGCCGCGTGGCCGCCCGCATGGCACGGGCAGAACTTGCGCGACATCCTGGTCACGCTTGGCTATGACGTGGACAAGCCGTGGCGCGAGTTGCCGAAGAGGGATCGCGACTGGATCCTGTTCACCGAGGACCAGCCCACGGTACCGGTGTACGCAGGATTCACGCCTAAGGAGGTACGCGCGGCGCTCAAGCGCAAGATGGAGCCGAGCTACCAGGGCACGTTCACGGGTGCACGTCGCTATGTTTTGCAGACCTTTGCCACGACGCAGAGCGCGTTGATGAAGAAGCGGGTCGCGCAGTACATGCTGGGGCGGGAATGCCCGGCCTGTCACGGAAAGCGGCTCAAGAAGGAAGCCTTGTCGGTAACGTTCGCGGGCATGGACATCGGCGAGTTCGTGAGCCTTTCACTTACCCGGGTGTCGGAGATCATGCGTCCGATCGCACACGGCGAGTGGGCCAGCCCGGCGGCAGCCTCCGGCGCGGTGCTGAGCACGAAAGCGATGCGCACCGCCACGGCGCGTCGTGTCGCGGCGGGAGGATCCGCGCACAAGGCGGCGCCCGATGTGCGGCGTACGCCCAACCTTTCCGACGAAAAGCAGCTGGCCGCGCAACGCATTGCAGAAGAGTTGATAGAGCGGGTTGCCACGCTGATCGATCTCGGACTGGGCTATCTGTCGCTGAACCGCAGCACGCCGACACTGTCCTCGGGCGAATTGCAACGGTTGCGCCTGGCCACGCAGTTGTCTTCCCAACTGTTCGGCGTGGTCTATGTGCTAGACGAGCCATCGGCCGGGCTGCATCCTGCCGATGGCGAAGCGCTGCTGGTGGCCTTGAGACGATTGAAGGCGGCGGGCAACTCCCTGTTCATCGTCGAACACGACACGCAGACCATGCGTCACGCGGACTGGATCGTAGACGTGGGGCCGGCCGCCGGCGAGGGCGGTGGGCACGTGCTCTACAGCGGACCGCTTGACGGGCTCGCCGCCGTACAGGCGTCGCGTACCGCGGCCTATCTGTTCGGCGAACAGCAGATGCCACCGCGAGACGCTCGCGACCCTGCCAGTTGGCTCAGACTCGTGCATGTATCGCGCAACAATCTGCATAAGATCGATGCGGCGATACCGCTGGGCTGTTTCGTGGCAGTGACGGGCGTCTCGGGGTCGGGGAAATCGAGCCTGATCAGCCAGGCATTGCCGGAGCTGGTGAACCGGCATCTCGGCCGCGCAAACGATAGCGATGCCGACGAGGAACGCGATCCGCTATTCGCGGTGACGGATGCGCCCATTACGGGGCGCATTGCGGGTGACATGGGGACGGTGCGCCGGCTGGTGCGCGTCGACCAGAAGCCGATTGGCCGCACACCGCGATCTAACCTCGCCACCTATACCGGCTTGTTCGATCATGTCCGCAAGTTGTTTGCCGATACTCCCGCGGCGCGCAAGCGACGCTATACGCCAGGCCGCTTCTCCTTCAACGTTGCTCAAGGCCGTTGTCCGACATGCGAAGGCGAGGGCTTCGTCAGCGTGGAATTGCTGTTCCTACCGAGTGTGTATGCGCCGTGTACTGCTTGCCACGGCACGCGATATCAGGCGCAGACGCTGGAAATCACCTGGCAGGGCAGGAATATTGCCGAGATCCTCGACCTGACCGTCGATGCGGCATGCGAAGTCTTCGCGGACGAGCCTTCGGTGATGCGATCGCTGAAGGTGTTGCGGGACATCGGATTGGGATATCTTCGATTGGGGCAGCCGGCCACCGAGCTCTCGGGCGGGGAGGCGCAGCGGATCAAGCTGGCCACCGAGCTGCAGCGCGCCCAGCGCGGCGACACGCTTTACGTGCTGGACGAACCCACCAATGGGTTGCATCCGGCCGATGTGGACCGCCTGCTGGTGCAACTCCAGGAGCTGGTGGATGCGGGTAACACCGTCGTCGTCGTCGAACACGAGATGCGTGTTGTGGCGCAGGCGGATTGGGTGATCGATATGGGTCCGGGTGCCGGAGAAGAGGGCGGCCGGGTCGTCGCGTGCGGTCGTCCCACCGAGATCGCCAGCGTGGCGACGAGCCGCACTGCCGAATATCTGGAAAAGGCTCTGCGTCGATCGGGTAATTGATGCAAGTCCCCGACGGCAATTTCTCACATTCTTGTCACGCTCTAGCTCGATGCAGTCAGAGTTTGGAACTTTGGCTATATCGAGGCTGGCCGACCTACCTAGGCGTTAAAAATTGTCCAGCGCCTGGCTGATTTCTTTGGCACTTTGCTCTGGTAACTCAGCTTGCCTAGCAAACTTCGGCCACTGAGCCGCGGCCGCCCGCACGTCGGCAATGATGTCAGTGCATGCGCCGAGCAATTCGTAGCGATCCGCGACTTCGCGGAAGTCCCGCTCGGTGATTCCATCGAACTTGCCGTTCACCGACATCAGATGCTGCTTGAGCCATTTATTGTTCGGATTGCAGGCAAAAGTGACATCGTAAGCTGGTGCGAGTTCCCACGCCCCTCCCTTCTTTAGGAGAAAGGAGAAGTTCTTCGTGTGATCGTCATGGTTCGCCGCTAACACGTTGAAGATCATGCGTCGTAGTGTTTGTTCCAACTCTGCTCGGCCAAGTCCGAGAGCAATGATGGTCTGGAACAATTGATGGTAGCTGTGGGCCCCGATCTGATTGAAGTCCAGGTGAGCAATGGCACAAAGCGTCTGCATGTGGTGCCGCTCGTTACCTGTGCGGTCGAAGCGTTTCGTCATGAAGTGCGCCCGGCCCTCTTCCTCTAGCAAATGGCAGTCCGACATGGTGATACCTGCAGCCTTGGCCATCAAAGAGTAGGCGTATTCAATGCGGCCGTAATTACGCCCTTCGCCCAGTTGTTCGTCCGCGCCGATACCGTCGAACTTCAAGAGCCAAGCATCGAATCCAGACGGAATCTCAAACTGGCCCGTCTTGACTTCCTGCGTCCGCGAATTCCAGGCAATTGTTGCCTTGGCCCGCGCGCCGCCGGCAGAGGTGCCCACCTGGATAATCTGGCGCAGCACCTCCCCCGCATGGTCGCCAGTCTTAAAATCCCCCTGAATGACACTGCGCGCCTGTTTCACTAGGCCGGACAGCTCTAACGCGGTAGACGCCGATTTGGTTGGACCACGGTTGGGTTTGAAGATCATGGCGCCCATCGAGCGTTGTCCCATGTAGGCCAGTCGATCCAGAGCCGTAACGTTACGATTGGCTATGCCTCGGTCGGCCATCCATGCATTAATCAGCGCGTTGCCAAACTTGTCGGGAAGCGCGTCGGCGATCATGGCGGGAAGGCGCTGATATGTCTCGATCGAGAGACTCGGAAACACGAACGGCTCGCTGGCTTCCGACAGTGGCATCTGCAATGGAGCCAGGTTGATTCCCGATCTTGCAAACTTCGGATCGAATTCAAATGCGTAGAATCCAGAGTCCGGATCCAGCGCTACAGCACCAACCGGTTTCCCCCAGATCTCCACGGTAACCGCATCAACGGGCCGGAATACAGCCATCACAAATCCTTTTTCTTCGCGGTCAAAGCAATTAAGCTGCGGCTACCGCGCTGTCGTTTCGGCTTTCCTTGTGCAATTTGCAAAGGACTAATCTTGACCGCAGGCCGGAAGCTTTCAAGCCATGCAACACGGCCGAGCGCTACAACTACGCGGATGAGAGACTCCACCCGCGCACCCTTTCCGGCCTCAAGCGCTCGAACAGTTTGATCGGACACTCCCGCCTTCACGGCCAGATCTGCCATCGTCATATTCTTGCGAAGGCGCTCGGCTCGGATCTGTTCACCAAGGGAAGCCTCAAGCTCTGCTGGCGTCACATTGCTCATAACCTATGATTTTTGATGGTTTGTTAATTATTCTGAGGATAAGCGATTACTTTTCATAGTTTATATGCCTGCTAACATGCATGCAATCGGCGGGACTCATCCGCCATAGAACCATGATTTTTCATAGATTATGGCAGAATAAAGCTATAAACTATGAATTTACATAGGTTAATGTGGCCGGCGGCACAGATGGGATAACGTCCAACACCCTGCGGAGTGTGGATGGTTGGCCCCCGGGCGAGCCCCAAGGATTTCCGCGCTGGTCATGGAAAGCCCTGTGATGTTGCGCGGCTTGGATCCTTGCGCCGCTAGGCGAGGGTGGTCCAGGAGGTAGCGGCTAGGGCCGCGGAAGTCGAGGCCAGCCGCCGGCAGGCCAACAGCCCGATGTCATCGACATTACCGAGCCGCAGGCATTGGCCGATGGCATCGAGATAATTGGTATCTCGTTCGCAGGACGGCGATTCGTCGTGTTCTTTGCGGATGTTCTCGTTTATGCGCTGGGGGACCCGGAATTGTGGGAGGAGACGGCAAACGAATGGGCGAATGGATTCCGGCCGGCCCCGGCTGCGCGTTTGGTCAAGTTCATGCGAGCGGATGCCGACGTCGATACAATGTTTGATCCGGAGGTGTGGCCATTGCCCCATCCGCGGTTGATCTGGCAATTCTGTGAAGTGCTTGATAGAGCACCCTCTATCCGCGCGCAGTTTTTCCCCACATCCCCCAGTATTTCTATATGACGCAGTCGAGCCATCTCGATCTGATTTCCAATAGACTTGGAAGGCGTTTCGAGGCTGGTGCATATGGCTCCAGTTCGAATGCGTTACGCGCCCGAACGCAGACACAGGAGGTTTCTATGGCTTTGAACGCAGGTAAGTCGACGAACGTCGGTCTGACGACCGCGCGCAAGTCGAGCAAGCGGCTGCGGACGGAAATCGTGACCATGCAGAAGAGTGGCGTTCAAGTGCTGCTATCGCGAGTTGAAAAGTCCGATAGCGTGAAGGCGCGTACGCCTGCACGCAGTGCGTACAGCGGCAAGCTGCGCGTTGCGCTATCCGATCTGTACTCGGTTTCTAAGTAGTGCAGCGCCACTAACGGATAAGCCTCCTTCGGGAGGCTTTTTTCTTTGTAGCACGTTGACTTAAACCTGGTGCGCCAATCGCGTACCCCGTCCAGAGAGCTTCAGACGATGTTCAATCTGCGCGTAAAGGGCCTGCCCTGGGAAGCCAGTTGTCTCATTCGGCGCGAGGAAGCAGTACCACGCTGCGCTTTTCGTCTCTGGGCTTGTGGAATCGCTCCGTCAACGGATGATTCTCAGCGTTGAGCGTTGGCATCGTTTCTCAATAGTGGTAACTGTTACTAAAAGTCCTCTAGCTCTGCCGGCAAGCGCCCGAACGATTCCCAGCCCCCGATAAGGCGGGGCCAGCCAAGCAGTAGTCGACCCAAAGTTGCCGATGGCTCGTGCCAAGAGAAATGGCGACCAAGGATACGTAAGCAGCCATTTCGCTAGCTACCTCACTTCCCGTTCACCCGATACCGCTTTTCAAAGTTGGAAGCGGCACGTATGCATCCATGTCCAGAGAGAACCTCCGATTCGGTCGCTCGGCGCTCTGGATGAGAGATTCTCGGAAATCGGATGGCCGCTGCTAGGCATCAAGCCGCCATTCGAAGCCGTTTCGGTCAGGGACTGTTCCTGGCCGGCAAGCGACCTTCCGCCATTCGAAGCTCCACTTTTGAGCCCGCTTGGCTGTCTCAAACGCATCGTTTGTGCAGCGCGCGGTATATCTCCGGTGCTATCCCAAAAGCCAACCGAACCAATGCGAGCATGGGGTCTTCGTGCCGTTTCTGCGCCACCTTGAAGCCGTCAATAGGTACGGCCCATATGCAAAGGCGCTCATGCTCTCGACTATGTGACTGCGATTGGTATGTACTTCCACCTTGGACGACACCTGCGCGCGTGTTCAAGTGGGTCGTGCAGATTCGAGGAATGAGTAGGTTCGAGTATTGTTGCCGAAGGTCATGCAATCAGGGCCGTTCGGGCTATAGGTCCGACAGGCCGAACCGGCGCAGTGCCTCCAGGTCCGTCACGCGGATGGTCTGGTACGACAGCCCGACCATGCCCTCTGCTTCGAGCCGCCGCAGTGCCTGGTTCACGCGCTGCCGAGACAGCCCGGTCAGCAGGCCGATTTCTTCCTGCGACAGTTCCAGCACCGCGCTGGTCTTCGGATACAGCGCCGGGTGGAACAACTGCGCGATGGCCTGCGCCACGCGCGCATCGGCGCCCAGTAGGCGGTCGTTCTGCACCATGGCGATGAACTGGCCCATCCGCTCGTTGAGCTGGCGCACCACGTAGCCCGCGAACGGCAGGCTGTCCGCCAGCAGCGTGTTGAAGACCGTCTCGGCCACCAGCAGCACGCGCGATTCACGCACCGCGATCACGTCGTAGCGCCGATCCTCGCGCTTGATGACGCTACCCTCCCCACACCAGCCGCCGGCCGGCACCCCGCAGAACGTGCAGCCGCGCCCGTCCGGCGTATAGACGGCCAGCTTGATCAGCCCGGCGTCCACGCCGATCCAGTATTGCGAATACTCGCCACGGCGCGCGATATAGCTGTTGGCGGCCACCGTGCGCGCGACCGTGCCCGATGTGGCCAGCGCCTGATGTGCCGGCGCCATCGCGCGATACCAGTCGTGTTGTGCAAGCGCTGCGTGTACGTCCATGGGGAAGATGGGAAATCTGACGTGAAACTGACGTGAAACCGATGCCAACCACCGCGCGGCGGGCGCGATATGGCGGCTGCGGCCACTCTGTCATCCAGACGACAGAGTGGCCGGCGGCACAATGATAGCGTGCCCCCAATAACACACCACGCATCCGCAACGGATTCCAGACAGGAGACAACCACCATGCCGACCGACTACGACACCGGGCTGGCCCGCAATGCCGCCAACTTCGTGCCGCTGACGCCGATTGACTTCATCGCCCGCGCGGCCGAAGTCTACGGCCAGCGCCTGGCCATCGTGCATGGGCCGACGCGCCAGAACTGGCGCGACACGTACACGCGCTGCCGCCGGCTGGCCAGTGCCCTGGCGCGCGCCGGGATCGGCAAGGGCGACACCGTGGCGGCACTGCTGCCCAATACGCCGGCGATGATCGAAGCGCATTTCGGGGTGCCGATGGCTGGTGCGGTGCTCAATGCGCTCAATATCCGGCTCGACACCGCCAACCTGGTCTTCATGCTGCGCCATGGCGAGGCTCGCGTGCTGCTGGCCGATACCGAGTTCGCCGACGTGGCGCGCCAGCTCGCGCGCGAGGTGCAGGGCCTGAAGGTCATCGCCGTGCACGATGTGCTCGGCCCCGAGCCGGACGCGCCGTTTGGCGACACCGACTACGAAACGTTCCTGGCCGGCGGCGACCCCGATTTCGCGTGGCGCATGCCCGACGACGAGTGGGATGCCATCGCGCTGAACTACACGTCGGGCACCACGGGCGACCCCAAGGGCGTGGTCTATCACCACCGGGGCGCTGCGATGAACGCGGTGTCGAACATCCTCGAATGGGACATGGCCAAGCATCCAGTCTATCTGTGGACGCTGCCGCTGTTCCATTGCAACGGCTGGTGCTTCGCGTGGACCGTGGCGGCCCGCGCCGGCGTGAACGTCTGCCTGCGCAAGTTCGATCCCAAGCTGGTGTTCGACCTGATGCGCGACGAAGGCGTGACGCACTACTGCGCCGCGCCCATCGTCCACACCGCGCTGGTCAGCGCGCCGGCCGCCTGGCGCGACGGCCTGCGCGGGCCGGTGCGCGGCATGGTGGCCGGCGCCCCGCCCCCGGCGGCAGTGCTGGCGCAGATGGAAGAAATGGGATTCGAGCTTTCGCACGTCTATGGGCTGACCGAGGTCTACGGCCCGGCCGCCGCCTGCGCCGAGCAGGACGACTGGCGCACGCTGTCGATGGAGGAACGCGCGGTGCTCAAGGCGCGCCAGGGCGTGCGCTACCACCTGCAGTCGGGCGTGGCGGTGTTCGATGCCGACACCATGGAGCCGGTGCCGCGCGACGGCGAGACCATCGGCGAGATCATGTTCCGCGGCAACATCTGCATGAAGGGCTACCTGAAGAACGACCGCGCCACGCGCGACGCGTTCAAGGGCGGCTGGTTCCACACAGGCGACCTGGGCGTGTGCATGCCCGACGGCTATATCAAGATCAAGGACCGCAGCAAGGACATCATCATCTCGGGCGGCGAGAACATCTCCAGCGTCGAGGTCGAGGATGCCATCTACCGTCATCCGGCCGTGATGGCCGCCGCCGTGGTGGCCCAGCCCGACAGCAAGTGGGGCGAAACGCCGTGCGCTTTCGTCGAACTCAAGGACGGCGCCAGCGCCACGGCCGACGAGATCATCGCCCACTGCCGCACCTTGCTGGCCGGCTTCAAGGTACCCAAGGCCGTGTACTTCGGGCCGCTGCCGAAGACGTCGACGGGCAAGATCCAGAAGTTCGAACTGCGGCGCCAGCTGCAGTCCGCGTCGGCCATCGACGTCTGAGTCGCGCGCTCAGGGCTTGGGCGCCGCCGGGGTCTCGGCCGGCGCCTTGCGGCCCGCCATATGGTGCAGGTAGGCCAGCAGGTCCTTGAGTTCGGTGTCGGACAGCGTCTTCTCGTCGATCGAAGGCATCTTCGAGCCCGGCCACCAGTGCAGCGACTGCGGGTTGCGGACGAGCGCGGCCAGCCGCTCGTCGCCCAGATATTCCACCGGGTTGTGGGGCACGTTCAGGTCGGGCCCCAGATGGGCGTCGCCGGCGCGGTTCATCGAATGGCACGAGAAACAGACCCGCTGGAACGCGGCAAAGCCGCGCATTACCGGGCCATCGGCCGGCTCGCCCTCGGCCGGATGGATCACTGCGAAGCGTTCGGCTGCCGTGGCACCGACGTCGATGCGGGCAATCGCCCAGGTCCACAGGCTTTCGGTAATCCTGACCGTCTGGCTCGACGCCTTGGGCACGGTCCAGATCAGGCGATAGGGGCCGATGTCCTGGCCCTTCAGCTTCGGCCACGGCCGCGCCGGGTTCTCCACGGCCAGCCAGGCACGCGGGCCGTTGGGCTGGTCGGCCAGTAGCAACGCGAGCGGCAGGTGCGAGACATAGCCATCGGTGGCGGCCGTGGTGGCGCTGCCATCGGCTGATGTCGGCAAGCCCGCCAGCAGCGCCGCCATCGGGATGGCCTTGAACGTCATGTGGCGCTTGTAGTTGTCGTCGTCGACGGCCACGCTGACCAGTCGAGGGTCCTTGAGCAGCGCGTCGCGCGTCAAGGTCTTCTGCTGTGTGCCGGCGGTGATGGTCAGCGTGGCTGAGGTGTCTGCCGCCTGGGTTGGAGTGGCCAGGCAGGCAGCAGCGCAGGCGAATGCCGCCGCGACGCGGGTGAGCCAGGAGGTCATGTTGTTCTTGTTGGAAAGGGTCCGGTGGGTATGGTCGCATGGACTGGCCCTCGCGTGCCCCCACTGGTTAGCTTCTCTCCCGCGCGGCGGAGAGGGAAGCTAACCAATCGTAACGCCTAAACAACTACGCCAACGCCAACCTCCCGCGGTACTGACCACCCCGCCGTTCTGACCGCAGCCTGCCAGAAGTACTACGATCATTTTGGTTGGGGGAAATACCATCTGATGTGATTTCGCCAACAGGCTGTAGCCCGAGTGTGGATTCAACCGGCACTTTGCAACGAGCGGCCGCTGTGGGCCAATGAACAGTCGTTCTCACTGCGGGCGACTCTGTCAGCTCAGAGGTTTGCTGAATGCGTGGCAGAGCAACTGTTCTGCGAAAATTGAGACTACCCAATCGACGAACGCCGTGACTTTGGGTGGCATGTGCTTGCGAGCAGGGTACAGAACCGAGAGGGGTGTATGCCTCGCGTTCAAATGGGTGAGTAGTGGCGTTGCCAGCTAATCTTGCGCCCCGATCCGCCTTCGCTTCGACGTACCCGGAAAACCCCTTGAGCCCAGCTACCAGCGGCCTGTGGGTCGAAGCGCGGGTGACGCTTGTCCCTCGACTAGGGGACACGCACGTCGTCCCGGCTTTGCTAGACTCACGCGGCGTCGCCCTGGGTCGAGCGGGAATTCCAACGGATTCGGGTCCTGTTCATGCTGGCATGTGCCCCAAGTTACTACGGCAAATAACAAGAAAGAATAGAGAGGGAGTTATGCAAACGATGAAGCGTCCTGCGCGGACATGCGTGAGTGATTGGTCCAAGAGTCTGCTCGGTTTGTCCTTGTGCGTGGCCCTGACTGCTTGCGGCGGGGACGACAATGGCGACACGCCAACCGCTCCCGCATCCTCCGTCCCCCCCGTAGCCGGCGGTCCGGCCCCGGAGGCACCTGTCGCAAAGTACTCCGTGACCGGCACGATCTCCGGCCTGGTCAGTGGCACACAGATGACACTGCTGAACAGAGGTGGTGATGCGCTGACCGTTAACGGCAACGGCACGTTTGGCTTTTCGACCAGCATGGCATCGGGTAGTGAGTATGCCGTCGGCGTGGCGACGCAGCCCAAGGGGCAGACATGCACCGTGTCCAACGGATCCGGCACGATAGCCGCAAGTAACGTTACCAGCATCGGCGTGACCTGCACGCGCATCGTCTTGGTCTATGTGACAAACGCAGGAAGTAGCGCCGTCTCGCAGTACACGATTGGAGAGGGCGGCACCCTCACGCCGATATCTCCAGCCAGTGTCGGCGCTGTTTCCACACCCTATTCCGTTTCCGTGGATCCATCCGGAAAATACGCCTATGTGGCGGGCTGGGGCGGTGTCGTCTCCCAGTACACGATCGGAGCCAGCGGCGCGCTGACCCCGATGACACCAGCCAACGTCACGGCTGGCCCCCAATCCCAAGCTGTCATCGTGGATCCCTCTGGCAAGTATGCTTATGCGGCAAATGTCGGGGATAGCACCATTTCGCAATACACGATTGGCGTCAACGGTGCGCTCACGCCGATGCCTACCGCCAAATTCAACGCTGGAAGCAACCCAAGCTCCATCGCTGTAGATCCGACTGGCAAATATGCCTATGTGACAAGCTTTAACAACAACACCATCTTGCAGTACACGATTGGTGCGGATGGTGCGCTCACGCCGATGGCGACGGCCGGTGTCTTGACGGGGCCCTTCCCGTATTCGGTCACGGTGAGCCCTTCTGGCAAGTATGCGTATGTCACTAGCATGGGGGGAAGCGGCGTTTTTCAGTTCACGATTGGTGCCGATGGCGCGCTCACGTCCATGACGACGGCCAGTGTCGGTGCTGGCTTGAGTCCGACTTCCGTCACCGTGGATCCCTCTGGCAAATATGCCTACGTGGTAAACCAGACCGATAACACCGTCTCGCAGTACACGATCGGTGCCGATGGTGGGCTCTCACCGATGGCTACGGCCAGCGTCGCCACCGGCATTGTTCCGAACGCCATCACCGTGGATCCAACTGGCAAGTATGCCTATGTGACGAATTACACAAGTAACACCGTCTCACAGTTCAAGATTGGAGCGGACGGCGCACTCACGCCGATGACCTCGGCGTTTGTCAGCACGGGAAATGGGCCGATTGCTATCGTAACGACATACGCTGCCACGAATTGATACCACGAGAGTTATTGCACTTGTCGGTCATATCATCCGCCGGATCACATAGGGAATTCGCCTGTGAGTCCGGCTGGGCGCTGCCCCAGTGCCAGAGGAATACGACACATGACATGTTTCCTGCCACGCATCTGCTGGTACATTTCGCGTCCCAGAGACTGCCCGCGCCTATCTCCCGGACGGGTGGCATCCAGAACCATGTGCAACGCCTCCGAGTTTGGCTTGCTTCAATTCTTTTGCAAGCTCGATCGAACCGGCGGTACTCGCGCAATCCACACGGCGCGCCGACGCTGGCCGGCGCGCCGACTTGGGAGTATCCGTTGGACGTATTTCCCTAGGCTTAAGGACGTGAACGGCTCGGGCGGCACACTCACTGGTGGTCGACGCGATGCGAACGAGTCCACGCTGGTACTTCGGATAGCAGTCGGAGGTACCCTTAACCCTCTGATCAGGAGGATGGTTCCATTGACGAGTCCGGTCGGATTACTCCGTTATGCCATGCGTCCAACCTGGGACATTTACAAAATAGCGCAGCGCTTTGCCGGCACCATGACTCCACAGTTGCCCGCTGGCGACCATCGCTGCAAGGTCGCGGGTGGCCGTCGCCTTTGAAACCCCGGTCATCTTCATGTACTTCTCAGCGTTCAGCCCTCCCAGGAAGCCACCATCGCCATCGTCCAAAAGTCGCTGCAGCACTTTGCGCTGCCGCTCATGAAGAGCGATACCCTCCTGCTTTTCCCAAAATCGCCGCTTCTCGATCGCCTGGTCAATGACCTGAATGGCGGCATGACAGGCCGCAGTACTTTGATGGGCAAACCACTGTACCCATGCCGTGACGTCGGTCTGGCTGCGCTGGGCTTGGTTCAGGGCGTCGTAGTAGGCCGCACGTGACGAGAGCAACTGCCGCGAAAGACTGTACAGCCGCACCGGTTGCCGCAAGTGCTGCGCCATGGCCATGTCCGCAATCGCGCGGCCGATACGCCCATTCCCGTCCTCAAAAGGGTGGATAGTTTCGAACCACAGGTGAGCAATGGCGGCGCGAGCGAAGCCATCGATAGGCTTGCCTCCAACTGACATCGCCGATGTCGAAGTCGGCGAGGTGTCGGCGAACCAGAGGAGAAATCGCTCCATTTGCATCGACACGTCTTTCGAGGGTGGCGCCTCGTAGTGGACGACTTCGCGCCCCGGTCGACCGCTCACTATCTGCATGGGATCGACGTGGTCTCGATAACGACCGACCGCTATCCGGTGGATGCCGGATGTGCCACCAGGAAATAGGGCAGACTGCCACCGACATAAACGGTCTTCGTCCAATGGCGTATCAATCGCCGAGGTTGCGTCACTGATGACATCCACCAGACCGTCGACGCTGCGGTTAAATGGCCCGGACGTTGCCAAGCCAAACCTCCTCAAGACCGACGAACGGACAGCATCGAGCGGTAGGCGCTCGCCTTCAATGGCGGCTGTGGCTAGGACTTCGTCGGACAGTGCATCCAACGCGACTTCACTCGTACTGCCAAGGCCGAGTGTCGTGGCCTTGCCTTCCAAGAGGCCGTACGTGCGATAGGCTTCAGCTAGGTCTGGGGCAGTCTTGTGAGCGTCGTAGGCGAGGGCGCCTTCGGGCCAATCCGCTCGTCGCCAGATCCAAAAGGAGGAAGTAGTGTCCATGAGCCGTATCATCCCACATGCGGCTCAATTCATGAGTCGAATTTGGAGGGATGCGGATCACAAGCCTAAAAAAGCGCCTAAATATTAACTATTATGACGTTTATGGCGCCAACATGTTAGGTTTGCTTCTACGCCGAGTGCCTGACCATGCGCCCAGAAAACTCCAAAAATTTACTTGCGGCAGCGGATCGGAGAGACAGCGGTGGACGCGGCATCGGCCACTGCAGCAAATTCCGACCTTTCCGCGATAGCATGATGGCGGCCAGCCACTGTGAAATTCTGCTAATGCTCCGGCCGCTCGATGGCCGGTAGGATTGCCGTATCCTGAATAGACACAACACACTGAGACGGCCTTCCAAAATCGGTCCGGCAGACTGGATCTAGGATGGCACGTGGTCGGCAGGAAAGCAGGTCGGTGACTCCTCGCAGACGCGCCAGTGGTTGTGAACACCCGCGCGCAAACGGCACCGGCGTACTGAGAGCAGGGCGCCGGAGTCAAAGTCGCGCGGCATTGCGTCAACAAAAAGAGCAATGGCCCTCCGGCTTAAAAACTGCTCGTATTCTCCTTCACACGGCCTTGCCATGTCGGAGTTAGGCATTATCAGTACCCGGAGGGTTGGAGCAGAACGTTAGGCAACGACTGCTTCAGTTGCCGCAGGAGCGGGCACAACGCTCGTCTTCGTCCGGCGAGTCGCCACCGCCGGCTTTTTGACTGCTTTCACTTTCGTCGCGTCTACAGACTTCGCAACGCCTGCGACTCGGACGGCCTTTTTGGGCGCGGCATTGTTTGCCGTAGCTTTGACTGCCTTCGCCGGCTTAGCTGCAGTTCCTGCCGCGACGGGCTTCGCTGCTTTGGCGCTCACCTTCGTGGTCGCTGCCTTCTTAACCAGCGTTTTCTGAGCCTTGGCCTTGACGGCAGCTTTCGCAGCTGCCTTCTCGTTGGCCAACGCGACGCGGGCAGTGTCCTTCAGGTTCTTAAGCTCAGCGCGCGCTTTGATAATGGCTTTCTTGCCAGCGGCGACTTGCTTTGTCAACTCCGCGCGCAGTTTGTCCAACTGCTTTTGTGCGACCTTGACCTCGCGAGCCAGGACGCTCGCCTTTCTTGCCGGTGCTGCGGCTTTTTTTGATGCGCGTACTTTGGTAGTTGCTGCAGTCTTGGCGACGGCCATGTATTTTTCCCGTTGAGATGTATTTTCGACGGGGGCGGAGTGTAGCAGCGAATGGTTACTGACACCATTACCGCTACGCAATCTCACGTTACATGACCAGTTCTGTGGAACCGCTATTTATCAGCGCTTCGGCTGATCACCAAAAAATAGCCCCGGCCCCTCGAACGACATTTCCAAAAATTTAGGCGGCATCCTCTGGGATCAGGAAACGCTTTGGATTCTTGCCCAGCCAGGCCGGGGCGCGTCCTCGACGCGGGAAATAATAGCCCGCCGTGCCGAGGCTCCGTCTGAGAGGGGCGCTGTGTATTTATACAGCATTCCGCCCTCTGTCCAGCTTCCGCAACAATCCAGCACACAGGGTCACGTAGTCAACTCCGAATGATGGTTGCCCCCTTTTTGTAGGGTCTTTGTCAGTACATTTTGCGCCGAAAATGTCACTATCGTGACTTGACCCCACGATACAACCCGTTCCATTCCCGCGCCTGGCCGCGGGATTTTTTTTGCAAAGGCGGACGACTACGGCACGACCAAACGCTGGACGTAGGCATGACTGGTCCACGATGCCAGTGGTCTCACCCAGGCCCAATGCGCGCGGCAAGACGAAGTCAACCTGGCCGACCGGAGTCCATGCCTTGCCCTCGGGCTTGATGGCCGACGGGGCAACCGGCGGAGCGCCGTCCAGCAATGATTGATGCGAGACCCGGCCGCACAGGGACACCGTCTTCCTCGGTGCGGGATCGGGTGCTCTGGTGCTAACCGGCCAGCGTGTCGGCGGCTACCTGCAGGCCGTTGAGAATGGCGTCGGCCACAAGCATCGGAAATCGTCCGGAAGTCGCGCGCGAACTGTCGCCATGACCCCGGGCGTGCGCGCCACCAGGTTGTCGACTACCGCCTCCACTCCGCGGCCATCGGGCCCTACTACACCATGATCTGCGCTGACGGTTAGCCAGTGCCGGCGCAGGATGTCCCGCATGACCCAGTGCGTGTTCCTTGCGCGGACGGCCATCGACATTTTCGCCTTGAAGGGCGACAACTGGTTCGCGCCCTTGCCGATGACCGGGTAGGCCGAGAGCACGTCGTACAGCGGGGTGAGCCTGGAGCTGCCGAAGGCGTTCAGGAAAATACTGAAGTTCTTTGCGTGGCCATCGGTGGCGCGCAGCATCCAAAAGAGGACTTGAGCCATGAAAAACGTGCGTCGGTCTTCATCCGAATTCTGCGAGGTAGCCAGCAGCTTCATGATGGGGCGTACTCCAGGACCGCCATCGGACTCCTACTTTAGGTGCGGCGGCGTGGCAGTGGCTTGGCACATGTCTTCCTGCGGCAACCGGATGAGCCAGCTCTTCCCGTCAGGGTCAGTCCACCACCGACGGTCAAAGCGCTCGACCGCTAGCACCTTCATATCCTCGAACTGGAGCGCCTGCGTGCGCGCCACTGGCAGACCGTAGGCGTGCAAAATCTCGGGGCACAACCACTCCCGCCTAGGCCGGCAACAGAGCGGCCCTTGGCTTACGAAGGGGACTTCACCTGAAGCTGCGGACACTGGAAGCATCTGGAGGCCAGCGCGCGGTGCTAGTCGACCCCAAGTCAGCATCGCGCGCTGCGATGGTGCGCGATGCAGTCGAGAAGGACGACGTAGCGCGGATTGCTCGGCTACCGTCGGACAAAGACTTTTTCGAGTTGATCGGCGCGCTGTACGTCGTCGTCGTGCAGATACCGAGAGGTCGTCGTGATGGACGCATGCCGCAGATTGTCGCGCACTGTGATCAGCGATGCCCCCTGCGCCAGCGCATGGGTCGCATGCGTGTGGCGTAGCCAGTGAGGGGTCGCGCGCCGGAGTTTGTCCGCCAGTGGAGGATGGTCCGACTCGATCTCACCGGCAGCAAGTGTGAGAAAGCGCCGTAACACCGCCCGCAGTCGTGGCGTCGTAATCGACGACCCGTCTTCCAGATGCGCCAGGATGGGACTATTACGGTCCCATCTCGCAGGCGTGACAGGCAATCCTCGCGAGACCAGATACTGGTCCAGCGCCTGGCTAGCCATGGAAGGCAGGGCGACCTTGCCCGGGCGATCGCCTTTACCGACCAGGTGGAGCCAGCGCTCGCCACGCGGGCCAATCTCGATGCCGCCGAGCGTCACTCCGACCAGCTCCGAGGCCCGCAGCCCCGTCGCATACCCGAAATCTAGCAGGAACCGTAGACGCGTCGCGGCGTTATCGGTCCATTGATGCGACCACTCGAGGCCATCGGCGAGGGTTCGCACCAGCCTCCATTCGCCTTCTGTGAAGGCACGGGATGTATCCAGGTCTGCGACGCGCTGGGCGCCCCGTACCTTGAGCCCTGCAAACGGGTTGGCGAGCACATAGCGCTGGGCGATCAGCCAGCGGAACAGCGCGGCGATGACACCCAGGGCGTAGACGATGGAACGGGGTGCCAAGGCCCCCGCGAAGGGCCGCCATTCGGGCGATGGCCGCGGGCGAGCAGGGCCCACCCAGCGGGCGGCCGGCGCGCGCAGGAAGGCGCGGTAGGCCGTCGCATCTTCGGCGGTTAGGGACGATAGCGGCTTCGCGCGCTCCAGGATCGCCCACAGCAGCAACCGCTCGGCCTCCTTGCGATAGGCCCGGGCGGTGGTGGGTGTCTCGTGCAGTCCGAGCCAGGCGTTAATGGCGTCGTAATCATTGTCGGCTGCGAGGGCGCACATTGGGCGCGGAGCGCGGAACGCCCCGTGCGAGCCGTCCACCGCCTGCGGCAGCTCGATGCGCTCCCACGGCACGATCTGAGGACCCGACTCAGCCATTGCACTGCGGGAGATCAGGGCGCGCGCTCGCTCGGTCAACTGCGGATGCGCAGCGAAGAACGCCTCGATAGCGCGGGCACTGCGCTCTCCAAGTCCGTCGATGGCGAGCCACCAACGCCGGCGCCGCGGGATCCTCACGGTCAGGTCGGCCAGCGTTTTCAGCCCTTGGGCTTGGAGAGCCGCCGCGGCGCGCGCCGGCAGCCACACGTGGACGGGGTCCGTGATCTGAGGGAGGGCCGCCGGCAAGTTGCGCAGGGTCTCCAAGGCTCGGACGACCGCTGGCGCATGCGCGGTGCGGCCTTCTGCGGGACAGACGAAGAGGGCGGCCAAGTCTTCGCGCTGGCGTAGGAGCGCTGCTTCGGCCAGTTGCCGCCGAAGGGCACCGATCACGCCGCGTGCGGAGCGACCCGGCGTCAGCACGTCGGGCCAGAAACGGGCCACGGCCGCGCGCGACGGCGTGCCTTCATACCAGGCACGCAGGGCCGCCAGAGCATCGGCGCTGGGCCACAGTGCAGCGGAGGGTGGAGTCAGCGAAGCGGTGGCGGATCGAGGGAGGGGCATCGTGGAAAGGATGAGGCGCAAACTGCGTGCTCATAGTTTGCCACATAAATGCACTAGTATCGATAATGTTTGTTATCGATACAGCGGCGTGTTGTGGGATGAAACTCGCCGCCGGTACAAACTAAATGTGTCTCGGTTTTCAGCTAAAGTTGCTACTTAGTTGGCTCCCCGGGCCCCGGGACACGCCACGGTCATTCAACAGACATTGACGTTCTGCGCCCGCATGCCAAAGATATGAGTCGGGGATGAAGCGCCAGATCAGTTTTGCGGAAGCGGAAAGCCACGGCAAGAAGCGGGTGACACGCCGTCAGCGCTTTCTGGCGGAAATGGAAAGCGTGGTGCCGTGGTATCGCGGCTGATAGCGGCAGTCGAGCCGTACTACCCCAAGGGCAAACGCGGGCGGCCGCGGATCGGACTGGAGCGGATGCTGCGCATCTATTTCCTGCAGTAGTGGTATGGACGTAAGCACCCGGCGAAGTCATCTTGAAGAGAAACAAGTGAGCAAGGATCTGATCCAATCGGCCAGGCTCAACGGGCACGATCCGTATGCCTATCTAAAAGACGTACTCACGCGACTGCCGACCCACAAAGCGGCCGACATCGCCGTACTGCTTCCGCATCGGTGGGCGCCCGGCCCTACCTAACTGGCAAGATGACTCCGCCGGGTGCTTACGTATGGGCTGTCTGACGAAGCGCTGGAAGACGCGCTGTATGACAGCAAGTGCGCCTAATGGCCGCTTTTAAGGAGGAACAGCATCACCTGCAACGTAACAACAAAAAGCCCGCCATGGTTGGCGGGCTTCGACGTCATTGTAGGTCGGCAAATGCTAACGCCCCACGAATTTGAGGATGGCCTTGGCATCATCATAGGATGCGACCGATGTATTTGGCGCGTGGTTCAACTCGGCGATGACGTCTTCGTACGCCCGCGTCAGTAGCTTATCGTCGGCCGGAGGCTCGTTCACTGCCAGCATAACTTGATTCGGTAACAAGCCTTCGCTGTGAAGCCGTTTGATCTTTCCTAGCCATTCCCAGCCATGATCAAAGATGGCTGCTGCATCTTCTTGAGCGAGGTGGAGTGGCTTAATCGCTTGCACCGGCAGATCGTCGCCTCCCATCCGGACGAACGGAAACATTGCGTGGTACGCCTCGTTTCCTATCTTGCGTGGTTTGAAAAGCGTAGATAGGTCCGCTGCGCGCAACATCGTCTGAATGTGCCTCTCGAGTATTTGTTCCTGGTAGACCTTTGTTGCGAATGCTCTTCCCACAACGTGCTCATAGACCCTGACGAGCTCATCGGTAGGGCTCTCAGTGAGGATCACGCGAACGTCAGCAAATCGAATCATCGACTCGCGAGGGCGGACGAGCTCGTCGAAGAGTCGAGTACCAAGGGTGATGGTTCCAGCCGTCCGTCCGAATAGCTCTTTTATGCGAAGCAACTCGGCGCGCAACGCTTCCCGAGCCGTACGGTAAACGCTCGCATCCAGTTCCTCAAAAAATGCCGTGATCCGGCGTACACGAGGAAGCAGTTTGAAATCAAAGAAGCCCGTTTTGGGGCACGCGAGTACGACGCCAACGTTTGCGAACTCTTCCGTTTCGACATATGGCATGAAGCGGACGATCGCGTACTGACATGCATATTTCATTTCGCCCCTCCCCATAGTCCGTCGCCTCGTAGGCTTACTTGCAATTGTTCGTAAATAGCCGTCCTGTCGAAGGACGTAGGCACATCGTCAGCTACCCACCACCATTCTGGCGGAGCGCTCTCGCATGCCTCAAGGAATTTCGGCGCTACCGCTTCTAGACGCTGTTCGTATTCTGCACGAGTGACGCAGTCGCCGGCGGCCAGCGGCCAGTCATCGCGAAAAATGTGGCTTTCAAGGAACAAATCGTGGTCAAAATCCGCATCGAAGGCCTGATTCTGGTCGATTACAACCACGCTCTCCCATGAAGGATTCCAGAGCAAGTTGGGGTTCCCGCCCAGTTCTGTGAGAATACGGTCACCATTCCGGACCCAGCGGTCGAATACCAGTATATCCGAACGCACCTTCTGAGGGACCGACCTGACCAGGGGCCAGGTCATCTCGATCGAGTGGACGTGGGCAAGCGAGCCAAACACAGGGCCTGCGCCCAATTCCTGCCAGTGTGGGGGCAGTAATTCAATGATTGCATCAGGGACATCGAGCACTAAGAAAGGCGGGATCGGCAGGCCCAACGCTTGGCCCATATGGCCCGCTACCCATTCGCAGATTTGGCTGCGACGTGACGCGTGTTTGCCCTTGACGTAATAAAGGTTGCCATCCTCAGCTCGGCAGCGGAATGGCTGAGTGACGCCCTGGTCAGCGCGACCTAAGACTTCGGTGATGCCTAAGTGTGCCATCCGTCAAAAGTAGTTTGTCCCTGTCTGTCCTCGCGGCGGGACGTGGGGAGGTCGTTCGGTCATTCCACACGACAGGCGCTTTCATGCTGCGGATTTTTGATGAACCCATTGATGTTTCGAGCGGTGCCTACCTAGCAGGCTCGCCCGCCGCCGAATCCGGCACATTATAAGCGGGGGTGGGTAGTTCGGTGTTCGTGCCAAGTTCGAACCGCATCAGCAGGACTTTGGCCTCGCGCGGTGACAATTCGTCGAGCGACGGCTCGTATCGCACCTGCGTCGGCTCGTGCCTGGGCGGCCACGCCCTGATACTGCTTCCCGCTATCGTGCGCGAAGCTTGCGCGAACGACTCGATTTACAACCTCAAGCTCCGTCGAATTGCTGCCCGACTTAGAAACTAACTCCTGAGGCGGCCTTGCGGCCTGCGGTGATGAACGCCCAGCAGAGCAGGCCGAGCCCTTACTGAAGGCGCTTGGGGGCAGCCAAGCACCGGAAGACGGCGGAGGCGTGGCCGCGACAAAACAGATCGGAGTGACGGGACGGCGCTAGACGGATCAGAGGACCATGCGGTCCCACCAAGAGCCGTAGCTCGGGTTGAACGGCGCCTTCCATCCTTTATGCACGCGTTTAATCGCGGCTTTCTGACAGACACCTACCGAGATAAGGCGGCGCAGCTCATCTTCAGCGGCGTCGCTTTCAAAAACGCGTGCTTTGAGTGGTTCGACGTCAGTCGGGCACACCTTTTCCGGTGGACCGACAAAGCCGATTCCCTTGTCCGGGATCATGTCGCAAAACCATGCACGATCGTTGCACGGTCTCTGTTCGTCTCTGTGCCAGTAGGAAAAAAGGCCTACAGCTATGACAGCAACAAAAAGCAAGGCCGCTCTTCGGCTGGCGGTCTTCCAGAGGTACAGGGTCATGCCGGCGACAGCAATTGCGCCCATGCCAAGGTCTCCTCACGGTGGAGTTGTGAGCAGATTGGGATAGCGCAGGTCCATTCGTCTACCGCGGTTACACGCAGTAACGACTCGCGTCATGCAGTCCTACGGCCTGGCCATGGATAAAGAGGGCACGTCGAGTGGCCAACACCCCTATCCATCCGATCAAAGATCGTTCCCGTACGGTGGGCACCGTGAGCCTCCGCTGCTCGCGAGTAAGACAACCGGCCGGCGAGAACACCGGTCGGTAGCCCTCTTGCTATGCGGAACTCGCCAAGTCCTTTGCGCCCTCCTTGGCAGCTCCGCTACAGGAATGCCTCGTCCCGAATTGCCTCTCCAAAATGACATGCCAATTGAGATCCCAGCATCCATCTTCGGACGTCGTTCAACGCTCGAGGAACAGCCTCAACTTGCAGCACGGACTGGATGCTTCAGCCTGCGCATCGCCTTGGCTTCAATCTGTCGGATACGTTCACGGGTCACGTCGAATTGCTTGCCGACCTCGTGGTTCTGTCGCGTGTCGTCGGGATATCCACCGCGCTTGAGTGGTGCTTTACCGGTCGGGTGTTCGGTGCACAGGAAGCGTTGGAAAGGGGGCTTGTCCGTTCGATTCATCGTCCCGAAGACTTGCTTCCGGCTGCCTACCTATCCACTATCGCCCGGGAAATTGCGGGCAACGCCTCACCGGTCTCTGTAGCGTTGGCGCGCCGAATAATTTGGCGCATGGCGGGGGCTGCCCATCCCATGGAAGCGCACAAGCTAGACAGCCGGGCAATCCAGTCACGTGGCCCGTCTGAGGACGCCAAGGAAGGCATAGCGAGTTTTCTCGAGAAGCGACCGGCAAACTCTTTGGACAGTGTCTCCGTCGATTTGCCCGATTTTTTCAACGAGCGAACCGGACTTCGAGCAACGAGGGTGAGCGGCGGAGGCGAGGGCGTTTTCCGCAACGCTCCGCTTCGGAAACTCCCGACTTGCTTTGTCGAAAGCTCTCGCAGCGGAGTGACGTTGTTGCCGTGGCAATTTGCCGCTATCATCAAGGCAGATTGCCGGAGCAAACATGCATACGATCTCTTTTAGCCCTAGCGGCGCGCACGCTCCCCACGAACGCTACCTGGAGAGGTTAAGTGTCTTTTTGAGCACTACTATCCGTACCGGCGCCGATCTTGCGACGCTCGCCCATGATCGGCTCCCCGTTGACACGCTTGAGCGGCTGCTCGAAGCCGGGCTGTCGTGGGACGAAATCACCTTCATCATTCCGCGTCGCACACTCAGTCATCGCCGTGAAAAGGGGCAGTCGCTGACCGTCGATGAGTCGGACAAGGCCATTCGACTAGCCCGCATTCTTGCACAGGCCGCGAGCACATTCGGCGATATGGAGCGCGGGCTGCGCTGGCTGCGTTCCAAGCAGCAGCGCCTTGGCAACATTGAGCCGCTGGCGCTGGCAGGAACGGAGCAAGGCGCCCATCTCGTTGAGGATCAATTGGTGCAGATCGACGAGGGGTACTTTGCCTGATGATTCTTTGGCGAATTAGTAACTACGCCGATCTCAAGGGTGTGGGTGGATTGCGGGCGGGTGGAAGATGGCATTTCCCGGGCCAGCCTGTGGTGTACCTCGCGGAGCATCCCGCGTTGGCACTCCTGGAGGTACTGGTACACCACGAAGTGTCGAGGCTCGAGGATCTCCCGACCAACTATCAACTTCTGAAAGTCGAGATTGACGACGCCGTCGCATTGGCCAACATGCCTGACTTGCCGCAGGACTGGAAGGAGAACGTGAGCTGGTCGAAACGCGCCGGCACGGAATGGCTATCGATCAAGTCCAGCCTGCTATTGAAGGTGCCGAGTGTTCTCGTGCCCTACGCTGCGAACTATCTTTTCAATCCAGCACATCCCGACGTGGTGAAGGGCCGGATCATTGAAGCGAAGCGCGTTGAGCATGACCCGCGCATTTTTTCGTTGCTGTCGGAGCCGCGGTCTTGACCGCGCAGTTGGGACCCGGGCAACGCCATCCTGCATTCAGTGCCTTATCCTGATAGCTTGCTACAGCTGACAAGAGGAGGAAAGCAGTCGCTGCGATGAACGTGACGCGCTTATGACTCGACTTCATGAGATTCTTCCGATTCAGAGGTGCAGAGTTGAGACGGCGTCCGACATCATGTGTTTGATCTTTCCGGCGATGGGCGAACAGCGGCAGGCTTGCCCTGTGAAGAGGCAATAGTGGCAGCTGAGAATTCGTCGTCGTGAATGTTGAAATCGGAGCAAAAGTATTGAGCATGAAGCCTTGGTACGGCCACCGTCTCGCACCTTCCCAGTTCAGGCGGAATTGGCTGCTTGTTAACCGGCTCTACCTTGAGGCCGTCTAGTTGTTTGCATTCGTTCGTTGTGTCGCGCTGTTTTGTCTCGCACTGGCCTGCGCCAGCGTCCGCGCAGACTATCCAGACCGTCCCATTTCGATTGTCATCCCCTATCCGCCTGGTGGAACGGCTGATGTCTTGGCTCGGCCGCTCGCTGCCAGTATGCAGAGGGCTCTTGGTGTGCCCGTGGTGTTGCTCTACAAACCTGGAGCAAGTGGAACCATTGCGACGCAGTATGTCGCCAGAGCTGCGCCGGACAGATACACGCTGCTCATGGCTGCCGCCGCGCATGCGATCAATCCGAGTCTTTATGCGAGTCTCCCTTACGACTCCGTTTGCGACTTCTCGGCGGTCTCGTTGGTCGCCAAGGTTCCTCTCGTCATGTATGGGAACCAGAGCAAAGGTCTTTGCTCGGTTCAGACTGTGGTCCGCTATGCAAAGGAACACCCGGGCAGACTCGCGATAGCATCCGCCGGACACGGGAATACTAGCCACTTGGCGTTGGCGCAGTTCACCCAAGGTGCCGGCCTTGATGTCATCCATGTGCCCTACAAAGGCGGCAGCGACTCGGTTCAAGGGGTGATAGCTGGCGACACCGATGCCGTGTTCGCCGGGGCTGACAGCTTGAAGTACGTAGGAATTGGGCGACTGTGCGCGATCGCGGTCGCTGGGCCCGCAAGGCTGATGATGGCGCCTCAGGTGCCAGCACAAGAGCGAATTGGCGGGCCAGGCGCTGCGCTACGTTGCGAGCTTGTACGAGATCGAAGGCGAGCTGCGCGATAGCGAAACGAAGCAACGCCTCGATGCCCGAAAGCAACGGGCCGGACCTATCCTGGTCCAACTGCGCGCGTGGCTTGACGAACAACGACGCCGCGTCCCGGAAGGCTCGGCGATGGCGCGAGCCATCGATTACAGCCTCAAGAGGTGGACTGCGCTCGTCCGTTACCTCGACGACCCCGCGGTACCCGTTGACAACAACCACGTCGAGCGGCAGATCCGTCCAGTCGCGCTTGGGCGCTCCAACTGGTTGTTCGCGGGCTCACTGCGCGCCGGTCAACGCGCGGCCGCCGTCATGAGCCTGATCCAATCGGCCAAGCTCAACGGGCACGATCCGTATGCCTATCTAAAGACGTACTCACGTGACTGCCGACCCACAAAGCGGCCGACATCGCCGAACTGCTTCCGCATCGGTGGGCGCCCGGCCTACCTAACTGGCAAGATCACTTCGCCGGATGCTTACGGATGGGTTGTCCGATGAGTTGTCGGATGGGAGTGCTCGAGCGGAAACCTGTGCATCCTTCCTTAGCTGGCAGCCTTGGACTGTTCGGGGATGGAGCTGCCCGATTGTGCGGTTGCAGTTGTGAGCGCCTCGCTAAGTGCCCAAAGCCGCTTTGCGAGCATTGGATCCGCCGCCCACGGAAGCACTCCGTCTAGCTTCTTGTGGTCTGCGTCAACCGCTTGGGCAATGTCGCAGTCCTCGCAATAGACTCCACCACTATCCGTCAAACATGGACTAGTGGCACACCACACGGTAGTCGCGGCGCCTTGACCAATGGTCTTATACATATGGACTTGTCCCGCAGGAATCTCGCCGTTCTCGTCCCTCAGCCCCAACGATTGAAGGTCTTCGACGCTGATATGTCGTTGCAGGTCAGTTTCGATACGACCAGGGTGCACAGAGAGTGCTCGGATTCCCTCGGATTCGCCTCGGCGGTCAAGTTCTATTGCAAACAGCGCGTTCGCCGTTTTGGACTGTGCGTAAGCAATCCATCGATCGTAGGCACGCTCAATAAAATTCGGGTCGTCGAAATCAAACGCGGCACGCCTATGTGCACCTGATGAAAGGCAGATCACGCGTGCACCCTGCGCCCTCTGGAGCGCAGCCCAGAGGCCATTAACCAGTTGGAAGTGACCCAGATGGTTGATAGAGAACTGTGACTCGTTACCCCGAGCATCGCGACTCAGCGGCGTGGCCATTACCCCGGCATTGTTGATGAGCAGCTCTAGAGGAAGACCGTCTTGCTGAAAGACATCGACGAAAGCGTCAATCGAGTTCGCATCCTCCAAATCCAATTGTTCCAGTCGAGCTCGAGGAATATGTTGAACTGCACGACGTGCCTTCTCAATATTGCGCGCCGGAACGATAACTGTGGCTCCCGCTTCTGCAAGCACACGTGTGGTTTCCAGGCCGATACCCGAGTATCCCCCGGTCACGATAGCTGTTTTCCCCGTCAGATCAATACCTTGTATGACGTCAGAAGCGGTCGAGTGGAAGCTGAAACCGGAATCGATTGGACGCTGGAGAGTTGTCATGAATAGAATCCTGGTTGTTGCTCATGGCGAACAAACTCGCCACAGTGGCGATCCTTGAAGCCACAAACTATCGATGGATATTGATAGCATCTACATTCGAATGCCCAATCTCGAAAAGGTTCGAGGGATGACGTTTTGACGTGCAGATATCGCCAGAGAACGTGGCGGAAAATGCCAAGGCGTCACGCGATCTCGCCGAGGGGGAACTGGTCACGCAAGTGTTGGCGTCGAACGATGCTCAAGCTAGCCACGTCGATCCGCCGTGGCAGGTGCATCTAGCTTTTCCTGGAAGAAGTTGGCGAGTTTCGATACAGCATCATCAACGTATTGCTCTTTGTCGTACAGATCGACATGAGTTGCTCCTTTAACCCAAACCAGTTCCTTTGGTTCATGTGCGTTGGCGAATGCCTCCGTAGACATCCATGAGGTAACGGCCTCGGTGCCAACAATCATCATCAGCGGACGCGGTGCAATCATGCTGATGAATCGGAACGCGTCAAAAGAGGCGATACGATCGACGCTGCTCCAGGTAAAGAATTTGGCTGAACGCGGATGCTGCCCACGCGGAGAACAGTAGTACTCCCAGCCCTCGAATAGATGCTTGCCCCCTGCGCGTGCGTCCTCCTCGGTCGGAAAAAGCGGAAATACGCCAACACCCTCACCGCGGCCTTCCGCAGTACGAGCCGCTGCTGCCGCATCGAGCATCCCCAGAAGCAGGTCGGGACTTTGCTTGCCGTCGGCGCCGACACGAAACTGCAAGTTGATGTCGGCAGCACTAATTGTCGCCACGGCCTTGATACGGTGGTCGGTGGCAGCAGCGGGAATCACGTAGCCACCGGACGCACAGATGCCTAACGCACCGATGCGATTCGGATCAACGTCGTCTCGTGTGGCAAGAAATGAAACAGCAGCCTTGATATCTTCAACACGATGCGCGGGATCTTCCAACCCGCGTGGCTCACCTTCGCTTTCTCCTTGGAAGGCCGCATCGAACGCGAGCGTGATGAATCCCTGCTGAGCCAAGCGCTTCGCATACAAACCTGCGGTTTGCTCCTTTACACCAGTCCCTGGATGCCCGATGACAATCGCTGGAAGGTGCGACACATCCGCTTTGGCTGTGGGGTGGTACAGATGGCCAGCAAGCTTCACACCTGCGCTTTCGAAGGTAACGGTTGTTCTCATATTCGATCCAATGGGTGTTAAGGACGGGACAGCAATGCTGCCTCTTGACTCCATTGAACGTCCGATTCACCTACAGCCAGTAGATGAAAACTGTCGGATTAGTGCACAATCCTACCAACATTGGATGTATTGAGCGTTTTGACAGATGGATACCACCCTGTTGTCGGAGTTACGAGCGCTGATTGCCCGCCACGCCGAGCCACTGGTGGCGCGCCAGCTCATCACTGGATTGTTGGTTGCCGCTGCGGATCGGCCAAGTCCGCTTTTTGCTTACGTGGTTGAACCTGTTTTTTCACTCGTCGCACAAGGTGCCAAGCGTATCCTGCTGCGCGAGAAAGTATTCGACTACGCGGCCGGCGAATACCTCATTTCCTCCGTTGACCTGCCCGTCAGTGGCCACATTACGCAGGCCAGCGTGGATGCGCCATTTCTCGGGCTCAGCCTGATGCTCAAACCGGAACTCATTGCTTCGCTTCTGCTTGAAACCGGCACGCCGCGGCAGGGCGAGGCTGAAGTGGCCAGTGTCGCTGTGAGTAACCTGACAGAGGATTTGCTCGACCCTATCGTAAGGCTGCTTCGGCTTTTGGATCGACCGGACGATGTCCGCGTGCTGGCGCCGGCCATCGAACGAGAGATCTATTGGCGGCTGCTAAACAGCGAACAGGGAACGTTGATTCGCCAGCTCGGTTTGGCTGACAGTCGCATGGCACAGATTGGCCGAGCTATCCGTTGGATTCGAGAACATTACGCCGAAGCGTTTCGGGTTGAGCAACTGGCGGCGTTCGTTGGGATGAGCGTGACCTCTTTCCATCGCCATTTCCTACGGGTCACTTCGTTCAGTCCGCTGCAATTCCAGAAACGGATACGCTTGCAGGAGGCGCGCTCGCGACTTCAATCCTCATCGCAGGATGTCGCAACCATTGGCTTTGCGGTGGGATACGGCAGCCAATCACAATTCAATCGTGAATACCGGCGAATGTTCGGCGTTTCGCCGGGACGAGATGGTCGCGGCGAGCGTCAAGCATAAGTGCTGGAGCAGCGCGTACCGTTCCGTGCTGATAAATTGCTTCAATCTGAGCTGAGCACCAGCGTTGTCACGCAGACTCGGCCATAAGCGGGCTGCGCGCGGGTCCGGCTGCTTCGATACTTGAACGAGACAGACAGAAGAGTTTCCGCGACTAGGCTACGGTGCTGACCGTCACTTGGCCTCCCGCCTCTGATACCGGCTGCCGCCTGTTTGCGCCAAGAGAACGTGACCTAGCAATCGATGCTGTAGTCAGACGACGAGAAAAGTGATGGGGTAAAATCTGATAAGAATTATCTACTTACGTAGACTTTGTCGCTGCATTCAACACATATTTTCGTCTTTTTTGGGGATGAAATATTCTATCGGTTCTACGCCGAAGATGTAATTGTGTGTCTTTTTCGGGAGCGACCGCAGCCGTTGTCATGCTGCCTATGTCTCCGCTGGCGTGTGAGCGCCGCCTACCCGCCCCTACCTCCCTTGAGCTTGCAGGCAAACGGCGAAAGCCTTGGTTCTGCGCTCTTGTCTCAGAGCTCCTAGTAATCGCCTGCAGTTCATGGAGTTCATTCCGCTCCACTCCACACATTGTCCCCGCAACCGAAAGTATTTTTTTGGGGAAAGTCCTTGGGTTTAAATGCGAATTTTGCGATTTTCTGATAATAAAAAATATTAAAATTATGCGCACTATGCAACCAGTTTCATAGGGTTACTGATACCGTTATCTACTCACAAAATTTTCTACCATATATTCTCCAAGACTCGCCGTTGTGACTCATCATGTATCACGCCGCAGACCAGCACAGATTGAGCCCGGCTGAATTTGTTAGAAATCCAAATCGCGGCCACGCGTCGGTCTATTTTTTTGATTCCCCAAAAAATGATCGTCGCTTTGGCATTTTCGGCGTGGTTGCATTTTCGCATTTATTGCTAGCCGAAGGAAATCCTGAAATACTGTCGTATCTTCCATCCAGGCCACCAAAAGAAAAATCTGAAAAAAAATACAAACAAACAGTTGATGTTTTATATCAGTCTGGCAAGACGGAGTGTTGGCACTTCAATCACTCTAGGAACGGGGAACCCACGCGACACAAGAATAGGATAACCAAGACCGAAGGCGAAATCCGAATGGCGCAATGGCTGCCCCATAATTGGATGTTGCTATGTTCCTATCGAACACGCGTTAGAGGAGCTATAGACCCGAATCCCAGGGCCCTCCCAGGATTAATTAGCGCCAGAAGTAGCTTCACGCTCCAGGAGGTTCTCGCACTAGAAGATTGTGATCCCGCACACTTACTTGCTAGTGTGGCGCGCTACTTGGCAAACGGGAAACTTAAAACCGAACTTCGTACTAGCGCATTTCACCGACGTTCCCTTCTAGAACGGGTTGAATAATGGGCGGGGGCGCGCGGAGATCGTTGATTCAACAATATCACGGTGAGCTTGTCGACTGGCCCCATCCCGATATCACCGTTCTTGACGATGCGACTCGTCGAACGTTTCTGAATCGAAAGCTTGCCGTTGAGTTATATGCTGCCGATATTCCCTACGGTGAGATTCAAGAACAGACAAAATTCTCGCCAAACGAAGTGAGGCGCTTGCTCCGACGATGCGTGGCATCAGCAGGGGAGGGGTGTATTGTAGGATTTTATGCGTTGCTTCCGAGTTTTCGCATTAAGCCTTACTTCAGAACGAAACCCATTATTGCGAAGCATCCATTGGCCGATCAACGCTCTAGTGGTTACGCTGGCGCGCTGGCGCAGTTATTCGAAAAGTTTCCTGATGTCAAGAAAGATTTAATACAAAAATTCTTTCTGCAGCCGGATAAACAAAAGAAGTCAAAAAATAGCCGTTCGCCGCAGTTAGGGCCGCAGCCTTATATTGAAATACATGGCGAGTTTCTTTCTGAATTACGGACAAAAGGGGTTGGAGAGAATGAATGGCCCTTCCTGACGGAAGACAAGGGTAGACGATCCCTTTTGCGCTTCCTTCATTCTTTGAAGAATGAAAGATCAGAGCGTGCGGTAAAAGCCAGAATGGGTGCTGAGGCGACTAACAATCTAGGACATGGTATGGGTCCTAATGCTCTCATATCGCCACTTCTCCCGTTTGCAGTCGTAGAGCTTGATTACACAGTTATTGATATTCCCACTCATGTTAGGGTGATTGATCCCAACGGTACAGGGCATTTGATACCTATATCTCGTTGGTATCTAGGGTTGCTGGTCGAGGTAAAAACAAGCGCAATTTTGGGCGCACATATCTCTCTGGAAGTTAACCCGAGCGCCGATTGTGCGTTGCAGACGATGTTGAGCAGTGTGCCTGTCGTGTTAGACGCACGGAATTCTGGTGACGTTCGCATTGAGGTACGTAGCACCAATATGGATTTTGTTGCACGCGGCCCCACCTTGATATGCTCGTTGATACCGCAGTTGGCAGGGCAAGCATTCAGTTTGCTTAGGGTGGATAACGGTTGGTGCAATATTGCAAATGATTTTGTAAATAACGTTATTGATGTATTTGGTTGTGCCATTGAGTTCGGCCCCCCACGTGCCTGGTGGGGAAGGTCGTTAGTCGAAAGGATCATTGGGGTTTCAAAAGAACGCGGAGAGCATCGCCTGAAGGCCACATACGCGTCGGGCCCCGACGATGTTCGCCGGCCCCCCGATGTCGAACAGCTCGGTTTAAATGACGGAATCGACCTTGATTTTGTGGTCGATATGTTGAATGCCGTTGTCCGTGAACATAATACTATCTCAACCGGTGATCGACTTAATGGTGCAACTGTAATTAATGTTCTGCAAAGATTCGTAGATAAGCATGAGCTTCTATGGGTTCCACAGCCTCTACCAAGATCTATCAATTCAAATGATCGACTCCTTATGCACCGACGAAAGGTGGAGGTTAGGGGAGAATGGGGCGTCCATACGCGTAGGCCGTACATTAATACGGCATACTGCCGATATACAAATCCTCGTATCGCTTCTGATTTTTCTATGATAGGAAGAAAAGTGTTTGTCTACATCAATCGTCTCGATGCGAGAGAGGCATGGGCAAGTGACGCGGAAACTGGCGAGAATTTGGGCAAGCTATACGGTGAGGAAAAATGGGAAAACTGGCGATGTGCATTGCGGGTCAGAGAACTGGTAGGCGCAAAAGCAAAGGGACGGCCCCGAGGCCGGAGCCCCGATATTTATGCTAGATCCGGAAAAGTAGATTATGAGTTTGTAACGAGCGAAAATAGCGGCGAAAATATCGGAAAAAAAACTGCGCTTGCGATAGCGAAAGTAGCTCGGGATAGCTTTACTGGTTCGAAATCAGCATCCCTAAAGCCGGCCGAAGAAGATAACCACAATAATAATGTTGGGAGTGATAACGATCTGCTTCCAAATATAAATCCGCGCGGAATATTCAAGCTGGATTCGGGGAATAAGAAATGATTGCGTGCGATCGTGGAGAAAGAAATGGATGAGGGTCATCTTCGAGCATTAATGCTGCAGCACCCGATTATATCCAAGAAGAGCAGAGCGGAATCACCATTATGGACACTCCCGATATCGAATTTTTATGACAACGCCAGAACTTTATTGTTTCTCAGGCAAAGTTTTTTCATAGAAGAGATCGCTGGCGAGGGAAAAACCATCATGATGAATGTCCTTCGTGAGCGGTTACCAAGAGATCTCAGCGAAATTCACGTACTCTCTTATAGAGGCTTAAATAGGGAAATATTTTCTCATGGTGGATTTGTGAGGGATTTGCTTTATACGGTTAATCATGCTGCTCTTGATGGAAATTCATACGAATTAAGTCGGAGATTGATTAATGACATTGTGGCTTCTGCACTGGAGACTAATTGGAAGCTAATTGTGATGCTGGTTGACGAAGCGCAGGCCCTTCGTCCTATAGATTTCGGTTTTATCAAAGATCTGCATAATGAATTAGAAGAGGTGAGGATTGATTTCGTCGTGATTTGTTGTGGCGAGTCTCCAAAAATTCGTGAATTATTCAGAACCTTATCCAGTGAGCAGCAAATAGGCTGCCTGGATCGGTATTTTAGGCATCGGCTGAGACTCAGCGGATATGGATTGGAAGAGCTGCAAGATCTGCTTGAGGTGATCGACGTGAAAAGATGGCCGACGGATTTTGGACCAACATGGACAGAATTTTGTTTTCCACTCGGATATGCCTCTGGCTTTCGCCTAGCTAATCAAGCCAGTTTATTTTGGCAGGCAATGAAGGAGGTACATCTTATAAGAGACGATAAAATATCAGAACCAAGTCAAAATGGAAAATTGCTTTCGAGGCGTATTTTCGATGCTCTTGGGTTTTTAGCGTTTAAGGGTATGGATAAAGATTGCCCAAACTTCGAGTTTCCAAAGGAAGATTGGCAGAGTGCCGCTAAGTTTGCAGCTAAATCGGCCTGGGATGAAAAACCGGATGCCACGGATAGACCAGACTGCTCTCAAGCTTAGGCATGAAAGACGCTCACTGGTGCGGTGGTGGATTAGATTCGATACCAAATGAGTCTTCATTCGGGTATTTTCATCGGTTGTGTTGGCTGAATGCAGTTGGCATGCAAGCCGCAATGAGGTTACTCGATGCTCCGAATTTTCCCACGCGCACGCAGACTTTTTTCGGCAAGCTGAAACGAATCCGCCATGTCATAGAGCGAGTTAACTTCAATAGTACTAGGTTTCCAGAGGAGCGTTCGCTGGTGGCTGGGGAGGTTTCAAATTTGTTGGGCGCCATTTTTACTAGTCGCCTTAGATTTTGTCCCGTTTGTTTGGAGTCCGGATATCACTCGATCTGGTTTCAGTGTAGCAAGTTAGCGCGATGCCCGATTCACAATGTTGATATACATGATCGTTGCATGAAGTGTAGTAGCCTTCTCTCCGATATAGGTATTTTGGAAAACTTCAGAGAGGCGCTTCATTGTCCGGTATGTCACTGTGCATTATCGGGGGCGCCCCTTAGTCCAGGAGTTTTTGTCGAAAGCTACCTCCACGAACATCGAACCCACGTAAAAATATATCGACAAGCATTCTCTACGTTGAATGAGTGGGTAGAGGATGTCTCCGCTCGCGGTGACAGTTGGATCGCCTACTCCAACGTCGAAATATGGGCCGCGGATGCGGAATGTGCCTTTGCGATTGCATGTGCGCTGGCAAAGCCTCCGGAGATATTGGAACGGCCATCATGCAACGGCGTAGCCCTGTTCTGGCAACGACATTTGGCGGGAAATATGTCATTCGTGCCTTTGTTTACTATTAGACGGCGCGAAGACGAGCTTATACGCGTTGTCTATTGCTGCACTTTGCGGCTTCTGCGTTCTTATGCTGCGGGTATTGCGAGCTCCGGGAGGGTTCCGCTGAAGCAATTTGTCGTCTTCAGGAAGGGCGACGGAATACAAGTCAGCACAGGGGATGCACGAGTACAGGCCTACCTGCTGCTACGCTATTTTGTGGAACAACCTGCCAATAGTGTTATCGCGCTTGATTCAGCAGTAGAACAGGTGTCGCCAAGTAGAGATTTGGGATGGTTTCTCTCCAGGGACGAGAACTCGAGAGCATCGACCCGAGCAGGAATTCTATTGGCGTATGCGACAATGCATCGTGCGATTCGAGAAGCAGCGACCTCCGGATTTGTGAAATGGGATCGTCTGATCGAACTGGTACAAGGTGTCGTCATGGCCCATCAATACTCGGAGACTGTCGAGCGGGGAGTCGTAGTATTCCGGATGCCCGTGGGAATGCCTTTGGCTCCGTTTCGGCCTTTGCCGAATCTTCCCCGCATTTCTGCGTAAGAAATCTGAAATCGGGCATCGCACGGTGGTGGTCGGAGTCATGCGCCAACTCGCCAGCAGCGAAAGCACCTTGAAAGCGGGAAAGCCAGCACGCCCCTTATGATCCCGAGAGGGCGTGGTCGGACCTTCAACGGGCCGATATTTGAGGCTGTGTGGCCGAAGGAAGCACAGTTTAGACGTCCGGCCGTTTCTCATGAACTCGCCGGGCTTTGCGTCAGTGCCGCTGCAGCGTTTCGAGCTTCCTTGGCGGGTATCCGCCATCACTTTGTTTTCGTTGGAGGCAGGCTGGAACGAAAACTAGTTCCGGAGGTAGCGAATGTCACCCGATCGGCAGCGATGTCTTGCCTCGAACTGTTATGGATTCTGTGCGGGCCAGCTTCTCCAGGGCATACCGACCAGTAGGCCGAGTGCCCGATCAACTCTCGGCAACTGACCCAACGTTGGACATTGATCGGCGCTTTCAATGGCTGGAACGCCGCCGCACGCTCCAATACGAGTGATTCTAAGAAAGCTGACGGTACATGCGACGTGAGCCACTCCGCGTACGCGCTGGTTGCGCTAGCGTAATTCGTATTGTGCAGAGCCGGTCCAACCCTGTGCATGGGAGCACGTGCGATACAACTTGTTGCCTCGGATTTCATATTGAGGAACTGCGCTCCAGCTGTCTGCATGCGACACGGTACGGTACACCTTATCGCCACGGATCTCATACTGAGGCAGGCCAGTTCAACCGCTAACATGGGACACCGCCCGGTAGACCTTGTTGTCGCGAATCTCGTATTGCGGGAGGCCAGTCCAGCCATCGACGTGGCTCACCGTTCGGTAGCTTTTTGCCATCACTTTCGCCAGATATGTCCCACACCAAAGCCACATCGGCCCAGTCATTCGGCAATGCCTGACGCGCGTGCTAGGTCGGGAGCGTCAGGGAGGCTTGATAGCCGCCGCCAAACGCGCCCTCGAAGTCATACTCATACAAGGTTGTTCGTCCCATACCCGGCTGACGCTGGCCCAGGAAGAACGTAAAGGCGTTGGGCGCCGCAATAAAAATATGCATTGGAGGTTTCACGTCCTTCCGCTCCATATTGATGCGCTGAACCAAGGCTTCGGCGAGTTCGAAAGCGTGCCTGCCGCTTGCGACCGACTGCGCTCCCGATCCGCACGACGGTTTCGCGACTAATAGCTTGCTGACGCCAGGCAAGGCGGTGGCAATATAGCCGCGCACCGCGTCGGGAATATCGTGGGTGAGCGCAACAGCCACGGCCATCTCTCCTGACTCTGACGTCAAGTCTTCCACTTCAAAGTTCCACGTCGGCCAGTCTGGATTGGTGAAAGTGTCCGTCGCGCTCCAGCTTTGCCGGTCGATCGTACGCTGCTCGATTTCCACGTGCCGTCCAGACTTGATGTTGACGACGGACCCAGCGGCAAACGCCAGCGTCAAGTGGGCGTCTAGCGCCAGGAGTAACGGTTGCGGTTCGCGCGCCGCGTCAATGAGAAAGCGCTTGAGCGCGGGGTACAGGTTGCCGGTCCAATCTTGCTGGTCGCGAATGGCCCGATCGTTGAAATACGGTATCAAGTCCAGGACGGTGCTGCATCGTTCCTCTAGTCGGTCGAACGCGTGCTCGAACGACTTGACACCCACTAGTGTCCTTGGAGAGTTCCTTTTCGCAAACAGATTCTCGCGCTGGCAGGCGTCCCGAAAGGTGTCCCGCGTGAACTCGAGGCGACCCTGGGCGAGCCATTGGAAGACGATGTCGTCATACCGGAAGCTACTCTCGTTCAGCGGTATGCGAAGCAGTCCCCGGTTCTCGAAGTGCATGTCCAACAGTTCGCGGAGGTCATCCAGCGATGTGGAGTCGGTGTCGAGCGAAAGCGTGCGGGCCAGTAGACGCAATTCGGCATCGTCGATGCCCAGATGTTCCCGCCACAGTTTCCGGATCCGGCCTGTCGCCGACGCATCGGTCTTCGTGCCAAACAACTGCTCCAGGCGAATGGCTTTGTGACGCTGATGGATAAGGGGTCGGAGCGGGTCGGTCTGCGCGATCCGCCAGTTGGTTAGCAATTTGAATCGGACCCCGATCCCGTCTTTCGCGTGGGCGTGCTGAGCATTTCGGGCCCGCTGAAGAAAGGAAAAACGATTGGCGTTGATCCACTCGGGATCTATGAGGTCGCTATGTCCGAAGTCGCTTACCGAAACGTGCCACTTGCATTGCGTGTACTCCCGCAGGATTGGTTTTCCTTCTGGGTCATTTGGTGCACGGCTGGGGTCATATTCCACCCATACGTCGTCGAAGCCTTTGGGACCGGATTCGAAACCCACGCGAATGACGGGGCTGTTAGGGTCAAGCAGGCAAACGGCCTTGCGCCAGAAAATCCGGGCCTGGAAGTTGTCGCCGTCCCGACGCACAGGCGCTTTAGTTATCGGCAGTCGATAGCTGACGCGCGGCGGGACATGCATCCGCATCGATGCCGTAGCCCAGCAAATGCAGGGCCGCGGCATGGATCGACGCGTGTTCGTTCGATATAGCTCCCGCGAAGCTTCCATAATTGCGAACTTACGATAATTTCGATTATGGAAGGGCTTCCATAATCGAAAGGCATGGCTCTTCGCAGACACCGTGGCCGGCGCCAAGGCAAGCGCCATGATCTATAGCCTGATGCTGACGTGCCGGGCCTGTGACGTCGAGCCATATGCCTATCTGCTCCACGTGCTCACAGAGTTGCCACAGCGAACGCCAGACGCCGACATCAGCGACCTGTTGCCGTTCAGCTTCGCCCCGCCGAAAGCCGCCCCGCCGCATCCTGCCTGAATACGCTCGTCGCACTCAAGGTGTGCCGAAACTGGCGCTTACGATGGGCAAGCCCTTTCGATGCCGGGCGCCATAGTTGACCAACGTAGACGCGTTGCTCCGCAGGTACCCGCAGACCTTATCTAGATTCCACCACAGCGTACTGAATTCATACCCCGCTCTGGTCAGGAGCTGCGCGTCCAATGCCTTGATGCGCTCCAACGCTTTGCGGCCCTTGCCATGCCACGCGAGCCACTTGGCGTGCGTGATTTCGGTCTCTATCGACTCTCGTTCCAGTGAATCGATAACCTTACTGCCGAACACGGAACGCTGCGCCGCTTTGAACTTCATAGCGATGTGGAACCAATCGAGAATCCTGCCGCGTGCGAGCTGACTGCCCCGGATGGTCTTCTCAAATTCACCGGCGTCGTCGCTGATCACGGTAACGCGCTCGTCGGTCGCCACACCGTTTCGAGTGAGAAATTGATCCAGCCGCGCTACTGCCGAGGTAACTTCCCGGTGCACATAGGCATAGAACTTTGGCGGCCTGTCGGTGAACGTCGCTCGTCCAGCGATGAGGTTGACATGTCGGCCAAGGCCCCTCACCGAGTCGCAATGCCGCAACCACGCCGAGTCAACGCTCACGGTCGCGACATGGCTGGATTCGCGAACCTGGACGCCTCCGTCGAAAGGGGGCAGCTTCGCAATATCACGCTCGATGTCAGCGTCGAGTTGCTTTCCGATAGCACGAATCCGATTTCGAGTGCCGCTGAACGAAATGCCCTTGTCCAGAGGCAGTATTTCCTTCAGCATCGCCGTGGCCTGCCGATATGGCAGATGGCTTGCCCACTTCGCCTGGAGGTATTCCAGCTCTGGCGTGGCGCGATTAGTCAGCGCTTTAGACAAGGGATGGATCACGGATCGTGGCGTCGGCACAGTCCGTTGGCAAGCACACGACCACAGCCTCGGACTGTTCACCATCACCTTGCCATACACCGTGCGCACCACCGTCGAGCGCTGGTCCTTGTGGCTCAAAGCCGCCCCGCAACTCCTGCAATGAGTCTGGCCCGAAAGCCATCCCGCGACTTGTTTCGAAACCAGCTCGGTCTGAACCTTGGCCAACAGCGAGCGGCCCTCCGCGAGGGTCAGGCCCAGATCCGCAAGACTACCGTCACGGCGCTCGATCACTGCCAAAACGCCCTCACCGGCATGGCCAATATCGCTGCCCTCGTCCGCCAACCTGGCTTCGATGATCAACCGCATGGCTTGCTCCCACCGTTGCGATACCGATCAGCCTAGTTCACATACAACCGGCGCGGTGCCTAAGCGGCACTTTCTTGGTGTCCTCCCCAACCTTTGCACGCTCTCCAACGGATAGCGAGAAGATGTTGTTCGAGCGTGAGAAACGCAAATACAATGCGATGCATAGGCCAGTCTGTTCTGGTTGTCGTGTGGCGCCTGGAAAACATCGCACGATATCAGAGCAGTACTGGCCTTCCTTATGTCCGTTGCGTCTCGCGCTGATTGCGGAGATGTTCAGAAAATCGCCCCAGCCGTTCGCGGGATAAACGGCCCTCCCCAAACCTCAGATTGCGCGGGACGTAACAACCCGCAGCCGCAGAAGCTCGATATTGGCGCGGCCATACATTTGGCGCTTGAGGAGCTTGAGCCTGTTGACATGACCCTCCGTCTGGCCATTGCTCCATTGCAGCCTGACACGCGCGGTGGAGCCTGCATGCCCCCATGCCCTTCATGTCGCCTGTTTGGAAGCACAATCCGTTTCTGCCGCGGGAAGAACACTCTCGGAGACGCTGCGCAGCTTGTGAAGCAAGGCAACAGAGTCGCGCTCAATTCGCTTACGCAAAACCAGCCGATCAGCCATGCGGGCCACCACACTGGAAAACCGATACTCCAGCGTCCGCACGAAGCGCGTGCCAGTGGCTGTGCCGATGCACTCATACGTGACGAACATCTCAAGACCCCGGTTGCCACGGGCCCGGGTTCGCCAGAGCCGATCCGGAAGACTTTCCACGACTTCCCACTGCAACTTGCCTGCACGGCCGCCGACGTACGCAAAGTGGCTCCCAACCGGCAGCGACCCTCCCTGCCCGGTGATCGCTACGTGGTAAGGATGCCACTCGTGCCAACGAAGCGGAGTACTCACGTAGGCCAGTACCTGGCTTGGCGTCCGGGCGATATCAATGGAATGCTGCATCTTGACGGTGGGGACCAGGCTCTCGCTTGCTTCTTCGGGCTCCCAATGAAGGGTTCCATAGATCCAGTCCCACAGTGGAAACACTACGGCGAAGTTCTTGGTCTGCATCAGGTCACGGCGGTGATGCAACTCATGCAACCGCCGCATGTGGCGAATCCACGGCAGGCGACAGATCGGATTCTGCGGCGGGAGGTGCTCGCAGGCATGAAAGATCTCGTAGCTGAGATAGCCGCCCAGTAGCGTGGCGGCAAACAGCGCAGCGACGTTCGCATTGACCAGGCCGATGATCGACCAAGCGAGCAGCGCGCCAATGCTGTAGACAACGATCAGCCATGCCGGGAACAGAATCACCCGCCAGTCCTTGGCGAACTCGTAGCGCATCTGGTCATCTGCGAAAAAACTATGATGGTCGCCCGTGTGGCGCTGGTAGAACGCCTTCGCGAATCGCTTCTTGTTGTGCCCGAGACCCTTATGGGTGCGGTACTCGCCACTGCTGTAGAAAATTAAGGTGGCCGGCACAGTTAGCCACTCCACCGCGCTGACGTGGTCCAACTTGTTCAGCAAGAAGAGGATCAAGGTCACGCCGAAAACAAGAACGAAGCCAGCATGCAGCCAGGGGTTGTAGTAAGGCGAAATGTTCGCCCGGTATTTCTTCCGGAAGGTTTGGGTATCAAAAGACATGATCGGCTCTCAAAGACTGTTGCGCTGTCGGGCTCGCGATACGTGGCCAGTTCCGCCAAGCCCCCGCGGACCTTTCTGACGTCTGGCGCCAGTAGGTCGCTTGGTGTTGTAGTCTATTGGTGCGATCATTTTCATTCCAATGGATATTGATGATGAGAATTATTGATGAATCAGAATTTGCAGCAGATTGATCTCAATCTCCTCTTCGTGTTCGACATGCTGATGCAGGAGCGCAACCTGTCACGCGCGGCCGAGCGACTGCACAAGAGCCAGCCGGCGGTGAGCAATGCGCTCAGTCGTCTGCGCGAGCAACTGGGGCAACCTCTTTTCCGCCGTACCGCTAAGGGACTCGAGCCCACTGCCGGGGCGATGACGCTGCACGTGCCGGTACGGCAAGCCCTGCGCTTGCTGCAGGCAGGGCTTGCCGTTCAAGAGAGTTTTCAGCCGGACACGGAGCGAACCTTCCGACTGTCGATGAATGACTATGGGCAGCTACGGCTGTTACCGAGCCTGATGACCCGGCTGATGGCGCTGGCGCCGCAGGTGAAGCTGCAGGTACTGTCGGACGAAGGTGCCCTGATCCCGCAGCGACTGGCCAGCGGAGATCTGGACTTGGCGATTGATTACCTGTACTTCGACGACGCCGATTTGCTCTACCAACCGATTCACGAAGAGCGCCTCGCAGTTATCGGCCGACCGGGCCACCCTGCATTCAGGGAAGGCCTCGACAAGACGGCGTATCTGGCCGCACAGCACGTCTCGCTCTTGCCGCGAGCCGGCCGCGGCAGTCCGCTCGAGATCGTCCTGGGCTCGGCCAAAGTGCAGCGCCATGTGCAGTTGCAAGTTCCGCACTACCTGACCATTCCAGCCATCGTCGCCAGCACCGATTTGCTGGGTACCGTGCCCTGGCACTTGGCCAGGCATTTCGTGCACAACTATGGCTTGCAGCTCGCGGAGCTTCCTTTCGAAACGCCTGCGGTGCAGGTCAGCTTGATATGGCACCGTCAACAACAACACATGTCTGGTCTGCAATGGCTGAAGGAGCAAATTGCGCAAGTTGCACAGACCGAATCGAGCTGATGTGGCGGGCCTCATTGGGCTGCCTGCGCGATGGATCTTTGAATCCATAGTGGCGCTGCCTGCGCTGTGTCGGGAAATCGGGCGGCGCGTTCGAGCCCTGCAGCCGCACCAATAAAATCAAGGGTTTACAGGGGTTTTCCTGTAAACCCTTGTGCATTTTGCGGTCTATGTAACCGCCATGTAACCCGATTGGATCGCCGCGATCCATCTGGAACCATGTCCTGCCTGCGCCTACAGTTGCTTCGTGCCCCATTTGCTCGTGTGGCACATAGGTCTCGCGCGATAAAATCCTACCCACTGCATCAAAGGGGACCGGGGTCGTGTCACAAGCAACAACGCCACAAGAATGCGTCGCTGCCGCAAGGCAGCTTTATGCCGTTTTGAAAGGGCATCTCGATCGTCCAACTTGCACCAGCAGGATGTGCGGAATTCCCTCGTGAGGCGATGGGCCTCGATGGAAGACCGTTCAACGTCATCGACCGTCAGACCAAGGCTCGCGAAATCATGCGGCTATGGGAAGCCTTGGGACGATCAGGACAGTAATGCATGATGGCAAGGTGTTGCACTTTTGATTTGAGGCCGCCATTTATTGTCGAGGTGGCGCAGTACTTTCGCGAATTACTAGGTCAGGCTCGAACTCGGTCTGGATGTTTTTGGCTCCTCCTTCGATCTGCTCAATCAAGTTGCGCGAAGTAAGCTCGCCAATCAGAACGGGATTCGAGTGCACTGTCGTTAGCGCGGGTGTTACCAGTTCCGCCATCTGCCAGTCGCCGAAGCCTGTGACAGAGATGTCGCTCGGAACCGAAAGTCCCAATGTGCGGCACTCCGCGATCGCCGCCACAGCAATGAAGTCATTGATGCATATCAGGGCGGTCGGCTGTTCCCGATGCAACAGCAAGTCCTTGCGCTGCAGGCAGACGCGCACCGCTTGTCGCACAGCAGATGCATCGTAAGGGGTCGGAAAAATGCGGTTATCGGGTAAGGAAATGTCGTTCTCGCTGAGGACGTCTCGGATCCCCAGAAGCCGTTGAGACGATAGAAACTGAGTTTCGAGAGGACCTGGGAGCACTGCAAACTGCCGGTGTCCTTGTTTGACTAAGTAGGTGGTTAGCCTGCGCATAGCCAAGCGGTTGTCATACCCCACCGTCGGATGCATCCCTTCGCGGTCCACGGCCCACATTAGTACATACGGGATAGCGTGCTTGTGTATCAGCGAGAAGACTTCGGGATGATGTTGTGAACCGATTATTGCGATCCCGTCCACTCTACGCTCCAATAGGGCGCGGGCGCAGCGCAATTCGGTCTCACTGTCGTCCCGATGGCAAGTCAACAGAACGGTATATCCAAGCCGGTCGAGCTGGGCCTCCAAGGTATCTACTGCTTTGGCGTAAAGTTCATTCATCAGTGTCGGCGCAATTATGCCCACCGATCGCGTGCGCCCCTGACGTAGTTCGCGAGCCGCCGAGAAGGGAACGTAGTTGAGGCTTGCAATAGCGTTCTGCACTCGCTCCAGCGTGTCAGGTCGCAGCCTATCCGGCGATGTCAGTGCACGGGAGACTGTTGCCGAGGAAACGCCGGCGAGGAGGGCGACTTGCTTGACATTCACCATATCGGGTCAGATGTTATCTTCAGCCGGAATGACGGCCGTCTGCCATCCATTGTAACGATTGGTAGTCGAAAGCAGTTCCCGTCGTTGGAGGGTTCCCGAAGACGGATCGACATCCCTGGTGAGGCTAGTCGAGCCGGACCTTTGCTGAATCTGCCACTCGCTTCCACTTCGAAACTTCGGCGCGAAGCAACGCATTGAACGCCTCAGGCGTGCCGCCTGCGATCTGCGCTCCTTGAGCCATCAGCTTGTCGCGGACCTCCGGATCCTGAAGGGCTTTGTTGAACTCGCTGTTCATCTTAGCAATGATGGCCTGTGATGTCCCGCTCGGGACCATGAACCCGCCCCAGGAAACGGCTTCGTAGCCGTTTATCCCGAGTGCTTCATCTACCGTGGGCACATCGGGCAGTGACGGTAATCGAGTCTTGCTCGTGACCGCGAGCGCCCTGAGCTTTCCACTCTTGACTTGCGGCATTCCCGCGAGCGAGGTGGGAAGGGCAACATTGATCTGCTGACCGAGCACGTCTGTGAGCGAAGGCGCGTCTCCCTTATAGGGAACGTGGTTCATCTTGACGCCAGCCATGGTACTAAGGAGTTCCCCGGCCAGATGGCTGCCCGAACCATTGCCGGCGCATCCAAAGGTGATCTGCCCTGGCCTAGCCTTTGCCATCGAGACTAGTTGGCGCAGGTCCTTTATTGGCGAATTTGCTGCTGTGACGATAATGAGCGGCACCGTTGTCACTAAGGAATTGCTGATCAATGAGGTTTGCGCTTGATGTTGCACAAGCCAAGGACTTCAGCTTTCGCAATCCGGGAGAGATGGGCCGATTCAAGCCGTCTTTCTCGCGTTTCGCACCTTTCCTGGTCGCGCTTTTGCGCGCTCAGGACGGATTGCTCCCCTCTAAGGACAACAACAGCCTCCTGGCGAACACCAGATTCGCCAAACCAAACAGGCTGAACAACTGCGCCGTGTTCTTGAACAGGCCCTTGTAGCGAACCTTGCGATGACCAAACAGATTCTTGATAACGTGGAACGGATGCTCAACCCGCGACCGAATCTGTGCCTTGACCCGCTCGACGGCGATCAGCAAGTCCTTGACGGCTCCGTCACACATCGCCTTGATCTTGCCGCGCTTGACGGCCACCTGCCACTTCACGGTCTTGCCTTGCATCTCCTCGCGCTTGTCCACGCCCGTGTAGCCCGCGTCGCCAAACGCATGCTCCTCGTGGCCATGCAGCAAGGCATGGGCCTGCGACACGTCCGACTCTTGGCCGCTGTGCCCACCACGCTATGCACCAGCCCAGAGGCCGCATCCACGCCGACGTCGGGTAGCAGCGGCGCATTTCTGCGCCACTGCCCCCTAAGGTAGGGTCGAGAACTGGCGCGCGCACCTTCAGGTGCCGGTGGTGATTCCACCGCTTTCGCGATGGCCCGCAATCCGGCGACCATAGTCACGTTTCCAACTCCCGCCACGTCAAACGCAGCATGCGGTTTTCCCGCACTACGCTTTCCTGTTTGCTTCATGTCAAGGTATATGGGACCTATCATGCCGGGGCCGCTTTCGTCGATGGTCGACGACGAACCCGATAGCCGTTGAACAGCTTCAGTTCGTCATAGAGCCACCGCCTACTCCACGTCTTCCAGCCGAAGCCCCGACGATTCCGGGAGCGCTCCAGATGGCGCCTGACCTTCTTTTCCACCCAGTCCTGGATGAAGCTGAAGCACTCACTGGAGTGTCCGACCGCGAAGTAGTTCACCCAGCCACGTAGCACCGGATTTATCAGTTGCACCACCCGATCCACCGGCTGCGACTGGTATCGCCTGAACACCTCCTTGAGTTTGCGCAGCAACGCCGTGCGTTTCTTCAACTTGGGCGTATAGTGCGCTCGCCACACCTGTCTCTTTATGCTGCGCAATCGACGGAAGTCGAATCCCAGAAAGCCAAAGCTCTCACCGCAGTCCAAATCCACCGTGCGACTCTTCTCTTCATTGACCTCGACCTGCAACTTGGCAAACTCTTCCCGAAGCCGTCGGCTTTCGCGTCAGTTCATGCTCGACGAGCAGGCGGCGAAACTTCAGCAGCGTGGTCGCGTCTGGCACCGCCTCGACTGCCAGGTCGATCCCGGCAAACGCCCGCATCGCCATGCTGTCGTACAGCGCGTCTTCCAGTGCCTCGTCCGACAGCCCGTACCACTGCAGGAGGAAGTAAATGCGCAGCATCCGCTCAAGGCCGATCGGCGGCCGGCCACGTTTGCCCTTGGGGTAGTACGGCTCGACCGCCGCAATCAGGCGCGCCCACGGCACCACGCTCTCCATCTCCGACAGGAAGCGCTGGCGGCGCGTCACACGCTTCTTGCCGTGACTTTCCGCTTCCGCAAAACTGATCTGTCGCTTCATCACAGGACCTGAATCATGGACACGCTCATGACAACGCGCTCACCCAATGCCTCGATGACTCGCGCACTGATTTAATCAGATGGTATGGACGCCTCCCCCCGGCAACGGGGCGCCGCTTACCTGCAAGAGTAACTGTAAGGGTCCTCGCTGCCATGGCATCCCTATGCCAAAGTGGAGGTGTCGATTGCAAACGACCCTGATCGGGACGATCCAAAATGAAGCTTACCGTCATCGGCATGGATATTGCCAAGCATGTCTTCCAACTTCATGCGGTGAATGCCAACACCGGTGAAATCGAGCGCATCAAGTTGAAGCGGAGCCAGGTCACCGACTTCCTTGCTCAGCGGGAGCGTTCACTCATTGCCATCGAAGCTTGCGGCAGCGCCCACCGTTGGGCACGAGAACTGCAGAAGCTCGGCCACGAAGTGAAGCTCATCTCTGTGCGATCGGTTCGTCCCTTTGTGTTGCGTAATAAAACCGACGCTGCCGATGCCAGAGCTATCTGGACAGCAGTCCAGCAGCCCGAGGCGCGGTTTGTTGCGATCAAGAGCGAGCAGCAACAGACCATTCTGGCGCTGCACCGCATCCGGGCTCAACTGATGAAGTTCCGGATCATGCAGACGAACGCATTGCGCGGCTTACTCTATGAGTTTGGTGAAGTCCTTCCGGAAGGATCTCGGGAATTTGCCGAAAAAATTTCTGGTGCGCTTGCCAAGATCGCGAATCGCTTGCCAGCCATACTGATCGACAGCCTACGAGAGCAATGGGCACGCGTGCAGGCAACCGACAAGGAAATCGCTGTGCTGGAACGTCGGCTCAAGGTTGCGCTTTGCGACAATCAGGAATGCCAGAAGATCGCTGAAATTCCTGGCGTGGGGCTGCTAACCGCCACGGCTGCGGTGGCTGCGATCGGCGATGCCAAAACGTTTCGCTCCGGGCGTGAGTTCGCTGCCTGGTTAGGCTTGGTACCGAAACAAACGGGCACCGGTGGTCACGTGCGCCAGCTTGGCATTAGCAAGCGAGGTGACACCTACCTGCGCACCCTACTCATACACGGCGCCAGATCGGGTGATCATCAAAGGCGCATGAACCGCCTGGCTCGACGGATTGCTTCAGCGACGTCCTTTCAATGTAGTGGTGGCTGCCGTAGCCAACAAACTCGCCCGGACCATCTGGGCGGTGCTAGCAAGGGATACGAGATACACGGCACCCGCCATGGCTGCATAGCCAGGTGCGTGGCCCGCCTGAACTGACTTCTTCTCAAGGAGCGCAAGCATTGATCGCATGATGGCTAACAGGTTGGACCGGGGCGAGGAAAACCCGATAGGGAATGTGAGCAGCAACGCTCGATGATCAGATGAGGACCTCGCCAGCGAATTCCATATGGGCCAGCAGGCTGAGCGGCCTGCACAAAAGGGCCGGACATAGGCGTGCTGCCTTCACCTGTCGACCACCATGTCAATCGGCTTGCAATCCGGGAGGCGTCCACATAAGGCGATTCCCTAGTGACGGATCGCGCCGCAGCAACTATGACAGTTGTGCATCGCCAGAACACCGGGTTGTCGCGCCATCATCAGTACGAGCACGCTGACAACCAAGGTGGCCGCATTGATCTGGAGTATCGGATGCGGGCTCAAAGTACTGGCTACTGAGCGGCCCCAGATCTCAATGCCTTTACGTTGACCGCCAGCCAAAGCGGCAGTGTCGCAGACACCACGCATCAGAACAGCTTCGAAGATTGATCCTGCCCGGCAACTTTCATGTCGCAGAATCGTCTGCGTAGCTAGGTACGCCTCCGCTACTCCCAAATTAGGGCGTCATCTCCTGGATGCAGCTTGATGCGGGTTTCAACGTGCGTTCCTTCGGCGCGAGTATGCCTGCGGACGGTCCATTCTCGATCGTCTGTTGCGAAGATATTGGCGCCAACATGGGCGTTGCCGTACGGGGCGTTAGTATGCGCAAGTGATCTGCTAATGCGATTTCCAGCGTCCCATTGCCAGTTGCAGCTAGTAGAACGACCACGCCTGGGTTACGGTGAAATGGGAAGCGCTGATCATCCAAGAAATCAGAATCGTGCGTCAGTATGATGCGTCGCGTTTCACAAGCCGTCGCGAAACTGGCCTCGTCGGCGTGTCCAATGAGCGCCATGCTAGGGTAAGCCGCCTACTTTTCCGATGAGAGTAAGGCGTCCGGGCCAGCCCTTGCGCCCGCAGCGCTCGTGCCGCCGTGATGCCGTGATGCCGTGATGCCGGCGGCGGGTGTCCCGACGACTACGATGTGCTCACGGGAAATCATCAGAGATCCTCGTGAACCTCGATTGCAAGCGCCGGACAGATCCCAGCGGCCAAGCGGGCAGATTCGTGTTGATCAGTCGACGGTTCCGCACCCGGGGCGATGAGCGAACTCCCTACGCTGGCCCCATCCCAACAAGCCTTGAGACCATCGCTGCGGCATTCTGAAGTGTTGGAATGATTTCATTCTCGATCCTTTCGGGTGTCGCCTCGGCTGGCGATGTGGAAATCCCGATAGCCAGCTGGCGGTTGCCAACCCGAGCAAGCGGGACTGCAACTGAGATCTGATTGCTCTCTGGATACTCGACCATCGCCCATTCACCGACCCCGAGGGTCAACGCCTGTGTGAGCGCGCTACTTGGAGGCAGGATGCTTCCAACCCGGAGATTCATCACCACGAGGCGACGGCGTTCCGCGAGTGCCATCGCCCTTCCAATAATGATCACCCCGTCGGGGTTCGCTTCACCCAGGTTGGATGTTCCTGCGTACGTGTCAGCCAGTTGCTGGAGCATCTGCTGAACCGAGTCTGTCACTCCCAAACTTTCCAAAGCAGCAAAGCCGATTTCGAAGACTCGGGTAGTCAAGCGCCATTGGTTGCCCTCGCGCGCGACATATCCCTCCTCCTCCAAAGTCAATAGAAAGCGCAGAACGGTCGGGTGCGGCAGGTCTACGGCACGCGACAACTCCGCCAACGTAGGTCGCCCGTTCTCTCGGAAAGCGCGCAGCACCGCTAGACAGCGTTGGATCGATCTATTATTCTTCATTCGTACACCCTGTGTACCGCTAGTTCACCTAGTGAACATCATAAACCAGGTGCCCTTGAGATGCAACCTGCTTCTTGAGGTCAGGAGACAACGAATGAAACGATGGATATTGGGCTTTAGCGCCGCTGTGGTGGGGTGCTGGGCAGCGACCGGTCAATCTGTTGCGAACGCCAGCGAGTCCTGGCCGAGTCGCCCGATCAAGTGGGTCGTGCCGTATCCGCCGGGCGGCACCACTGACATGCTGGCACGTATCGTCGGTGCCAAGCTCTCTGAACGACTCGGGCAGCCCGTGGTGATCGAGAACAAGCCAGGCGCTGGGGGCGATGTTGGCACGGCCTATGTTGCGAAACAGCCCGCTGATGGATACACCATCGTTATGGGCAATATTGGTCCTATTGCCATCAACCCCACGCTTACTCCCGACGCTCGCTTTTCTCCCACGCGAGATCTCGCGCCGGTGACGCTCCTGGCGGAGGTTCCCAACCTGCTGGTGGTCAACCCGCAACTGCCGGTCAAATCGGTGAAGGAACTCGTTCAGTACGCGAAGCAACAGCCCAATCCCTTGTCGTACGCAACGCCTGGCAACGGAACATCTTTGCACTTGGCGGGTGAACTGTTCGCTTCGACAGCGGGCCTGCGCATGGTTCATGTGCCATACCGCGGTAGCGGCCCCGGCCTGAACGACACGATGGCAGGCCATGTACCGATCATGTTTGACAACATGCCTTCGGCATTGAATCTCGTAAAAGGCGGAAAGGTTCGCGCACTCGCCATCACGAGTGCTGTCCGTTCCCCGTTGCTGCCGGACGTCCCAACGATGACTGAAGCTGGTCTGAGCAACTATCAGATCACTGGTTGGTTCGGCGTCTTGGTACCTGCCGCAACGCCGAAGCCGATCGTCACCCGTTTGGATGCCGAAATTCAAGCTGTACTCAAGATGCCTGACGTCCGCAGCAAGATTGGCGACATCGGCGGAATCATCTCTGGCGCAGGACGAGATGAGTTCGGCCGATTCATCCAGCAGGAGTCGGCGAAATGGCAAAAGCTCATTCGTACCGCGCACATCACCGTGCAGTAGGTCAGTTACTTTAAGGAAGAAGCAATGTTGAACTCGGTTGACAGAATCCTCGTTGCGGTGCGCGACCTCGATCAAGCAGAGCAGAACTACAGGGAAGTACTTGGGGCGCAGTATCTTGATGAGCTTGCAAGCGACCATCTGAATGCCCGTGGCCGTAGCCTGGTAATCGGCGAAAGCACGGTCGAACTTTGGACCCCGCGGGGAGCAGGGGTCGTAAGTGATCATCTTGATAGCTTCGGGGAAGGCCTCTTCTTTGGAGGGGTCTCGACAGCTAGCCTGGCTGAATGCCAGAGGTTCCTTGCCGAGCAAGGTATCCGATTTGCTGAAGCCGACGGCCGTCTCTATTTGAACGCGGGCGGCCTCTATGGCATGCCACTCGTTGTCAGCGAAGCGGCAGCGCGGGTTCGAGCGAATGGTCCTGTGTCGTTTCTGTACGAGCTCACCATGGTTCTCAGCACCGACTGGCGAGAAGTCGCGGATTGCTACGCGCGAAAACTGGGCCTGCAGCGCGACAAGGCAGTAGACATCACGTTCGCGCGATTTGGCTATGAAGGCACGCTGCTGATGTTCGCGCCGGATCGTCTCGATCGCATCGAATTGGCTGAAGCGCATGATCCCGCCTTTGCCATGGGCAGGTTTTCGGGCAAGCGAGGTGACGCACTTTACATGTGCTACATCGAAACGCATGATTTGGCGGACGTAATCAGGCGACTCGAATCGCGCAACGCAAAGTGGACCCGAAGGACCGACACGGGCAAGCCCGAGCAGGACGGCCTCTGGATCCATCCGAGCGCGCTGAATGGCGTCCTACTTGGTGTATCCCGAACCTCGTTGGCGTGGGGATGGTCCGGTAGCCCCGAGAAAGTCGAAGAGATTTCAGAGGTGCAGTCGTGATGCCGGAGATCTTCGATCAGCAATACATCGGGGGATCGTGGCGCCGTGCTTCTGGCACACAGCTCATCGACGTAGAGGACCCGAATACTGGCCTGGTATCGGCCCAAATTCTTCCAGGTACCGAGGAGGACGTCGGTCTCGCCTTGGGTGCCGCGCAGAACGCATTGGCCAGCTGGTCCGCAACATCCGTGTCGGACAAATGCGCAATTCTTAATCGCCTAAAAGACCAACTCACAAATCGGCAGGAGTCGTTGGCCGATGCTATCGCGGCTGAGGTTGGCACGCCCTTGAAGATCTCACGCATCGTTCAAGTCGACTCGCCCATTCGGAACATTGGGAACTTCGTAAAGCTGGCGGAAGGATTTCCATGGCAATCGCGAACGGGCCCATCTGTCATCGTCCGGGAGCCATTCGGCGTCGTGGCATGTATCACGCCATGGAATTTCCCGCTTCATCAGATCATTCTGAAGGTGGTGCCCGCGCTTCTGGCCGGGAACACAGTCGTGCTCAAACCAAGTGAATTGACGCCCCGAACAACGCGCCTTATCTGCGATGCCATCAATGACGCAGGCTTTCCTTCGGGCGTGGTGAACGTTGTGAACGGCTTGGGTGCGGTAGTGGGCGCAGCGTTGGCGCGAGCTGACGGCGTGGACATGGTTAGCTTCACAGGATCCACGGAAGCGGGTCGTGCAGTGTCTTGCTTGGCCGCGTCGACCATTAAGAAGGTGACGCTGGAATTGGGCGGCAAGTCGCCTTCCTTGGTATTGCCGGGTGCGGACCTGACTGTGGCCGTCAAGGGAACGCTCGCTTCCTGCTTCCTCAACAACGGTCAGACTTGCAGCGCGCTGACCAGGTTGATTGTTCACTCGCGTGATGTGTCGGCCGTCGAAGCCCTGGTGAAGCAAGAACTCGCCAAGTTCTCTGTCGGATCCAGCCTCGTCGAAGGCCATCGGATCGGCCCGCTCATTTCTGGCAAGCAGCGTGACCGCGTGCAGGAACTAGCGGAAAAAGGGGTAGCGGAGGGCGCCACGCTCATCGCGTCAGGCCAGGATGTTCCGCCTGCAGGATTCTTCGTCAGCCCGAAGGTGTTTCTCACAGATCAACATAACTATCTGGCCAAGGAAGAGGTGTTTGGCCCCGTGCTCTGCGTGATTCCCTACGACGAAATCGACGACGGCATCCGCATCGCCAACGCAACGGTGTATGGCCTGGCGGCGGCCGTTTGGGGCGATCCTGACCTCGCACTCGACGCCGCTAAGAAGATTCGTGCAGGACAGGTCGATATTAACGGCGCCCGATTCAACCCCGTAGCGCCCTTCGGCGGCTTCAAACAAAGCGGTGTTGGCCGGGAGGCGGGTCACGTCGGTTTGGATGAGTTCCTCGAGTACAAATCTATCCAAATGAACGAGGGATGACGGGATGTCTCTTATGCAGAAACAAGCTCTAGGGAACATTCGCGTATTGGATATGACGCGAGTGCTCGCAGGGCCATGGTGTACCCAGATGCTGGGCGACATGGGAGCCGATGTCATCAAGATTGAGCACCCATCGCGAGGGGATGATACGCGGCAGTGGGGGCCGCCGTATGCGATGACGAGTGAAGCGGAAGTGCTTGAGGATTCCACCTACTTCGCTTCCGCAAATCGGAACAAACGATCGGTTGGCGTGGACATCGCCAACCCAGACGGTGCGGATCTGATCCGTAAGCTCGTTCTTGAGTGCGACATCTTTGTAGAGAACTTTAAGGTTGGTGATCTGGCTCGTCGAGGGCTTGACTACGACAGTCTGAAAAAGATCAATCCGCGCCTGATCTATTGCTCTATCACCGGGTACGGCCAATCCGGGCCGTACGCTGACCGCCCCGGCTACGACTTCGTTTTCCAGGGGGAAAGCGGGCTGATGAGCATAACGGGCGAGCGTGATGACGAGCCTGGTGGTGGGCCACAGAAGGTCGGGATCGCCATTGCTGATCTGACGACGGGACTGTATGCGACGGTCGCGATCCTCGCCGCGTTGAACCACAGGAATGTCACGGGAGAAGGTCAGCACATCGATTTGGCACTGCTCGATTGTCTGGTTGGCTTGTCGTCGAATCAGGGATTGTCGTGCCTGATCAATGGCGCCGAACCGCACCGGTGGGGGAACGCGCATCCGTCTCTCGTACCGTATCAAGTCTTTGATACGGCAGACGGTAAGGTGGTAGTTGCTGTGGGGAACGATTCCCAGTGGCAACGCTTTTGCCAAGCGATCGACGCCAAAGAACTGGCCCGGGATTCGACGTTCTATTCCGCATCCGGACGCATTCGGAATCGAGAGGCGCTAATTGCGCAGGTGTCGTCGGTTCTTGCGGCGCGCCAAACCGAGCATTGGCTTGCCGCGTTCTCCGCAGCGGATATCCCGCACGGTCGTATCAATACCTACAAGGAAGCCTTTGCTCACCCACAGGTCATCCACCGTCAGATGGCGATCGACGTGCCGGTTGACAAAGGTATCGGCTCGGTACGGGGCATCGCCAATCCCATCAAATTCAGTAAAACGCCGGTGCACTACGTTCGGGCGCCCGCGAAACTCGGTCAGCACACAGAAGACGTGCTTTCCGACTTGCTAGAACTTTCCGCGGACCACATCGCCGGTCTCGAAGAACGTGGGGTGATTAGTTGCCAAACGTCAAAAAAGACACTTCAGGAGCAATCATGAGCATCCAAGCTAATAATGTCGGAAACGTCCTGGAGATTTGCATTGCGCGTCCAGAAAAGCGCAATGCGATCAGCGCCGCGATGTACCAGGAACTGACCCGTCTTCTGGATGAGGCCAACGCGGACAAGGAATGTGCCGCAGTCATCGTGCATGGTGCGGGCGGACACTTCACTGTCGGTGCCGATATCAATGATTTCCAGACCCGGCGGGGTAATGAAGATTCCCCTGCTGTCACGCTTCTCCGGAAGATGGCCGCGATCGATGTGCCGCTAATCGCAGCAGTCGAGGGACTGGCGATTGGAATCGGCGCCACGATGCTGCAACACGTCGATTTTGCCTACGCATCCCAAGATGCGCGCTTCCGCATGCCGTTCGTATCGCTGGGTCTGTGCCCCGAGGGCGCATCCAGCTACCTGCTCGAATCGCTGGTAGGTGTCCGGAAGGCACGTGAGTGGTTGATGCTTGGAAAGTTCTTTGATGCAGAAGAAGCTTTCGATGCCGGGCTTCTGACGTCGCTGACGCAGGACGGGGAAGCCCTTGCACGGGCGCGCGAAACGGCTGCCGAACTGGCAAAGCTTCCCAAGGCTTCGGTACGCGCGACAAAGCGGATGTTGAACCACGAGAATCGTGCCGCTGTGGGTTCTGCGCTCGACCTGGAAGTGAAGATGTTCGCCGAACTCTTGAATACCGAAGCCACTCAGGAAATCTTCAAATCCTTCCTGAACAAGAAGCGTTAAGAACGCCATGGCCGAGTTGATAAAAATCGAATCAGAAAATTTCGTCCGGGTCATTACGATGAATCGGCCGGATAAGAGAAACGCGCTGAACTCGGAAATGTGCGACGCGTTGCACGACGCGTGGCAAGACTTCGCGGGCTCAGAGGATCGCGTTGCCCTGCTACGTGCAGAGGGGTCGGTGTTTACGGCAGGCCTCGACACGAACGATCCACCGGATTCCTTTTGGCATGCCATTCCCAATGTCGCATTTGACATTGGAAAGCCGGTTATTGCAGCGGTTAATGGCCCCGTGATAGCGGCGGGCGTATCGATGCTTGCATTCTGCGATCTTTGTGTAGCGACTTCGGCAACGACCTTCGTTTATCCCGAAGGTCGCCTAGGCATGGCAGCCGGCTTGATTAGCTCGCTGGTCGGTCGGATTCCCCACAAGATCGCGATGGAGCTCATGTTGACCGGGCGCCCGGTATCCGCCCAACGGGCCTATGAAGTCGGATTCGTAAACGAACTCTGTGAACCAGGAAGCGAAACAGAGGCAGCTCTAGTGACAGCGCGTCAGATTGCGAGCGCAGCGCCGCTGGTACTGCGTTTCCTCAAACAGGCGGCGAGACACTCGATTCCGGTAGGACTGGTTGAGGCAGGCTATAGCGCCCAGTACCAAGCTCAGATGCTGGCCAGGAGTGAAGACGCCCGGGAAGGGGCGTTGGCGGCCAAGGAGCGTCGCGCTCCCGTTTTCGTGGGCCGCTAGGACTAACTAACACAGTAGGGGACTGAGAAATGGATCTGAATTTCACAGAAGAAGAGCAGGAATTTAGAAAAGAGGTACATGCGTGGATCGACGCCCATTTGCCGAAGGAGATCTCGCACAAGGTGCACAACGGACTGCAGCTATCCCGCACCGATATGCAGCGTTGGCACCAAATTCTGGGGAAAAAGGGTTGGCTGACGTATAAGTGGCCAGTCGAGTTCGGCGGCACGGGCTGGACACCAGTGCAGCGGCACATATTCGAGGAAGAGTGCGCGTTGGCAGGAGCACCGCGACTCGTGCCCTATGGGCCTGTCATGGTGGCACCAGTCATCATGGCATTTGGTAACGCTGAGCAACAGGCGCGCTTCTTGCCCGGCATTGTGACGGGCGATGTTTGGTGGAGCCAGGGTTACAGCGAGCCGGGATCGGGTTCCGACCTGGCTTCGCTCAAGACACGAGCGGAGCGAAAGGGAGACAAGTACATAGTCAATGGTCAAAAGATCTGGACCACGTTGGCTCAGTACGGGGAGTGGATTTTCTGTCTCGTCCGGACCAATACAGAAGGGAAGCCGCAGGCAGGGATCAGTTTCCTGCTCATTGACATGCGTTCGCCTGGCGTCACGGTTCGGCCCATTAAGCTGCTGGACGGCGAGTGCGAGGTCAATGAGGTCTGGTTCGACAATGTTGAGGTCCCCGTTGAGAACCTGATTGGCGAAGAAAATAAGGGCTGGACCTATGCCAAACACCTTCTCAGTCACGAACGCTCGAACATTGCAGAAGTCGGGCGTGCCAAGCGTGAGCTCCGACGCCTGAAGCGAATCGCGGCTGCAGAAGGCATGATGGACGACCCTCGTTTCAAAGACGAGGTTTCGAAGCTCGAGGTAGATATTATCGCGCTCGAAATGCTGGTTCTTCGCGTTATCTCGGCAGAAAAATCCGGGAAGAATCCATTGGATATCGCAGGCCTACTGAAAATCCGAGGCAGTGAGATTCAACAGCGCTACAGTGAATTGATGATGCTGGCTGCAGGTCCCTATAGCCTCCCATTTATTCAAGACGCTATGTTGACGGAGTGGGATGGCGAGTTCCCAGGTGGAGAGCGACGGAACGCTCCGCTTGCCGCGACATATTTTAATCTGCGGAAAACCACTATCTACGGTGGCTCCAATGAAGTGCAGCGTAACATTGTTTCGCAAGTGGTCCTCGGATAAAGGAGTAGAGCATGGATTTCGAATTCACTGACGACCAGGACCAACTGCGAGATGCAGTAAGAAAGTGGGTAAAGCGTAGCTATACGTTTGAGCACCGTCGCAGTTCCGAGAGCAGCGGCGGATTTTCCCCGGACGCGTATTCGGAGCTTGCGGAGCTTGGGCTGACTGGACTTTACGTCCCAGAAGAGTATGGCGGCGTCGGTATGGGGCCGGTCGACGTTATGGTGGTTATGGAGGAACTGGGGCGGGGCATCGTACTCGAACCGCTGGCGCAAGTTCTACTTGCGGGTGCAGTGCTGTCGAACTACGCCGAAGCAAGCGTACGTGCGGCGTGGCTGCCTACGATCGCTTCTGGAGAAAGTCTGGTCGTACTGGCCCAGCAGGAGCGCGCGAATCGTTATCGCATCGATACGTGCGAGACGCGAGCAGTCGAGACGGCGGAAGGTTGGGAGCTTACTGGGAGTAAGAGCCTCGTGCCGGTTGGCGATCATGCTGCTGCGTACATTGTACCCGCCATGATTGCTGACACTCTCGGAGCGTTCCTTGTGGAGCGCTCCGCCCCAGGTGTATTGGTACACCCTTATCAAACTGTCGACGGCTCGCGCGCCGCGGAGCTGACGTTGTCGAAGGCGCCGGGCACGCTAGTCACCCGCGAAGGCCAGGATTGCCTGTCGTATGCCGTGGATCTTGGCATTGCAATGACGTGTGCAGAGGCCGTGGGCGTGATGGACGTAACCCTGGAGGCTCTGGTGGATTACATGAAGACGCGCAAGCAGTTCGGCGTCGCTATCGCGAGCTTCCAAGCGTTGCGTCACCGCGTCGCAGATATGAAGATGAGTCTAGAGCTCGCGAGGTCTATGAGCTACTACGCCTCGCTCAACGTCAACGCGCCGGCGAACCAGAGACGTCGCGCCATGGCACAAGCGAAATATCAGTTGGGCGGGTCGATGCGATTCGTCGGCCAGCAGGCCGTGCAATTGCACGGTGGGATTGGAATGACGGATGAGTATATCGTCAGCCACTATTTTAGACGCCTTACCCAAATGGAATCGGTGTTCGGAGATACGCTGCATCATCTGGCGCAGATGTCGGACTCCATGCATCCCGAGCTTGACAAGGCTGCCTAAGGCGCCGCGAAGAGTAAGTGCTCGATGAATTGCGATGGCGGGTGACCCTCATCGTTTCCGGCAGCGCGGTGGTACATCCTCGCGCTGCTCATAGTATCGGACCGGGATAGTAGCGTAATTGATGCAGACGCAACTTCAGTCACGAAGCCAAGTCGGGATCCATGATATTTTTCTTCCAATTCCAATGAAAGTGACTTCGTTGAGTGGCGAGCAGATAATCATCCGACAAGGCTATTCACGCGTAATTAAAGAGGGGAAGTTCGTGAAGCTCCCCGCTTTTTCTCCTGCGAGTCTGTTCTTGGGCGGCTCTATTTTTAAGAGCTCGCATTGCAGCTTCGATCTGGATGTAACTAGTTATTCTGTGGTGCGTGATCAACCAATGCACGATCTGTGGGATTCCAGGCCGCTTTGGGAGGCAATTTCATTGTCGGTGTTTATGAATCCAAAGGAAGCTTGGAATATTGCAGATATAGCGGATAGTTTGCAGACAACATCCTCGAGAGTCAGGCGGACCCTCTTCAGCCAGGGCAATTGCTTCACGGAAATATGTAACACGCAGCGGCTTATGCGTTCGCTGTTCGAATTGGCAGGACTGGAAAGATCTATACCGGATATTTCGAACAGAATTGGGTGGAGCCAATCCTATGACTTTGAGTCATCTTTCTATAATAGATTTAAAGTTTCGGCAGATGTTATTTGCGGAATGAAATTTTATGCCCGCTAGGCGATCTATTTAGAGGAGCTCTACTGAACGTTTGCCAGCCATCAACCGCTTCGAAAGAGATGGGCGGCCGTTGGGCAGGCCGCCCTCTTTTGCGATGGAAGTACCATCCGCCCCAGCCTCGCGCGCGCAGGCTGCTCGTGCCGCCGTGATGCCGGCGGCCGTTGCCCCGATGACTACGATTTGCTTAGGGGAATCATCAGAGAGCCTCGTGAATCTCGATTGCCAACGCCGGACAGATCCCAGCAGCCAAGCGTGCAGATTTTGTATTGATCGGCCGACGGATCGGCATTCAAAAGAATGACGATTCCGTCATCCTTTTGGTCGAACAGATCCGGCGCATTGACGACGCATTGGCCGGAACCGCAGCATTTTTCGGGATAGATTGTGATTTTCATCGTGATTCGCCGTAGTGGATTTACCAGCTAACGGGCAGTGCCCTAACACCATACATGAGCGAATCGCTCTTGAACGCGAGGCTCTCGATGGGCACGGCCAGCCGAAGATTCGGCAGGCGCTTCAGTAGGGCGGTGAACATGATCTGCATTTCGACTCTGGCGAGAACTTGTCCCATGCACTGATGCGGGCCGTATCCGAATGCGATCTGTGTCCGGGCATCACGGCGGAGGTCAAAGACGTGGGGATCTTTGAACTGCTCCTGGTCGCGATTTGCGGAAATACTAAGCACGACAACGGGATCACCGGCTCGGATCAATTGCCCATTCACGACAACGTCCTCCAGTGCGACACGTCGCGTCCCGGACTGTATGACATCCAGGAAGCGTAGCATCTCCTCCACCGCGTTTGGAACGAGGCTTGGATTCTGGCGAAGCTCTTCCCAGATGTCCGGCCTCTGAAGTAGGAAGAGCACCCCCATCGACGTCGTATTTGCCGTCGTCTCGTGCCCGGCAATCAGCAGAAGCCTTCCAAGCGAGACCACGTCTGTTTCAGTGATATCGCCCTTCCGTACATGATTAACGATAAGGCGACTGAGGATGTCCTCCCCGGGGCTTTCGGATCTCTTCGCCACCAGTTCACGCAGGTATTCGCACAACGCTTGATTCGCGGCGCTAGCCTCTTCCCTCGTCGCGGTGCTCGACGTCATGATCATCGCCTGTTCTTGGAAGAAGTCGTGATCGTCGTATGGAACACCAAGCAACTCTGAGATAGCCAATGCTGGTGTCGCCAATGTAAAGGCGCTAACCAGGTCAGAAGGCTGCGGCCCCATCGCAAAATCTTCCAAGAGCTTGTCCACGATGGCCTGAAGTCGCGGCCGCAGATTCTCGATCTTTCGGATCGTGAATTCGCTGGTCAGCATCCGCCGTTGCTCTGAATGCTTGGGTTCATCCATGGTAATGAAGGTCCGGTTACTACTCCGAACAACCTTTACTGCGGCGCTGGAAGAGGGAAATCCCGGATGTGAGACGTCGGAGCTAAAGCGAGAGTCCGACAAGACAGCGCGAACATCGTCATAACGCGTGACAAGCCAAGCGATCTTTCCGTCCCAAAGCTTACCTTGTGCCAATTCGCCCTTCTGTTGCATCTGGAAGAACACCGGCGGCGGCGCCAAGGGATCTACGCGCTTAGGGGGGAAATCTGGGATTCCGCCGCTGTCGCCCTCAGCGTGAAAAGGACACGCTGATTTCGGCTCGTTCGCAGCCGCATCAAAAGGACAGCGCCCTTCTACCGCGGAAGATGGGTTGGAGGAAGGGGTGGGAGCAGGCGACTCCGTCATGGAAATATCTCCGAGGGCGATTGGTGGCTAATGTTAGGTAGCCTACCTATGTGGCGCAAAGGGGGGTTTACCCTCAACAACAGAATCGAAGGTCGACCCGTAGACATCAGAAGAAAGCGGAGAACCCATATGTGGCGATATGCCCGCCGACGTTGGAGTGCTTGCCCGCCCGCAACACCATCGCCATGGCATTCCAGCGCGCCATGGCGGCCAGTCGGCGCTCGATCGAGGTGTCGCCTGGGTACGGCTGCTCGCCCGATTCGGCAATCGTATTGACGTAGGGCGTCGTGATTGCGCCATGGAAATCCCCGTGTCGGGCCGCGTCCGATTCATGCAGGCGGCCGATCAGGTAGTGGGCGCGTTCGCGGCCTTCCACTTCGGTCACGGCGGCCAGGGCCTCAATCCATTCCTGGGTTTCCTGCGGGTCCACATCCAGCGGCAATACGTGTAGCGGCAACACCGGGGCATTCATCTCTGTCTCCATGGGATTGACGGGGCTTCGGTTCGCATCAGGCCCGGTCGGATAGGCGTGGCCATTGCGCTTCAAATAAATTGCAGTTGCAATCGTCTGGGCATTGTGAGCGCTCTGCGGCATAATTGCAACTGCAACTATTGGAGATACCATGTCGACTGAGAAGCCGGATTTGTGGTTTTCGTTTGTACGGTCGCACCGGGCCTTGATACGTGAGGTGGATCGGCGTCTTGCCGAGGCTGGACTGCCTGTCTACGCGTGGTACGACGTGCTGTGGGGGATTGAAAGCGGGCCGGAGGAAAGCCGCCGGATGCATGAGCTGGCCGATGTGCTTGCCATCGAGCGGTACAACCTGACTCGCCTGATTGACCGGCTGGAGCGTGAAGAGCTGGTGACCCGTATCCGGTCAGAGGAAGACGGCCGCGCCGCGTTCGTGTCCGTCACACGGCAAGGTAAGGCCTTGCGCAAGAAGATGTGGGGCATCTACGAGGCGGCGGTCAAAGAACTGTTTCTGGCCGAGTTCCGGCCGGAAGACATCGGGCGATTTTCTCGTGCGCTGGATGCGGCGGCAGCCAAAGCGGGGTGGCCGAAATAGGTTCGAACTCCCTTTTCGTGCGGTGACGCTTCTGGCTCGCGCCGGAGGGGACGAATGTGTCCGCTTTTTGGGACACGTTCGACTTAGTTGGCAACGGCGGTACCCTGACGCCTCAATCAAAGGTCAGTGGCATGACCGGCGCTTACCGGCCCACCCTAAGCGGACATCAGGATGGAGCAGAGACTGATATCCATTAGGCGCCCCGCATGACTGAAGAATTCCCTCAGAACGTTGTCTGCAACGCTTCATTTAATAGCTGGACAACGTATGCTTCGACCGCTTTGTGCCCGGTGAGGGCCTAGCTAGAGCGACGGCTGAGTTCCGTCCGTAGCGACAAAACGTAGTTTGGCTCACCAACTATTGGGGCGGCGCCGTACTTTCGCGAACTACAAGGTCAGGCTCGAACTCGGTCTGAATGCGTTTGGACCCGCCTTCAATCTGATCAACCAGGTTACGAGAAGTAAGTTCGCCAATCAGAACGGGATTCGAGTGTACGGTCGTGAGTGCGGGCGTCATCAGTTCCGCCATCTGCCAGTCGCCGAAGCCTGTAACTGAGATGTCGCTCGGAACCGATAGTCCCAATGTGCGGCACTCCGCGATCGCTGCCACAGCAACGAAGTCATTGATGCATATCAGGGCAGTCGGCTGTTCCTGATGCGGCAGCGAGTCATTACGCTCGAGACAGGTCCGAACCGCTTGCCGGACGGCAGATGCTTCGTACGGTGTCGGGAGAATGCGGTCGTCGGGTATCGAAATGCCGTTCTCACTGAGGACGTCTTGGATGCCCAGAAGTCGTTGAGAGGAGAGAAATTGAGTCTCTAGTGGCCCTGGGAGGACGGCAAACTTTCGATGTCCCTGTTTGACCAAATAGCTCGTCAACCTGCGCATCGCCAAGCGATTGTCATATCCCACCGTGGGATGCATACCCTCACGATCGACGGCCCACATTAGGACATACGGAATGGCATGCTTGTGGATTAGCGAGAAGACGTCAGGGTGATGCTGTGACCCGATAATGGCGATTCCGTCGACTCTGCGCTCCAAAAGCGCGCGCGCGCAGCGTAGTTCTGTCTCACTGTCGTCCCGGTGGCACGTCAATAAAACGGTGTATCCGAGCCGATCGAGCTGCGCCTCTAAGGTATCGACCGCTTTCGCGTAAAGCTCGTTCATCAGTGTCGGCGCAATGATGCCGACCGATCGCGTGCGCCCTTGACGCAGGTCCCGAGCCGAGGAAGACGGGACGTAGTTGAGGCTTGCGATGGCGTTCTGCACGCGCTCCAGCGTGTCAGGTCGCAGCCGATCCGGCGATGTCAGTGCACGGGAGACTGTTGCCGAGGAAACGCCGGCGAGGAGGGCGACTTGCTTGACATTCACCATATCGGATCAGCGGTTATCTTCAGCCTGGGATATCGGCCGACTGCCGTCATTGTAACGACCTTGGTAGTCCACAGGCAGTTTCCGTCGTCGGGGGGTATCCCGACGACGGACCGGCATTCCCGGTGAGGGCTAGTCGAGCCGGACCTTTGCTGAATCAGCCACGCGCTTCCATTTCGTAACTTCGGTGCGCAGAAACGCATCGAATGCTTCCGGGGTGCCGCCTGCGATCTGCGCGCCTTGAGCCATCAGCTTGTCGCGGACCTCCGGATCCTGAAGGGCTTTGTTGAACTGGCTGTTCATCTTAGCAACGATGGCTGGTGAGGTCCCGGTCGGCACCATAAATCCACCCCAAGAAACGGCTTCGTATCCGCTTATCCCGAGCGCTTCATCTACCGTCGGCACATCGGGCAGTGCCGGCAATCGAGTCTTGCTCGTGACCGCAAGAGCCCTGAGTTTTCCACTCTTGACATGTGGCATTCCAGCAAGCGCGGTGGGAAGGGCAACATTGATCTGCTGACCGAGCACGTCTGTGAGCGAAGGCGCGTCTCCCTTATAGGGAACGTGGTTCATCTTGACGCCAGCCATGGTACTAAGGAGTTCCCCGGCCAGATGGCTGCCCGAACCGTTGCCTGCAGATCCAAAGGTAATCTGTCCTGGCTTGGCCTTTGCTAATGAGACCAGTTGGCGCAGGTCCTTCACCGGCGAATTTGCTGCCGTGACGATAATGAGCGGCACCTTTGTCACCAAGACAACTGGCGTAAAGTCTTTCAGCGTGTCATAAGGAAGTCTCCCGTATACGGCCGGGTTGATGGCATTCGGCCCAAGGTTGGCCATCAGCACGGTGTAGCCGTCAGGCTGCGCCTTCGCAACGGCTTCATTAGCGATGATGCCGTTTGCGCCAGGCCGGTTCTCCACAACAACAGACTCTCCCCATGCCTGGCTAAGCTTAGCGCTTAGGAGCCTGGCGGTCACGTCTGAGGCGCCGCCAGGGGGATATGGAAGAACGACCCGAATCGGCTGGACCGGCCATTCCTTAGCGTGGGCGGCGGCCAGACCGATGGTCAGTGTCACTCCGCAAACGGCTAATGCCCCCGCAATTCGTAGCAATCGATGCATGTCTGTCTCCTTTGAACGTGATCTTTATGGTGATCACTGTGGTCGGGCGGATTACACGTCAGATCGTCCCATCGCGGCGCATTGCCTCAATTTGCTCCACAGACTTCCCGAGCTCATTTTTCAGGATGGTTTCAGTGTGTTCGCCCAGCGCTGGGGGCGCGCGAAGGTAGTCGATACTGCTGCGAGAGAACTTGATAGGGTTCGCAACCTGGGGCGCGCTTGCACCGCTGCTGTGGGGCAAAGAGAAAACCATTTCACGCGCCCGGATATGGGGATCCTCCAGTGCTTCTGGAATGCTCTGGATCGGGCCACAAGGTACGCCGACCGATTCCAGCAGTTTGAGCCACGTGTCTCTCTCTTCTTCTTCAAAGCGAGCCGAGAGCACCTCCACAAGACTTTCACGGTTCTTTAGACGATCCGCATTGCGTCGATAGCGGTCATCATCCGGAAGATTGATTAAACCCAGCGCTTCGCACATGGCTCGGAACTGCCGGTCATTACCGACTGCTACGATCAGAGAGCCATCGCTTGCAGGGAATGACTGATAAGGTGCGAGATTGGGGTGCGCGTTGCCCCAACGACGCGGGTGGCTCCCGCCCACCAAATAGTTCGAGGCCTGGTTTGCCAGCCACGCCACCTGCGTATCCAGCAGGCTCATATCGATGTACTGCCCGCGGCCACTGCCGACTCGCTCAAATAGCGCGCTGACAATTGCAACGCTTGCATACATGCCAGTCATCAAGTCCGATATGGGCACCCCGCATTTTTGCGGGCCGCCACCGGGGACGCCGTCGCGCTCGCCTGTGATGCTCATCAGCCCGCCCATGGCTTGCACCACGAAATCGTATCCAGCCCGCTTGCGGTATGGGCCCGTCTGCCCGAAGCCGGTGATGGAGCAGTAGACGAGCCGAGGATTGATCTCACTCAGGGTCTTGAAGTCCAACCCGTAACGTTGCATATCGCCGAACTTGTAGTTCTCAACGAAGACGTCGCAATCTTTGACTAGCTCGTGCAGCAAATCCTGACCGACCTTGCTGCTGACATCCAGAGTGATCGAACGCTTCCCGCGATTGGCGCAAAGGAAGTACGCCGACTCTTCCGTCGTCGTGCCATCCTCACGAGTAAGGAACGGCGGGCCCCAAGCTCGCGTGTCATCGCCGGTGCCGGGACGCTCAACCTTCATCACGTCAGCGCCCAGGTCGGACAATAGTTGCGTGCTCCAGGGTCCAGCAAGGATCCGGCTCAAGTCTAGGACCTTGATACCTGCAAGGGGGCCTGCCATATCTCCTACTCCTCTTTTTTGAGTTTCTAACTAATTAGCTCGGGTCGAACAGCACGCCAGGGTTCAAGACCTGGTGCGGATCAAAGGCCTGCTTGGCGGCCTTTAGCGCGGTGCAGAACAGCTCCGGCCGTTCCTTGTCGTACCAAGGGCGATGGTCCCGACCAAGCGCATGGTGGTGGGTCACCGTACCGCCTGCGTCCACCATGGCTTGCTCTCCAATGCGTTTGATCGCTTGGAACTGCTCGGGCAATCGAGCCTTATCGCCATAGGCAAACCACGTGAAATATGGCGCAGGGCCATCAGGGTAGAGGTGGGTAAAGCGGCAAGTCACCGAACCCGGGCGGCCGGTAACTTCGCGAATGGCCCGATGCGTTTCTGCCTTGACGTGCGCGTGAAGAGCGGCGAACTTGTCCCACGTGCACGCGGTTTCCATGGTCTCGCGCATGACGCCGCGAGCAATGGCGTACTCGCGCAGGTATGGGCCGCGCAGGAACTTGTTTCGCCAGCTCGATGTCGCAGCGTCCGCACCACCTTGGTTTCCGCTGACCGGATCATCGTCCCATTCGCCGCCGCACTCCGCGCAAATTTCCAGTGCTCGCTTCAGGCGTGCCTCGACCGGGTGGTCGGCGGACTCGAATCCCAGCACGAGAATGTCATAGCTGCCGTCGCTCGAACCCGTGTACAAGGCTTCTTCGCGTTCCACAAGGCGGGCATTGGCAGGGTTCAGTCCAGATTGAGACAGTACCCGTGTGGCCTCGACAGCGCGCGCATAGTCACGGAAACGTACGGTCACCTGCTTGCGGAAGACCGGCCGGCGGTGAAGCTTGACCCACGCCTCGGTAATGATGCCCAGTGCGCCTTCGGAGCCGAGGAAAAGTCGATCCGGATTGGGCCCCGAGCCGGACACCGGGAAACGGCGGGATTCGATGGCACCTTGGGGTGTTACGACCCGCATGCTCTCGATATGGTCGTCGATTTGAGTGAACGCCGTTGCAAAGTGGCCTGCTGCCCGTGTTGCGATCCAACCCCCCAGCGACGAAAACTCCCACGCTTGCAGGAAGAATCGCATGGTCAGGCCGGTGGGCTTGAGCTGTCGCTCCAGATCCGGGCCAAGGACGCCCGCTTGAATGCGGGCGGCCTGCGATGCCTGATCTACTTCCAGCACCTTGTCGAAGTGCTTCATGTCGATGGAAACTACGCCGCGGTAACGATCGTGCTCCGGCGGATTGACTCCGGCCACGACACTGGTGCCGCCGCCGTACGGAACTGCAGCAACGTTCTGGCGCCCGCACCAGTCGAACAGGTCCACGATGTCCTGCTCAGTGCGCGGGTAGGCGATGACGTCCGGCGGGTTGGAAAATTCCCGGCGCATTGCGCGCGCAACATCCATGGTGCCCGCGCCGTAGGTGTGATACAGGCGGTCGTAATGATCGCTTGTGCAGATTTCGCGAAGCGACGCGGGCAGCTGTACGCGAGGTTTGCGCAGCGAAATTTCTTCGGGCGTCGGAAAAGGTGTCGCTTCGAAGTGCTCGACACCCAGCAAGCGTGTCCACGCTGCCTCGAACTCCCGGATTTCGTCCGGCGTGACGGTGTCACCCTCATAGCCCCACCCGTAAAACTTACGACGACGTTCCTGCATTGTTGCCTCCTGTGTGATGTGGTAATCGATTACATACGTTACGGTAACCTGCATCAGAGACTGTAAATAACCAATGCCAGTACGGTGATGAGGCGAAAACAGCACTGCGTGCAATCGATTACATAAGTTTAGATTGGTGCGGCATAATGTCAAGCAGTTAACGCAGTCGCGGCCATGGGTTGGAGCAGGAGTCGACGAAGAGATCGGATCGCTAAGAGACCTTCCCGCGGCGAGGTCACTGTGGGTTGGAGAGCGACTTACTTGGTGGTCTTCCCTTGCAGGGCGTCACGTACGTCCTTGCCTGAGGACCCAGTGAGTCGATCCTGAGCAAGCAATCTGGGGGCGCTTGCTCGTTGCAGCGTTGGCATGGTGCTCGAGCGACAGAGCAGCAAGAAGTGTGGCCGCTCCCTAGGCCTCAAGCGATGACATGCGGCATATCCGCCCTGGGTAGCCCACCAAACGGAGAGAAGATATGGCCCTGCAACACATCCCGCCCATTCAATGTCTTGTCACCTTCGAGACGGTTGCAAGGCTTCGGAGCGCCACACGTGCCGCCGACGAGTTGTGTGTAACAACCAGCGCCGTGAGTCATCGAATCCGCCAGCTTGAATCTCACCTCGGTGTTGAACTCTTCGGGCGGAGTGACTTCACGCTTTCTGCACATGGTGCAGCGTACCTGGCGAATGTCCGAAGCGGCCTCGCTGCGCTACAGCAGATGCCGGTCAAAAATGGAAAAGCCTCTTCCACGCGACTGCGGGTCGCGGTGACCCCAACTTTCTCCAGGCAGTTCCTGATGCCCAAACTGGAACTGTTCCGCAACAAGTATCCGGACATCGACCTTATCTTGCAGGTCTCCATCCCATTCCTGGACGTCACAGCCGAGCCATCCGATTTGGAAATCCGGTACGGCGCCGGCGGATATGCGGACGTCGATCATCGCGTCGTTCTCTCGGAGGAGGTGGCGCCGGCTTGCAGCCCTACCTATCTCAACGAGTTCGGCCCCTTCGAAGGCTTCGAAATGGCGGGTGAAATCGACCAGGCGCGTCTGATACGTAGCCCGCTTGAGCCTTGGACGACATGGTTCTCCTCATGTGGATTGACGAGAACGGAGCCGCATGTGGGCGCTCAATTCAACGATCTAGGGCTTCTCTATGACGCAGCCGCGTGCGGGTTCGGCGTGGCACTAGTGAGGACCCGTATGGCGCAGTCATGGCTAGAGGGGGGGCGACTCATCCGCATATCGGATCGATCCGTGCCTTCACCGATGGCGCACTACTTATGCTGGGAACCTGGGGCCCTGGAGAGATGGGAGTGCGCCGCCTTTATGGAGTGGCTCACCGACTCGCTAAGTTGAGCGGCCCAAACACGGCAATCAAGTTTTCTGCAACTCAACCGCAAATAACTCTCAACCTGCTATATCGCGTGATTGTCTACAGTCAAGTCATGGCGTCTCGTCGACGCCTTTGACAGAAGTGTATTAGAACCTCCCCACACAATGCATCGCATTCATCGCTCAACGTTTGAGCCTCAGCGCCCGGAAGCAACGCTCCGCCTTGGAGCTGCAGCATCCGTCCAGGCTGATTGCGCGGTTCGCCGGCTCGCTACGGTCGCGCCGTCGCTCCGCACTGATTATCCAATAGACCGGCACAGCACGACGCAGCTTCATCGCACCAGGAGGGCAAAGTCATGAATGCGACGCGTGACGGCTGGTTGGCACATCCTACTGACGCTGAGCGGAGGGAAGCCCGGCGTGCGGAAGTGGTTTCCGCGCTAGAAGGCGTGCTGCCTAGGGACCTTATCCTGTCGCAGCGCGAGGACACCCAGCCATTTGAATGCGATGGCCTTACGGCCTATCGGGCGCAGCCGCTCGTCGTGGTGCTTCCCGAAACAGAAGAGCAGGTTGTTGCCATTCTGCGAACGTGCAAGACGCTCGGTGCGCCCGTCGTGGCTCGGGGCGCAGGCACGGGATTGTCAGGCGGTGCGCTCCCACATGAGATGGGCGTGCTCCTTTCGCTCGCTCGTTTTAACCGGATCGTCAGGGTAGATCCTGTGAGTTGTACCGCAGTGGTCCAATGCGGTGTACGCAACGCCGCAATCAGTGAGGCAGCCGCTACGTATGGGCTGTACTACGCCCCCGATCCGTCCAGCCAGATTGCCTGCACGATCGGTGGAAACGTGGCCGAGAATTCCGGAGGCGTCCATTGCCTCAAGTACGGACTCACGTTGCAGAACGTAATGAAAGTACGGGGATACACCATTCAGGGCGAGGCGATAGAGTTTGGATCGGAAGCCCTTGATGTCCCTGGGCTCGATTTGCTCGGCGTCGTTGTAGGCAGTGAAGGGATGCTCGCAGTGACATTGGAAGTCACCGTCAAGTTAATTCCTAAGCCAGAACTTGCGCGATGCATCGTTGCAAGCTTCGACACCGTCGAAGCCGCTGGTGACGCCGTAGCCAACGTCATCGCGGCCGGCATCATCCCAGCCGGCCTGGAACTGATGGACAAGCCGATGACCGCCGCCGTAGAGGACTTCGTGCATGCTGGCTATGACCTGGACGCGGCCGCAATCCTATTGTGCGAGAGTGATGGGACGGCGTTGGAGGTCGAGGACGAGATTGTGAAGATGAATGCCGTCCTCACCGCCAGCGGGGCCACTCGTCTTGAAGCAAGTCAGGACGAGGCGCAGCGTCTTCGTTTCTGGAGCGGGCGAAAGAATGCATTTCCCGCGACGGGGCGCATGAGCCCGGATTACCTGTGCATGGATTCCACGATTCCTCGCAAGAGTCTCGCTGCGATCCTTCGAGCAATCAGCGAGATGGAGGTGCGCTATGGGCTTCGCTGCGTGAACGTGTTCCACGCCGGCGACGGGAATCTACATCCGCTGATCCTTTTCGACGCCAACAATCCCGAAGAACTGCACCAGGCGGAGCAATTCGGCGCTGAGATTCTGGAAACAAGCGTCACGCTTGGCGGGACGGTGACCGGAGAGCACGGTGTGGGCGTGGAGAAGCTGAACTCAATGTGCGTTCAGTTCTCAGGCGCAGAGCGAGAACAAATGTTTGCGCTGAAACGTGCATTCGATCCGCAATCGCTCTTGAATCCTGGGAAGGTAATTCCGACGCTGCATCGATGTGCCGAATATGGTCGCATGACTGTTCGGCGTGGGATGCTGCCGCATCCAGAAATCCCGAGGTTCTAGAATGACGACGATCCCCACGGAAGTGTCTCATCTGATTGAGACAGTCCTGCATGCAAGAAAAACGAAGACCTCTCTCAACATCGTTGGCGGCGGTACGAAATGCTTCTACGGTGAAGAGCCGTCGGGTGAACCGTGTGATGTCCGGCGCCTCAGCGGAATTTGCAGCTATGAACCGTCTGAGCTGGTTGTCACCGCTCGTGCAGGCACACCGCTAGAAGAACTTGAGGCCGTGCTGGCCGAGCACAATCAGTACCTTGCCTTTGAGCCGCCACGCTTTGCTAAAGGAAGTACTGTCGGAGGAGCGGTCGCGGCAGGTCTGAGCGGGCCAGCACGCGTCGGGGTAGGGTCCATTCGGGACTTCGTTCTCGGCGCGACCATGATTAACGGCAAAGGCGAGCTTCTGACATTCGGCGGGCAAGTGATGAAGAACGTTGCCGGTTATGACGTTTCGCGTCTCCTGGCGGGCTCAATGGGAACACTCGGTGTTATCTGTGAGGTCTCGCTGAAGGTTCTGCCCATTCATTCATCGAGGATCACCCTGTTCATTGAACGCGACGAAGCAGGGGCGTTGTCTCTCTTAAACGGGCTGACTCGGCAAGCATTGCCAGTCAATGCGAGTGCCTGGCACGACGGAAAGCTGTTCCTCCGACTGAGTGGTGCAGCCTCTGCTGTCACGGAAGCCAGAAAGCGTTTGGGCGGGACTGAGCTGGAACCAGACGAAGCGTTGTCCTGGTGGGATGCCGTCCGCGACCACCGCCACGACTTCTTTTCACAGAGCGACGCGCCTCTCTGGCGTGTTTCCGTTCCGGCAGTCTCCCAACCCTTCTTGGCCGCGAATCAGCTTATTGAATGGGGTGGTGCATTGAGATGGCTATACACCGACGATCCCATCGAGGACGTTCGGGAAATGGCGTCATCGCTTGGTGGTCACGCCACGCTGTTCAGGGATCCGCATCATAGGAGCGGCGTGTTCACGCCACCGAGCGATGCGCTCTTCGAGATTCATCGCAATCTCAAGCAAGCGTTTGATCCCGATGGCATCTTCAATGTTGGTCGACTCTACCCCGGCCTGTAAGGGGCTCCATATGCAGACAAAACTAAGTCATGAGTTTGCCAACACTCCAGAAGGGGCGGAGGCCGAAGAGATTCTGCGCAAGTGCGTGCATTGCGGCTTTTGTACGGCAACGTGTCCGACTTACCTGCTTCTGGGCGATGAACGTAACGGACCCCGGGGACGCATCTACTTGATGAAGCAGTTGCTTGAGGGGGAAGAGGTCACAGCAAGCACCCAACAGAATCTAGACCGCTGCTTGACGTGCCGGAACTGTGAAAGCACCTGTCCCAGCGGTGTCGAGTACGGCAAGCTAGTTCACATTGGGCGGAAGCTAGTCGATGAGCGAATTCCTCGTCCGCCAAAAGACCGCGCGGTGCGTTGGCTGCTGCGTGAGGGGCTAACTTCGCCATTGTTCTTGCCGGCCATGAAGATTGGCCGAATGGTTCGGCCGCTACTTCCTTCCAAGCTCGCCAACAAGCTTACGCCGAGCAGACCTGCGGGTCAGCGCCCAACGCGCCGCCACGCCAGGAAAGTGCTCATGCTCGAAGGTTGTGTGCAGCCGGCGATGATGCCGAACATCAATTCTGCGACCGCGCGGGTACTCGATGCAGCCGACTTTCAGGTTGTAAGTGTTCCTCGAGCCGGTTGCTGTGGCGCGATCCGGCTGCACACCGGAGATCACAAGGGCGGCCTCGATGATATGCGCAGAAACATCGACGCCTGGTGGCCGGCGATTTCCAGCGGTGAAGTCGAGGCAATTGTCATGAACGCGTCCGGCTGCGGCGCGACCGTGAAGGACTACGCCGACTTGCTAAAGCATGACGCGGAGTACGCCGAGAAGGCAGCTCGGGTTAGCGAGTTGACCCGCGACCTGAGCGAATTGCTTCCTGAACTTCTGCCAAGACTGCGCGGCAAAGTCAAAGCGTGCGACAAGCCGGCCTTGGCGTTCCATCCGCCGTGCACGCTGCAACACGGCCAGAAGCTGCGGGGAGTGGTGGAGGAGCATCTGGGACAGTTGGGCTTTTCCGTTCATCGTGCCAGCGTGGAGAGTCACCTTTGTTGCGGCTCAGCCGGCACCTACTCCGTTCTGCAGCCCGAAATTTCACTCCAGCTCAGAGACCGCAAGATCGAGCATCTGAGCGAGAAGCAACCTGACTGCATCGTGTCCGCGAACATCGGTTGCATCCAGCATTTGCAAAGTGGAACGCCCACGCCAGTAAAGCACTGGATCGAGGTACTGGATGATGCAATCGAGCCGGCAGTCCAACCAGAGGAACAAGTATTTATCTAGCGGCAGGGCAAGAAACGGCGTCGAAGTCGGCACGGGCTGCGAGAGCGGCCCATGCAGTAGTGTTTCGCCTCCTGCAAGTAACGCGGTCGGCGAAAAGTTAGTCACATCAAGATAAGAGGAGCATTTTGTGGCGATCTATCGAATTGGAGAGAAAGAACCGACAATTCATCCGAGCTCGTATGTATCCGAGCATGCGGTAATCATCGGCGACGTGGAAATCGCCGAAGACGTGTCCATCTGGCCCGGCGCTGTGATCCGCGGCGACAATGAAAAGATCACGATTAGGCGAGGCGTGAACGTCCAGGAGGGGGCTGTGTTGCACACCGATCCTGGCTTTCCCGTCGAGGTAGGCGAGATGGTCTCCATTGGACACCAGGCGATGCTTCACGGTTGCAAGGTCGGAGCACGTAGTCTGGTCGGCATTCAGGCTGTGATCCTGAATGGATCCGAACTCGGACAACAATGCCTCGTGGGGGCCGGATCCTTGATCGGCGAGCGCAAGAACTTCCCGGCAGGAGGCTTGGTCATGGGCACACCTGCAAAGCAGGTACGTGAACTAACGGAGGAAGTCAAAGCTGCGATCGAGAAGAACGCTGACGACTACATTAACAAGGCGAAGACGTACAAGAAGGACCTGGTCAAGCTGAGTTAGCAAGCTCCGCGCGTCGGCGGATCAAGCGTCGACGCCTTGAGACGAGAGCGCCAGCCAGCGCCTCGTCTCGTCATCCCTCTCCATCAAGATTGGTGCTCCGGCCATCGCGAACGAACGCGACAAGGCCCGGCCTTGAGTTGCTACCCGGCCACAGGCACAGAACCCCTTCACGCGCCGCCGCTGTCTGCGTGGTCGCTACCCTCACCAGTCGGACCATATCGACTCGGTGCCTCCAGGTACTTCGCGCGATCATTCTTCACTGAATCGTTATATCATCTGCTCAGTGATTGCCCCCTTTTTGTAGACATGACAGAACCTACGGTTGAAATGCTTGCGGACGAACTTAGACCCCGCTTGATGCGGATCGTTGTAGCGCTGCGGCGGGAAATGAGAGCGGCGCACGTGCCCCCCGCGCAGAGCGCTGTTCTTAGTGCATTGCTCGTAAGAGGGCCGATGCGAGTTAGCGATCTGGCCAGGAATGAAGGCGTCAGATTGCCTACGATGACGCAGATTGTCGGGCGGATGGTCGACGCCGAGTTAATCGCGCGCTCCGCACCCGTCGGCTCGTACAACAACATGATTCAGATTACTGATGAAGGCCGGGCTGTGGCCGGCAAATTGGCCGCACAGCGGACGGCGGCACTGGGCAAGCGCATGGAGGGATTGACGCCCGAGGAGTTGCAGACGGTGATCGCGATGTTCCCCATCATCGATAAGATGTTCAAAAGAGAACCGTGGCTGGACCACGAGTAATACCAACGAAATCTTCCTGGAAGACGACACGATTCGAGAAGGCTTATCGCTAGCCGGCCGCGCTTGCGCTGCAACTGCGGAGCCATGCAGGGAGTTGTCAGAGTCGCCGAGAGCAACCGCATCGCCCAATATGGGGCGCACTGCCGCGACCTATACGCTAATAAAAAAGGCGCCTAACACTCACTTAGGCGCCAAAACCTGACTGGGAACGTAGCTTCGGGGGAAAGGGCGACGTATCGCCCTTTGCGGCCCCCGATCTACACTTGAGTTACAAATTTCGTGACGAGATAGCCGTCGAACGTCTCGGTCCCACCCTCACTCCCGATACCGCTATCTTTAATGCCTCCAAACGGTGTTTCGGCGAGAGCGCTTCCAAAGTGGTTGATGTTGACCATGCCGGCCTCAAGGCGGGTAGAGACAGCATGCGCTGTCTTCGCTGACTCGGTAAACACGTAAGACGACAGGCCGTAAGTCAGTTTGTTCGCCCGTGCCAGCACCTCATCCAGATCGTCGAACGCTACAACCGGGGCGACAGGGCCGAATGGCTCGCAAGTCATGAGCATGGAGTCGTCTGAAATGTCTATAACGACGCTGGGCGCGAAGAAATGTCCTGTGTCGCTGCACCTGGTCCCTCCCACGACAACCTTTCCGCCGCGCGCTTTGGAGTCGGCAATCAACCCTTCCATTGCAGCAACACGGCGTTGGTTTGCGAGCGGTCCCATCTGTGTCGAGCTGTCTATACCGTTGCCGACCCGCACTGCGCCAATGACGTCCGTAAAACGCCTGAGGAACCTATCGTAAGCCCCGCGCTGGACGAAGAAGCGGGAGGGCGAGACGCATACCTGACCAGCGTTTCGCAGCTTGTAGTTTGCAAGCATCTCGGCGGCGGTATGGACATCCGCATCGTCGAAGACGATTGCAGGGGAGTGACCACCAAGCTCCATAGTGATTCGCTTCATATGGGATCCTGCTAGAGCTGCTAGTTGTTTGCCAACAGCAGTGGACCCCGTAAAGGAGATCTTCTGGACCAGCGGAGATGCAATGAGGTGTGCTGACACCTCCGCCGGGACGCCAAATACAATGTTTAAGCAACCAGGAGGAAGGCCCGCATCATGGAACAGTTGAGCGATCGCCAGCACGGCACTCGGTGTCTCTTCTGGTCCCTTCAGAATGATCGTACAGCCTGCGCCAAGCGCGGCAGAGATTTTCCGGATCGCCTGATTGAAGGGAAAATTCCAAGGGGTGAAGGCTGCGCAGACTCCGACCGGCTGACGTAGCACGAGCTGGCGGACGTTAGGGTTGCGGCTGGGGATCACGCGGCCGTAGATCCGCCGAGCCTCTTCTGCATGCCAGTCCGCATGCTCTGCACAAACCGTTACTTCGCCCACGGCTTCGTGCAGAGGCTTCCCCTGGTCAATGGTCATGTTGCGGCCGATTTCCGGCGCCCTTTGACGGGCGAGCTCCGCAACTTTACGCAAGATTGCACTGCGTTCCAAAGGCGATGAGTCGCGCCACGTCAGGAAAGCTCGATGAGCCGCCTCGACGGCGGTGTCGAGGTCCTCGCGGGTGGCGAGCGGCAGTCGCCCAACGACCTCCTCCGTCGCAGGATTGACTACGTCCTGGTGTCGCCGGCCTTCAATGCCGAGAAATTCGCCATTGATGTAAAGGGATAATTCTGGATACACAGCGTGTACTCCAATGACTAAGAGGTTAGCTACGAAATTCTGTGCTTGTGACGGAGGTCGATCTATTCGAGCTTAAAATCACCGACCTTAATTACTGCATCAATGCTCTTCTTGCGCTGCTTAAGGTAGCCCTCGAAATCCTCCGGGGACTGCGTAATGACTTCCATTCCAGTGCCTTGCATCCGCGTGCGAAGCTCGCCGTTCTTCAAAATCGTAGCGACATCGCTCTGCATTTTTTTGATTGCGTTCTGGGGCATCTTGGCAGGCGCATACAGGGCGATGGTTCCCGTAAGCTGGACGTCAATCCCCGCTTCCTTGAATGTAGGGACGTTTGGCAGCATAGGCGAGCGTTCTGGCGTCGACACGGCAAAGGCCTTCACTTTTCCAGCCTTAACGAGTTGCGCGATCGGTGCCATATCGATCATGAGCATATCGATCTCGCCTGAAACGATAGCGGGGACACTTTGCCCAGCACTCTTGTAGCCGACTGGGGTCATCTTTACCCCGGTCTTTTGCGCGAACTCCTCCATACCGACACGCATGCCCAAGTTGGCCCATCCGTACGTGAACTTCCCGTTGGCCGCACGAGCTGCCTTAATGAGGTCAGCGAGGTTGTTGTATGGCGCGGAAGCCGGGGTCACCACAACGAGTGGGGTTGCGGCTAGCCCGCTCACAAGGGTGAGTTCCTTGGTGGGATCGACAGCAACAGTGGGGCGCAAGTTTGCGTCGATGATCAACGTGGACGGGGGCATGACCAGAAGGATCGAACCGTCCGGTTCAGCTCGCGCGACAGCCTTGCTGGCGATCGCCCCGTTTGCGCCTGGCCGATTTTCGACGATTACGGGCCGATTCCAGATTTTTGCCAGCTCTTCGCCAACTGCGCGTGCAACTACGTCGGTGCCACCGCCCGGTCCGTAGCCAACAAAGAGCCGGACCGGCAACGGGCCAGATTGCTGGGCGTACAGGATGGAGGGCAGGGCCAGGGAGCAGAGTAGGACTGCTCTGCGGATAGCCGAAGCGGGTTTTGTCATGTTGTCTCCTCTTTTATTATGAAATACAGCCTTAACCTGCTACCGCAGCTGGAGCGTGGCTCTTCGTCCACTCCTCCTTCAACAGCTTGATGTGCTCACGCGCTTTTCTACTGGCGTTCCAACTAAGAACGCCCATCAAAACGTCTCCCTGGTAGTAGCGAAAGATGCAGGAGTCGTCTTTCAGTTGATCCCCTTCGACAACTTCAACGGTGTATTGAGGGCCGATGCGTCCGTAGCTGTGGATTTGGACCTGGTACTGATCCGACCAGAAGAACGGCAGCGGAGCGTATTCAACGCGAGAGCCGAGCATGTTCTTTGCCGCGGCCATCGCCTGTTCGCTTGCATTCGTCCGGTGTTCAATACGCATGTGCTCGCCGTAGCCTTTGTGAAACCACTCTGCAGCATCGCCGGCGGCATATACGTTCGGGGCTGCTTCACAGTATTCATTGCAGACTACGCCGCTGCGGATGTTTAATCCGCTGCACCACTGCACGCTGGGAACTGCGCCGATAGCCACAACAATTACGTCGCAAGCAATCACAACCCCAGTGTCCAAGCGGACTTCGGTAATGGTGCGGTCACGCCATTTCACCTCCCTGAGTTCGCAGTCGTTGTGGAAAACCACGCCGTTGGCTTCATGGAGTTTTTCGATCCGCTTCCCAACGATATCCCCGACTCGCGCCCCGAGAGGAACTTTCGACTTGTCGATGACGGTCACCTCACAGCCGCTGGTCTTTGCAATCGCCGCTAACTCTGTGCCGATGAAGCCCGCGCCGACTACTAGTGCCCGCTTTCCGGCAGTCAGATGTTCCCGAATCGCCAGCGCGTCGTTTAAGTTGCGCAGGCTGTAGCAGTTCGCCGCCTGGCTGAGGTTGGGAATCACTCGAGCGTCCGCGCCCGTGGCGATCAGCAAGCGATCATATTGAAGTGTGGAGCCGTTGCTGAGTTGCAGTGAACTGGCGTCCGTATCGAGGCCGGTGGCCGATGTCCCGTCCAGGTAGTGCAGGTTCAGCGCCTTCATGCCGTCTTCGGACACAAGGTTGAGCGCCTCTACCGGACATTCTCCTGCCATCAGCCGCTTTGAAAGAGGAGGGCGGTCATAGGGCATGCCGCCTTCCTTTCCAATCAGCGTGAGCCGCCCTCCCCAGCCCTGTGCGCGCAGCGCTCGTGCTGCCGTGATGCCGGCGGCCGAGGCGCCGACAACGACGATGTGCTCGGGGGAGTTCATCACTGATCCTCGTGAATCTCGATGGCGAGCGCTGGGCAGATGCCAGCCGCCAGGCGTGCTGATTCGAATTGGTCAGCCGACGGCTCTGCGTTCAAGAGAATGACGATGCCATTGTCCTTTTGGTCGAACAGATCCGGCGCGTTGACGACACATTGACCAGAACCGCAGCACTTTTCGGGGTAGATTGTGATTTTCATGATGCTTCTCATTTAAGTCGGGATTACCAGCGAACAGGGAGTTCCTTGACGCCATACATGAGTGAATCGCCCTTGAACTCAAGGCTTTCCACGGGAACAGCAAGCTCGAGGTTCGGAAACCGCTCCAGCAAGGCGGTGAACATGATCTGCATTTCGAGCCGTGCGAGGGGTTGACCGATGCACTGATGCGGGCCGTATCCGAACGAGACCTGCGTCCTTGAATCTCGGCGAAGGTCGAACACATTCGGATCTTCAAATTTCGAGCTGTCGCGATTGGCCGAGACACTCAGCACTACAACGGGGTCGCCCGCCTGGATCATTTGTCCGTTCACGACAATGTCCTCGGTCGCGACACGACGCTTTCCTGAATGTGTGACATCCAGATAGCGCAGAATTTCTTCCACCGCATTTGGAACGAGGCTTGTGTCTTGTCGAAGCTCATTCCAGATATCCGGTCGTTGCAGGAGGAAAAGCACTCCCATTGCGGTCGTATTCGCCGTGGTCTCGTGGCCGGCAATCAGCAAGAGCCTTGCAAGGGAAACAACGTCCGTTTCGGTGATATCGCCCTTTCGTACGTGATTGACGATGAGGCGGCTGAGGATATCTTCCCCGGGGTTCTCCGATCTCTTCGCCACCAGGCCCTTCAGGTACACCTCGCACAACTCATGATTTGCGGCGATGGCCTCCTCAAGCGTCGCACTACTCGACGTCAGGACCATCGCCAGTTCCTGAAAGAAGTCATGGTCTTCGTACGGAACGCCAAGCAACTCTGAGATCGCCAATGCCGGCGTAGCCAACGTAAAGGCGCTAACCAGGTCGGAGGGTTGAGGCTTTGTTGCGAAGTCGTCCAGCAGCTTGTCTACGATCGCCTGAATCCGCGGGCG
>NZ_WHLX01000004.1:0-313521 GCF_009793345.1 Cupriavidus sp. SW-Y-13
CTGACGTCAGCCTTTTTCTCTGCCGCAGCTTCCGCCTCCTCTCTGGCCAGCAGACGATCGTTCAGCTTCTTCTGGCTCTGATTGACGCCCTTCTGCCGATGATTGAACAGCACCGACGCGCCGGTACCGACAACGGAAACGATCAGCGCCGCGGCTGCGATGAAATCGCTCTCAGTCATTTCAGCTTGAACCCCGAGCCCTTGAAGATGTTCGCGATCTCTTTCTTGAGGTCAGCTACTACCTCTGCCTTCACTTCATCAACATGGGCTTGTATGTGAGCACCGTTCTCGCTCACCAGGTTCTCGCGGGAAATCTCACGTCCGCAACGCGTGCACTTCATCAGCTCCGGAACTGGCGCGTTCTCGACGTTGGCGAAGTCAGTGCCTCCACATGTGGGGCACTGCAGTTGGACTGTCCTGTCGTACTTTCCCTCTTGCAACATTTCTGATCCCTCTGTGGTGTAGTTCGTTGGCCAGCACGGCACTACAACCATACCAGAAGGTACGTGGCAGACACTTGCTCGACAGCGCCCTGTCGGAGCTTCATCTGCTCGTTGGTCACCTCGTCAGATCCACCTGCCTAGATCAAAGTCAGCACCGCTCGTCAAGTGCCGCACTTTACACTTCGTCCTCCCCGGCGAGGTCGGTTCTATATGGTATTGCGTCGTTTTTTCCACTCAAACCATATAGAAAGTGACGTTTTTCCTTGCCCCGCTACCATCTAGCCCCTAGAATCGGCTCAAACTGCATTTTGTGACGTTTCATACTAGGAGGGTTGCCTATGACCGCAACTGAGGTAGAAATCGATCCCTATCCCTATACGGACTTTGCGAGCCTGGCATACCCGCCTCAGTTTGCTGCCGAAGCACTAGGGGTTAGCCCACAAACACTCAAGATCATCGAACGCGACAACGACCTGAAGATTTCTCGGGTGCCCCGGGGGTCGGTCGAAGTCCGCAACTACTCGCTGAACGATATCTTTCAGATCGCGCGAATCCGGCGAGAGAGCAAGCACATCAAGGGCTTCACGCGGCCCATCACCATTTCGGTCTTCGTCCCGAAGGGCGGTACCGCGAAAACCACCACCACTTGCAACCTGGCCATTCAGTTTTCCCTGATGGGTTTGAAGGTGCTGGTGATCGACAATGATCAGCAAGCTGACGTGTCGACCATGATGGGCTATGACCCTGACCTCACGGCGGAAGAACTCATTGACATGGGTATCCCTGGCGATAGGTCCATCAATGGGCACATTGGCAACCTGATGCGCGTTGGCAACTTCTACCAACCGATGTCTCTTGAAGAGGTCGTCAAGAAGCCCTTTGGTGAGCACGGCCCGCACCTGATCCCTGCGGAAGACTCCTTAGACGATATGGACTCTGCTCTGCGCAGCGCCAATGGCTCGGACTTCCGCTACTCGCTGTTCTTCGAGCAGGCTCGCACTGGCGCCCTGCCCCACTGCAACTTGTCCAGCTACGACGTGATCATCATGGACAACGCACCAGCGGGTTCGCTGCTTTCCCGAAACTCGATGGTGGCTGCGGACTTCCTGATCTGCCCGATTCGCATGGACAAGTTCTCATTCCGGGCACTCTCCCGTCTCGCGTTCCGGCTGGGTGAGTTCGCCAAGGATTTCAAGCGTGCGCCGGAGATTGTCGCGATCCCCACGATGTACGTTCGCAACCGGCCGCGCGTTGAACGGAACATGGCCAGCCTCATCAGCCTGTTTCCCGGTAAGGTGACTGAGAGCCGCTTGTACCATTCGGAGGACTACTCCAAGAGCCTCGAGGACGGCGTTCCGCTGTCGCTCTGGCGCACCGGCACTGAAAATTCGCTCGGGGCAATGCGGGAAGTCTTCGAGGAGTTGGTCGCGCGCATCCGCGCAGTTACGGAGGTCGCTAAATGAAACAATCCCGACGCCTCGGCCACGATGCAGCACGGCCGCCAGCCGCTGAGGCCCCGCCTCAGCATATCCAGGGGGTTGTCGTACCCGCGGAGATGCCATCGGCCAATCTGAATCGGCCGATGTCGGAGATTCTGCGCGAGCAGGGAATCTTGGACGAAGATCCGCTTGCCCCCCCTCCCCCGCTGCAGAGCACGCCGGCACCAGCTGCTGCACCCACTCCGAGTCCTTCGCCTCGGACAGCTCCCGTCTCTGGGGGTGCATCGGGGGTTTCGCCCCCCCCGAAGGCCCTTCACATCCCCATTGGGTCCCAGCAGATGTTGCCGATGGACCAGATTGATGTCAGCCCACATCAGCCTCGGCTCGTCTTTGATCAAGACGCCCTTGCTTCGCTGACAAGCACCATTGATCTCGTTGGGCTGAACAATCCGATTACCGTCCGACGCAAGGAAGACGGTCGTTTTGAGCTCATTGCCGGCGAGCGTCGCTTCAGGGCGTTCCAACTGAAGCATGAGGCATATATTCCAGGCTTTGTCCGTGATCTTGGCGAGAAGGAAGCCGCGATCCTCGCAATGACGGACAACGATGCCCGGGAAGACCTGTCTGATTTCGAACGAGCCCTGGGCTATCAGCGATTGCTGAAGTTGGGGCATTGCCTCAACCAAATGGATATCTCCCGGTGTGTCGGTCGAAGCATGGCCACCGTCAGTCGGTGCTTGGCTTACTTCAAGTTGCCGCAGGTAGTGATTGACATGCTCATGCAGAGGCCGGGGCTGATTGGCACTAAGGTTGTGGCTGATTTCGTCGCGTTCCATGAGCAGGGCTGCACCGAGCTGGTGATAGCGGCCGTTGTTAAGGTAGAAAAGGGCATGTCCCAGGAGAATGCCTTGAACTGGCTGAAGGCCGAGGCCCGGAAGCTCACGAACCCCGCGGCTGTCGTGATCCCACGCCGCCTGCAGATGTCCGGGAAACCAGTCGCTGACGCCAAGATCGACGGGCGGAACCTCATCCTGAAGTGTCCGAAAGACGTCAATCCGGAGCTGCTACTCCGTACGATCGAGAAATTCCTCTCCGAGGCTGCAGCGGATGACCTTGACGAGGCAGCATAGCCGCCTCGATTTCACCGTGAAAAGCCCGCGCGAATGACGCGGGCTTTTTTTTGCTCTCGACCAACTCCCCGGGCCGCCTAGAGCGCGAGAGCATTCACGGTATCCCAGCCCGGAACGGGCTTGGCCTGTCCTGCGGGCGCGGGGACTGCGCAGCGGCGAACTTACGACAACGCCCCCGGGGGGATTCGCGAGAGATTTCACCGTGAAAACTGGTTGATCACCGCCAGCATTTCGCGCCCGAATTCTACCCAGCGTTTTCACGGTGAAATCTGCGCCGGCGCCAACTAGGGCGGACGTTGCCCACGCGGATTGGGCCCACTTCAAATAACTCGCTCATGGGAGCGTCGCGGTGAAGATTCGCTGACAGGCCACCCCAGGTGCATACGCGCCCAGCGGCTAGATTTTCACGGTGAAAACTGCCACGGCGGCTCCTCAGCTGGACGCTGCCAACGCCTTGTCCCGGAAGCGGAAATGCCGGCAGGCCTTTATGTGGATGCGCTCCTCGATCTTTCACGGTGAAAAGCGCCAGGTAGCCCTCGCTGCGCAATCGTCCAGCGGCGTGGTTTTCACGGTGAAATCCCAACGTTGATGGCCCCCTCAGCGTCTCAAAAGCATCACCGTCCTTGGTGCGAGCGGAGCTTTTTCACCGTGAAAAGTCAATGGTCGCTCAATCGGCGCCTGCGGTATGGGTGAGGACGCACGAGCCTACGCAAGGCTGGTCTTCGACGAAACCGCTCGGCGCGTTGCATTCCCAGCCAAGGCGCGCTAGGAGAACGCCCAGTCTCTGCGCATTGCGCAGAGCGCACTACACATTGCGTACTCTGTGCGTCATCGCGTTTTCACCGCGAAACCAGCGGCATCACAATTTTCACGGTGAAAACGAACGCGATCGCCGGCCGGGCATTAGGGAATACCATACACATATTGCTACGTGTTATGTATCTCTATTGTGAGAAACGAGGAGCTAGTTGCAGTTCGAAAATGGCAGGAGAGCACACTGGGCACTTCTCCGAGCACTAGCCATTCGGTCAAACGTGATCATCGCGAGATCGGATATCGGCTTGCCGAGGTTGCACTCAGCAGGACGCCAAGAATGAACACCGGGAATTTCGAGAAAGAGGCGTAAGCGGTCTTTTAAGGGCGCCCCTTGCGGCCGCCGGCGGTATCCGCTAGACGGTTGAGGGCTTGAGCCTCCAGGGCAGCAGAGCCTCGTAGTCGTCGGCGGTCTGTGCGTGTGGCAACGCCTTGAACAAGGCAACGAGATACTGATACGGATCGACGTCGTTGGCCTTGCAGGTTTCCACCAGCGAGTAAAGACTTGCGCTAGCGTTGGCACCGGCCACGGTGTCGCAGAAGAGGAAGTTTCTCCGTCCGATCACGAATGGCCTAATCGCGTTCTCGCAGGGATTGTTCGAGATCGGCCAGGTTCCGTTCTCGATGTAGCGCACGAGCTTTGGCCACTGCCCATGCAGGTAGTGCAGCGCCTTGCCGAACAGGCTTTGCGGCAGCACGGTATGCAGATGTTGCAGCAGCATCGTTTCGATCTCGGCCAGCAGCGGCTGGCTTTGTTCGGCGCGAACCTGCTGCCGTTGTTCCGGCTTCATCTTGAGCGTGTGGCTTTCGATGGCAAACAGCTTGCCGATGCGCTGCAGGAATCCGGTGACCGGGTGGTCGGGGCGCTTGTCCTTGGGCAAGGCTTGCTCCGCCTCGACCAGGTAGCGGCGCGCGTGTGCCCAGCATCCGAGATGCACCAACTGATAGGTGTTTGCGACGTCGTCGTATGGTGCATAGCCGTCGGTCATCAACACCGCCCCAGGCTTGATGCCGGCATAGAGAGCCGTAGCCTGCTTTGTCTCGCGTGTCGGGCTATAGGCAAACAACCGTACCGGCGGCCCTGTGCCATTCATCTGCGCCCATAGGAAGCTCTTTCTCTGGGCAGGCCTGCCGGGCTCCTTGAGCACCTGTACCGTTGTCTCGTCACCGTACACGACGTCTGCTTCCAGCAGATGGTCACGCAGCAGGTTGATGATTGGCTGCACCGCCTGGCCTACTCGCACTATGCTTGCGGCCAGGGTGCCGCGAGAGAGGTCCCCGCCGAAGCGATGCAGCAGCGCTGCCTGGCGGTACAGCGGCAGGCCATCCTGATACTTCGAGGTGATGCACCAGGCCAGCGCCGATTCGGTAAGGAGTCCCTTGGGAATAATGCGCGCCGGTGCCGGCGTCGTCTTGATGCCGCCGTCGCAGCATGGGCAGGCGTACTTGACCCGCTGGTGCTGGATCACGCGGACCTGCTGCGGCACGATGTCGAGCTGTTCGCTGACCTCGACGCCAATCTCGACCAGAGCCTGGCCATCGAGGGGGCAGACGCGTTCCGATTCGGGTAGTTCGTGACGAACCTCGACACGGGGCAGCGCCGGGTCGAGCGGCTTGCGGCCGCGCTTCTTGCGTTTGTGTCCGGCCACTTCGGTCTCGGGCGTACCTTCTTCTTCCTGCGCCGGCTGCGCGGCCGCCGTCGCCAAGGCCTCGGCCTCATTGAGGAACAAGTCCTTCTGCTCCGAGCCTCGCGCCTCGCTCTTTGCGGCGAACAGCTTACGCTGAAACGCCTTGAGCTGTTCCAAGAGCAGGTCTCGCTGGACCGTCATCACACGCAGTTCGCCCTTGATTGCCTCGCGTTCCGCGAGTATTGCCTTGAGCTCGCGCTCGGCGTCTCGCAACAGTTGCAGCTCGGCGGCGGTAACGGTGACGGGCGTGGATGGCATGGCGGGTTAGACCGCTGCCGCCAAACAGCGTTCACGCAGCGCGATGGTATTCTCGGTGCGGGTGCCGGCGCATCGCCTCGATGTCGATTCCCTCGAGCAGCCAGTGCAACTGTTCGACCGTCAGCGTAGCCACAGCCGCCTCGCGTGGCCAGGCAAACCGGTCCGCCTCCAATCGCTTCAACAATAGCCAGAAGCCGTTGCGATCCCACCCGAGAATCTTGATGCGATCGGCCCGCTGGTTACGGAACACAAATACAGCCGATGCAAACGGATCCAGCCCGAGCGTCTGCTCGACCAGCAGTGCCAGGCCGTTGATGTTCTTACGGAAGTCCACTGCGTCGCGATGCAGATACACCCGCAGCTCAGCGTCGAGCCGAAACATCAACGGTCTCCACTCAGTGCTTCGATCATTGCCTTTACGAGCCCAACGTCTCGCTCGCTGCATTCGAGCTCAAGTGATACACCGTTGGGCAGCTTTGCGCTCAAGAGCGCCAGCGGTTGCGCTTGCCGCGGTGGCGGATCGCCAGTCGCTGATGCCGCTTCGTGACGCGGCACCGCAACCTTTGCAAGTGTCTCGATTGGCCGCGAATCCTGAACCTCCTGGACAACCGGCACGAATGCCGGCAACGCACCTCGCGCCTGCACTGAATCTCGGTAGTCCCGAATCCATTTGCGCAACTGGTTAGCGTTGATACCGGCCTTGAGCGCCGTGCCCGAGACCGATGCTCCCGATTGAAGACAGAACTCAATCAGACGCCGCTTGGCCGCTGGCTCGTAGTCGCGCTTCCCATTGGAGCGGACTCGCACCGCCTGCAGCGGAAATAGGTCAATCTCGTCTTGGATCATGTTTGCGTCCGCAAAGTCTTTGCGGACGCTAGCCTGCCAACGTTCAGCCTTCAATACCAGACGTCGTCAATTGAGCGCTTACAAAGAGGCGGGAGGTTTCGTGCCTCGCGTAGGGAAGCACTAGCAAGCTCGACGAGCTCAACCGCGCGCACTCTGGCGGCGGTCTTTCGCATGTATTGAGGAGGGCAGGTCAGGCAGCCTTCTGTTCCTCTGCCTGTCGCTTCACGTATTGGGCCAGTTCGACCTTCAGTGCCTTACGAGCCATGATTGCCGCCTCATCCGGCCTAGCCTTTACCTTCTGCCGCCGCGCAGCCATCTGGAACGTAGTCTCCTTGTACAGTCCATCAAGGACAGCAAGTCGTTCGTCGTCCGTCATCGAGGCGAAGATAGCCAGACCTTCTTCGATATCGCGCTCAAGATTGCGCGCAAACTCGATCTCAGCGACCGGTACCATTGGCTTACTCGGGACTGCTTCGGCTGGGCTACCAAACGCCGCCTCGCGCTCCATTTCGCTAAGTGCCCAACCCTCTTTGATCGCGGTCATTAGGTAGGCACCAGGCGATTTCACCCCTCCAACTTTGACTCGGTACCTCACGAGCTCAATCGCCGCACGGATTCGCTCATCCGTGTTCACTTCGCGATTGCTGATGATCTCATTGATCTGCCTGGTGCTCAGGCCAAAGCCCTTAACGAGAGTCTCATACAGATCCTTCAGCTCATGTGGTTGCGCAAAGTCCAGAACGAGCTTGCCCTCTGCGTTGTCCCTAAGCTTGAATCGAATCGCCGCAACGCGTCGCGAACCCTGCGCGGTCTTCGTTTCGTACTCAACGTAGAGATCGGTCAGTTCATTGATTTGGGCAATGTTCTTATCCAGAACCAACCGCTTGAACTGCTTGTACTCGGTGAGTGATTTGACCGCGTCAGCATTGACCCACTTCCTGACCTCTTCGATCGGAAGCCAGTTCGTAGTACCCATGAATCGAAGGGCGCCCAAACGCTCATACAGGATGTACGCGTACTGGCTGAGTGCCGCGGACATGCGCAAGGATAGATAGGTATAGCGCTTCGGATCTTTGAGTTGTCGACGGATCATCTCGTCGACCTTGAACACAACGCGCCCGCCTGCGATCCCTACAGAACCAAGAAGCGGCACTGACACCCATTGCGGGTCGCCGCCGCCCTTGCGCTCAACAGAGACTTGAACCGATGAGCTCTGGCACTCGCGCAGGGCCTTCTTGAGGTGCGCGACGTTGTTCGATGTTTCGAACTTAGCGAGCCATTTGAAGTAGCCGAGCTCGATATCGTAATGCTCAAGATCCGGGTTCTCCGACACCGTGAGCCACAACGCATTGATGGCCCGCCTTGCCACGAGGGACATAGGGGTGACGTCAATCAGAACATTGGTTTTGCGGTACCCAATGTCGCGCGTGGATTCAGTGATTGCGGTACTAGGCCCGAGCTCCTCGCGGACAGCGTTGAAGATATCGAAACCCAGCTGCTCCTGGATGTTTTTTGGGAGATTAGACATGGCAGAGTGCGCCCAATGCACTAAGAGACTGCCGTAATATCTCCGTAATGGTGTAATGAGTCAAGTATACGATTGCACCTTTGCGCAACACCGTTGCCAAGAGGCACCAATCAATGACACCGTCGAACCAACTGATGCCACCATGACTGAGCGCCACTCCCCGGAAACCTAGACTGGGCGCGGCTTTCCGGGATATACGCACATCAAGCCAACGGTTAACACCTTCCACCAATTCATTGCACCTTGGCACCAATGGATAGCACCGTAGGAAGCCAATTTCTTACACCTTTGCGGCCCAATGCGGTACACCAATCCCCCAACAGATATCACCTTGGCACCAACAGTTAACACTTTGCTGCTCGTAAGCCATTGAATTATTTGGGCAAAACGAGGCCCGTATACGTTGGTTGGTTTACGTAAACAAAGCTGCTAGCTCTCCGCAGAAAAATGCGGAACGTCAAAACCACCGGTACTTATCCACAGCCATCGGCACTTGCCGCTTCGTCACCGCGACCGCTATCGCAGTACGGTGCAATCTGTTGGACCACAACGAGCTCCGCCACACAGAGATGCAATCAACTCGACGCAAACCTCCCTCCCTAGACCCCATGGTGCAATCAGTTGGTCCGCAATCTTCCATATCGGTATGGGTGCAATGTATTGGCCCGCAAAGCCCCAGGGGAAAAGGTGCAATTGGTTGGCCCGCAAAATCGGCGTTCACTTGCCGCTATGGTGCAACGTATTGGCCCGCAAGAGATTGGGCGCATGGTGCAGTCAATTGGTCCGCAGAGGACCTCTCAACGACATGGTGTAGTTTATTGGTCCGCAAACGGACTCTCTACCATGGTGCAATGAATTGGCCCGCAGGGGGCTAGAACCGATAGCGCAGTTCTTTAGTCCGCAGAAACCCTAGCGCGTCATGGGCCCGCTACCCCCAGGCAATATGGTGTATCTGATTGGTCCGCAACCGCACGAGTACCGGCTATGGTGCAGTCGATTGGTCCGCAACCATGGCGAATCAGCGGCGTTAGCAGCTCTGCGCAGGCTCAAACACGCGCAAGGTGGCATCCGTTGGTCCGCAAAATGTGAGGACAAATAAGCACTCGCCTCGAAAGGTGCAATGACTTGGTCCGCAAAGATTGGCCACTGATTCCAGCATCTCTTACAGCACCTGCACTGCGCAAAGGTGCAATGGTTTGGTCCGCAATTTCTCCCAGCGGGCTTCAAACGGCAGGGTTCTGACAATAATTAGCGAGATGTAGCGATAGGAAGCACTCACTAAAGCTCCGCAAATTGCGCCACGGTCCACCAAACCGTTACACCTTGCCCGCGGGAGCGGGCTTTGCGGTCCAAAACGCATCACCCTAGGTAGTGCTCCATGGGGCACCTCCGCAAACTTTTGCGGGTCTGCGGGCCAAATCGTTACACCTTTCACCGCTGCCGCGAGGCGTAGACAGCCCGGAGCATCAGTACGCGGGGAGGGCGAGTTCCGGATCAGATCTTTGCTTGCCTGTCGGTTGAATGGAAGGGCGGAACACGTTTCTCGATCGTGCAATGCGCATTGCACCACCCGCCTTGTTCGGCAGCGTTCCTGCGGGTCTTACTGGCCGAAGCACTGCGCAATACGTAATGCGCCCTGGGCAGTGCTCAATACCCAATGCGCAATGCTCACTGCGCATTGGGTCCTCATCTCTGAACGCGCCGCCGTTTTCACTGTGAAAAGTGGCGCTACCACGGTATGCGAGCCCCGGAACTGTAATCAGTGACGGGGGCCATCCAAAGACGAGCGATCACACGCAAGACATGCAACTCCCAAGGACTCCTGCGCTAGGCGGCCGATACACGCTGTTGTCAGCCATATCGGAGTACCAGGGCAACCCGCAAGTTTGCCTCGGACATCCAACCTCAGAGCTTCCAAGGAGAACCTCATGTCAATCGCATTGATCCTCAAAGCCGGCGAAGGCTCAATCTTCCCGAACCACGCAAAGACGTCCGACAAGGACCCGCTGTTCCTCGGGTGGATGGAGTTTCCCCTCGACGAACAGAAGAAGAACTCGCTCCGGCTCGATGTCGCTGTTTGGCGGAAAAATAACAGCGGCAAAGATTTCTACTCGCTGTCCATCGGCGGCATTCCTGCAACCCTCTTCAAGGAAGAGAAGCAGGACAGGCCGGAGAGCTCCCCTGACTATGCCGGCAGCTTTGGCTTCGGCCGAGAGATGCGAATCGCCGGCTGGCGCAAGAAAACGAAGGAGGGCGACAACCCTTACATCAGCATCTCAGTAGTGGAGAAGAAAGCCGCTGCGAACAGTGAGCGCGCCCAAACGCCGGCAGCCGCCCAGGAGCAAAAGGCTCCCCCCAGGCAACCGGCCCCGTCACAGGAAGCAGCAGGACATCCGGGATTTGACTTCATCTAACCGCAACATGCCCCCACGAGAGATTTCGTGGGGCTTTTTTTTGCCCCTTTTCCACGGATCGGGCGAGGCGACACGTCCCTATAATCGCGCGTTCACTATATGAGGGCGGGCCAGAGGTCCGAGAGCGGACAGTGGAGGAGAAGAGACCATCACAAGGTACGGGCGGCCGATCGGCTCGCCGCCTTGCCATTGCTGCAGGCGTTCTGTCGAGCCTCTTGCTTACGAGCATCTCCATCCACGAAGTGATTGACTTCAGGCGACGGGAATACGCTGAAGCACGAGAGAGCCTGGCGGTCTTCTCATCCGCACTGACTCGACAGGCGGCTGAGATCCTGAGGAGCCAGAAGACCGTTGTTCGACAGGTAGCTCGCACTTTGAATGGCGACAGCAACGCTCTCAGCATTCAAGAACGGTTTGCAATCGCAAGGGCAACAACCGAGAACACCTGCGTTGCCCGACTCTTCCTATACACCTTGACTGGTGCACTTGAGCTCGATACTTCAGGCTCTCCTGAGCCACAAGCTCCTCTAGCGCCGAGCAAAGACCTCCTGACTCAAGCAGTCAGCTATATCGTTGATGGACCAGTTCCGGGCCTGCCGTACCAAATCTCAATCTCTGAAGGCCTACTTGGCGGCAACGGCCAATACCGTTGGCTCGCAACATCCTGGATTGACTTCGCCCCCTTCGCGCAGACAGTGGCCGCGATCACACGCGATACCGGTTACCAGGTCGCACTTGCCACTGAAGAGGGTCGCATCCTCTATCGCTTTCCAGAGTCCGCTCGCTTTGATTCGCAGGAGATTCGCCAAGGAGCGTTCGACGCATGGGGTAAAGCCGCGAGCCACGCTCCGATTCGCGAGCTTCCCGCCGGCGCAGCCGCTGAGAGCGTCATAACACGGATCGAGGGCGCACCGCTTGCCTTACAGATCGCATTGCCGACGCAGACTGTGAACACGGCCTGGCAGCGCCGCGCATCGTACCTCGCGGTACTTTCAACGGCCGGCATAGGCCTGATCTGGCTTCTCATTGCCACAATCCTCCGCCAGGTTAAGCAAACAGAACGTGTCGCCGAGTCCGCGGAACGCGGCGAAGCAATGTTCGTCGACGTCTTGTCGCGGCTACGTGAGGCCGTCATTGCTACCGACACAAAGGGCACGATTCGCTTTGCGAACTCGAATGCCTTTATTGCTCTAGCTGCCACCTCAACCCATCAACTGATTGGCCAGCAGATTCAGACCTTGCTCCCTCCTGAGATATGGAAGGGCTCGCCTTTAGGCGCGGGCGGAAATCCACGCCAAGAGGCATCCCACGAGTGGGCGGGCTGCTTGCCGACCCTTGCGGGCTCTTCGTTCCATGCCGAAGTCCGCATCTGTGGCAACGGCCTCCACGGAACCGATGGTCTCGTCATTACGATTCATGACGCCAGCGAGAGAAAGGCCTACGAGGCTCGAGTTGTTGAGGCGGCCACCATCGATCCGGTCACGAACGTCTCAAACATGCACGCGTTTCGCGACAGACTCGATCGACTATTCCTGTCCGAGAGCGATCGCGACCAATTCCACGCCGTTTTGGCGGTGCAGCTCTCCGCTCCTCAAGGGGCACCGCTTGATGACTCGATTTGCGCACTGGCGGCAGATCGATTGACCACGAGCATTCGCGATTCCGACTCAGTCGCTTCGGAGGGCAGCGGTCGCTTCTTTGTGCTGGCAAGAAATGTGTCCGAGCCGATTGACGTTGCGATAATTGCACGTCGGATAGCTGCATGCTATGAAGCGCCGCTTACGCCAGGCGGAGAGACGCTGCGGCTTCGCGCACGGACAGGCATCGCGCTGTTCCCCGTCGATGCGGAAACCAGTGACGCCTTGGTCGCTTCGGCTAAGAAGGCCGCGGCAACAGCAAACGCCGAGCATTTTGTCTATGCGAATGAAGCTTGTTCACGGCAACTCGAAAGTTTGCGCGAGCAAGCCGATGCCCTGAGAACGTCGTTCGGTGCCGACAACTTGAAGCTGAACTACGCCCCGATGGTCTGTCTGAAGAGTAACGTCATCGTCGGCGCTATCGTAACGCCACTGGTCAGCAGCAATGGGCGGTACATCCCACTCGCTCGTCTGAGCGCCATACTTGAAGAGACGGGCATCTCTGCCCTGGCCGACGAGTGCGTGCTGAGATCGTTGCTCGCAGATCTTCGCGCCTGCCAAGCTATTCCCGCCCCACGCTTGCTGATCGTGCCTGTCCACCGCGATAGCTTCACGAGGCCCGGATTTCTCAACACATTGCGAGAAGCGGTCGACGCTCTTCCGACGAAATGGGCGCTCGGCGTCAGCATTCTGGAACCCGTTGAATCAGAACACTGGACACAGGCCACGGTAGCGATCAGTGATCTCGCGACGTTCGGCGTCCAGGTGTTCCTATCTGACTATGGCAACGGCTTAGCGTCATTGCCGCGCCTCATTACTTCCGGAGTACAAGGCGCAATCCTCGACCGATCGCAAGCGCCGTTTATGGCTGGGCGGGACGATGCCTTCGCCTTCGTTACCGCCGCCACGGCCGTTGCGGCTAATCTCGGCATCAAGCTCGTGGCCACGGGCGTCAAGGACGCTGAAGTCGCTTCGATGCTAGCAAAAATGGGAGTGTCGTACGCCTGCGGTCCCCTTTATGGGACCAGCTACACGGCACCAGTCCTACCCGAACCTGCGATTCGAGAGTCACAAACGACGAATGCGCGTTAGAATTCATAACACGTACTTGTAATAACGTTCGCAAACTTTCACCTCGAATCGACATGCCCAGTGTTTCCATGACAGAACGACACGGTCGAAGCAAAAAGGCCACCACGCGGGTCTTCTTGCCGCTCGTCTATGTTGGCGCCGTCATCGGCACACTAGTGACTGGCCTCGTAGCGTACGAGATCAACGACAGTCGAACGCAGGCGCTGAATGATGCGTCCAGGGATCTAACTGTCCTTTCGTCTGCTTCTGCAGCACAGCTAAAGAGCTATCTGGACTCGATAGGTGAAGTGCTATCGGCGGCGGGCTTGGCGAGTCAATCACTGCTGACGGCGGGCCCTGGAGGCGCGGACAACGCGCTCAGTCAAGTTCGTGCAGCCGCAGTCGGCACCGCAATCGAAGGTATCGTGGTTGTTGGGAAGGCCGGCGTCCCTGTGCTGCATACGTACGACGATCCGGTTCCGGCCTCATTTCTGCCAGGTCAACTCGCCGTGCAGAAGCTTGAGTATCAGCGCACTGCGGGCACAGAGATCGTTGGCCCGATACTGTCAGACTCGGGCGACCGGGTTAAGGTGTATGCGGTAAAGCGAATCAACGACCAAACAGGCGCGTTTCTCGGGGCTGTACTGACACCCCTTGATATTTCCTCGATCGCACTTGTTGGCAAGGAGGCTCTTCGCAAAGATGGTGTGACCGTCGCGGTGCTGGGAGCCGAGAGGGGAAACCTAGTTGCGCGCCTACCAGATCCCGGCGTCCTCCGTTACTTGAAACAGTACACGGAGACGGAGATCAGTCCGCAGATGGCGGGCAAGCAGTCGGGGGTGGCAGTTGGCGCGAGCGCTGTTGACGGCGTCCGACGGCTGATGGCATTCGAGCGTGTCAAGGACTACCCACTTTTGGTCGTTACCTCGATGGACGAGCAAGTCGTCAATAGCGAATGGCACGCTGATGCGAAGCGAATCATAGGTATCGGTTACGCTTCACTAAGCGTGATTGCACTACTCCTGGTTGTAATGCATCGCCAGCTGAGACAGCTCATGCACCGGACAGAAGCGATAACCGAAAGTGAGCAGCGCTTCGACCGCGTTGTGCAGCGTCTTACCGATGGCCTCTATGTACGCGACAAGGCAGGGAAGCTTCTCGTGGCCAATCGGCAGTTCGCGACGTTCTTCGGCGCGTCTGACGAAAGGGCGCTGGTCGGTGCCGACCTGGCGACAATCAACCCCCAAGCTACTTCAAAGTCCATCGCACGCCTCAATGATCAGGTGTTCTCGTCGCGTGGGAAACCCTACATCCTTGAGTTGGAGACGGAAAGCCATGATGGACGAATGGTGCCGATGGAGTACACGCTGAGTGCCGTAGAGATTGGTGGCGTCGACTACATACTTGGCCAGATGCGCGACATCACTGCACGGCGCCAGTACGAGAGCCGACTGGTAAAGCAAGCGACGTTTGACGAGATCACCGGTTTGCCGAATCGCCGGCTGTACATGGATCGACTCTCGAATGCCCTGCACCGTGCGAAGCGCGATGGTCGGAACGTGGCCGTAATGTTCGTTGACCTCGACCATTTCAAGAGAGTGAACGACACGCTGGGCCACCGCACCGGCGACCAGCTCCTCGTTGCCGCGGCCGAGCGGCTTACGTCCCTTGTGCGCGATGGCGATACGATTGCCCGCTTCGGGGGCGATGAGTTCGTTGTTTTGCTTGCAGAGGTCACCTCACCGCTGGAATGTCGTTTGCTCGCTGAGCGCATCGTCGAGGAGTTCCGGACGCCGTTCGAGCTGGCAGGCCGGCGGGTCTCTGTGACAGCGTCGGTTGGTGTAGCCGTAGCTCCGGGGGATGGAGCCGAGCCAGATCTGCTGCTGCAGCACGCTGATACCGCAATGTACGAGGCGAAATCTGGCGGCAGGAGCGGTTTCCGGTTCTTCAACAATGAGATGAACGTACGCGTTCACGAGATGCTGCAGATTGACGGTGAAATTCGATTCGCACTGGAGCGCAATGAGATGCGCGTCTTGTACCAGCCGATCGTTGATCCTATTGCCCGCAAAGTTGTTAAGGCAGAGGCTCTTGCGCGATGGGAGTCCACGCGTCTCGGGTCCGTGTCTCCCGACAAATTCATTCCTGCGGCCGAAGAGAACGGCACGATCGCGCAAATCGGTGATTGGGTCTTGTCCGAGGCTTGCAGGACTGCCGCCTTATGGGCCAGGGACTTGCCTGAGCCGATCGCCGTCAGCGTGAACGTCAGCGCAAAGCAGTTCAACGATCCGAGATTTGTCGACAGCGTCTTCTCGGCACTTGATGAATCCGGGCTTCCAGCTCACCTGTTGGAGTTGGAGCTCACGGAACGTATTCTGATCTCAGACGATGAGACCGCATTCGAAACGATCGCTGCGCTGCGAGAGATGGGTGTCGGCCTGTCGCTGGACGATTTTGGCACTGGCTACTCGTCACTGAGTTACTTGACCAGATTCCCTCTGAACACTATCAAGATCGATCGAGCGTTCGTCAGTGGCCTGGCGGAAGATTCGCAGACTCAGAACCTGACAAAGGCGATCATCGCTCTGGCAAAGAGCCTGGACCTTCAGCTAGTTGCCGAGGGCGTCGAGACGGCCGACCAAGCAAGAGTTCTGATCGCCTACGGGTGTGATCTCCAGCAAGGTTATCTCTATGGGCGACCGGCAGAGCCGTCGGCAATCCTGAATCCGAGTTGGGGGTAAGTTACGAAGATTGCATATCGTCGAAGCAGCCCGTGGTGTCCTATCGCAGTCCTCGCGCGGCACCTGTAGTGCCTGCTGCCACGCCGTGCCGGCCGTTGGAGTCGGTATCGGCCACTCGGCAAAACATCTCCCCCTGCGTTCTCACAAGCATGAGGAGTGACTCAGGGGTCAAGAATGGGTCATTCCGTAGCATCTGCCGCATGAGCAAAGTGCTGAGCGCGTAGGTGTCCCCGGCCATAATTGGCACCCCTCGTACTGCCTTGCCCTTGCAGTTGACCGACAAGAAGACCTTAGGGCCCTGATTCTCCAGGGTGAACCACTTCTCGTTTGCGGTACCGTGCCCCTTGCCCTCAAACTTCGGCACCCATTGCATGAGCGTTGCCAGGACAAGCGGCAATTCTCGCTGCGACAGCTGAATCGATACCTTGTCCGTCCAGTTGTATTGCCGAGAATTACCACTGGTTTGAGCCACCTCGATACGAACAGTTGCTTGGCCGGCGCGGGATACGTCAGTGGAGAAGCATGCCGCGGCACTTCCGCCATATACGTGCTGGCTGATGATCTCTTTGCCTTGGCCAGACTGCCTTGCCGGTTCTTCCACCCCCGGCTCCTCGGACAGAGAGAGAGAGCTCATCGGCGGGGGATTGCTCTCGCTCCTGCTCGGTTCCATCGGCCGCCCAGCCGGGATAGCCTCAGCGCCGGTGCCGGAGGGTCGAGTAGGGCTAGACTCCTGGCAGCGCCGACGAAAACCTGAGCGCTCCAGCTCGAGAAACTCGGCCATGGTCAGCCTGACATAGCGGGCGTCATCCCCCTCATTGCCGGTCTCATCCCATCTCTTGAGTCGAGCCGCAAACTGGGGCCCTTCGTGCTTGCCGATCTCGATCAACACGCGCAGGGAAGGGATGCGGACATTCAGTCGCTGTAGACGTTGCTTCAGCTTCGGCGTAATCGAGAAGAAGATGCCCTGAAGGAATTTGAGTGCTTGCTCATTGCCTTGCTTTACATCTGCAACGGCTTGCGTAATGCGGTCTCCCTCGATGTCGTAGACGGACATGAGCATGCGGACATCGGGCGCAGGGATCTTGAGCTGCTGCAGGTCCGCACATAACGCCGCGGTATCCAAGGTCATGCTTGTTTCTCCGTCGAGTCGCTTCATACAGTGACTTGACTATAGCAAACAAACAGACAGATTATCAATACGTGTTATTCCAATGACTTCGATATGGTCATTGGGCGAGGCGTTGAAAGTTCTCACAGTACCCACCAACTCTTCTCAGAGTTGGTGCTGACTGTTGTGACCCCTCATCGATGTGCAGAGTGCCGTTCCCGGGGCATTCGTGAACCTTCCGGCGGAGAAACAGCCGTTGAGCGAGGCGGGGCAGCGCTCGAAGGGCTGGTGGTCTCAGGCCCAGATAGTCTGCCCGCATGTCCCAAATTTGGAGGTTCCTTTGACACCACAGTCACAAAGTTGCATGGAACTTTGAGAACTCCTGTGCGAGTTCGTGTGAGTCATGTCAGCAGCTGAAAGCGGGGGACGCAACTGCTTTGGGTGTGCGTCGAAAGCGCGACCGATTGGCTACCAGATCTCGACTTCTAGCGCGGCATTGAGCTCATGCTCAATATCTATGCGGGTGCCGTGCAGCAGAAAATCCTCGTACTTCAGCAGGCCGAGGCCACCCATCACCATTGGGGTACCCACCTCCATCGCAGAGGCCATCAACTTGATCTCCTCGATGTCGCTCAGTTCGGGAGTTGCCACACCGTTCTTCCAGGCCAGGAGCTTGCGATAGCTTACGGCAACTTTGGTGCACGCTTCGGCAAGCGTCTTTGACCAAGTGGCCGCAATAAACTCGCCAACGATGAACTCGGGCGACCCGAAAACATCAGCACTGACCACCGAGTGGAGGTAGAGGGCCGCCTCATTCGCTCGTGTGACATCAGCCGTGCTTGGGCCTGCAAACAGGCCTGATCCCGAGATCAGCGAGTAGTCTTCCCATTTGAAAACGTCGGCGAGGAGAAATACTCTGAAGCCAGAACAGTCCAGAAACGAACTGATTGCGTCTATTCTCCTTCGCGTCAGAACGTCATAGAGATCATGGGGCTTGGTATGCGTGGGCTCATCGAAACAACTCATGAGGAGGTCGGCACCCACGCCACATGAGTGAGCCGCGGCATCGAAGTCGATGCCGAGAGCTTGGGATTGATCGATGATTGCCTGGTAAAGGCGAAGTCCTGTTTGCACGGGAAACGGTCTCTCAGCTCGAAATCACGATCGCATCAACTGCATCTCGCACGGGGCCACGAAGACGTTCCAGCCGCTCTTGCGAGAGGCCCAGCGCCGATGCCAGTTTGCTGTCAAGCGATGCCATGATCAGTTCTTCCCTTACTCCTGACAGGGTGTACCACGAGTACTCGGAAGACGCACGCAATATCTTACCGAGGATTGCTGCGCGGTCAGGCTCGGGGAAGTCCGCGATTGCAGTCCTAACGCTTTGCGGGAATCGCCAGCGGAGCAAGAGTTCCGCAGTGACATCGTTGTGGGAAAATCCAAGGATTTCTCGCTCCACGCTTACGCGTTTGGCCAGATCCAGAGGGTGCACCAGAGTGCCAATCTGTTTGGCTTCCGCTGGGAGTCTCAGCTGGATAAGTAGGACGCCGAGCCCTTGCATGAGCCCGGCGGTGAAGGCCTCTTCGGCGTCCACGCCAAGGGTGCCAGCAATCTCTGCCCCCATGTACGCACTGGTGAGGCCGTGCCGCCAGTAGTTGCCCATGCTTATCCCAGCCACCTGTGGGAAGGCACTCATAACCCCAGACGTGATCACCGTGGTGCGGAGTGTTTGCAGGCCAACCAGATTCACTGCACGTTCCACGCTGGCGATTCGGCCGCTTTCTCCGTAAAAGCTGGAGTTCGCGACACGGATGACCTTTGCGGCAATGGTTTGATCCCGCCGAACGAGATCGATGATATCGGACAGGTCAGTTTTCTCGTACCGCGTCATTTCGACAAGGTCGTACACCACCTGCGGAATCGTTGGCAGCTTGACGGTTTGATCAAAGACCTTGTTGAGGGGCATCATAAAACTCCAGCAGGGCGGCGAGGTGGGGGCGTGATTTCCGGGGTTTGAGGGTCCGTCATGTGCCAAGCCGAGCGATTGCAGCCTCCAGGTCACGTTGGCCAGGCCGACGTGTTGCCTCAATGAACGGCTCGATGAACTGACCAACATTGCGCAAGATCGCCTGCAGCGAGAAATGCTCCACCCAGTCCGAGAAGACAACTTCGTCTAGTGGTTCGCAGGAAACCGTCACGTCGGATGCCCGGAGAACGGGAGCTCGGGAAAGGTCCATCAACTTCATGTTCCTTTCATACGTAGCCCGGCCTGCTGCCGAAGCAATGGCACCGAGAGTCTTCTTCTTTAAATCGACCTTGCCGGCCTCGACATGTGCATAGAAGCTCTCAATGGAGCCGCCATGCTGTCCAAACACCTTGAGTGCGGTTGGGATACCTACCCGCGGAAGACCTTCTATGGTATCAGACGCGTCGCCCGCCAATGCCTTGGCCTGAAGGTAGGTCCAAGGGTCTGGCGTCCCGACATGGTCATGCAAGTCGTCTGCTGTGGCGATCAGCTTTTTTGCGCGTGAATCGAACCAACCGATGCCGTGTCCGACGGCTTGGAGCAGGTCCGAATCGTTGGTCACGATAAGTACATCATGTCCACCGGCGGCCAAGACATTCGCGAGTTGGAACGCGACATCGTCCGTTTCAGCGTTCGGGGCCTCTAACTGCATGAGCCCGAGCTTCCCGGCCATCGTCTGAATGTGGGGGCGCTGCCTCTCGAAAGAGGCCCGCGCAGCTCGCGACGCCTCGCTCTTCAGGCACTCACTTTTATAGTCGGCATAGAGGTCATATCTCCACTGAGCTCGGCCATCCCAGGCGAGAACCGGGAAGAAGTCGTAGTGGGTGCGCAGCAGCACGGACAACGACCAGAGAGTGCCGCTGATCGCTTGTACCTCCATCCCTTGCGCGGTCAGGGTGTGAGAGTACTGATTTGCGTAACCAACTGCAGATCCATCCACGATCATGATTGCGGCCATCAGTGTTGCTCCCTCTACGCCTTTCACGTTTGATGTGTTCCCTTGTGCGACGCGCACAACTGGAGTATGCGTACATGATACTGCGGAAATGCGAGGGGTTATAGCTTGATGAGCTGCATCCCCTACGGGCAAGGCCTCGCATGGCCTCCATCACAGGGAGATTCATAACATGGACATGTCCGTAGGAACGCAAGAACAAGCAATTCGCTTCATCACGCCGAAGTTCCTGGAAGGTGCCCCGGCCGGAAAGCCCAATCAGGTTGGTTTGTCGCCAGAGGTTGAATCCATGCTTGCCCGCGATGCGGTGGTGGCGGTCGGGGTCTCAGGCGGCAAGGATTCGGATGCCTGCGCTATTGCGGTGGCAAGGCACTTGGATCAGATCGGCCACAAGGGACCGCGGCTGCTGGTGCATTCCGACCTAGGCCGTATCGAGTGGAAGGATAGCCTGCCTAGCTGCGAGCGGTTGGCACATCGATTGGGTTGGGAACTGCTGGTGGTTCGTCGGCAGGCTGGCGATATGCTGGACCGCTGGGAAGTACGGTGGCAGAACAGTGTCTCGCGGTACGAGGACATGTCCTGTGTGAAGCTCATCCTTCCCTGGAGCACGCCGTCGATGCGATTCTGCACGAGCGAAATGAAGACACACCTCATATCCAGTGCGTTGCGAAAGCGCTTCCCGCAGGGAGACATTCTCAACGTGACGGGGATTCGCCGACAGGAAAGCAAGAACCGCAGCAAGATGCCGATCTCGGCGCCGAACTCCGGACTGACCCGCAAGAGTGGGATTGGGATGACGTGGAACGCCATCATCGACTGGCCTGTCCAGGACGTGGTGCATGCGATCCATGATGCGGAACTCGAGCTCCATGAGGCTTACACGAAGTACGGTATGTCAAGGGTCTCATGTTCTTTCTGCATAATGTCATCCGAGGCCGATCTGATAGCCTCCGCGATGTGCGAGGACAACCACGAGCCATACATCCGCATGGTGGAACTGGAGGCAAGGTCGTCATTTGCCTTCCAGGGGAACCGGTGGTTGTCCGACGTGGCGCCCCACGTCCTGCCGCCGTCGCTGCGAATCCGGGCCGACAAGGCCAAGGCAGTTGCGGCACAGCGACAGGTGATAGAGGCCGCGATCCCGGAACATCTACTCTATACGGCTGGTTGGCCGACGTGCCTTCCCTCGCGGGAAGAGGCGGGGCTCCTGGCTGGTGTTCGCACGGAGGTTTCGGCGCTACTCGGGCTCAACGCCCAGTGCCTCGATGCCACCAGCGTGCTGAACCGTTACGGCAGTTTGCTGGAGCTGAAAGTGGCCAAGGGCAAAGCTGGCTCGGCGGAGGATACCTATCCCCAGCAGACGGAGCTTTGTTTTGGTTGACGTGAAACCAAACCCAATATGGATGTGCGATGACAGAGACCGAATTTGACGCCGCTTGTCGGCTTTGCCAAACGCTGGATACAAGGGCCAGTGACGTCGGAGTTCTTGAAGAAGGCCGATGAAAAGCGATTCATTTGGATTCGCGACGACTTCCTGACTGTTGAGCGTGTAGTGAGAACCGGCGAGAAGCTGGCTTTCTTGATGCACGTGGCCAAAGTCAAGAAGGAGGTGCGGGAAACTGGGTACGTGTTCTTCGCGTAGTCGGAACGCATCTGTTGCGTGAAACTCCCTCCAAGCCCGCTGACGCGACTTAGGTCGTGCAGCGGGCTTTTCTCTTTGGCGCTGGCGTGCGCCGGCCGGGCTGGGGGACGCCAACTGGATCGCCCCCCCCAACAGTCGGCTCATCCCACCCGTGCCGAGGTTCGTGCAACCGCGTGTGGTGCATCTCTCTCCATCTGATCAATCGCGGCGCCGTCCGCACACCACAAGGAGAAGGGAAATGACACTTAACCAATCGGAACAGCAAGGCCTGAAGAGCGCGATCTTGGTCCATGAATCCCAGGCTGGCGTGGTCGAGCATTGCTTCTGCACGAAGGAACAAGCCGAGGCGACGCTGCGCGCATCCCCCGACGCCGATACCGGCGCAAGCATGTTCGTCACTGAAGAAGCTCTCGAGGCGGAGATGGTGTACTCGACATCTCCAGATCTGCGAGCACGCGTTGAGGCTGCCAAGTCCAAACTTCAATTCGATATCGCTGTCCGCGACGCGCTGAATCGAAACGGTGTGCCGGCTGACCGCATCCTTCGGGTTGCAGTCTACAAAGCAATCAAGGAGCTGCGGGAGACCGTGCTTCGTCCGGTGTGCTAAAGCCTATCGATCTCAGGAGAGACTGTGAAATCAACGATCATTGATTGCCTCGCGGAACTCGGCTGGCAGAAGGACAGCATTGTCGATGCCTTCAGCAAGACGTTCGAAACTGTCGTTGCACCGAAGAAGGCCAGCGTTTGGCTGAGTTTCGATCAGGAGGGCAATCGCTGGTGGCTCCGCAACGGTGAGTTCACCAGTGCCGGAGAGAACGTACTGGCGGCCTGCCATGCGATCATTCCCATCGGGATGCCTCCCAATGAAATCCAGAAAGCTGTCGACGCGCTTGTTGCCGAGATGGAGTACAGGATAACTGGAGCGTACTCGGTTCGCCTTCTACGTCAACGGGACGCAGATACCGCACCCAGCTCCACATCGCCGTTCTGAAGAGCTCCCCCCTCCCTACGCTACCAAGGCGTTCGGAGGGCTTTTTCATGGTCGACTCCAGAAGAGGAGGTGTCAACTGGACCGCCCCTCAATATGTCCCGGCGTTGCTCATCTCCAGCAGCAACTCAACCCTACAAGGAGTCGGACATGAATCAACAGGAAAATATGGTGCCAGCAGTGACTGGCCAGGTGGTGCAGGGCTACGCGGACTCGCCAGTGATTCTGGCGCCCTCTGGCCGGTTCATTACGGACAATCGAAACCGCAAGGTGGCTGAGGTATTCCAGCCGGGAGATTCCCCCGCGGAAGCCGAAGTGATGAAGCGGCGAATTGTAGGCTCGTTCAACGCGCTGCCAGACTTGGTTGGCGTTCTTCTTCGGGCGGACAAAGAGGGCAGCTTGTGGCAGGCCCTCTACAACGAGGGAATCACTGACGCCTACGATGAAGCACTGTCGCAGGCAGTGAAGGCATTGGGCGAGGAAGGCCTTACGACCGTCGCGCACCGTTACGATCTCGACCTCGAAGCCATCCGGGCCAAAACCGATCCAGATCGGGGCATGAATACCCCTGAGCCGCCGGCGATCGCGTGACACATTAACCAGCAGCATGCCCACCGTTCTCTTTGAGGCGGTGGGATTTTTATTTCCTTCCTTCTTCCGTGCAGTGACGCTAGGCAGTGGCACGCCTATATCTCCCTGGTACGCATATCCCATAGCAAGTCCAACCCTGAACTAACAAAGGAGAACTCCGCTATGGGTTTCAAATCGCAGATCGCACTTTACAAGGCATTCTTGGTCGCCGGCTTCAGTCTGGCGAAGCTTCGCTCGGTGGAAGCGCAAGACGGGCTCTGCTGGGAGGTAACTCTGAAGAAGGGCAAGGTCGAGATCCTCCACATCAGCAATGGAGGTTTCGGCGGGCCGGACGAAGTTCGCAGCTTGCTGCAGAACGATGACGAGATCGGCCGCAATGTTGACGAACTGTACGCCGTCCCAGAGGTCGCTCAGATCATCCGAGACGCGATGATCGACGTACTGAAGGCGGAGAAGAAGTACGCGAAGGATGGCGAAACTCGCGACTTCGACGCTGAAATTGAAGCTGCCAAGGACGCCCCGCTCAAGCGCGCAGACGACACGACTGCCATGGTGATCGGAATCATGACGGATGCCAAACAGACGATCGATCAACTGAAGCGAGCTGCCAAGCGGAAGATCTGCTGGCTGGAGAAGTGCGAGGCCGGGGATTCCGATACGTACGTGTACATCAGCGCTCCGCTGAACGCGGAGACCCGTGCACACGTCCACCAGAAGTACGGCGAGACGCTCGACGTCATCCTCAATGACCTGATCGAAGGCCTTTAACCCACGACGCCCCGGACTAGATCCGGGGCTATTTCTTTATGTGGCCTCAGGGTTTGCGGGGCGAGGCATCTCTCTTACTGTTCTACGCGCCCATGACATGCATTCATTAGTCAAGTTACGCCAATCTTTTGCCGCTTAGGCGCAGATGGCCGCACCGGCGGCCCGGTGGCGGGCGGGGCGAGGGGGATAAGAGTGGGCTGCTTCGGGTGGTGCGTACAGAAGCCTGTTACGCATTTCCCTCTGTAAGGCGGTCAGGCGCCGAAGCCACAACCTATCTCGGAGAATTACATGACTACTGCTACTCACAACATTCTCACTCCGTCCAACATTCGCGATCTCACCATTTTCGGGTTCTACCCGAGTGGGCAGAAATTCTCCGGTACCGTGAAGGCCGGCTCCTCCTTCGAGGCAATGATTCGTGTTCTTGCAGACCGTCGCTATTCCGACGACGGTGGCGACCTTGCAGTCTCCAGCGTGATTGACGCGGAGACGGGCCGGGTGGTTGACGGTGCTCTGCTGTCGGCCCAGCACGACTTGTTGCCGGAAGTTGAAGCCATTGAAGGGGTAGTCCAGTGCGTCACTGATCTGATCTCCACCATGCAACCGCGCATGGATGGTGACCTCAGCGACCGCGATCGCCTCTTTGCCTACACTGAGTACGTTGGATTGCTGCTTGCCGAGGCACCGCTTGCGTTCGAAGGACTGACGCATGGTGCCATGGAGATGTCGGACGAGAACATGACCCTGGAATTCGAAGACTGTCGGGGTCACGTGCACTACTTTGAGCCAGCATTCGCGCTTCTTACACTTGCGGAGGCTGCGCTGCAGGTAGAGGTCACCACTGCCGCGCTTCAAGTGAAGACGCTCGCGACGGTGGCACGCAGCTCATTGAATCTTGCTGCGATCGATGCACTTTGATGTCCACGGGAGATCCCTTCACCAGGGGTCTCCCATTTTTTTTGCGCGAGCGTGCCTGCTAGTCCCACACGACGTGGACAGGCTCCATTGAGTTGATCCTGCCTACCAGGCGAGATCCATCACCCACTGCGTACGCCTTGATCAGGAGATGTTGCGACTTGAAGTTGCCGTCTTCCTGCCAGGCCGTCTTCCAGACCGGAATCGTGCACTGCAGCCGGCCGGTCAGATCCTCCACCCACAAGCTGTAGCAAAGCTCACCCTGGACGGTGGCTACGGTGGGGCGCTGCCTGAGGGTGTACAGCCCGTGGAAATGCAGGCCTGATGCCAGGGTGGCAAGGTGATCATGCTGCCCGCTCAATGCGAACTTTCGTGCGACGATGGTTTGCATCATTTGAGTACTGCCGTGGGTTTGAGTCCGCGATGGATTGATGGGAAAGCTATGCCCTTGGTGTTGATGGTCGCTGTTCGCCATTACGAGCTGCAAGGACCAACCAACAAGGAGCATACCCATGCAATACGGCACCTGTCACTTTACTTCAAAGCAAGCAGCCGATCGCTACTATCAACAGATGGGCTATTCCTCTGCGGACATTCCACTTGCAGAGGGGAACATCCGGATCGGAGAGCCCGCGTTGCGGGAGGGCGAGATCGCGAAGCCGGATGAGGACGGTCGGTACCACGTCTGGGTTCCTGAGACCGTGGAGAAAGCGCCTGCAGTTAGGCCGTCTGCCACAGTTTCTGCGCCGCGGCGCCGCGAGGACGATCGCCTGGCATCTGAGCTGGAGCTGTTGACGATCGAAGAAGGCACGATTCAACTGCCGTCGGAGAGACTGCAATGCTATGCGGAAATCAAGCGGCTGATCCAGAAGGGCGGGGGGCGCTACGATTCTCGCGGGTACTTCAAGTTCCCTGCGGGCATTGATGCTGCAGTCATCCTCGAGGAGTTGCGGTGCGGGAATGTCGTGAATGGAAAGAAGGATTCCCAATCGTTCTTTTCCCCCCAACCTGTTGCACGTCGGGTTTGTGAAGCAGCGATGCCGAGACCCGGGAGGCGGTACTTGGAGCCGTCAGCTGGTGGTGGCGCATTGGCGGACATCGTGCGTGCGGCCGGGGCGGAGATTGTGGTCGTGGAGAATCATGCGCCGAATGTGCATATCCTAGAAGGCAAAGGCTATGACGTTCTGGACCGTGATTTCCTCACAGTGTCGCCGAGCGAGATTGGTTTGTTCGATGGCGTGATCGCGAACCCGCCATTCAGCAACAACCAGGATATCGACCACATCCAGCACATGTGGTCGTTCTTGAAGCCAGGTGGTTGCTTGTCAGCGGTCGCATCAACGGGCTGGCAGCGAGGATCTCAGCGCAAGCATCGCGCGTTCATTGAGTTCCTCGAGCAGAACCATGCCGAGATCGCTGAGATCGAGGCGGGGGCATTCAAGGAGTCAGGAACTAGCGTTGCTACGGTCCACATTTGCGCCTGGAAGACCGTTCCGGAACGTGCGAAGGCTGAATCGAGCCCTCGCCCATCGGCCGCGGCTACTCAGTTGGCCCTCATGCTGTGAAATTCTGAGCTCAACTCAGTCGGATGGCCCGGCCTGTCTCGGCAAGGTCGGCATCTGAAAACTCCCGCCCGCCGGTCTCTACAGACGGCGGGCATTTTTTTGTCCGCCTTCGGTCCCGATCGCTGCGCCCACCCGAACACCTCGCGATTCATCGTCCCTCCACAGCACAGCATCCTGGCCGGTGCTGCCGTGCGCTAGGCACTTCACTGCCGCTGTGGTGCATTCCTTAGCTGCAAGGAACAACGCAAAGGAGAAGCAGATGACGACAAGCAGTAAGGACCTGGTCTCAGGCGCGAAGCACGATGTCCTGGCCGGGCGCATTAAGCGATCGACGGGTCTGCAGTACTTCGGGTACCGAAAGGGAGCCGATTCGATCTTGATCAAGATGGCGGAAGGAAACCTGTTCGAGATCCCGGTGACCCCCGCCGGCTCTGCAATCGTAGTAGTGGCTGCAGTTGCCAGTGCTTTCGACGCTGGATCTACCCCGGCCGATGTTCTGGATGACTTTCGGCGACGAGGGGAAGTGGAAGGAGCTGTGCAATACCTTGGAGCTGATCCATTTGTTGGCGAATGGGCCGAGTTGGTTCAGACGCCGATGGAGAAGGAGGCTTCCGCGGCTCCTGCAAACACTGCCTTCACCCTGGAGATCTGAAGATGAACCAATCCGAACTTCGCGACACTTTCCAGAATCTTGGTTTGCCCCTGAGTGACGTACAGGAGCTCGATCCCGACTCGCTGTTTCCCGGCGTATCAAAGTGGCATGTGTTGATAGAGGCCGTCGAAGGGACGTTGGTGAACCTGATGGCCAATGCAGCAGTATCGGCGGTGTCCAGTCCACTATCGGTGCCAATCGAGTTCCGGCTGGACGGTAAGCCAAGCAAGCTGGAGGTCTGGAATGTGCGTCTCGTAAGCGGGGTGAGTCTGATCCTCAGTGCGACTGTTGAACCGAAGCCTCTCACCGCTGGCGAACTCGACATCCGTGCGACGGTAAGTGTGGTTTCGGACCAGACCCTGATGCCGTTTGTTGAGGAGTTGGCGGTAGAGGGGCGACGAATCGAGGCGATCGATCGACTAAGGGCGGAGGTCAAAGGTGTTGCGTCAGCCATCGAGAGCCTACTCGATGGTGTAAAGCAGCCTCGCGCGACCTACATCTATCGGGAACGTCTGGAATGCACGGCGATGGGTTGGGCCAGGCCCGATACACAGCAGCACGCCATCAACTCGTAACCACAGTAGCCCCCTCTTCCAGAAGAGGGGGCTTTCTTTTCATTTCGCAGCGCGCAGAGGTTTCGGGCCCTCGCCGTTGTGGTCCCCTGTGAACCATCTCTCAGCACCAACAATCGCGGCATTGCCGCACCGAACTCAGGAGAACGACCATGGCAATCCACTACGACAATGCGGACGAGAACAAGGGCGGTTTCACGTCGGAGCAGATGAACGCACTGATTGAAGGGGCGAGCGAGCAGCAGGTCCGCCTTGCATTGCAGAAGGTGCTCCACGTTATGGCGAAGCTTGGCTTCGGCACGGACGAGGAGATCTCCGGGGCGGATGCTGTCGACGCAATCGGCGAAGTATTCGCGGAAGTCACTGAGGAAGTGCTGCAAGGGCAGGGCTAACTCAGTTCAACCGAAGCAAATGGAGGGAGAACGAATTGCCTACCAGTCCTGAACTCGCAAACATCGACGCGGCATTCGAGCGGCTCAACACGATTCTCGATACGACTGGGGCGCTAGATTCCGCGGCGACCCAGCATGCAGCCTACGCGTTGCGGCTCGCCATCGTGCAAGCGCTCGGTGACCAGGATCGAATCGAGGCCGCCGAAGCCTCTCTCGCGGAGCTGAAACTCAGTTCCTGAATTGTGTAGCCCGACGCCCGCGTGACCGACTCAGTCGGCCGCGGGCTTTTCAATTCAACGCCGGCGTTTCCCTGGGGCAACACCACGCCAAGCAATGTCGAAGCAGCAACTGCTGCTGCTGTTCATCGTGCGATGGCCATTGTAAGGACTTACACGAGCCTGTTCTGCATGCCCATTGTGCAAGGACTACGCAAAAAGCCCTTTGCACTTTCCCTCAGGACACTCTGGAGTTGACAATGCTTGCTGCTATCGCCCTCTCGCTTTTCCTGTTCGCTTGCGGTTATCCGTTTGCGAAGAAGAACTGATCTTCGAATGTGGTTCGCTCCACGTCCGTCTGACGCCAACTAGGTCTTCTGATGCCATGCTTCGGTTGGCTATGCCACACCCAAGTTGAGCCGTGCTCACTTGGGTGTTTTTTTGTCCGCACCCCCGCATGGAAAAGTTTTTTTGGCCTTTGTTGCAATAGGCTTTGCAGATCTATTGTTTCCCCACACTGCTGCAGCCGGGCAAAAAAAAAACCCACCGATTCCTCAGTGGGCTTGATGGCGCATGGAGAAGGTTAGCGCTGCTTGATGGCGGCAAGCCGATTCTTAAACGTCCGGACAACCTGCTCATATCGGTTCAGTGCAGTATTGTCCGGCTTGGTTTCATCCGTACGCCACCGGAAGATGGTCATCTTCGTGACGCCCAGGATGGTAGCAAGATCGGTGTCCGACTCGACTTGCAGGTCGTTCGCCCAGCGCCCAAGGATATCGCTCATCGGCCGATTGAACATCTCGCGACGTGCCATGGCCTCAGGCTCTTCGTCGCGCAGCTTTCGGGCGGCGGTCATAATGTCTGCCGGCACCGAGGCCGTGCGGCCGTAGATATACGAGGAGAGCCGCGGCAGGCCGATGCCGAGTGCTGCGGCAAAGTCCTGGTTGCGCATTTGCAGATCTGCGCAGATTTGTACCAACTCGAGCTGGTCGGCCGAAAGAGTCTCGTTGCGGTTTGCACGGCGAACCCGCGGCTTAGGCGCGGCAGGGGCTGGGAGGGCCTCCAGATTCTTGTCCGCTGCGGCGGATTCGGGCGCCGGCGCGACGGGCGCAATCAGAGGATCAAGGTCGAAAACGCCGAGATTGCTCAATTTCTCTTCTCCATTCAAATGCCTTCGGAAGGCCAGGGCCATTTTCGCAGCAGCAGTCCTGGAATCGATGACCTGGTCCCTATCAATTGGTTCGCTGTCTACCAAGCCAACATTTTCCAGCTCTTCACCACGCTCTCGCATCTCTTCGATCGAATCGTGGTTGATGGTAAGTGCGAGAGCGTCACGAATGTGCTCCCGGCAAACATTGCTCGCAATTGCGTAGATTACCGCATAGATCGCGTTTGCCTCGCGCAGCTTATCCAGTTGCTTGGTGGCGAAGAAGACTACCACTACTCGCTGCAGGATCTCGTCGACATCGCCAAGATCGACCTTAGACTTCAGAGCTCGTACGCGGCAAATCTTGTGCGTACGCTCATCTGCATACATCGCTTTGATGAACCGATCGATGAAGGTCTTCGGGCGCTTGGGATTGTCCAGGAACTCGGCGCTCATGCGCTCAAGTTCCGACGGCTTGCCCGTTGCGGTAGGGGTGTCAAAGCCGTCAACCTCAGTGGTGTCCACAGGATCGACGCCTTCGTCTTCGGCAGGAATGAATTCGGCTACTTCTTCAGTCACCATTGAATGGAGTTAGATGGACTGTGTTCCTAGGTAGCAACCCGGTCAACCACTCGGTCCAGGCGCGGTAGAACTGCGCGTTGCACTTGCTCCACTGAATCCACCAGGTCGAGCATGATATGCACGCCGGCTACCAGGATGTCTGACTTCATCTCTGGGTAGAGCAACATTGCGCGTTCCATACGCTTGTTCACAAGAGCGACCGCCTGATCGGCCGATTTACCTTCGAGCCGGAGTGCAAGGACCGGGTTTTGGTTCTCTCGCACGCCGAGCGCGTCAAGGCCGATTTCGATAGGGCTGTACTCACGTTGCATGACTGTTCCATCCTTGGCCGCCTTCTGCCGAGCGACGCTTTAACAATTATACCTACGGGGCAACACGTGTCAATAAACCAACCAGGCAGATGGTTGGGATACATAACACGTACGAATGACCGGAGGGTAATCCCTCAGGCCGGCTTTGGCGCGACTACAGCAGATGCGATCGCGCGGGAACGGATCAGGCTGTGACCTGGACAGCCATCTCCATGCGGGGGACGAACTTCCGGATCTCGAGGATGTTCTTGGAGGATTTGCTTACAACGGTGAGGCCTGCCAACAAGATTTCCGCACGCGCCTCGGGGTAGTCCTGGAGCGCATTGCTCATACACGTCATTGCTCGCATCCCCGAGCAGCTGGCGTTCACAAACTTGGAGCACTTCGGTTGACCCTCGGAGTCGATGCATCCCATGGATGCCATCCCGATTGTTGTGGCGAGCGACGTTTCCCCGGCGGTTTTGTTCATCGTGACCTTCCTTGCAGCTATTCGTTTTTGGTTTGTGCTTGGCCCTTGTTATGTTGGTAACAAGGTGAGATGCATTATAGATACGTGACAAATGTCAGGTCAATTGAAATCGTCCGTAAGTTGTTGTTTTTAAAGGGGTTTGTTTGCAAAAACGCGTAATGCAAGTTTGGTCACCGAAAACACGTCTGCGTTTTTTCGCTTCTGTAAGTGGCTTAAACGACGCGCGTCGAGCGTTTTGGTCCAGATTCGGTTTCTCGGCCAGAAAACGGGGCAAAGCAAAAGAAAAACGCCACCCTACAAAGGAGGGTGGCGGGCCAGTTAAAGGAAAGGATCTTCGCTGGAGATGTTCGCGTTCAGTGCCCTCTCTTCCTCAGGGAACAGAGGTAACGAGAACTCATCTGGATGCCGAGCTTGGCGATGGAGCTTGGCCTGCCAGTAATCCTTAGCGGCGTCGGTCGTTTCTTCAGCGTGGTCGGTCATCGCTGCCGCTGCCCCAGGCAAGCCTGTCGGTACAGTCGGTACAGAGTGCTTCGAGACCGAGGCGCGCTTCCCATTCATTGGCTTGTCAGCCATTTCTGGTGTGGGCAGAGTTGCCGGCCGTTGAGCAGCAGGCACCCGTTTCGGAGTTCGCGCCTCCGGCGGAGATGGTTGCCGCTGGTGCTCCATGGGCGCCCGTCGAAGCAGCTCCAGAGAGCTTGGTCCTCGCCGGCGCACGGGGCGCTCGACTTCGATGCAAGGCAATTGCGTCTCGTCGCATCGCAGCTCGATCGGTTCGACGTAGTGCGGTGTAAACTGAAATTTTCCGCAGTAATACCACATGAAGAATGGCCAACTCATTAGCGCATACAGGAGGGGAGGGGCCCACCAGTACCCGTGGCCAGGATTGGCTTTAACCGTGATCACAACACAGATTGCCACGGCGTAGAACATTGCGTAGCACATCCATCGTTTTGCTTTCATCTGCTGCACCCTTGCGCGGTAGTCTGGACGCGAGAGAGATGACGAACATCCGCGAAGAATGGGTACTTGTCTCGGGTGGAGAACGAGAAGGTGGCTTCCATGTCAGCCGTTGGGGGCGCAGCAATGAGAAAACCCGGCCACGAAATGTGGCCGGGTCGGAGGGGTTACCAATCAGACGAGCGATTTGAGTCGGTTCCACTCGGCGTCAACGTCCCAGGCTGAGACTGCGGAGAATCTCGCGACAAGTTCGTGGATGGTGATGTCGTGGGTGGGCTCATCAAGCGTGAGTATCGCGCTCAACTGGGGAGCGCCGCTTTCAAACGCCTCAAGGCAAGTGAAGACATGATCAATCTCGCTCGGCCACCCGCTTGTGCCCTGCAGCTGAAGACTCGGCGTCGGCAGTCCAACCTGTTGCGCAATTAGCAGCCCGCCTTGTTGCAGCTTTCCGGCGATCAAAGCAAGCTGGTCATTGGAGATCGCTCCTGCGACGACGACACACTCACTTACCTGGCAGCTAGCAGCGTCGCAATACACCAGCTCAAGTTTTGTGTTCTCACCTTGGTACCGTATGCCATGGTGGTGGGGATCGTCGAACACCGTGGTGACCAGTTCGCGATACGCTTCCGGAAGGAGGCGCGTGTCGAGGCCGGCGGCCGTATCAAAGTCGATCACCTCGATGGTGACCTGTCCATCGTGAGCGGTGTTGAGGATACCGTCCTTGGTGGTGACAAGAACGATAGCCGGACTGACTGCCCCGGTGCCAGCCTCGAGCTCAATCAAAGTGATTGCGGCTTCGAGGCCAATGATGTCGTTTTCCTTTGGATCATACAGGTTCGCTTCGATGCCGCTCCTGATATCTTCCAATTGCGCCTTGGCGGCTTCGATGACTCTCACGAGTGCTGCTTGCTGATTCATGCTGGGTCTCCGTGAAAGGGGAGGTTGAAGGCCGAGATGGAAAGCCTTGTGAGGAGAAATGGCGCACAGCTCTGCGTAGATCTGGCCGCGAAGAAGAAAAAAAGCCTCCCGGGTGTGGGAGGCTTGGGGTTAGATGACAAGCTCGACGGTGTCTCGATACTTGCCAAGATTCGGTGGAGCGTCGGGCACTGCGATCGCCTTCGGACGATGAATCTGCAAGGGCGTCGTATCCACGTCAGTGAGATTGAAGTCCTTTGCAACGGTGATTCGGAAGGACTCTTTGCCTTTGCCGCGGTACGAATCCACATCCGTGTCGGTCACTACCACGCCTTTGTCAGCAAGCAGCTTTGTGTAGTCCACTTCGCCTTTCTTGTTGGTTCTGGATAGAAGCACGCCACAGCCTTCTCGCAGCTTTTCACCAGGTGCCAACAATGCAATGAGTGCTTCACGGGCCAACTGCTCTCGTTCCTCCAACTCGTCTCTCTCGCGCTTGATAAGGAGGTAGTGAGTCGCTGCTGCTGCCCACTCATCGGACTCCCATATCCCAGACTGTACTCGCTCCCAGAAGATGACCTCTGCGGCGACAATCTGGTCAATGCGGGCCTGATCGCGAGGCACTCGCAACAAGACGCCGTCCTGGCCGTCAAACGAGTAGTAGTTCCCGTAGTCAGCCTCAGCAACGAAAATCTGTTGCTGGACCTGGTCGACGTACTCCTCAGGCACCAGGCCGCTGAGGGCCAGTTTGTGGGCACGTTCACCAGGACACTTGACCTCGAGCGGCTCGCCCGAGAACAAGTCGAAACCGTCGAACGACGCCCGAATGAACGGGTGGACGGCACTCTCGGCGACGAGGGGGGTGACTGTGGTGTTCGTCAGCTTCTCGTACTGCGCCCGCGCAAGAGGTTCTAGGAGTTTTCCCCGCTCGCGGATCTTCTGAAGGATGGGATTGCGTTTCGGGTCGGTACCCTTACCCGTCTTATGCTTGAAAAGCTCATAAGCGCGAGTGTAGTGCGACTTTCCCATGATGATTGGGGCATCTGATGCTCCGATGCCCTTGAAGCGCCAAGCAAGCCATTCAGGTGAGCCCTGAATAGTTGCTGGCCCTGACAGGACTTGCATTGCCATGGAGATCTCCTTGGGGTTGCCATGCCATAGCACGGCGTCTTCGCTTGACCCAAGGAGATGTCGAACGTGTGCAGCTAAGCCGCGCTGGTGGCCAACGGAGGGCCGCGCTAGAACGGCCTAGACAATTCCGGTGATGATGTGAGAGGCATCGACACGGCGTAACGACCGGGGCTCCTGGGCGACGAAACCCGCGCCAACGTGATCCAGGGAAAACCGTTCCCGAAGCCGGGCCGACAGAACGAGACGTAGGGGAAGTTACTGTCCAGCAGACAGCGGAAGTATCTAGCTGGCAGAAAACGTATTTCAGATTGAAAAAGCCCTCCGCTACGAATAGCGAAGGGCGTGTCTTACTTGCGCGGGCTTGCGAACGGTGCTTACTCCTTTAGGAAGAGCCCAGGCAGGATGCCAACTCCGGCACCCGAACGTAGCCTCTCGCAGTCTTGGCACCAGAAGGACTTCTTGTTACCCATCAACGTTGTGGTCAGCGGGTTCAGCCCAAGCACGAATGCGTCCTTACGGCTTGGCACCAAGATCATGAACTCGTGCCCCTGGCTATCCCAACTCTTCCAGGTGACGTCGAACGTTCCGACGGACCCTGCCCATTGGCTGCTTGGGTCCTTCGTGACCTCGAGAGTTCCGGTTCCTTCCTTGGCATCACCACCGAAATTGTTGAGGGAGAGTTTCGCCGTGACACCGACAGAACTTCCCCCAAACATATTCGTCGCGGTGTACACCGCAGGCTTGTCCGAGCACGCAGAGACCCCAATGGCTCCAATGGCCACCAGCAGGGCGAGGAAGAGCTTTCTCATGTATTTTTTCTCCGATAGGTTGGTTGGACGCAAGTTCATCGTCATGTCCTTGCGCGGAAGGAATGACTCACAGGAAGCCATAACTGGCGTCACGTATATGCGGTTGTCGGGCATCTCAGAGGGTCCTGCTATGCCGAATCGTCGGCACAACCTTCATTAACGGAGAGATACCCATGACGCTTTACTCGAAACCATGTTCGATTCACAACCAGCTCCGGACTGGGGCTCATATGCTGAGTGGTGACGTACGCGCCTTCGTGGAGAGTCAGGCGTTCACTGATGGCTTAGTCACCGCTGAGAAGTACGATGTTGAGAAGGCCAGAATGACCATCGCCATGCTGAAATGCGTCGCCCTGGACCCCCTGCGCGGAGCAGATCTCCATGCGTTCATCACGCAGGGGGAGGGAAAGCTTCGCTGCAACCTCGCGTTTGACCGCCTGGCAAACTTTGTGGGTTTGTTCGAGATCGATTTGGCGGCTCCGCTCGCCAAAGCACTGGTCGATGCCGTCGAACAGAACCTGCGCGGCCGAATGTTCAAAGCGGCGCAAACTAGTCGGCGTATTGAGCGTAGGTCAGTAGGCATGCTGGCAAAGGCGGCCAGGAGGGGGAATGCCGCTTATCGGGCCTCGCTTGACGCCGCCATGCCAAAAGGAGTGCTTCGCTGGAGCCCTACGCCAGAGGACTACTTCCGCGCCAACGCAGAGTTTGATCGAGCGTACGGTAATGCCAGGGAGAACATCGAGCGCCGACTTAGCGCTCTGGGCCGAGTGGCTTCGCCGGGGTTCACCGGCGGCTACACGGAAGCCGTCGCTGGATTCCTGCACAGTTACCTTTCGAGCAACTAGGCGTTTGCAGTCCATAAACAAAAAGGGCCCGCTTGTGTTACAAGCGGGCCTTCTTCTTTGTCGGTTATCCTGGCCTACTGGGCAATCTTGAGATTGATAGCGCGGCTGAGTCCTTCGCTGGCGTTCACCAGCCGCAGATCGTCGAGCGTCAGTTCAGGATTGTAGGAAGCCGCCACGGAAGTCGCGCAGCTGCGGCCCACCCGGCAAACCTCATACTCCACGACGAGCACGGGCTTCTTTACGGCCGCCGCGGAGCCTGCTGCCGCAGGATCGGTAGTCGCTGGATTCTGGCTAGTGAGGTCCTTATTCACGTGGTCCAGATTCACCAGCACATCGTTGGCCATATAGCTTGGGTCGGAACAAGTGCCAAAAGCCAGGCAAAGTCCAATTGAGGCTGCGATTCCAACCCCTGTGCTCAGGCTGACTTTACCGTCTTTGCCTTGTGGTGTGTACTTGTCTGCCTCGCCGGCGTAAAGCTCGCGCACGGAGTAGCGGATGCCTGGGTCGTCGTTGGAGACGTTGTACCCAGCCGCGGCAATCTTCTGGCTTAGCTTTTCAGCTACTGCCTCTTGTCCCTCTGGAGCAGTGACCCCAACCTTGCCCGAAAAGGAGCCGAGATTGGTATTCACATGCGCAGCGATAACTCGATAGTCGTCAGTCGCAACAATTGACGGCTTTGCTGCGAATGCAGGGGAACTGCAGGCCGTGATCAGGACCGCGATGGCGGCGAAAACTCCTCGAAAGTTCATGTGACCCTCCTAGTAACACGTATGTATATTATTGCTGGGGTTGATTGTATATGGATTGTCAAGTTTTGGGGAAGTTACCCCGGGGATGTGTGATACGACTGCGCTGTGTGAGAGCTCATAAAAAAACTGGGCTCGCGTATCACGTGAGCCCAGTCTTGAGAACATCGAACGCCGTAGCATTCGACCAAAGGGTGCCGAGGCACCGTTTCAAGACTGGGCCCATAGCTTTACCTGATTGGATTCGTCGACAGCAGTACGACGTTTCTAGGCTAGGTGTGCCTTTGCGACTCCCCACCAGTATGCACATGGCCGCTGTGTGATGGACTTTGCGTCCGGGGATAGTCATTGGCGCTTGCTCCCGTAGGGGGGAGCACTTGAGGGTTTGTATCTCTACGACCCATTCCTCCGTTGGTTCCGTGCGGAATCACGTGTTGTCCAACGCTCGGGAGACACCCGGCGTGCGACAGTTGTCGGTTCTCAGCGAATCCAGTGACCGAAGTCACGTTCATCTAAGACATCGGCGTGCATAGCCGTCGTCGAGCACACAAAACAATCACGTGGGAGGCGTTGGGGAAAGATACGCTCAAGCGGTGATGGGGCATTGCGCTGGCCCGTCACCCTAGATGACTACAAGGGAGGCGTCGCTACCTCGGATCAGCCTGGTGTCTCCAGTTCCTGCATCCGTTGAACCTTGCCCTTGGTGATGTGCAACATCCGCGCATACAGGGACTGGGCGGGTATGCCGTGTGACCTCTCCTTCTCCTTCCTTTCCTTCCTGTGCTGCAGCCTGCCTGTTCCTATCTTGCTGGGAGGGTGAGACCAGACCCGATGGGGAAGGGTGTCCGCGCCCGACCACCCACCGAAGCCGACCGGGGACAGTTGCTAATTCATGTGACTCATCTCTCCAGAGTCAAACAACAGCGGCGCTGCCGCCCCCTAGGAGCTTTGGATGGACACTAACGAAACTCACTCTGGCGAAACGCGAATCGAGCGCATCACTGGCGGCCACAATCGCGTTCTCGTGCTGCATACCAAGGACTCGGAAACCACCATTGTCATTCCGCCTGGTGTCAACGAGCACGATTGGATGGGACTGGAAGCCGAGCGGAACAGGCGAGAGGCGGCAAGTCTCTTCGATCGAGCACAGCAGCTGGCGGCTCGTGCTAAGCGGCTGGATTTGGCCGCCGGCTTGTGCAAGCCGTCAAATCCGTCGAACTGAATGGGGATCGCCTCGGCGATCGCTCCTCCTGTAACCGTGGTGCCCACCGAGTACCCTCTCACGAGGTACCGGTGGGTTTTTCTTTTCAGGGGACTCAAATGGCTACCAACTGCATGAACTCGCCTCCCGCTCCGGCGCCGCGGCATCACCGCCACATGGCGTGTCCAAGCACCAATGAGAAAGGCCCCTCAAAGAGGGGCCGGTGGGAGTTAGAAGCCTTGCTGGGCCATGAGAGACCTAACAAGGGCGGGGGCCACACTGACGATGATGCCAATCAGTGCCAGTTTGAAGCCCAGAGACTGAGCGTCCAGACTGGCCACGAATGCGCGAAGGTGGAAGGCGACAAAGACGACCTTGTACATGAAGTCAAGAATCTCTTTGGCTACCCACCCTGCGATGTTCGCGCCGGCGATGATGATTTGGACGAATTTGTCCATTGGTGCTGCTCCACGCGAGAGGTTGGCCGGCTTGCGCCGGGTGCCCGGGAAATGGGCCACCCACCGGATCGGGGGTGAGAGCGGCCAGCTCGCTGGTCTGGCGTTCGATCAAACTACTGAACTGCTCTCTCGCGTATAGCTAGGACGATTTGGACGCCTGCATCCGAACCACATTCCTTCAATCGGCTTGTCAAACCTGGCCTGTAGCCGCCGTTCTCAGGTAGCCGGCGTGATACGGGGCGCAGCCCATAATCCAGCGGCCTTCTAGTTCGAGGTCGTAGTCCGAGAACGACGTTCCCGACGCATTGCATCTGGCCTCGTTCTCGATGACGGCATCGAGGCGGACAATCTCTGTCTCATTAAGCGGTCGAATGCCTGTCTGGCGGGAGCTGCTAGCCCAAGCCTTGTACTCGGGAGTACCGTGCTCGTCGAGCCAATCTCGATGCTTGAACATCTCCCTGTCCGTGGTGAAGCCGAGGGCGACCGCTTCGTCGCTGACGCCTGAAATTGCTGCTTTTCCTGTCATTTCGTACTCCTTCGAGTTGAACCGTGCAAGCTGATATGCCGCACACGAAGGAAGAAGGGCGAGACCTGCTCCGGCAAAAAAAGCCCGCTCCGGATGAACCGGCAGCGGGCTGGGCGGGAGTCAACGGGTGTATTGTTAAAGCCGACCAAGTTCGACGCTGCCGGGCAGCGGCAAATCGGGGTGAGACCGTGATTCAGTTCCTTGCAGACCAGATAGACCAGCTCGACCTTGCTCTAGACCAGCTCGCGTTGCAGGATCGGAACTTTGACCGGTTCGCTATGATGCTGACGGACAATGTCGTCGAACTGACATTGCACCGGCATGCAGAAGACACTCGAGTACTTGAATCGGATCTGCGCCTTGGGGGCCAGACTCCAGGAATCGATCAGAAGATTGTGTCGGAAGCTTTGGGGGCGAGGTTCGACGGCAAGGTAAAGTTGGCGCGTACGACCGGGCTGATTGATGCGGAATTGAGCGCGACGCTGCTTTATCTCCATGGTTTCCGGAATACTGCGTACCACCGCGGTGCCCGGCATGAGGGCGTTCTGCATTCGGTTTCGCTCTTCTACGTGCGGTGCGCCTGCGAGATTCTTGCGCGGTACCAGCCCCTTGGGTGGTACTCAGCGAGCGGGGACAAGATCTCGCACCGCGCTGTGAAGTACCTTGGCTCCATGAAAGGAAAATTGCCAACCGAACCTTTCGGGCGCGCATGGGCCCAGATATCGGAAGTCGCACTGCATCTGGGGGACAGGCTCGTAGCTGATCTGCACTGCGACATGCAGAAGACTATAGAGACGTTCGCCGAAAGCCTGGGATTGCTTGCGCAGTACCCTGAGCCTGGTGGTACACCGCGCAGCACTGTGATCATTGAGAGTCAGGTGTGGCACGTTGCCTTTTCGTCCGTGGGGGAAGACTATGCTCGAGTCCACGGTGGACCGACGTCGCCGTCGGCTGACTACGTGCGCTGGATAGAAGCCAACTTCCCATGGATCGACCGCGTTGACCCGGTTCCGTCGTGGCGAAGGCGAGCCGCCACACTCGCGAAGGAAAAGAATCCGCATTCGGCCGTTAAGAAGTACTGCGACTTCATGCGGCAGTCTGAAATGTTGCGTGAAGCGATCGATGCGGCTGCTGCTCAGCTCAACGCCCATCTGAACAACCTGGTGGATTCGTACCTCGAAGAACAGGCTCTTCAGCGAGGGAAGCCGTGAAGGAAAAAAATGAAAACGCCCCTTCGGAAAGGGGCGTCACAGCGGTTGATTAAGCATCCTGAGCGGCGTCGCGCATCAGTGAAGTGGCCTCAGCGTACGAGAGCCCATTGTCACGATAGTAGAGCGCACCCTGATGGATGGCGCCGTCGTGGCTGTAGCCTTCCTTGCGGTACTCGAGATACTTGTCGGTTGCCCGAGCGAGCTGTTCGAGGGTGAACTGCATTTCTGCCTCACTTGGTGGTGCGTTGCAAAGCGCCGCGAGAACGACGGACTAGAGTTGATATGCGATTGCCTGACGCAGGGCAGAGGCGTCCATGTAGGCGCCATGCTTCGCGATGTAGCGGCCGATTGCTACGTCCAGCTTGACTACTTTCAGCTTTCGCATGCTGTTCAATGCTCTGAACGCTTCTTCGCGAGTGCATCCCGTGATCTCCTGTACTGTTTCCACGAAGTTCTCTTCAGCGTTCGCAATGCGTTGGGCGACGGGTTTCGCTCCAGGGAGCCGTGCGTTCTGGTGCATACCTGCCTTGGCCTTAGCGGTCATCAGATGCCGCCTCCGTACCCAAGCTGGGACATGATCCAGTCGCAGACAAAGCGGCGCTTCACCTGATCAGCTTTCAGCTCCGAGTCCTCACCTGCTTCACGAATCACCACCGCTGCAATGTCACCGCGCGTGCGATCGTGGCCGACGGTAGGCAAAGAGCGAACAACTGCGCTGAAGACTCGCTTGCCCGCCGTTGCCTTGACTGCGTCAAAGTCCATTTCTTTCCTTTGTGTTTCGACCGCAACGGCGGCCGTCGCATATGCCTGGTTGTCGATAATCGTCAGATCACTTGCCCATGAAGAGCTTGAACCTCGCGATAGTTGTTGGCCATGTCATGAAGCCAGCACACCTTGATGCGTAGATCGTCCGATGAGGGAGACACGTCCCACTCAACAAGGCTGTAGCAATGCCCGCCTTCATCGAACACTCGTGCTTCTGAACTTCCCATGGAGATGCGGTTGAACCCCTTGTTTCTAAGAAATTTCTGAACGCGCTTCCCGTTTGCGGTCATCGTTCTTTCCCTTGAATGTTGTGTTGTTCCATCGCCCGCCGAAGCGGGCGGGTCGGGTGCTAGATCTTGCGAACGGTACCGCTCGCGATGTTCCAGCCGTTAGGCGCGAAACCTTTGCGGTTTCCCCACTTGTCGCTTTCGATGAAGGAGCCGTCGTTCAGGTTGAACTGCTCGCCGCCATCCTGCAGCGGCTTTACGCTGCGAGAGTTGGCGCGAAGAAACGTGCTGGATTTCAAGATGAAGTCTTTGGCCTGCATTTCTCGATTCCCTTCGCCCGGGTTTGCGGGCAGATTTGTGGTTAGCGTTCCGCGGATTCGCCGTCGATCTCGAAGCAATATGGGTTGCTCTCGTCCGTGGAGACTTCCGCGAGGATCGGCTCGCCGTTAGGCCATGAACCAAGGTTGGCGGAGTTGCCTTGAATACGGTCGAGCAACTTGATTGCTTCCGCCTTGCTGGTGGCCTTGACGCGCACCGCGCAGGACAGCCGTACATCAAACGCGTACTCGTGAATCTCTGTCGTAGTACCGATGGTCACCGGGTCCGTCGACATGTCGGTCAGTGCGGTCGCAAAGTAGTGACCGTATGCCAGCGGATCGGGGTCACTTGGCATCGAAACCAGGAATAGCAGTTCATCGCATTTGGCCAATCCGTTGACCTCCATGCCGACGGCTGCAATGGAGACCCGTTGGCCGCGGTACTTCTCCAGGTTGGGCAGCTTCTGAATTGCCTCGTCAGAGAAACGAGCCGATTTGAGACTGGCAGCAAATGCAGCTGCCTTGCTCGGGTCCTTGAAAATGCTGTCTGCTCCGCAGACGAGTTTGTTGCGGGCTTCTGCCATGGATCTCTCCTCTTGAAGGTTGGACTTGCATGAGGCAATGAGACACAGGCAAGACTATGTGCCAGCGGAAAGGAAAACGCCCCTCACTGGCTGGCCAGGAGGGGCGGGGGAGTTGGGAGGTCAGAGCATCAAGCCGTGTTGGAGGGCTGGTCGACGCAGAGCTCCTCGAAAGCCGGGCAGCTTTCAACTTCATCTACGTCTTCGGTTGGCCAGTTCTTCGAGCACTGGCTCAACTCTCCAGGCCTGTACGTGCAGTGCGCGCAGGTCGCGCACAGATCATCATCGGAAATTGAGCGCATTTTTCTCGTCTCCTTGCGTGGTGTTCCGTGGTTCAGTGGCCGCCGAGTAGCGCGGGTTGTGGTTCGGCAGTGAGGCTAGCCTTGTATTGACGGGCAAGCTTGAGGCTGTACGACGCGTTCGCCCGTGTTCTGTCCGCCAGCCAGGTTCCGGCCAGTTGGCCGCGCGCCCGGTGGATGCGAGCCCAGCGGGCGAGATATCGAGCGTCACGTACGAGCCACTCAATAGCCTCGCGGATTTCAGCCTGAGTCATGGTCATCCCCTTGCCTGGTGACCCGGCTCAGACTTGCCCAGGTTGATGAGCGCCGCGCGAAGCTCGTTGTGGTCCATGCGGTTGATAGCTACTTGTGCCTCGATCTTCCGCTCCAGCGGCAAGAGCGCGTGGATGTTCGCCTTCAAAACCTTGCGCGCCGTTTCGCAGAATTTGATGGCGTCCAGGCCTGCTTGGTTCGGACTGTGTTGGCTGGGGATTTGTGGCATGGATCTCTCCTCTTGAAGGTTTATCTTGCAAGAGGCAATGAGACACAGGCGGGACTAAGCGTAGACGGGAAGGGAAGAAAAACCCCTCACTGGCTGGCCAGGAGGGGGTGGAGGCTAGTTGGCAGGTACGATCCGGAGCGTGAAGGTATCCGGAAGCTTTCGCCCGAGGATGACGGAGGCGCACTGTCGGAATCGCTCCGACCAGGCTCCGGTTGTTCGGCGCCCGCTAGGTGCGCAGATCTTCCAGGCAGTTTCAATCTGGTCGTGCTGATCCTGAGTGACTTCGATGATCGAAGCGATTTCCTTCTCAATCCACGCGTCCGCAACTTCCACAGCGCGGCAGCGCGATGATTCGGTTCCCGCCGCGACCCAGTCGCCGCCGATTTCGCCTAGGACTTCAAACGTGCCAAGGATTCTGTTGGACGGTACGGCATGGATTACGCGAACGACGATTTCGCCCTCGACGCGCGAATACACTTCAGTTCGCTCTACTTGGTTCGGCATCAGTTACTCCCTACGGGTTGGTTTGCAGAGGAGTAATGCGGCGCATGTGGGAATAACCGCGGTGCCGTAGTCGCGGGCAGGGGCACGCTGATGTGCAGGTGCCCGCAGGGCGGACCTATCCATTGCTTCCACTGAACGGATTGGGTGCAACTCCCGGGGGTGCCACGGCAACTTGATCTGGCAACGGCCCGGCCTCGAGCGAAGCGACAATCAGGTCGAGGTTTGCTTTCAATGCCTTTGCCATGCTGAGGCCCGCTTTGTCCCTTGTCAGGTCTAAGCTTCCATAGATGGATACGCGATCAAGGCGGTTCTCGATGGTCATCTCGCCGATGGCTACGACCTCGGACTCGTTTGCAAACGGGCTGAGCGTTTGTGAGGTGGACATCTCAGATCCTTTGTTCGGCCTTGCCGAGCTTTGGGGCGATCGCCTTTGCCTTGGCGACAACGTTGGTCCCGGGAATGAAGTCGTGCAGGAACTGGCCGTTTGCACTCATCAGGGGGATGAGAAGCAGCAGGCCAGCCACTGCAGCGAGGAAAGCCGGCGAAGCGATGAAGAGGAGGCAAGTCAGGGTAACCACCTTCATCGCACTTCGCAGCAGAATTTCCCCAAAGCGCAGCTTTCGGTCGGCCGCGCTGCGCGTGGCCAGTCGGAACAGCCACTTGCCGGGAGTTCCTTCCATCCGCAGCTTGGCAAACATTGATTCGTAGGCCCACCAGATGGCGGGGAGGCCGGCCATCACGTATGGCGCGATACCTCGCGCGATCGCTTCGTACCAGGCAAAAGTCAGGTGGTCAGCAGGCACACCCGCAAAGATCACCTGCAGCTGCTCGGCTGACGGCATATCCATCATCATCGCCGCTATCCACGCTGCACCGATGGTTGCTGCGGCCACTACCGCTGCGAGGATACATGCATCTACGGCATTTGCGCCCAGCCGCCTACTGATGAGCAGGACCCTTGGCAGGACGTTTCGTTTCGTGATCATTGGGAATTTCCTATCGCGTGAGTAGTTGTGCTGCCCGGGAAAAGGTCTTTCAGGACCCGCTCGGCAGATTTTTCGATCCCCCGATCCGATCTGCCGCGGAGTTCGGGGCGGGGGAGGGGGAGCTTCGATGCCTTGGCTTCTGCCGGCAAACTTGGGAAGAAGACCAAGCCGGCCATCGCTTCAAGCTCAGGGAGTGAGACGACCTCGTAGGCTGTCCCGGGTTCGTTGTTGACAACGTAGGCCGCTCCCTTCTGTGCGGCTGGGTCGAAGACGACCTTGAAAATTCGGTCCGGGACCAGGACGCGCCCATTGAGCTGTTTGACCTTGGCGCCGGTGAAGAGTGGGCCGGTGATGACATAGAGCGAGCCGCGACGCTCGACAAGGTTGCGGACAGCCATCTCGATTCCGGCAAAAAGGTGGCGGTTGTTGTCCGGGTCCTGAGCGACGATGTTGCTGAGTGTGAAGCTCTCATACCGGGCCTCGGGAGTGCTCATGTCGCCACTTGGGGCGAGGTGACCTCGGTCTAGCCCCGACCGTGCAAAGTCCGCTAGTTCGGCGCGGTCCTTGGATGGGAGGCGCGAATCAGGGTGAAACGCGTCCGCCCGCTGCAGCGATCGGGCGGCGCGAATACGCGAAGGCGTGAGATGTTCCGCCGACCAGATAGCCGCACGGCTTAGGGGCGAATGCATGACGGCGAACTCGGTAAAGCAGAGCTCCGTAGCGCCCTGCGCCAGGCGGGCGTTTGCGACGATAGGAGCCGTGCCCTGGTAGTAGCTTCGCGCGCAGGCTGGGTCTTGGGCGTACCCCGGGATTGCCAGCACGCACAGCAGGGCGGCGAGCAGGTGCGATTTCATCGTAATCTGGTCCTCTTTGGCGGCTCGTACACAGTGCAAGGAGAGATCCCCTGGCCAATGCGTGCAGGAATGAAGTTGGCAAGTTGAGATGCGTCATCGACCCAGCCGGCCAATCCTCCGTTCTGCGCCACGTTCTGAAGGAATGCCCATTGATCGTCGGTGGGCTCCTTTCCCGGGCGCTTCACTTCCACAGCGAAGAATCGACCATCTTTCAGTTGTCCGACGATGTCTGAGACGCCAGGGATAGAGAACCGGACAAAGCGCTTCTGATCCCCTTCGCCGTACACAGCCACGCCTGTGTTCATGCGCATGACCCAAGCAACGCTGGGATGCTGCTCGAGCAGCTCCATGCATGCCAGCAGTACTTTGGTTTCGCGCGGCGACGGCGGATCGGTCGGCTTCGCTCTCGCCGCCCGCTTCGTGGGCTTCTCCTGGGGAACCACCGGCGTGCTGGTCTTCTGAGCACGACCGAGCAGCGCCTCGTACTCCTTCTCGCTGAGCCGTTTTCCCATTGCTAGCCGAACATGTCGCCAAGTTTTTCCAGTGCTTCGAGCGCTACGGGGTCGATGCTCTGGGGGCTCGCCGGCGCCGGATGCGCGGCTGGGACGGTTCCAGGGTTTGCGGCAACGGCAATGGCAGGGGGCACGATCGTGGCAGGCGTTTCCGCTTCCTCCATACCCTGCGCGAGAAGTGGTTGGATGGGCTCGACCACTGTTTCGCGCAAGGGTGGTGGTTGCTCCGCCGGCGCCTCTGCTACCGGAGACGGGGTAGCAGGACGGGCAGCCGGCCGGGCTGAAATTGCGCGGGGCTTCAGCACCCTGGCAGAGCGTCCCTTGGCGCCTCGGCGCACCTGCTTGTCGTGCGGTGCGGATTCGATGAGACCCCCGGGACCAGCCAGTGCCTCCTCAATGGCGTCATCCAATGTTCCTGCATCCCGGTGCTTGATGAACCACTGATACAGGACGCCCCGGATGAGAGGGGTTTCGGTCCGGTATGGCATTTCTGCGAGGAACTCCAGAGCCCCGGGGCAGGTTGCCTCCGCGATCACCAGGTTGATGCGCCGCTCCGGTTCGTCTGGGTCGAACACCCGGATGAGCTTAGGCATCTACGGTTTCCTGTTGGCTCTGCCGCTTCATCGCTTGGCGCAGCGCCACGCCCATGCCGTAACGGCCGAAGCCATTGGCTACTGACATGCGGGGGTTGTCAAGGAGAATGCAGTGCGACCACTTCTTCTTGATTTCCTCATAGAGCAGCGGGGCGCCACCGCCGGCCAGGATCACGCCGTGCAACTTCCGCACGTCCATGGACAGCAAGGAGTCGGCCTTGGCGTTGATCTTCTGGGCAACGTGCGAGACCGCCTTTGCAACTTCTTCGGAGATGTCGATTTCTTGACCAAACTGCAAAATCGATTTGGTCCGGATCGCGGTTTCGCACTCGATGAGATTCGAGTGAATCCCGCGGCCATCGAGAATGCGTACCAGATGCTCCGCGGCGAAATTCAGCCCTTCGCATGTGCCGGCGCCGCGTTCAACGTACTGCCCTTCGAGCATCAGCAGAAAGTCGGTCGTGAAGTGGCCGACTTCGATGACAGCCCAACTCTTCGTCCGCCCGGATGCGTCAGTGATATGACTCCGGATCGGGAGCCCCTTTTCGTCGAGGTAGAAGTCGCAATACGCGCCCATCGGTTGGGGCAGGACCCGCATCTCGGCCTTAACGACACGTTCCGTGACCTCTTTGAGCCGAGCTTGCTGGGAAGAGAACAAGTTCGCTGGGGTACCGATCACCAGAAGCGGCTTGTCGAGGCCCGGAACCCCCATGGCTTCAAAGCGCTTCATGGTCGAGGCGACCAACACCTGGTACTCGGGGGTGTTGATCCAGTCGTTCGACAGGCCGGCATTGGCGCCGGGGCTGCCCTGCAACCGAGCAGTGTCGCCCGTGAAGAACTGCTTTCCCTCGATTTCGACGGTTTCGATGGCGGCTCGTCGAGCGGTCGTCTCGTCGGAGATCCCGATGGCGGGCGAGACGATGGAGGGGAAGGTGAGGGGGTAGGACTCGCCTTGGGCAAAGGCGACGGCCTTGACGGCGCTACGGCCCACGTCGAGGCCAATGATGGTTTGGGTCAGCATGAAATTCTCACAGTGCAGAGTCGAAAAGGCCCCGCAACCGGGGCCGGCCACCGATGCGCAATCCGCTGTGCGCAATGTGTACTGCTCATTGTTCACTGCAGATACCGCACCTGTTACGCGTCCGCATTTTAGAATACATAACACGTATTGACAAGACGACTGTAGCGAACGGAGAATTGCCCCCCCGGGGTTGTTTACGCAATGTGATAAGCAACCCCCAAAGGACGCTTAATACATGGTGCGTAACCAACCCCCCGAGATCGACGATTTTGCAGTTGCCCTGACCGCGGCCCGAAAGGCGGTCGAGGAGACGGAAAACCTTATCCGAATCATTGATTCAACCCTCGAACGTATTGATTCCCTGATGTACGTGATGCAGCCGTTTCAGTCCGGCCGAATTGGCATAAAGCGGGTGTTCAGTAACGGGAGATTGCGCTGGCAAGTGCGAATCTTTCGGCAGCTCCGTAGCCGCAAGTGGGTCTCCTCGTTTGCGAGCCACAAGGGGTTGCGGCGCCGCGTGAAGCGTTCCCGGGAGTGGGAGGCAAACTACAAGTTCCTGCAGTTGCTCTGCGATCGAGTCACCCTGCTGTTTGAGTTGCGGTCGCAAGCGGTGGACCGGCTCTGGCGTTTCTCGCATGGATCGACCCGTTCCACCAGGGCCCGAGAGGCTGCGATAAGCGACACGGTCGCCCTAGTGGACGGGCTGCTGGAGCGGATCGAGGCACGGTTCGAAGGCGATATGGAACTTGAGGACGAATAGGCTAAGCGGGATCAATGCCGACCAAGGCCCTGGTGCAGAGACTGTGCCGGGGCTTTTTCTTTATGGGTAGCGAGTGTCTCGGCCGGGCCGGATATTGGGCGAAGATTGGATTGAGGCGGACGTAGAGGAGATAGCTGCCAGGCGGAGGTCCTGTGGGGAGTCGGGATTTCTGCCACGCGGGGTATTGGGCGGAGGGAGTCCTGGGCTCTGTGCGATGGGAGACGGGACTGGCTCTGGCGGGATCTCGGGTTTGGCCTGTTCTGCGGCTTTGCGTAGTGCGCTGTTCTGCGGGCGGGTGGATGGGCTGGTTGTCTCACTCTGCCGACCGGTGGTCGTTCTCTCGCCTGCGCGGGTGTCCGCCTTGTTCCCTTGTTCTCTCTCTGTCCGATTGGGCGGCCGGTGGTCCTGTGCTTGTTGCGGTGGGGCGGGGAGGTAGCCGGCGATGGCTTGGTGCGGAGTGAGCTTGGGCGCGGAGTGAGAACTTCGGTTGGCGGTGGCTTGGGTTTGGTGTCCCTCGGCGGCCCGTGGTCCGCCGGAGGCTTTGGTGTCGCCGGCGCATCAGCGCGGGCCCCGTGAGGGGCTATGGTTCTGCCGACGGGATAACTATTTGTCCTGCCGGGGCTCGTTCTGGTGGTGTGCGGGCTGGGCTTGTGCGCCCTCCTGCGTCGGGGTTGTTGCGCCGCCGTGAGCATAACCATTTGTCCTCTTCCTTCCTTGTGTCGCCGCGGGATCTCGCTCCCTGTTCTTCCTGAGAGCCGGGTGCGCTGCTGCTGTCCTGCTGCCGGGGCGGGATTGGGCTGCTCCTTCTTGCCCGGTCATCTCTCACCGGAACTGTGGATGGGATCGAATGGATCTAATGGATGAAGGGGAGGGGCGGCCGGTGTCGTTCTGCCGATGGCGTGTCGGGGAGCCGGGTGGATCTGTCGGCGGGGCGGAGGTCTTGGGCTGGGGTGGTTGTTCTGCTGGCGTGGGAATGGTGCTGGTGGTGGATGGTTGTGGCGCTGGGTGGCTGGTTCTGTCGGCGGGGGATCGGGTGGAGCGGCGTTGTGCTGGCGGGAGACTGATGGTGTTGGTTCTGAGAGTGGCGGCGGTGCGGTGGTGGTGTCAGGCGGAGTGAGAAGTTTCGCTGGCGATGGTGCGAGAGAAGTCGGGTATGAGCTCGGATCGAGTGGGGCTGGTGTATCGGCAGGCGATGGCGTGGGTGAAGTCGGGTATGGGCGGGGCGGGGGCGGGAGATTGGCTGGCGATGGCGTGTTGCGGTGTGGTTGTTGGGCAGGCGGTTGTTTTGGCCGTGTGGGGGAGGGCTGGCGTACCTGGTGCCGTAGCCGCCGGCGCCGTGGGGGCGACGCCCGGCGAAGCCGGGCTGGGGTGTTGCCCCGGGGTAAATGTTTGGCCGGAGGGCTTCTCTTGGGCGCTCCCCTGTGGGTAAATGGTTGCCCCTGCTACCGGGTTCTATGACCGGCGTCGGTGAGTAAATGCTTGGCCGTTGCTGTTTCGCTGGTCTGGGTGCGGTGTATGTTGGTGTTGCTCTACCCATGCGTAACACGTATGCATAATTTGCTTGATTGATCTAAGTACTGTGCGTATGATGGGTATAAATGGTTGGCCCCATATGAAGGGGTATGAGATGCGTACGAAGGTGAAGGTTGGTCTGATGATTGGAGGTGTCGTGCTGGTAGCAGCGGCGATCGTGCTGGCGCCCGTGCTGCGCGACCTGCCTTGGCTGAAGTGGACCCTGTACGTGTGCGCTGCACTGATGCTGTCCCCGCTGTTCATGGGCGGTCTCGTGGACGTGCCCGCCACCACCCCGGAAGATCCGACCTTCGAAAAGAATCGCATCGGCGATGCAAGGCAGGACGTCTGGGGGTTCAACGGCCAAGACAGCAACAACGACTAAGCGCGGCGAAACTGGAAAGGATGAAAGGGGTCGAGATGAGCAAGGCTACGCACGAACAACTTACCGCGATCAACAGCGCCGTCCGTCGCCTGGTGGTCCAGGCCTGCCCGGGTGCCGGCAAGACGTTCACCCTGAGGGAGTACGCCCTGGTGCGTCCCTCGGAGCGCATCCTGTACCTCACCTACACGAAGTCTCTCCAGACTGAAGCCGAGGGCAAGTTCCCCCAGAACGTCGAATGCCGCACCACTCACTCCCTTGCGTGGTCGTTCGGCCGTCGCTTCAAGGACGCCGGTAAGCTGGGCGACCTGCGCCCGAGCGACTTCGCCCGCGCCTTCGGCATCGAGATCGGCTTTGCCAGTATCCTGGTGACGACTGTCACGAGCTTTCTGTTCTCCGCGGATACCGACTTCGAGCCGCACCATGTGCCGGACACGATCGCCGAGGCAGATGTCGCTGAGACCCTGAAGTGGGGCCGGCTCGCTTGGGAGGCCATGCAGGATCTCGGCCGCAAGAACGTTCCCATGCCCCATGACGGCTATCTCAAGCTGTTCCAGCTTTCGAAGCCGGACCTGTCGCGTCGCTACGATCGCATCCTGTTCGACGAAGGCCAGGACGCCAACCCGGTCACGACCTCGATCGTTCTTGCCCAGAATTGCCCTGTGGTGATCGTCGGCGACCGGTATCAGGCGATCTTTGCCTTCCGGGGTGCCGTCAATGCCATGGACATGATCCAACCGGATGAAACGGTCTACCTCACCCAGAGCCATCGCTTCGGCCCTGGCATTGCCCGGCTGGCCACGATGCTCCTCTCCGCGTTCCGCGGCGAAGAGCGACCTGTGTACAGTGCCTTCCCGGATCGGCCGACTGGCTACACGGTCGACGTTTCCAAGCCGTACGCGGTCATCGGCCGCACGAACGCCAAGCTGTTCGACAAGGCTGTCGCCATGCTGGGCAACAAGCGTCTGCACTTTGTCGGTGGGCTCAGTAATTACCCATTTGACAAGTTGGTGGACGTTTGGAACCTGATGAGCGGCCAGCCGGCCGCCGTCAAGGACCAGTTGCTCAAGACCTTTGGTTCGCTGGAGAAGCTCGAGGAGTACGCGACGGGCGTTGACGACAAGGAGATTCTCTCCCTGATCGGTGTGGTGAAGGAGTACCGCAGCGCGATCCCGTCGCTGGTCGAGAGGATCAAGGCGGAAGCAGTGGAACAAGCAGAGCACGCTGACGTTCTGCTCTCGACGGCCCATCGTGCGAAGGGTCTCGAATTCAGCCAGGTACTGCTGCTCGACGACTTTGAAGACTTCGTCACGGCCAATGGCGAGCTGCTGACTCTGGATACGCCCGAACTGGTCCAGGAACTGCACCTGCTGTTCGTGGCACTCACCCGAGCCGAGGACGTTATCGAGCTCAACGCCCAGATGCAGGACATCATCGCGATCCTAGGGGATCGCGTGCCTGAAGCTCAGCCAACCCCGGGCGAGAGGAGCACCGAACAAGTGGGGGAGCAGCTTGGCCAGATTCCGGGTTTTGATTACGTGCCGGTTGTGTATACGTGTGATGTAGCGGAAAATGTCACACGTGAACAAAAGGCACCGGTGGTCGCGCTGGCGCAAGTGCCGGTTGGTGCTGGCACTGACATTGAGAAATCGGTGGAGCTGGCGATCCTCCGGCAAGGCCTCCTCCACGTTCCGCGGCTGGCGCAAGAGGTTGGCGTGAGCCGCGAGGTGATGGCGGATGTCATCGTCGAGATGATCCGGAAGGGCCTGCTGGCCGAGTCGCTCTTCCTGGGTAGCCCGGAAGTAGTCAGCCGGCTGCGGGTGGCTGCGTGATGGTTTCCCAGGAGGGATGGCTGGTTGCGGCACCCGCGTGGCGTCGCCATAGCCGTCGGTGGCTCCTGAAGGTGGAACATCTCATGTCGTTGGATTGGTCAAGTTTCGGAGAATTGGGACGATGAAGAACAAGGTCCGAGCACTCACCGAGCAGCAGGCGAAAGAAGTCTGGGCGATTCTCGTGCGCTGCTGCGGCGCACGAGATGTCGTCACGACGGCCGCAATCTTTGCGCGGCTCATGTCCGGTTGCACAGTCCCCATCCGATGGACGTTCGATAGCGCCAATGGCAGCGCGGTGTTCTGCGCTCCGGAGATGCGTGTCATCCCACGGGTGTCCATTCCGACCGGCACCTGGGTGGCGATGCTCCTGCGGGCGAACGAAGAGCTCTCTTTCATCGTGCCCGCCGGCGCCGAGATCGACTGCCGCTCGCTGGCGGAGCTCGCTTCGTGTGACCGGACCCAGGCCGCGGCGTCACTGGACGCACAGGGGGCAGGGGCTCAAGCCACTGCGCGCGTCGCAATCTGATTTTGACGTTTGGTCAAGAAACCAAGAATCATGAGCTCCATTGAACTTCATACTCGCTGCGGCCTAAAGTGCGTTCGTCTCGGCGGCGGCTGGTACTTCAATCCGAAGGTCAGCACGCAGGGCTTCTGCTACGTCGGCGATTCGACGGCACCCGATACCGAGATCGGCCCCGGCAGTCGCTACTACGGTCCCGACGTATGGGAGTCCAAAGACGGACCCATGTACGGGCGTGAACTACTCAAGGTTCGCCCGGTGCACTGGGATGCATGGTTTGCCGGTCACCTCAACGAAGCATATGGCGGCGATCGCCAGTACGACCGCATGAAGGCGTGGCCTGCGAAACTCGAGCTCACCGATGCCGGGCGCGACAAGGGGCTCCACGAACTGGATGGCCTGGTGGTGGGCAGCGAGGAAGAGTTCGTTGCTCGCCTGAAGTTCTTCGCCCAGGTGCCTGCCGTGGCAGTGCGCAAATCGGGTGTCACCGAACAGAAGGGCGCTTTCCCGCGACCGAATCCAGTCGTGGCAGTCACGTCCGCTGCGTGGCTCGGCGCCCAGCTCTGACGATGGCACATCTGGATTCGACGTTTGGTCAAGTCGGAACGGGTTTGGGGGGATTCGATGGAAAGGCTTGATCACGAGCCATCGAGCCGCACGGCGCGGAAGGCGCAACGGCTGCTGTCATTGGGTTTGCCAAGCGACGAGACAGCAGGGCGCCGAGGTGAATCCCGGAGCGCGGCCTGGCCTGTCGAGCCGGACCCCGCCGCGATCGACCTCGCAAAGGGGATTCTCGGTGCCCGATTCGAGGCGGACCACAAAGACCTGAATGCCATGCAGCGGGCCGCGCGAGATGCAGGGCTCGCGTTCGAGCTCACGCTCTTCGGCCCGGATGCAGCGGATGCGAGGTGCGTTGTCACGGAGGTGGCGGCATGGAACCTGCGCATAGCGCCGGCGGCGCGAATCCATCGACGGATTGGCGCCTTGTCGCGGAAGGTGAGCAGATCGGTCGCCGCATCGGTTGCTCGTGTAGACCCGACCACCCTGGGCGGCCGTGGGGCAGCCGGCCGTCAGCGCGATCACAGCCGCGCTGCAGAAGGCCGCGCCATCCTGCGCGGCCAGATCGCCCGGCTTGAGGCCGAACTCACTCGGCGAGCAGCTGAGTCGTCAGCGGACGACCAGCGATGATCGCCCGTATCCAATTCTGCGAGATCAACGGAGAACGAAGCATGCCGCGCACCACCACCGAACGCCCACGCATCGACGCGCTGTACTTCGGCGAACGCCTGGAGCGCGTGCTGTCCGGCATCCACCGTTACACGCCGGCGGAGCTAGCCCGCGAGTTGACCCGCATGGCCATGGTCGCCGCTCCGGACATTGCCGTGAGGGAAATCGAAGAGCGCCGCGCGTCGATCGGTAGCGCCGCAGCGGACGCTCCGCCGACAGAAGCTTGCAGCGAGGACGGCGTGGCCACGACCGAGGCCGCGTGTGCCGATCCGAACGGCACCGCGCTGCGCAAAGCTGTTCTTGCGGGTTTGGTCAAGCTGGGCCACGAAATCGACGATGACCGCGTCACCATCTACCGGGCAAAGGAGGATTCGGGCAACGCGCTTCACCAGGTAACCGAGGCGATCGTGAGTGCGGTGAGCGCCGTTCTCGCTCGAACGGATCTGGTATGCCGGCCGGCGTCCTACGCAAGCCTGTTTGAAATGGACTTCGGCAATGCGGAGATCGTGGCGCTCTCCCGAGACGGGGAAAAGCAGGGCGCCGTACAGGCCGCGGCAGCCGTGGAGGCCGGACGATGAACCACAATCTTTCGCCGAAGCCAGTGCCGGCGATTGCCGTTCTGAGATGGGCACGACAGGCCGGGGACCTGATTCGTCGCGGCTTCATCGCCTGGGTGGCGCTGATGGCTGTGTTCTGCATCGCCGCCAGCCTGGTCCGGACATCCGTCGTGCTGGCCACCGTGTTGTCTTCAATGGCGTTCCTCTTTGGCATTCGCGTCGCTGCACTTGTTGACGACACATCGGAACGCACGATCGGTGAGATGGTGGGCGTGGTAATGGGCGGGTTTGGCGTGACACTGCGCTACGCGGGTGTTGTCGTACTCACGGTGGCCGTACTGAACGCGCTGCCGGCGCTGCTGCTCGGCAACATCACGGCCGCCTTGCGTCCATTCCACAACCCGGGCCTGCAGTCGATCTGGAGCGCCACCGACACGTTCACCGCGATCAACGAAATGTTCGTTCTGCCGATCGCAGGAATGCTGATGTTCCTGTGCTGCTTCATCATGCCGCTCGTGGCGTCGACCTTCCAGTACCACCTGATCAGCTTCTTTGGCGTCAACTGGCGTCAGGCGTACCGAACCGGTCGAGCGGGGCTGCCGCGCATGAACATCGGCGCCATCTTTGGCTTCTACCTGGTTGCCTTTGGACTTCTCGCCCTGACGGTCGCGTTCGCGCCGATCGCGGCGCCGGTAGTCTTCGCTTTCCTTTCCGCCTTCTCGTACGTCGCGTTCCGAGAGATCTATCTCGGAATCGGCACGAATCGGAAGGTCGCCCTGGCCGAGTTGCGTGCCGCGGCTTCCTTTACCTAACAAACAGGAGATCCTCATGCATGCAGGACAAGTCAGTATGTCCAACGGAGTCACCATCGACGTGGTGCAACAGGAAACCGGTGCCGTTTTGCTCGAGTTCGGACGAGCAGGGAACTACACGGGTTTGCTGATGGCGGGCAATACCCGTGACGAGGTCCTCGCCAAGCTGGGTGAGCTCACTGCCTTGGTCGCCGCTCTGCCGCAGACGGCGCAGGCGGAAGAGCCCGCTCTGGCCGGTGCCTGACGGCGGCCGGTCAACCACCAGAATCCAGAAGAGACCGCGCAAGGGAGCGGGCCATGGCCAAAGACGATTTCATCCGCATCAAGTACACCCGCGAAGTCGACGGGCGCAAGAAGCGCAGCTCGGTTTCCGTGGACCCAGACCTCTTCGAGATCTTTGCGAAGATCCGCGGCACTGTTCCGGCAGCTCGCGCAGTGCTGCGTGAATGGGCGGTTGCGGTCGACGCGGACCGCCAGTGGCAGGATGGCCTGGGTGTCGATGGCGGCATCGGCCTTTCTCGCATGGTGCAGAGGCGGATGTTCTCCGAGATCAACACGTTCGTCGACAAGGGCATGGTGGTGATCCAGAAGGAGGATGCGGATCTGCATCCGAACGCCCCGCGTCCGACAAGGAGCGCGGCCCGCCGGCGGAGTGTCTCAGCCTGAGTGAAGCTTATCGGCTTGACAACATTTACCACTCACGTATTATACATACGTGTTATTAATCTATTTTCAGGATTGCGGCGATGAGTGCAGAGTCGGGACGTTCGAAGTTCCCCCAGTTCGTTACCAAGGAAGCTGAGCTTCGCCACAGGGAAGAAGCCTGCATCGCCAGGATCGAGAGCCTGCAACGCAAGCTTGCTGAAGGCAGTGTCATTCCGGTACCGGAGCTGCGCTCGGATCTGGCTACTGCGAAGCGGGAGTTGGCCGAGGTACGTGCGAGCATGGCGGAAGAGGGCATTGCGGCCCTGTAATGCGAGACCTCGAGAGCAATCAACCATGAAAAAGTACGCCATGGAGTTCTATCGCCGAAACTCGGTTGTGCTGCTCGCGTTGGCGGTAACCGTGGCAAGCGTTGTATTGACTATCGGTGCTGCGCATCTGGTCCACACATTCATCCTGACGTGACATGAAACCGCAAGAACTGGCAAAAAATCCGGCAGGACAAGACCAAATTGCACGAGCGCGGGAGCTTTGCGATGGATCTCTAGCATTGACCGCACGGTTGTCTGCGCTACTGAGGACGAAACCGACACGAGGGCAGATGCTCGACTTTCTCGAAGAGTTGAACAAGTCGGCAAAACAAACGGCGTACGAGGAAGGCATCAAGCGCATCTGTGAGGCGGTCGGCATCCTGGAGCCGTCTCCACAAGACAGGCTCATGGCTATGCAAGTAGGCATGCTTCGCGAGCAGAACGAGTTACTGCATCACATTGCAACCGGCGTTGGCGCGATTCCGAAAGACAAGCCACTTAGCTTCACCGGTGCGGTAGGCGCGGCGATTGTTGGCACCCTGCTCACACGCTGAGCCGTGCTCCGTCTGGAATTCTCCTCTCCTTGATAGTGCTCGGCAGCCGCTGAAATGCATGCTGCTAAACAAGGGAAAAGACGGAAGAGTAGGTCGCTGCAAGGTTGCGGTGCGTGGCCCGCGTGAGGCAAACCAACAACGACTGTAGTCCAAGTACACACAATCGACACGTAAGGAATCGCGCAATGGCAACGCACATCGACAACGACACTGCTGACCTCATCAATACTGTCGTGGACTTCGCGGCACAGTCGCGCAAGCAGTATGCGGACAGCAAGGAATGGACGACGACCGATTCGCATGGATGTGAAACCATCCGTGTTCCTGTGGCCCTGCTGAACCGCATTCGCGACCTCGGCATCGCCATCCAAAGCGCAACCTCTCACGCCTAACCATCTGAGTGGCAGAAGATGACCATCGAGATCAACATTTTTGGCGACCCGCCGACGCAGTCGGAGATTGACGGGAACCTCCGTGCAGACAGGAGGAGCCTTACGACCGGAGAGAAGATAGCACTTGGCCCAGGCGTACTAGGCCTTGAGGTTCTGGTCGGTGCGGCCGTCGACGCATTCAATGGTGAGTCCAACCGCATCACCGGGAAGAGCTCTCCGTGGGAAGCCGCTCCGGGCGCCATTGACTGGGACTGGTCCAGATCGATCTTTGCGGAAAGCTACGCAAACAAAGTGCGTGCCATGAAGCGCGATCTGGTGCGATGTGAAGTGACAGCATTGACGCGCCAGTTCAACCTGGAGCAAAAGGCGATCTCTGCTGTGAAGGAAGCCGGGGCGGTCGCGGGAAGCATTGCTGATACGATTCTATCCAGCGTCGTCGGCAAGAAGTGATCACCAGGGGCGGCGCTTAGGCTGAGGGTCTCACCGGAGGGTGCTCAAGCATGGTCAATATCCTGGTTGCCGCTCTGGCAGCCTTTGGCGTTTCGGGCTGCATCGAACTTCCTGATTTCGGGGCGGAATCCGCCGCACGCGAGGTGGCACAGGCCTATATCAGCGAGGTGACCGGCACCGACCCGGTCGCAATCAAGCAAAGTGTCCGGATCGCCGGTAGCAAGGCCTACGTTAGCGCCGAGCACGGCAACGGATTCAAAAGATGCGAGTTGGTTCTCAGACGGACCATCCAAGACAACATGACGGGCTGGCGGGTCGAGCATGCGACTTGCGGCTACGCAACCTGAAATGCCAAAGAGAGAAATAGACATTCAAGACGTGCTCAGGGAGCAATTTGAGTCCGGCGAAGCGGTCCTGGTACTGCAGGCGGAAATGCCTGATGCGGCCCTCTTGTTGGCGATCAGAACAGCCCTTTCGTATGGCGCCGCATTCAAGGTGGTGCCGGGGCAGCAGCTGCGACAGTTGAACTGAGCGCCGGTGATCGCCGGGGCTCGCATACCAGGAGAGCAGTGAGAATAATGGAAATGGCACAACGCGAAGCGGCACCTCACCGTCCGATTAGTTTCGAGCTCGCTCAGCAACCCATGAAGCCGGCATCGTGATGACCGAGATCGAAAAGCGTGCGTGCGAGGCCTTGCACCAGGCATTCTGCCGGCTCCGCCACTTCTCCACGCGGGACCTGAACGAGTTGGGCCGAGAGCACTTGTTCATGGTCGCCGACGCGGCGCACAACATTCCGGATGCGTTGGCGGGGAACGCGTGCCATCGAGCGAATCTGGAGCGAGACGTTTTGGAGCTCGAGGCCCTGCTTGTGGAACCATACGAGATCGCTATCGACAGATACCTTGGTCGAGAGGAAACACGGGTGTCGTTCTTCGAGAGCCTTCGGTCCGCCATTGGATTCTGACTAGCCGCACAGTCCCGATAAACTACCTAAGTCCGCTAACTGATTCCCCTTTCAACGTATGCATACGTGTAATGTAGCGAATAGTGGTCAACAAGCGGCGCCGGTGCAGGGTCCAGTGGATTTGGATGCGACCAGGCGCGATGCCGCCAATCTTCCGCCCGAATGGCAAAGCGGGGTGATTGCCCTGGCGGAAGAACTGGCTGGGGCACGAGCCTTGATCGAGAACTCGAGCAAGGATGCGGTTGACGCTGCCGCGTATCGTCGAATCAATACCCCGGAAGTGGCGCACTTCGTGCACGCTTCGTACAACGAGGCGATGCACCAGCGATTGCGCTGGGGGCCTGCGCACGACATGGCCAAGTCCAATGAGGACTGGTATGCGCTCCTGGGTTACCTCGCCGGCAAGGCGCAACAGCCTGACATCCCGCTCGATAAGCGCCTCCACCATGTCATCGCGACGTCCGCGGCCTGCTTTAACTGGCACGGGGTCCTGACGGGCAGTTGGTCGGACCGTGAAGCCGCCGATGCCCTCGAGCGAGCGCGGACCCAACCCCGAGGCCCCATCCAACACTCCCTGAAATGTGACAGTGAAGTCTTCAACGCCGTTGCGGACGGGCGGAAGACGCATGAGATCCGGTTCGACGACCGTGATTACAGGCTAGGTGACGTACTGCTCCTCAAGGAGACTGTCTACTCCGCTGCGGAAATGCAGACCGGAGCACCGGTGCTCTTCACAGGGCAGGAGATCTGGCGAGTCGTCTCGCACGTGCTGACGGGATACGGCCTTTTCCCGGGTTGGGTTTGCCTCTCCCTTGAGTCCCCGAACACAAAGCGGGCCGCGCTGGGCCCGGACACCGCAGCGAATTCACCGGAGGCTTGAAGATGACCACCATTCAGGAAGATGTCCCACAGAAACTTCTCGCGTTCGAGGTCCACGACGGTGACGATGGCTGGGCGATTCGCTTTGCGAGCACCAATGTCGTTGCTCGGCGGGAAGGCGCCGCAGAAATGGGTACGGACTTCGAGTCGGTCGAGCACTGCAAGCGCTCACCGAAGTTCGACCAGTACGCTCCGGGCCCGGTGCCGGCTTCTGCCCTGATCGAGAACGGCTGGACCATCCAATGCAGCCACTGCGAGCGCGAGGTGGGCCAGCACATGTTCGACGCACTGGCAGACGAGGACCTCGATCCCGACGACTTCGAGATTGTCACGGAGGGGCAACGAGCCTTCTGCTCGCGAACGTGTCAGGCGGAGCACCGCGCGTGGTTCCGCGGCCGTGCCGCCGCAGAATCAGCACTGATCGAGCTCGTACTAGCGAAGTACCCGCAGGCGACGATCAAGCGGGTCCATATCTGCGGTTCCACGCTGGAACCCACCGAGCCTGGCGGTGGAATGCGATGTCTTGCGGAGTTTCTCTTCCCCGGCGCGAAGTACGGCGGCGCAACCTTCGTGTTTGGCGACAAGAGCGTCTATGTCGCTCGCGGTGATGTCGACGCTTTCAATGCCCTCTATGGCAAATCCACGAAGACACAGGGCGAGGAGGTATCAGCATGACCCGAGCACCAGTAGTCGTCGGCTCGTCCGCCGCGATAGCGGCCATTGCGTACGCCGTCAAAGCCGACGAAGGCCTTACGTTCTTGCGCTGCTGGCAGCACGGCGACTTCGACGAAATTCGGGCCGATTGGCCTGATGCCCCTGAAGCGGTGTTCATCGGCGCCGAGGCGTTCTCGCCGGCGACTGCTGGCCGGAGCGATTTGGCCCAGGAGCGATCGGCGTTTGCGGAGCAAGTCATCGCGATTCTGGAGGGTAGCGCATCTGCCTGGGACGAAATGCTGGCCGGCGAACCTGACGAGGTTGTCCGGGATCGGATGCGTGCGCGATCGAATGAGAACCGGGGGAACATCGAGCGCATCCGGATGCTGCTGTCGGAGCCGGGTACTCCGGCGCCGCATAGCAATTGTCCGATACCGGTAGATGCCACGGAAGCCAAAGAGCGCGAGCAGGTGGGATGCGCGCACTACGGGACGGGGGTGTATGCCGCGGGGCTGGCCCGTGCGGCGGACATCGCGGAAAGCACCTGCTCTCAAAGCCGCAACCATCTTTTCCGAAGCGCCGCAAAGATCATCGCCGGGAAGATCCGTGCAGAGTCGCCAGAGCCGGCGCCACGCGCAGGGGACGCCATGCTGCAGGCCTTCAATGCATCGGGCCTCAAGCCGTCGGCGGGGAATCGCAGGGCCTTCCGTGCCGGGTTTGTCGCCGCCGCTCCACCACCAGTCGTTTGGGATGGGCAACCGGCCGAGACTATTCTCTACTGGGCAGAGGCGTACTCCGGAAACGGGTTTGGTGGCGGGCACGGCATGGTCGTCAAGCTCCTGAACGAGTATGCGGATCTATGCGAGCTTGTTGCCGCGTTCGGTGCCTCGATTCGCCTTGCGCCATTCCAATGGCGTGTTCAGCCCTGGATGCTCGAGTGCTTCGGCGCGAAGATCGCCGCGGATCGCGCAGAGCGCAACCATCGCTTCTATGAAGAGGCAACCGAGCTCGTACAAGCCAACGGCATGACATGCAGCGAAGCCCATCAGCTGGTCGACTACACGTTCGGCCGCCCGCCCGGTGAACTGAAACAGGAGATCGGGGGTGTGATGGTGACTCTCGCTGCTCTGTGCCTCGCAAGCGGCGCGGACATGCACCTGGCAGGCGAAACTGAACTGGCCAGGATCTGGACCATCGTCGAGAAGATTCGCGCGAAGCAGGCTGCAAAGCCGAAGCACTCGCCGCTTCCAGAGTACGTCCCAGCCGCGGTCTCGATGGATCGCTCCCTAAGCGATCGCATTTCACAGATCGCAATGGAAGCCGACGCAGCAGCGAACCTCGGTGGCAACCACCACCTAGCAACCACGCTAGGTGATATCAGTGAGCGGCTTCTGATGCTTGTCCATGCGTTGGAAGTACCAGCCAAACAGTAAGCAGCTCCGGGTCAGCATCAACGTGAAGGCGGATCTGGCCCCCACCCACTGCAGGAACCACAGATTGACATGACTGAGACCAGAGACACGCAGGAGGCGCAGCGAGCTATCGATGCCCGCATCGAACGGATGCGGGCCGATTTCGTGCGGCACTATAAGGCAAAAGGCTGGCCGAACTCCTACTTCGTCCCGCACAGCGGTGGGTCGATCGATTTCGGCCGGGCGGAAACGCAGGCCAAATGGGAGGGCTGGCGGGATCACGAGATCTTCGAGTGCTCGGCCTCGCCACATCCTGGCAAGCGCGTGCTGGCGACGTTGACTGAGCTAGTGGGCGCGTTGGACAAAGCCAATATCACCGTCTCCCAGGAAGTTCGCACAGTGATAGCGGAAGCCAGCGCTGCCGCGGCACCTGGCTGGGTGCTGAGCGAAGAAGAGGTCAAAGCGATTGGGCTTTCGCACGGGCTGATCGTGCGTGAGGAAGGGCGCTTATTCGTTGCGGCGTTGGACTTTCCCGGAATGATGGAGGCTATCCGTTCCCTGGTTGCTACGCGGATCTGTGAATCGGATGGGCAAGCAACTTACGAGACCAGGAAGGCGGCAATCGTTCGTGCGCTCCTCACGGAACAGTTGCTTACCCTCCAACAGCACTTGGCTCACATTCCGCACAAGGATGACGGCATCAGGCGCATCAGTCAGAAGGCGGTTCAGGAGATGATCGAGACAGAGATCGAACATGTTGCGCAGCTCCCTGACTTCAAGCTGATCCCGTATCACGAGAACGCGCCCGTCGCGCCAGCGCCGACTGAGGCCGAGATTGCGCAGGCATGGGCAACATACAGCCAGCAGCAACGGATCGGCAAGCCGACGGTCGCCGCATTCGTGCTGGACATGCTGAGGAAGTACCCCGCGCCAGTGCAGACCGAATGCCAGTGCCGCCGTTTGGGTGGATGGGATGGCGAGCATCATCCGTTGTGCGATGCCGCCCCGGCACCCGTCGCACCGGCGAGCGATCCTGCGGCGAATAGCCAGTGTACGCATGGGTATGGCTATTTGTGCGGCAGATGCACTTCTGGCGCCGCCACGGCACCCGCTGCGAAGGCGGATGGCGAGACGATCTACAAGAAGGTCGTTGAGGCTATCAGGCTTGCGGACAACGTGGGCCGGTCACGTGGATCGAACAATTACGCACTGAACCGTCGCGCAGTCGAAAAGCTCGTTGACCTGAAAATGGAGATTGCCGCCATGCTGCAGGCCCACCGGCACCAGAGCGGCGAGGCGGGGGAACACGCTGGCGACACCTATCTATGCAAAGCGTGGGGCGAAACCGATCTACCTGCGGCGGCTATCGTCGTCGGCATGGCTGGCGTGCGCGCTTTCCTGATCTCGGAATGGATCGGGTCTACGGACGCCGCTCAGGACGACGGCACGAATTCGCTGGAGGACGCCCTGCAAGACATGCAAGAGCAATGGGCGCGGGAAGGTGAAGCGTGGGAATGGGCGCTGAGGTTCGAGATTGGCGGCGTTAGCGTGCAGAAGGTCGGATGCGCAGCCCCGGCACCCACTGCGCTGGCGGATCTCAGGGCGGTGTTGGTTGGCGCCATTGTCGAGCATACAGATTCGTCGGAAAGCTGGGCGGAAGGCATTGTTCAGCAGGCGATGCTGGCCGGGCCTTTCGGAGCGCCCGCGGCACGTTTGCCGAGCGGCGCGCCTACGGCGCAGGCGGGAGAACTCGGGCTCAAACGCACCTTCAAACGGTACGACGCGGACGGGAAGGAAGATCCGCACGGGGTGTTTGTGTACTTTCTCGACATGCTCGAAGCAGTCAGCATCGCAACGGCACTTCCCGGAGAACCAGATGTCGCGCTCCTGGCCAGCATGGCAACTTGTCTGAACCACGGCTTTGGAATACTCCCAGCAGAAGCGCAGCGCAATATGCTTTATGACATGCGCAAGCTCTACAACGAGGTGGCGGGCCAAGGCTACTATCGCCCTGAAAGCCGGCAGACTTATACCCGTTGGCTATCCATGGAGATCGACGGCGGAGAGCGCGCGTCGGGCGGAATGGCGGACCTATTCGCATCGCAAGCCATTGCGCCGGAGCCGATCTACCAACTGCGTAGGGCAGACGGCTCATGGATTGACCAGGCCGAGCAGAGCTACCGAAACAACATTCAGTACGCAGCCAACATAGTGCGAATTGTCTATGAGGCCCCCGCAAGCGTCCAGCGCGTGGGTGGCCTCGCTAGTCATCCAGTCGTAGTCAAGCTGATCGAAGTTGCCCGATGTGCGTACCTCGCAATGGACGACTCGGAAGAGCAAGTGGTCGCACAACGGCGTTGTCACGTTGTGGATGCCGGGTCTTTCGATTCTCTGTCCAATGCGCTTGATGCTCTTGACGAACTGCCAGACGACCAACCCGGCCACGCCATGGGCCCCGCTCAAAAAGCAGAGTGGGCGCTGCGCGGGTCGGCGACAGGTGTTCATCAACCCAGCGCTGCGCCGCCGCCGGCGCCCGATCTGGAGGCGCCTGCTTCAGGCGCTGCGCCAGTTGAGCTCAAGGTGACGCCGGCCATGCGCGGCTGGCTTGAGCACATCGGGCGTGGAGGCGAGATCCGGCGCTCTGCCCAGTTTTTCACGGGCCCATACTCGACTCCTGGTCGCGGCGGCTTGACCTATGTGATGGTCGGAAAGCTCGAGGATGCGGGTCTGATCGAATGGGAGCAGGACGAGCCATTGGGGACTATTCAGCACGTTCGTGCTCGCCTGACCGATGCGGGTCGCGCCGCCATTGAAACGAAGAATGCGCGGGGTCGAAATGGCTGACAACAGAGCCGGACATGCCGTTGCAATAGGGGACTCGAACGAGAAGACGCTTCGGGAGTTGCTGCAGCTACACCGCAGCGCGGTGCATCAGGGGGACACCGATCTGTCCAATTCCCGCGATAGCGGAGATGGAGGCTGTCTTGTCCACGTTTGAGAGCTTTGATTGCCCGGAGTGCGGAGGCAAGGAAACAGTCAAGATCATGCCGACTGCCGGCGGGCGCGGTACCGGCGAAGCCACCTCTTACGCGGCGAATTGCGCTGCGTGCAACCGCACGCTGGCGGAGGAACTGCCATCGAACTCCGATGGCAAACGGGCAACCGCCACGCGCGAGCTCAAGCGCATCCTTGCCAGGTGGCCAGAAGAAAAGGCCGGCCGGCCGCGCGTTATGAGGACGCCGCCAGTTGTGTCCATGCCGTCGGGTGCTGACGATCGCCAACGCCCCCAGGAGAGCGCAATGATCAAACTTGCGGACAACACCTTCAAAGAACGTGACTTGCTGGAGCGCGCGATGCGCAATCTGCGGGCGATCGCGCCGCGGCGAGGCGAGATACGTTGGGTGTTGGTGCATCAGCTTTTCAGCACGGGTAGCACGGTCTCAGCAGCGATCTGCCGCGAGTTTGGTTACGACCCAGACGAGAAGGTGAAGCCATGAGCAAGGGTAGCAAGATCGAGTGGACGGACCATACATTCAATGCCTGGCTCGGTTGCGAGCCTGTCAGCCCTGGCTGCGATCATTGCTACGCGGAAGTATCGACGCCAGTTCGCGTGCTGGGCGTGAAGTTTGGCACGAGGCAGCCGCGTCACCGGACATCCGCTGAGAATTGGAAGCAGCCCCTGCGCTGGGAACGAGAGCACGCGCAGTTCTATGAAGAGCACGGGCGCCGGCAGCGGGTGTTCAGCGCGAGTCTTTCAGATTGGCTAGACAATGCAGTGCCGATCGAATGGCTGGTGGATCTGCTTGACCTGGTGCGCAGGACGCCCAGTCTAGATTGGCTCCTGCTGACCAAGCGCATCGGCAACTTCAAGAAGCGGCTGGCAGAAGCCAGCGACTACGTTTGGAACAGCGGCGCCGGCGCTATCGCTGACGCGGGTTCATTGCGCGAGTGGATCGATGCATGGCGTACCGGACCCCCCCCTGAGAACGTCTTCGTCGGTGCCACCATTGTCAATCAGGCAGAAGCGGATCGCGACATCTCGAAGTTGCTCGAGGTGCCGGCATACGTCCGGTTCCTTTCGATGGAGCCGCTACTAGCCCCAGTCGATATCAGTGACTTCCTGACCCCGAGCTATCCGAACTGCGAAACCGGATTCGCCCAAGGCGAACGGATGGAGGTCGGGTATTGCGGCACGTGCGCCGGCCACGTCAGCGACCCGATTCACAACCCAGCGATGCGTGACTTCGTCGACTGGGTGATCGTTGGCTGCGAGAGCGGGCCCTACGCAAGGCCAGCGCACCCGGATTGGGTAAGGAGCTTGAGGGACCAATGCGTAGCCGCCGGCGTCGCCTTCCTGTTTAAGCAGTGGGGTGAATGGTTGCCGTGGGATCATTTCAACGCTGCGCGAATCGACGACAGTTTGGAGAGCACGCGATACGCCACGATGGAATGGAAGGGCGATCGCTGGGAAGACGTCGGACACCCCATCTGGTCTGATTCTGTCGACGGCATAATTGATGACAGGCACTGTATGGGGCGCGTCGGGAAGAAGGCCGCGGGTCGCTTGCTCGACGGGAAACTCTACGACGGATTCCCGGTCGCAGGCGCACAACGAGTGCGACGTTCGTCGGCGCTGACCACTGGCGCGGCCGTGAGTTGCCTTGGATACGCATAACGCGTATTGATAAACACACTGTTTGCTTGTTATAGTCAAGTCACGCGCGGTTTTTGGTGTTGCATTGGTCGCTGCCGATATGTGTGGGTTTGAAGTCGTTCAAGATCCCCGGCTTTTGGCCGTTTACCGGCATTGGGGCATACCAGAGACTGCGAAGGACGGCCTTGGGGGCGTCGCATGGTGGGCAGGCGTGGTTGCGGAAGTCGCTGCCGTGATTCGGGCGAATAACGTGTCAGCCGCCGTCCAGGCAGTCCTGTTGTGGCACGCGGATCAGAGGTTGGCGAGACAGCGAGGGCAGCGACCTCGCGCGTTCGACGTGCCGCCCGAAACTCTCAAGGTGCGCGGTGTGTTCTGGAGGAACCTGCTCAATGGGAGCTTCCTGATGTTCATCGTAGGCTCTATTCCCTGCTGCATTGGGTTGTTCTTCATCAAGTTCGAGAACAGCCCGAAGCGATAGCGATATCGCGGGCGGCCGGGCATTTAAGGAGGAAACTTCGGATGAATCAAGTAACTGGTAGTGCGACGTCGCCAACGAAGTCGGTGTTTGATGCCTTTGGGGCGATTGGCTGTGGCCTATATGTCGGCGGCGTCGTTGCCGTCACGCTCTATTTCCTTCAGGAAGGCGGGATTCGCCTAACAGACGGGCTTCCGGTTGCTGCAGTCGTCGCAGCGGCAGTAGCCGCTCTGTTGACGTTGGTCCGATGCGTGCTAACGGGCTTTTATGTGCCGTTGGCCTTGATTGGCGTCTTCGTTCTCGGCTTTGGTGCTATCACGAAGATATCAGCCAACCTGCCTGATCCCACCGCCGGCGCTTTTGGCGCAGTTCAACTACGAATCGATGGCGCAATGCCGTGGGTGTTTTTTGGTATCTGCATGATCGCCTTGGCGCTGGCGTGTTTGACGCCTCGGCAGGATCGTAACTAGAGCTCTGGGGAGGGAGGATATGGATCGCGCATACGAAATCTGGAAAGCTTACGCAATGTCGGTTGTTGCGGTGGTGTTTGCCTACCTGGACAAGACAGATGATTGGGGTTGGCCCCCCGTCTTAGCTGTGGCCCTTCCATTGCTTCCTCTTCTCGCTGTCGACTGGTTTGTGTCCCGCTGGGTCTCACTGGGTTTGTTCTTGCCCGTTGGCCTGCCCATTGGATGGTTCGTTGGTTCTCTGTTCTGCGCCTATTTTGCAAGCGAGCAGGGATCGAACCGTGAAGTGAAGCGGCAGAGGTGAAGCGCACTGCCGACCGACCCCGTGAGGAGATGTCTTGACCATATGGGACTGGTTTTTCCCCGCGCGAAGGAAGCGCACGAGGGAAGGGTTGCCTTCGATCGATGTCTCCACCACGGCTGACTTCTATAAGGTCTTCACTTCACCGAACCCTGTTCTGAGTGCGGCGATCCACAACATAGCCGGCGACCAGGTTGGCACGGCCAGATACTCCATCTCGCCGCTGTCGGACCGCGTCTATGTCTTCGACATCAGAATTGCTCCACACCATCAGCGGCATGGCTATGGGACCGCAATGCTCTGCTACCTCGCAAAGGAGTATGGCCAGCCGATTACCCCCATCCACGAAGTTGAGAGCGCCAACGAGTTCTGGGGCGCCGCCCGTCGCTACAGGGGAGCCGGCCTTTCCGTAACCGAAGATATCTCGATCAGCGAGATGGCACTCGAGGCGACGCGTTGGCAGCATCTCGCGCCCATCGCAGAGTGCCTGGACAAACTGATCACTAGACGGCTGAGTGTCGATCGCGAACCCTGGCATGTTGCCGTTGGTCGCGGGTTTGGCGCGGAGGACAACGGCGACGCCGCTACTTCTGGGCCGGCGATATCGGACGATTCGAATACTGTGAGAACATGAGCAAACAAGAGAAGTTCTACGACTGGCTCTCGACTGGGGAGCCACCACCCATCAATAGGCGCGTCTACGAGGCAGCCAAGCTGCCGTTTGCATACTTGGCGCAGTTCCTGTGGTGGGTCTCTTCCCCTTGGCGCCGAGCTCTTCCACTGGCGCTCGCGGGCGTTGCTCTCCTCTGTGGCTTTTTGATCCTGATGGGGGATGAAACCATTACTTGGGGCGACTTCGGGACGGTCGCTACCGTCGCAACAGTTGTTCTGGGCGTAGTCGTCGTGATTCTCGACGTGCTGAGGGCAATATTCGAGTAACGCTCCGCACTTCACTCCTATTGGGACGTTTTCAATGAGCACAAGCCGGGCTACTCGCCGAGATCCTATGGCAGACGTCATGCCACTCGAGCTTCTGGAAGTGGCGCATCTGCTGATCAGTAGAGGTCAGAATGAACTCTACTGGGAAAGAGTTCCCCTCCCGAAGCGACCGGTCGGCCAGGTCCGCTACGAAGTGGCTCGCCAGGCAGCGACCTTTGTTGTGCCATTGGTAGGTCTAACCTGCGCCGCGCAGATCTACGGGGCAACTGGCTTGCTGCTTGGGCTGCCGCTTGCATGGCTAGGCGGCTACTTCTTGGATCTGCAACTCAAGTCTGCGATTGGGAAGAAGAAGATTCGTGATGACATGATTGACGCTGGCCGCTACAAGGCGGTGGGCTGGCTGGCTGCGCAGATGGGTATGCGCCCAGACGAGATCACACTGGCGACGATCCGGAAGATGAACAAGGATTACGTCATTGTTAAGGCGCGTATGGACCTGGAGTTGGCTCGCCGCGAGGAAGCCCGCAAGGCCGCTCACGTACGGCAGTCGCCGTCCTCCGATGATGTGCATCATGATTACACTCCGGGGGTAGTCGCTGCCGCCGGATTGGGTGCGGCAACCGCCTACACGTCAGTAGACGAAGATGACGACTACTATGATCGAGGCCAATCCTACTCGCCGGCCGTGAACCCTGCTAACGGGATGCCGATGGTTGCTGGCACCTATGTGGACGTCAACGGCAATATGTTTGGAACTGACACGTTCTGACGCCGGGATATTTTGGACTTCGCGGAGCGCGCAGCCCGCGGAGAAGAGGGCGCCCGAACCGGAGCACGCATGCGTCGCCATAGCCTGACCCTCACGCTGGCAAAGATCCTATTCAAGGACGGGCCCGTGAAGTTCTTCCAGCTCGTCTACATCCTCGGCCGTTCGAAGCTACGGCGGACCTATGATTCCCACACACGGCGCTTTCTCCAAGCCGGCCACGCCGCGTTACTCGCCGCGGGTGTGATAGTGCTGTGGCTCGCTGTGCGAGATCCATCCCTGATCGATGCGAGGTCTACGGCCGGCCGGATCTTCTGCGGAGCGATCGGCATGGCTTTTACCCTGAGCGGTGCGACGTGGTTTCTCATGCCGGCATTTCAACGAGCGACGCTGCTGGGGGAGGTGACGGCCGGCACGTTGTACGGGATGCTCCTCGCCGGTGTCACGTGGTTGGGTTGGGAGCGTGCGGCGGCGCTCTACCAGGCCAATCCTGTAGCGTTAGTCGCTGGAGTACTCGTCGTCGCGGCGCTTGTGCTGGCGTTTGCCCATCCGCTCTCGCTCTTTCTGCGTTTCCGATTGCTGCGGCTGCGCACCAATCACTATGCGTTCGAGACCCCATATCACCAGATGCTCGCTTCGCGCCCAGCTAGAGGGCAGTACAGAGGCGTGGCAATTCATGAGGCTGGCCATGCTCTGATGTACAGCTTGGGCGATCGGGTGCCAGAGGACGCGATCGCCTATATTGACTTCGACACCATCTCGCCGAACCTGGGGCAGGTTTCGCTGCCAACTCTGAAGGAGGGTGATATCAGCATGGCCATGCTGGAGTGGAAAATGCATACATACCTCGCTGGAATGGTAGCGGAGGTTTTGCGTGCAGGGACTCACGGCATGGGCGTGTCCGGAGACCTCGAGGGCTGGAGTGAGCTAGTTGGCCCATACCTCTTGTTGCGCACCGATGTTGTGTACTTCGCCAATCCAAGTACCGAGCTGGAGATCGAGTCCAACAAGAGGGAGGTTGCAGCGTTGAAGAAACACATGCTGGCAGTGCTCACACGCTTTATGCGGGCAAACTGGCATGTCGTCGAGCGGATCGCTGACTGCCTTGAGGAGGTGGACTGCCTTGATCACCAGCAGTTGGCTGGCCTGATTTCTGGCGTGGTGCGCACGGGCGGGCTGCCGACGCCAGTTTGGCCAGACCACATGGATGGCACGCCGCTGCGCCAGATCCCGGGCGCTTGACGTCGGGCATAAAAAAACCGCCAACGCATAGCGCCGGCGGTTTCTGTGGGTTAGAAATCAGTCGTTAAGAGCGCTGTTTCCGAAAGCCATGCAGGGAATCCTGCTTTTCCTTGTTCTGTTCGGTCGGTGTGCGGCGAGCTTCTTTGCGCACTGCCTGGATAGCACCGACTAGAGGTGCGAAGAACAGACGCGGGGCTTCCCGAGCTGCGGTAACAAACTCCGAGCGAAAGCTGGTCTTGGTCATTCGAGCATCTCCTTGACGGCTCGATATCCAGTGATACCGAGGTAGACCAAGTATAACACCGCGTCAACGATGGTGATCGTGTGCTCAAGGAACGAGATCACCTGGAGGGTAAAGGTCGGTATCCCGACCGTTTCCAGGAACCGGATCAGCAAAGACAAGCCGACAGCGACGCTACCGATGATCAAGAAGATCAACGTGCCGACGACAGTATGTGCTGCGAAGTGCGCAACGGGCGCCCACCAGGCTTTGTGATGTTTCGTTTCAGCCATGTTTCTCCTGTGTTGAGTTAAGCACCTGGGAACCCCAGGGCTCCAAGCCTCCTTGCATAGACCTGGCAACACAGGAATGCGCAACGCCTGGGGATAAGTTGGGGTGGTGCCTCAATGGACGTCGCCGGCCGGCCGATAGACAGAAGACCATTCAGTAGAACGTGAGCGTCACCGCCAACGAGTTGCTGCAGGATTTGGACCCGCTCGGCCCGCAGCGGCTGCTTGCCACCTTCGCACGATTTGCTGTCATCTTGACAAATAGCACTCAATCGAACAAGATGCATAACATGTAGGTATATGCGTTGAGTATAGCAATAGCGATATTTGCTCAGTCGACAGGGCCATGCGGAAATGTTGCGGCGCATGTTGAGCGCCGGCGATGGTGTAGTCATCCTCCGCATCACCGGGGATCTCGAGCGGCATCATCCGAATGTTGAGATCTTCGAAGGTTGGGAGGGCTATCAGCGATTCTTGGCGCCAATCCTGCGCAGCGGGAAGCTTCAGAAGGGCGATGGGAGTACGCTGCTTTAACTGCATCGAGTTCGTTTTTGCGGCACGACACGGAATTGCTCACGTTTGCGGCACTGATCAACGACGCTTGGGCATAGAAATCGCAACCATGACTGCCACAATCGAAACACCGCTTGCCGCTGTGGGCAAAGCGATCAGCGGGATCAAGGCCAAGCATCCTGAACCTGATGCGGGCGGACGCGTTCCGAACGCGCAGATAGTAGAGTTCCATGAACGCCAGGTCGACGCTTGGCGTGCGCAGGCAGCGGAAGCCAGCCTGCTGGCACAGCACAAGTCAGAGTCAGGTGAGTCTGAGCTGGCGCTCGTACTATCGGAATGGAGCGAGCGGACGATGCGCGCAGCCGATGAGAGAGCTAGATATCTCACGTCTGCAGAGTATCAAGAATGGCTCGCGGGCCGGCAGGAGTGGTTGGCGGAGGCCACCGTTGACACGGTCGCAGCCGACAATAGCAAACGGGCGTGCGCGTTCGGCAAGGGTGTACGCGTCGTGATCGCTGAGGACATTGATAGGCGGTTCTGGCGCTATCGGTCAGGCCAGACCGGTACGGTCAGGTATGTGCTCGATGATGGCGGCGTGGAAGTACTGCTCGACGGCTACAAACGCGAAAAGCTATCCAACTGGTGGCGTCGCATCTGGCGAGGCGAAGGCGCCAACCTGGTCCCTTGGCGCGGCGTGTTCAAGGCCTCGGAATTGCGAGTCATTTGAACCACAGGAGCCGTAGGATGAGTACCAAGGTTTGGAACGTGATGTACATGCTTGGAAATACTGCCCGCATTGTTGGCGATGCGGGTAATCCTCAGGCCCGCAAGTCCGCGCTTCACGTAGCCGCAGTCATCGACAAGAACGGGTGGCGTGTCTGGGTGGAGCATCACAAGACAGGCAAGCGCCTTTTCGAGAGCGAGCGCGAGAAGACGCACCGGGAAGCTCCCCCCGTGTAGAGGAGAAGGCGATACGCTGGACGAAGGGCGGCCCGGTAACAAAGGGAAAGGTCAAGTATGGCAGGATCACTAGCAGGCCAAATCGGGCTGGCACTCTTCGGATTGCTCGTGGTGTCGGCCTTTTGCATGGGTGTAATTGCACCGCTCAATCGCTCGGTTGCGTTGACCACAATTGGGCTCAGCACTGCAACGGCTTTCGCGTCGTTTGTGGTGCCTGTATGGGAAGAGCTATGGAACTCGCACTTCATGGTGGCGGCAAGGTCTTGATGTCTGCACCACAGCAGAAGTGGCACGGTGATAACCCTGCCGTAGCACAGTATGCCCGTTTTGCTGGTCAGGACATGGCAGCGATAACCGACGATGCTGGCGCATTCGACTTGCTGTATCTCGGCTTTGTAACTGGCGGCTTCCCGACCATTGATGCAGCGAAAGACGCGGCGCCACAGTTTGCACGCCGGGTCTTGTCCCATTTGTCCAGCCTGATCGACGGCTAGGACCGCACTGACACTACGGAATAGACGAAATGGACAACGAATTAGAGCTGAGAACTATGGTTGGCGAAGCCGACCGTACTTTGCTCGTGGCGGGGCTCCAGGCGCTGCATCGTGAGCGCCTTGCCGCCTACAACGCGGCCGTGTATGTGGCGTTCATTCGTGGTGAGCTCCATCCTCCCATGGCGATGTTTGGCTTGGACGAAGTGCACACGATGCTTCGGCGTGTCGGTGCAGCGCCGGCCCCGTTCTGATCGGAAGCGGCGATGAGCTTGATCGACGAAGCGAGGCGTTGGCGCCAACAGTGGGGCTACGTTGGCCGCGGCGGCGTAATAGTGGTTTTTGAGGGCAAGGCGCAGGGGTGGGTGAACGAGCTTAGGAATCCAGAACGCTGGCAGCCTGGCTGCGTGGCGTTCGATGAACAAGGCCGGAGCTGGACAACCATCGCTGGCAATGAACGAGACGGGGCGCTGATGTGGTTGCCCAATGACCCGATCAAGGGAGAATGAGCATGATCCTTACTGAAGCAGAGCGGGTCGCGATTCGCGGCTTGGCGTCAGGCGACAAGACGCAATTCGAGGCCGCGCAGGGCGCCTTTAATCGGGCAGCACGGCAACACGGCGTGGACTCCTGCGTAGAGCTCCAATTCATGGCTGAATTGCTTGCGCCGGTTCCGGATCTGCTACTGCGCTCACAGTATCGCGCGGCCGTACTGAAGCAAGCGATTTGATGGGAAATGGACCAAATGAGCGTAGCAAAGTGCGTTGCATCACTACTTGTCCTCTCGGCTGTCACAGGCTGCGCAATGACGCAACAGGAATTGGCGCACGAACCGCCAAATGCAAAATTTGTCGTGGCTGCAGAGTTCGGATGTCTCTATGAAAAGGGCGCCGAAAGAGCTGCTGCCAGCTTGGGCGTGAGCGAACCGAAGATGAGCGGCTACATTAGCTCCAAAGGCGGCTACGCATGGTTCCGACAACCGCTGACCTTGATCATGCTGCGTTCCAAAGGCGCCGGCAGCACTGAGATCACGCGACAGCAACACGGAAGCGCGGCGGTCCTAGGCCAAGGCGAAGACATGCTTGCTTACTTGAAATCGAATCCATGTGTGGTCGATCCCCAGCGCCCAGAGTAGCTTCACCAGCGAAGAGGAATAGCCATTCGATTCACTGGCAGCGCGTATCAGTGCGCTTGACCATCTCTCTCAACTCATCCCGAACGTGCTCCGGGAGTGTTACGCCGCTTGCCATCCTGAGGAATGCCGCTCGATGTGCTCGCGACCGAGAACACAAGGCTTCCAGCTTTGTGAATGCCTCGCGTGATACGCGATAGCTTTTGGTCTCGCGAAAGACCAGGCTCAAACAAAAATGTAAGCGGTCTTTTGAGGGCGTCCCTTGCGGCCGCCGGCGGTATCCGCTAGGCGTCTGAGGACTTGAGCGTCCAGGGCAGCAGAGCCTCGTAGTCGTCGGCGGTCTGTGCGTGTGGCAACGCCTTGAACAAGGCAACGAGATACTGATACGGATCGACGTCGTTGGCCTTGCAGGTTTCCACCAGTGAGTAAAGACTTGCGCTGGCGTTGGCACCGGCCACGGTGTCGCAGAAGAGGAAGTTTCTCCGTCCGATCACGAATGGCCTAATCGCGTTCTCGCAGGGATTGTTCGAGATCGGCCAAGTTCCGTTCTCGATGTAGCGCACGAGCTTTGGCCACTGCCCATGCAGGTAGTGCAGCGCCTTGCCGAACAGGCTTTGCGGCAGTACGGTATGCAGGTGTTGCAGCAGCATCGTTTCGATCTCGGCCAGCAGCGGCTGGCTTTGTTCGGCGCGAACTTGCTGCCGTTGTTCCGGCCTCATCTCGAGCGTGTGGCGTTCGATGGCAAACAGCTTGCCGATGCGCTGCAGGAATCCGGTGACCGTGTGGTCGGCGCGCTTGTCCTTGGGCAAGGCTTGCTCCGCCTCGACCAGGTAGCGCCGCGCGTGCGCCCAGCATCCGAGGTGCACCAACTGATAGGTGTTTGCGACGTCGTCGTATGGTGCATAGCCGTCGGTCATCAACACCGACCCAGGCTTGATGCCGGCATAGAGAGCCGTAGCCTGCTTTGTCTCGCGTGTGGGGCTATAGGCAAACAACCGTACCGGCGGGCCCGTGCCATTCATCTGCGCCCATAGGAAGCTCTTTCTCTGGGCAGGCCTGCCGGACTCCTTGAGCACCTGTACCGTTGTCTCATCACCGTACACGACGTCTGCTTCCAGCAGATGGTCACGCAGCAGGTTGATGATTGGCTGCACCGCTTGGCCTACTCGCACTATGCTTGCGGCCAGGGTGCCGCGAGAGAGGTCCCCGCCGAAGCGATGCAGCAGCGCTGCCTGGCGGTACAGCGGCAGGCCATCCTGATACTTCGAGGTGATGCACCAGGCCAGCGCCGATTCGGTAAGGAGTCCCTTGGGAATAATGCGTGCCGGTGCCGGCGTCGTCTTGATGCCGCCGTCGCAGCATGGGCAGGCGTACTTGACCCGCTGGTGCTGGATCACGCGGACCTGTTGCGGCACGATGTCGAGCTGTTCGCTGACCTCAACGGCAATCTCGACCAGAGTCTGGCCATCGAGGGGGCAGACGCGTTCCGATTCGGGTAGTTCGTGACGAACCTCGACACGGGGCAGCGCCGGGTCGAGCGGCTTACGGCCACGCTTCTTGCGTGTGTGCCCGGCCACTTCGGTCTCGGGCGTACCTTCTTCTTCCTGCGCCGGCTGCGCGGCCGCTGCCGCCATGGCTTCGGCCTCATTGAGGAACAAGTCCTTCTGCTCCGAGCCTCGCGCCTCGCTCTTGGCGGCGAACAGCTTACGCTGGAACGCCTTGAGCTGTTCCAAGAGCAGGTCTCGCTGGACCGTCATCACACGCAGCTCGCCCTTGATTGCCTCGCGTTCCGCGAGTATTGCCTTGAGCTCGCGCTCGGCGTCTCGCAACAGTTGCAGCTCGGCGGCGGTAACGGTGACGGGCGTGGATGGCATGGCGGGTTAGACCGCTGCCGCCAAGCAGCGTTCACGCAGCGCGATGGTATTCTCGGTGCGGGTGCCGGCGCATCGCCTCGATGTCGATTCCCTCGAGCAGCCAGTGCAACTGTTCGACCGTCAGCGTGGCCACCGACGCCTCGCGTGGCCAAGCAAACCGGTCCGCCTCCAATCGCTTCAACAGTAGCCAGAAGCCGTTGCGATCCCAGCCGAGAATCTTGATGCGATCGGCCCGCTGGTTGCGGAACACAAATACAGCAGATGCAAACGGATCCAGCCCGAGCGCCTGCTCGACCAGCAGTGCCAGGCCGTTGATGTTCTTACGGAAGTCCACAGCGTCGCGATGCAGGTACACCCGCAGCCCAGCGTCGAGGCGGAACATCAATGGCCTCCATTCAGGGCTTCGATCATTGCCCTTACGAGCGCCACGTGTCGCTCGTCGCATTCGAGCTCGAGTGATACCCCGTTGGGTAGCTTCGCGCTCAAGAGTGCCAGCGGTAGCGCTCGCTGCGGTGGCGAATCGGCAGTCGCTGAGGCCGCTTCGCGGCGAGGCACCACGACCTTTGCAGGTGTCTCGATCGGCCGCGAATCCAGAACCTCCTGGACAACCGGCACGAATGCCGGCAATGCACCTCGCGCCTGCGCTGAATCTCGGTACTCCCGAATCCATTTGCGCAACTGATTAGCGTTGATGCCAGCCTTGAGAGCCGTGCCCGAAACCGATGCTCCCGATTGAAGGCAGAACTCAATCAGACGCCGCTTGGCCGCTGGCTCGTAGTCGCGCTTCCCATTGGAGCGGACTCGCACCGCCTGCAGCGGAAATAGGTCAATCTCGTCTTGGATCATGTTTGCGTCCGCAAAGTCTTTGCGGACGCAAGCCTGCCAACGTTCAGCCTTCAATACCAGACGTCGTCAATTGAGCGCTTACACAAAAATCAAGAATTGACACGCGCTTGCGCAGGAAGACCGCGACGATCACGTGATCTCGGGCCTCGCGCTCCTCTGGCGGTATGGCCCCTACGCGGACGTAGTCAATCGGCTCGGTGATGTACTCCTCATCAAGCGGCGTAGCCATATGGCGAGTCGTACGGCCACCCACGTTGAAGGTATAGTCAGGATCGAATGGTTCTTGTGCGTATTCCCAGGATGGACGTGGGATCGCGGTGCCTGGATACGTCATTTCAGTTTTCAGCCCCCACGAAATCGCCGTTTGGGCGCTTGAGTCGCATCATTGGAATGCCTTTGTGTTCCAGGTGCTCAACGGACCAGGTCTCGGACGTCTTTTTGCCGCCTGAACCGTAGAGGGAAACGGGAACACTCTTTGTGGCTGGGCCGAAGACGACGCAACCTGATCCGTCCACAGGATGTCCACCCATGAACCAGAGGTACTTTGATGGCGGCACTGGTTCGCTGGGGCACAGATCGCTACCACTGATGACTGTAGCTTCCCCACCAACCACGAGCCGCGTCCCTGGTGGAATTACCGTGGTGTAGCCGGGCGACCCGATTGCCTTGTATGCTCCCGCGCCGATGTCCTCCAACATACCTGCGTGAGACACCCTTGCCAAACTGAGGGCGGCACCGACCAGCAGCGTCAAGGTTTTCAGAGTTCGCCTCTTCATCGTTCAACCATCCCGTTCAGGTGTGTTCCCGGATGGATCGCGCCATCGCTCTCACCTTGTGGTCGGCCTGCGAAAAATTGGGATTGCCCAAACAGTGGGTAAAGGGTTAATGGCCCTGCCACGAAGAAGACATTGAGCATGATGAAGTCCATCAGGAAAGTCTTCCCGAACCCGGCGCGGGCCTCTTCCGATAGAGCAGGGAGATTCCAGAAGGCAAGGCCCACCCCGCTCTTGATGCACGCCATCACGAAAGCCGCGAGCGTGACACCTAGCATCAGGGCGCCGATCATATCACTGCGTTTCATCCTTACTCCTGTACCTGTTTCTTGTGACTGGGGCGGGGAGGAGATTGCGCCTGGCGCCATTCCGATTAGTTCTTGCCAAAGATCCGGCGAGCGCAGACATGCAGCGGAATTCCGGTGAGAAGCAACGCGACTCCGACGATGACGGGAGTCGCCTGCGAGGTTTCAAACAATCACGATGCGCCGCCGGACTTCGCCATCAAGTACGTAACACCAGCAACACGGACGCCACCGCAATAACGGCGAATATACCTGGCCCAAGGGGAGCCAGTAAGTCTTTGGGAGTCTTGTTCACTGGATAAACTCCACCGGCTGCCCGCCGATCACGGGGCGCTCGTGCTGCATCGGCAGGCTACCGATCCTTGGTGGTGCCGAAACGTTCGGGCGAAGTGAGGCAGGAGTGGCGCGGGTTAGGGCGCGCAATGCGCTCGGAGAGATCTTGAGCGAGCGGTCCGCGTCGACATGGTTCAAACCCTGCAGCAGCTCGTTGGCCGTGATGCTCAGGTTCTGCAGAATGTTGTCCGCCTCCCATTCCGGTATGCGGGTCTCGTCGATACGCATTAGGAACGTTTGCTCCGTCATCATTTGTCGGCCTTATTGGGTTGTCGTGAGGAGTGCATCGAAACGTTCGCGGAGCAACTTCTCTTGGTCTGCGAAGCGGGCGTCCCCCGAGTCCCTCAGCTTCATGATGTTCTGGAGCTTCCAACGGACGGCCGGCAAGTCCTTGAGGTGAGGGAAGGCCGGCATCAGAGTCCAGTCGGGCTCTGCCTTCACAAACGAGATGAGGAAATCGCGGTGAGCCGGGGTCAGCGCCGCGGGCAATTCGGTCTGAAGCCGCTGTTGGACGGCGACCAGGCGGTCGAGGCTTACCTCTTCAGTTGTCATACCCACAAACTCGCCGTAGCTCTCCTCGAGGTTCTTCTGCTTTGGGAACAGCACTTCATGGGTTGGTCGATTGTGTCCTGCCAGGTAGCCGACAAAGCAGTCGACGAAATCGGCTTGCAGGCCGAACATCTCATAGCAGTGCATGACATCGAAGATGTCTCTCGAGTGCTGCCGATCCATCGCGGCAACCAGCTTGCTTCCGTACAGCTCTGCCTTCTGAAGGACCGGAACCGAGATGGACTTGTTGAAGAGCTCCTGTGCTTTTGGCACGAGTTCATGCATCACAGGGGCCAGCAACGTGCCCCGAAACACATAGTTGACTTCGACCTTCACGGACGAATCGGCAGATACCGCTGTCAGCTTGACGTCGTCCCCCTTGATCTTGCTGTTCGATGCGACCTTCGTGAAATGAGCCTCGTATCCCAGCTTCTCAATCGCCTCTTTTGCGCGGGCCAGCTCTTCTCCGATGCTCTGGAGCGCCGCTTCGCGGTCCATCGTGTGCTCGGTGAACACGACGTCGATATCGACGGACAAGCGGGGTAGGTCCTGGAGGAACAGGTTAATGGCAGTTCCCCCCTTCATAGCGAACTTGTCAGTATCGAAGACGGGCGGCGCGATATCAATGAGCAGGCGGACGGTGTCGAGATAGGTATTGTTCATGGTTCTTGTGCGATGCTGTGCTTCAGCTTGTTCGACAACCGTTTGGCTTCGACGCGTAGATCAACATGTTCTTGGAGGTGTTTTCCCCAGTCAAAGCCGCTTTCCTCTCCCAAGACCTTCACTAGCTTGAGGACTTTCAGGCGTGTGCAACTGTCCAAGAACATGTGGAGGACCGGTGGGCGGAGGCTTCGCATCGTGACGATGATGTTCTCCACCTCTTCGAGAGTCTGGTTCTTGCCGACATCGCTCACGAGCTCGAGGAACGCGCGCTCAGGAACGGATACGAGAACAGATGGGTTTCCGTTCGGCAGCGGCTTCAGGCCTTCATCGTAGGGGAACGACTCGCCAAACAGGTTGGTCGTCTGATAGCTATAGGTAAGGTGCTTGCCGACCCAGTCCGGAAATCTGTACGCACTCTGGCCCCAAAGCACTACCTTCTCTCGGAATGCGATGTTGTGGCGGACACCTTGCCAATCCAGGGCAGTTTTCCCCCCGACGTGCAGCCCTTTGATCCGTCGGCTCAAGAACGCCAGGATTCCGTCCCGGGTTGGTTTGTCGCCCCGGAGCAGATAGGCGCTTCTCCCGAGTTGTTCGAGCCAGGCCTCGCTGACCATATGGCTAAGGGAGCGCTCAGACACGCCCATTTCGCGGAGCATCTCTGTGTCCATCGGCTGGCCGCGTGGCGCTTGCGCCATCAGATTGTGGAGTGGCTTGTTACGCATTTCTCCATTCTAGTTGATTACTGATGCAAAAACCCTCGCCAAAGTGTACGTTTTTGCATGAAAAATGTGAAAGGCATCGAGCGCACAGAGCTCTTACATACCAAGGGGCACCAATCACGTCATCATTGGATGCTATAATTTGTGCTTGTACTTGCGGAGGCTCCTATGCGTACGACCATTGCGCTTGACGATGAACTGTTGGCCAAGGCCCAAGCCTATACGGGGCTGGAAGAGAAAACGGCACTTGTGCGCGAGGCGCTAAAGGCCTTGATCCAGCGTGAAGCCGCCAAACGACTCGCGAACCTTGGCGGGAGCCAACCGGGCATCGAAGGGGTACCGCGTCGCCGGCAGGACACCAAATGATTCTTGTCGACACGTCGGTCTGGATTGACCACCTCAACGCTTCTGATCCGATGCTGATCAGCCTCTTAACCCAGGAGCGTGTGCTGATTCATCCCTATGTGATCGGTGAGATTTCGCTTGGTAGTCTGCGGGACCGAGATGTCGTGCTTGGCGCTCTGCGCGATTTGCCGCGAGCGCCTGTCGCAACACCAGAGGAGACCCTGTATTTGATCGAGCGCGAAGGCTTGTTCAACCGTGGAATCGGATATGGCGATACATCATTGTTGGCATCCGCGCGTCTCCAACCAGGCATCGCCATCTGGACGCGTGACAAGCGATTGAAGAAAGTTGCTGATGAACTCTGTCTCGGCGCGGTCCTTTCGCACTAGCTCGCGGTAGTGCGGAAGCGGCCGGCCGTGCAGTCAATCACCAGGCCGGCCCTCTGGTGGACAGGAGAATTAGAAGAATGACCATGGAAGTCAAACACCACCTGTTGAATCCGGATGGATCGTATAGCCCGATCATCCCGGATGAACCGATTGGAGGCACTGCCGCGCAGTACGCCAGTTTTATTCAGGCTGAAAACGAGAGAGACGCTGAGGCGCGGGCTCTCATGATGGCCGGGAAGGTTGTTCTGGGCGCGATTGCCGAGAGAATGGCCGCGCCAAACGACCGCGCGCAACATGAGGCTGAACCACTCGGAATGCGGATCGCAGAAGACCTCGCGGTGGTGTTCGCAGCGACGATGACGAAAACAGGATCGGTGAGCCACCAGACGGTGGATCAGATTAAGACCATTGAGGCCCCGGTACAAGTTGTCAATGGCGACGCACCGAATACGGTAGACGAAGAGGCCAAGGTCCTTGCAACGTCACTGCCAGGCGTGGAGTCGGTCGCCGGCGAAGACGGCTCGATGCTCGTCCGGTTCAGCGACGGAACTGAGGCTACTGTCACGCGCAGCTTTCTCGCGTGGACGGGCGATCCGACGTTTGAGCTTTGGCTCCCTCGTGATGAGCGGACTGGCATGGCCAAGATGATGCCCAAGCTTTCAAGAGGTGAAGTACTTAACCCGCTCGGTCAACTCGCGGCGGCAGCCGCGAAGCGCGCAGCATAGGCGGATGCCTTCCTTGCACCATGCGCCAAGTTACCCAAGCTGATTTTCTTGCCCGCGCGCTCGAGGTGCACGGTGACCGCTACGACTACAGTCGTGCCATCTACAGTGGTTCAAATTCCAAACTCACCATCGTCTGCCGCACTCACGGGCCTTTTGAACAAACGCCCAGCAATCACTACAAGGGAAAGGGCTGTCGAGCTTGCGCCGGCGTCCAACCGTACACACTGCAGTCATTCGTTGACCGAGCGCGATCGCTCCATGGCGATCGGTATGGCTACGCCGAAGCCTTGCTGGTCAACGCACTGACCCCGCTCACAATACGCTGCTCGGTACATGGGCTGTTCGAGCAAACGCCGCGTAGACACCTGTCCGGCGGCGGTTGCCCAAAATGTGCGATCACGCTTGGCGCAGATCGCCAGCGCGGTACGGCCGATAGCTTCATTGCCAAAGCCCATTCGGTGCATGGGGATCGATACGACTACAGCCGCGTCGCATATGCCGCGACGCACACGAAGGTTGTAATTGTCTGTCCCGAGCACGGGCCTTTTGAGCAAACCCCTGCGGCCCATCAGCGCGGCGCGGGCTGCCCAGCGTGCGCGGGCGTGGCTCGATTGGACACGAGTTCATTTGTCGCCCGCGCACGCGCAATCCATGGGCAGCGATTCGGATACGAGCGCACGGTGTATAGCAGTACGGCCAGCAAGCTCGTCGTGACCTGTCCGGAACACGGCGACTTTGAGATCCACCCGAGCGTGCACCTACGAGCAAATGGAGGTGGCGGCTGTCGATCGTGTATGGCCGAGCGTTTGTCTACGCGATTCAGCAGAGGGACGGCTGGCTTCGTCGCCGACGCCCGCAAGGCGCACGGCGACAAGTACGACTACAGCGCAGTAGAGTATGTGAACAAGGAGCTCGAGGTTGTCATCGCTTGCCCGGTCCATGGTGAATTCCGCCAGCGGGCCGGCGTGCACATCACGGGCGGCGAGTGCCCGGCGTGCAGCTACGCCAAGCGCGGCGATAAGCAGCGAATGAGCGAGGGCGAGTTTCTGGGGCGGGCGCGAGCCGCGCACGGTGACAGATACGACTACGGCCTCCTGAGCTACGCTGGCATGCACGACTACGTGACGATCGTGTGCCCGGAACACGGCCCTTTTGAGCAAGTCGCAAACAGCCATATGCGGGGATGTGGGTGTCCAAGCTGCGCCGAACACGGGTTTGACCCCGACCAACCAGCCACGGTCTATGTCCTTGTCGTCATTGGTGACGAGGGTGGCTTTACCGGGTATGGCATCACGCGGGATCTGGACACCAGGCTGCGTGCACATCGGAAAAATCTGTCCGACGCCGGTTGGACTATCGCCAGGCTACATTTCGCAGAATTTGCGCATGGCCGAGACGCCCTCGACGTGGAGGCGTTGATCAAAGAGACCTTCGAGCTGACTGCTCAGGAGATCGATGGCTTTCGCACTGAGGCGACCCATCCGTGCAACTATGAGAAGATCATTCGGATCGTCGACGAGCGTAAGCGGAAATGCAAAGGCGGAACATCAGTTGGACAAACTCAAATACAAGATCAAGGCGGCCAAAATCGCTAAGCGTCTGAAGAAGGCGCAACGCGATTTGAAGCGCGGCGACAAACGCGCTCAAGAGCGCATAGCACACCATGAACAACAGCAGGTACTTCACAAGCTGACGGACCGATAGGGAAAGCAAACATGAGCAACTTCGCAGAAGCAGCTGCCGTAGACGCGATGGCAGACAAGATCGCCCAACTGGAAAGCCAGGTTGCGCATCTGCAATTGCAGTTGGAGAACGAGCGCGCGGCGACGCTCGGCGCAATGCTCGGCCCGTTGCGAGCGAGGGAGATCGTTCTGCTCAACATTGGCAGCGACAATTCATCGAAGCTGGTCGAGCGTCTGTCGCAAGACTTCGGGCCGCATGTCGACGAGGTGGTCCGCCACTTGTTTGATTTGAACCACGCTCCCTGTTCGGATCAGAAACGTGAGGAATTCCGGACGCTTTTCAACAAAGGCATGACGAAGTTCTGATCGAAGCATCGGAAACCAACGGGAACAGTATGAGCACGCAAAACGACGTAGACGAACAGAAAATCGCGAGTGATGAGTTTGCCTACAAGGACGCCGCGGATCGCTGGATTGCGGGCTTCTCTTCGCGTCGCGACGCGATGCTCGCTGGCATCAATGTTGGCCTTCATTCCGTCGTTACTGCTGAGGTATCGCCTCAATGTCCTTCGTACTTCGCTCGGTTCGAGGCACGACACGTCCTTCGCCAGATGATTGACGGTCTAGCGTACGGAGAGCAGCACGGTAAATTGGTGTCGTCGGAAGAGGCTCGGGTGATCTTGAGCCCGATCGCTGACGCGAGTTTGGCAGACGGACTCGAAGGTGGGCAGTCCAGCCCCGAGTGGCTGAAGCAGCTGGATTTGATGAATCGCCTTGAGCAATGCGTTGCAGATTGGGTTGCCGCAACCAACCCGACCATGCCGCATCCCAAGTTCATTCGCTACGGTTCTGAGCAGGTGCATGTGGCCGGCGGGAACTTGGGCATCCCTTTCCTCTAAGTAAAGCACCGAGCGAGAGCTACGCCCCGCACCGGCCGGATGCCGGCGTTTGCCAGGGGATCATATGTCGGGAATCTGGCGCAAGATGCGCAACGTGGTGATGCGCGGCTTCGGGTACGTGCCCAACGAGAAGGCCGTGCGAGCCGAGGAGCTTTTTGTTGACGGGGTCGTGAAGTATCTGGAACTGATGGGCAGTGCGCTAGATCTGGCTTGGCGGCGCATTCCTATCGATTCCGCCACGCCCTTGGTGGGCTACGTCTACGGGCTGTGCAAGGCACTAGCGATAGCTGCTGAGGAGAAAGACCCGGAAGTGTTCTTCTATGGCGCGTGGCGTGTGTTGTACCGCGCCTATCCAGGTCGTAAGGACTTCGAGGCGATCTTGCAGCGTTGCGAATTCGATGCGCCGGCCTTTGTTGAGGGTCGGGACTTTGGCTTTGCAGACGCAGCACTCATTCTCACAGGCAGCAGCCCGGTTTCAAGATTTACCGCCTTGCTGGCTCGCCACTGTCCGCAGTGTATCGGCAACGAGCTTATTCTGGAGAGGGCGCTAGAGGCCGAGAGCCCCGGCACCCTGCGGGCGGCTGGGCCGGAGGCGCCAGGACGACGGCAATAGGGGAGCCCTCTTCACTGGCGCGGTTCGCCGCTCACGACCGAAGGTCTTCCGCCGCGTTTCCCGAAGTACGAATTGACCCGCGCCTGTTGGTCCTCTACCAGCAAAGCATTGGCTGGATTTTGCGCGAACTGGATCATCCACTCTTCGTCTACGCGCTTGACTCTGCTCTTGTCTATTGCGCGAGCGACAAGGTAGTACCTGTACGCAGGTCCAGCGAGTTCCAATCCGACCGCGCGTCGTGCCATTAGCCATGCGCTCTTGGCCGCCGGCGCGTGCGTTGCTGGATTGCCCAGACGATAGTTCTTCATCCGTTTGCGCCAGCGCCTATGTATCGTGATATCCGCGAGTTCCCTTCCGCGCCAGTGCACAAAGCCCTCGACCGAACCTGTCCACTTGCCGTTCTCCCAGGTCACCCGATGGGGCTTGCGAATTTCGTCGGCGGTCGGTTCGGCCCGTTGGAGTTCATACGGTCCGTTGTGGACCGGCTCCTCCTTCATCGGCATCCAAACCCCGACCACAAACGGAGATTTCTTCTTCTTGTCGACTGCGTTCTCTTCCATTGTTCATTCCTGCACGGTGTGCCGTTATCGTTCCTTGGTCAATCTACGGGCGATCGTGAATCTCGGCAAGTGGCGAATGGGACACTATTCACTCAATGAAATTTTTCTAGCTAAAACATACATTTCGACGAGGGTATTTGCGCGCGGAATGATGTTTTTTGTGTGAGGCACGTATTCGGTCGGAAGGTGCGCGGAGACGAATCGAGTCCAGATAACGGTTCTACTCAGAATCCGCGGCCTCGGCGCGGCCTTCCGCCCATGCCTGCAACAGGATAGGCTCGTCGGCAAACATGATGGGGGGCTCATCCAGGCCTGCGTGGTAGTCACGTCTACCGACGGCCTCAGCTGCTCTCTCGACGGCCTCCCTTTCACTGCGCCATTCCTCAGGGTAGGCAATGCGGGTGATGCGTGCCAGCGCGAGAGCAATCCGCTCGTCCAGCCCTCGCATGCGAGGGGCAGGTGGCTTCGGGCGGGATTTCGGCGCCGGCAACATTCCGAAATGGGCCTGAGAAATTGATACTCGCCGACGAAGGTGGGTCGCCTGAGCTCGAAGCCCCTTCGCGGTACTGAAGTTATCCCAGCCAGCCTCGATGGACGCTTCAGACGCGAGTTCACCGGCCTGGGTAAGCATTGCGGCCCATTGCTCGGGTGAGTCAAACTCGGTTAGCCAGCCATTCCCCTCATAGCATTGAAGGACCGCCTCGTCGCAGTTCAGGAGGAGGACGCGGCTCGGCGTGAACTGGCCGTCGTACTCTTCGTATTCGTCCGCTGACCTCGACTCGGCGTGATACCGCTGCCACGCTGATTCAGCGAGGGCCTTGCCATCCGTCATTGAAAGCGGATGACTGATCGGCACCTGCCGGCGGCCATCCATGTAGAAGTACGCGAGCCCTGGATGCTCGTCGTACATGTCTCGGCATACCTGGCCCTCTACAACAATGCTGGAGACCTGCATTTGTGCACTCGTGTGGTGAATACCGCTGCCCTGAGAACTAACGCGCCTCGTTCATCTCTACTGCGCTAGCGGGCGGATAGCAGGACGCTGAGAGGGGCAAGGAGGCTCCTGCCGCCGGCGAACACGCCGACCATCTGTGCGGCGCCGAACAAGAACAGCAGGAGGCCAAACCCCTTGGCAAACCGGTGGCGGTTCCTAGCGTCGGGCCGCAATGGCTCGAAAGCGTTCAGAAATACGGACAGGACGATGGCAATCGTGGCCACCGCCAACATTCCCAGCCACGACAGCATCAGGCCGCGGCTCTTGCTCTGATCGGTTGCCGCCGGCGGTATGTTCATCTCCTCGAGGGGGGCGGCTGCCGGGGCTGGCTCTGGCGCGGAGGCGATCGGCGCAATCGGCGTCGGCATGGGCGGCGCCGGCGGGGATGAGATTGCTTTCACGGGGGAGGGCGTGCCCTTGACTTTGAACCGCGCTTCCTGCGGCGGGAAGCAGACGCCCACCCCGGCACAGCCCTGATACCTGACTGTCATCTTGAAGCGATGGGGGGCTTGCTCTGCCACTGTCAGCCGCACCGTGGCGTCCCTGGAAAACACCTTCTGCTGACCAAGAACCCGATCCACCCTCACTTCTGCTGCTGGGAAAACAGGGTCGCTAAGGCCGCCAGGTGGGTCGGTCTCGATGCGGATCTTGTCCCGATAGAGGTGATATCCGTCGGCGATCGAGAACCGGATCTCAATCTCGTGCCCGTGCTGCTGCACCGTCGGGCGGAATGCCTGGTCGGGGCTGAGGGTTTGCTCAACGGCCACGCCGGAAGAGGCAATGGCCATCGCGATGGGATCGTCGGTAGGCGATGCGAGTGCGATCGCCGGAACTGCGGCTATGACTGCCGCGGAAACTAGGGAAAATGCTGCCCACATGTTGAGTCTACTTGTCACACATAAAGTTGCCGGGCACGTGGGGCTCGCAGTACATCTCATCCGCGACTGCGCTGCGCCCCGCATTCGGGACAACGCATCGATGAAGCTCTCTGGCTCGGAGTTTGACGCTTCAACCACCTTTCGAACGGGAGCATCGTGGCAGCTCCGACGGCCATGACATAGATCGTGACCACACCGAGTGTCAAAGCGAAGGTCGTCAGGTCATGAAATAGGGTTCCTGGCTCAGGTATGGCGCTCGAGAACCACGCGCGCAATGGAATGAGCCATGGTTCGTACATTGCCAAAGCCGAGAAGAACAGGAAGATCACCCCGAGCAGTATCGTTAGCACATGCGTAGCTGCATCACCGTTACCCATGCTTCGATGCTCGACATAGACACTGCGAGCAAGGATGCATACTCCGGTGATCAAACAAATGCCCGCCCAAATCCAATCCAACATGGTCCTGTCCTTCATTTGGGCCCCTGCGCGGAGCGTTCTCGAAGCGCCGGCTGCCGGCCGACCGGTACGGCCCACTCTGCCGTTACGCGGCGGGTTGCCGCTCCCTTTCCAACTCACGAAATCTGTCGTGCACCGGCCTCAGAACGGCATCGGCGGCAGCAATGGGCTGGCCAAGGACAACAGCACGACCACAATCACCGCCGCAAATCCGGCACTCCATCGGCGTTGGGTAATCATCATTGCCCCCGCAATGATGCACGCAGCGGCTGGCAACAGACCTTTGAGGAGGCCCAGCCAGTAGCCCAAGCCACAAAGACAAATTGCGAAAACCAGTCCAGCCACGCCTGCCATCTTGGATCGATCAGCTGCTTCCATTTTCCCCTCCGAAGGCGAGCGCAACGCACTCGGGTACTACCGGCTCCCGGCCGGTGCGGTGTGCTCCAATACAGGCACAGCGAATACAATACGCGTATTGTTACCTGTTATTGTAAATTTCGTCAAGTTCATGTCATCCCGGCGGCTTGCCGTTCGCATGCTTGAGGCGCTCTCGCCTCCGCGTCGGCGTTGAACTTCTGATCGAGCTCGCGCCGAGACTCTTCGCTGAGTACTCCATCGTCAAACAGCAAGGTGCACGGCTCCACCTTGGTTCGGAGGCCCCTCCACGCCCTCCGAACGAATGGCACCCAATCCTTGGCAGCCGCTTTGCTCGGATAGGCATTTCCAATGCGCGTCCATCCCGAGGCAGGATGCAAGATCATCGTGAAATACACAGTCTTTGTCGTTCGCATGGGTACCGTCCTCGCCCAGGGGCAGCCTAGGGCGTTGGTGGATTCTTGGCCTTCATGACGGCCATGTGCGCAGCGACTGCTTCATCCTTGAGAACGATCACGATCGGGCCCTCTCGGAAGTCGCCACTCATGGTCCCGTGCAGGGCGTCCTGTTCGTCCTCGGTGAGATTGCGCCATTTCGCAATCCAGTCGACTTTCCCGAAGAGCAACCCGGACGGCCCGGTGGCACATGACTGCCCCACTGATATACCGTTCTCGCGGCACCATGCGCGGGCCGCTTCTAGCGCGCCCCATGTGCCTTGCTGGCAGAATTCGATTTGCATGTGACTTGATCAATCCGAAAGAGATTCACACTTCCAACGTCTGCGCGACATAGCAACGATCTCAGTCGCCAAGGCTCTCGATGCAATAGGGGCGATTCTCATTGCCCGGGAGATTCCAGTCCCACGCTGAAACCTTGGCGCTGCAACCAGCAACAGGACATTCCAAAGGAGAAAGGTCGCGCGCACGGTCTATGGGCTCTGCCTGGATCGAGAGGCTCAACGGCTGGCCATGTACTGGGCACAATCCACGTTCCAGTCTCCACAAGCGTTGTAGGTCAACGGGTAGTCGCCGCTTGCTCCGCGCATCAGCCGCCAGGAACGACGAGAAATCCCCGGTCATTTACTTGCCTTCGCTTCCAAGAACAACGCGGCATCGGAAAAGGCTCTTGCAGCCGCCCCAACAGAGTTCGCATAGCGGTCAAACCCCAACTCGCGTAACTTGGCTGCTTTCTCTTCGGCGTCATACGCTTGGCGCCACAGGCCTTTAGTGAGCCGGGATACCGATGGTTTCTTACGTTGTTTCATGTCGCCCCTCAGTCGTGTTTGGCGTTGGAATTCACGGAGATGGTTGTGCCCGCGACAACGCGTCAAAAGGTGGTTCAAGCGAACGGAGCGTCGATCGGCATCTTCCTGAGCAACGTTGTGGTCAGCGAGAAATAACCCCCCTCCAGGCGCGGGGCGTAGTCACGCACCCATTGCGCTGCGAGAGGCGAGCGGAGCGCGGCCTCGACTCGATCAAGCACGCCAGGCTCACCGCACACGATGCTCAGGTTGTGGTTGATCGGCAGAATGCCGGGCGGGACGCGCACGGCCTTAGGCGACGTGGCGATCCGCGGCACGAGCAATGTCTCGCGGGACAGATCCATGCGGTGAAAGGTCTCCGGCGGTAGCCAGAAGGTACCCCGCCGGCCCCGTGCCGCCATCTTGTGCATATGGCGCTGCAAGTGCTCAATCAGGCGATTGCACGGCGTCACACCAGGCGCCGTCCTGATGGCGAATCGCCGCGGCGTGCAAAGGCGGCCGTCGACAATGTCATCGGTGTCGACCGCTGGCACCAGGTACTCGCCCGGCAGCGTCGCGGCCGTTTCTTTGTCCACCACAAAGATCCCGGAAGAGCCGAGCCATGGTGCGATGCGTACCTGGGCGAACTGTTCCAGCGTTGGAAGGCCTTCATAACGGCTTTCGTCGACGCCTGGATAGATTGGCCGCTCCGTAAGCACGCGAAAATCGTGCGAACGCTGCGGAGGCTCGGCCGTCGCCTTCAGCACGACAGACACAGGGTGAACCCGCGGGGGCGTGCCCGAGCGACGGTTCTTCGGGCGATAGAACACCGAGCTTGAATCCAACCGTTCAAGGTGGGAAATGGCAAGCCGGGTCCCTAAGGTCGCGCGAAGTTCCGCGGCCCCGGCATTCAGGAGCCAACGATCGGCAGTTACAAACCCGATCTGACCATCCGGATGAATGGCACGACTGCAACGCTCCAGGAAGCTATGCAGAAGATCTTTCGCAGCGAAATCCGGGACATGGCCGGAATAGAGGTCCTGCAGAACGGGCGGGACGTTGACCCAGCGCAGGTAGGGCGGATTGCCGGCGACAACGTGATAGACGGCCGTTTGCGGCCCGTCAGTCAGGAAATCCCGGTTATGGACCATCGACTCGGCCACTTTGGTGGCAGTCGCGTGGTCATAGCCATGTCGGCACAGCGTAGCTGCGACACGTGCACGCGCCTCGATGCACGCGCCTGCGTGCACCTCCCAGCCCTCGACTTGCGCCAGCAGACTGGCGCTTGTTAGGCGCGAGTGCTTGCTGGCTGCAAGGAGCTTTCCAAGGGCACGCTCAAGGAACATGCCGTCACCGCAGCTCGGGTCGACCAGCCGGCGCCCATCCCGAGGCCAGTCAAGCCGCCCAAGGAGTTGGTCCACCACCGGCCCCGCGGTATAGATCGCCGTCGCCTGGTGCAGTCGCTCAACCGCTTCTGCTCGAGCCTGATCAATTTGGCTGTGCTGTGACTGCCGATACTCAGTGATTTCGGTCTGCATTGTGTTTCCCGGAGGGCCGGGCGGATCTCCCGCCCGGTGCATTCCTGTTGCGTTAGGAAGCCTTATCGGCATCGGCGAATGGCTCCGGCACGGCTTCATAGCGGTGCGCTTGACCTCGGAGTGCGGCACCTTGGTTCCCGCAGCTCACGAGTGTCTGTGCCAAGTTTGGGTCTAGGACGTCGTCACGAACCAACACGCGCTCGCCATTCGCTTCGATAAGCCAGATTTCGTACACGTAGTGCGCCCCCTCTCTCTATGCAGAGCTCTGGCAAGGACAAAACGATCAGCCGACAGGCCGGTGGATGTCTGCCGCTCTCACTCTGGCGACGATTTTGCGTATGATATAGTATAGATACGTGTTACGTATCGAAGCGTATGTATTCGACGACATCACTACCGCCCATGAACCAACTAGTCAGTGAACCAGCGCCACCACAGACGGTGGAATCCGAGGCCCTCTTCCTGTGTGGTGAGGCGTTCATGCAGATTCGCAAGCTCAGCGGGATCGTGGCAGAGCCAAAGCCTCGCCGCGGCGTTTTCGGACGATTTTCCCCAACTGATCGGGGTGCGGCGGATCGCCGTTCCAGGGCCGCCGCGTTGATCTACGAGCTTTCCGACGTCGCCCACAACCTGCCCGAGATGGTGAGGCTGGGGGTGCATACCAAACAGTTCGCCTACTTCTCTCAGCAAACGAACAAGCTTGCGGGGGCGCTAGTAGAGGCACGCAGCCTAGCGAGGATTTGACTATGGAGATCAGTTACACCGGTCTTGTGGTCGTCTGCGCGATCCTCGCGGTGCTCGTCTACCTCGTCGTCAAGAGGCTGCAGTCGGGGTCGAAGTACTCCCCCAAACACTACCAAACGATCCCACTGTTGACCGAGCATGAGCAGGACTTGTTCTGGCGCCTGAAAGAGGCCGCCGGCCGGGACCTGATCGTCGCACCACAGGTGGTGTTTGGAGCGTTCCTCAAGGTCAAGACCATGGCGTTGGTCGACAAGACAAAGGCGCGTCACCAGGTGGCCCACAACCGCGGCGACTTCATCGTCTGCAACAAGGAATTCCGTGTGGTCGCTGTCATCGAGCTCGACGACGCGACGCATGACAAGAGCGCGCAGAAGGCGCTTGACCGCCGCCGCGACCAGCTGCTGAAGACCGTAGGGGTCAAGGCAATCCGGTACCGGAAGATGCCTGAGGTCGCGAAGATCCGTGCGGATCTCGGGCTTTGAGTATCTCCACAATACCTACCAGTATGATCATGCTCCACTCAATCGGCTTCGTCCTTCTCTCTGCTGCGGCAATCGCGGTTCTCTACTTCCTCTGGCGCAAGACGCCCAAAGCCCCGGTACTGCTGGAAGATCGCGTGGCTGCAAGCCTGTCCCATTTCGGCATCGTCATTGCCCTGGCGCTTGGAATCGGGGCAGTTGTCCTCATTGACGAAGAGCTCCTGTCGGCATGCCGTTGGGTTGCGTCATTTGTGCCGGAGACAAACTCGCCGCTTGACGCTGTGCCGGTCACGATTCTTGACCTGGCCGGCAGCTTTGGCATTGTTGCTGCGATCTTCGCCGCGGCGCTGCTCATTGCTATCGCTGACGATCGCGCCCGTCCCTGTTCCTTGCCCGTAGGCCGGTGACCATGGACAGGCTCGAGCTTCTTTCGACCGCAATGCGAGCGGGTTGCTTCTATGCGGTCTACCGGTTGGTGATCGCGATCTTCTACCCTTGGCTTGCCAGTGCTGTGTGGCAAGAGTCGGTGGGGCCGCTGCTGGTGAGGCACTGGCCCAGGCTGGCGCAAGCTGATGACGCAGCGAGGATGTCGTATCTGCCTTCTCGACAGAGCGAGCCGGCGGTCTTCCGCCTTGGCACGCTCTCTATCAGCGATGTGACTCAGGGGGTTCGGGACGGGCTGCTGCTCGGCGTGCTCGCGGCGCTTGTGCCAGAGATCGTTCGGCCGTTCTTCTTGACGTCGCTACTTGCCTTCGTCCTCGCAATTCAAGGCTGGCGGTTTGCCCGAGCGCAAGGCGCTGCGGCCACCGACATCGGGTTTGACGCGGTGAGGGACGTTCTGCTGTTCGCCGGCGCGATCGCCGCGGTGCAGTGGAGTGGGGTGCTTGCGTAGAGGCGGCGAGCAGCGCCGCAGTTCGTCAAGTGAGATAGGGGAGGTCTGTCATGTCCATCAACGCTCAGTCGCAACGAAGCATCAAGATCCTCCTCAATCTGTCGGCGGGACTTGAGGAAACCGGGCGTACCTACCCAGACGGTGTTGTGAGATTGAACTCCAACATCCGCCACGCCGCTGCCGCCGGCGCCGCGGCCCTCAGCCAGCTGCAGGGGGTGCCACTGCCGACCGTGCCTGAGAAGGCGGGTGCCGCCGCTGACGCAAGGAAGCGCGCACCCGAGGCCGGGCCGGTCGAGATGCCGTCGCCAGTCGAATGGCTGGATCGCCTCAAGCTCGCCAAGGGCTTCCATGCGGACGTCACCCTTGCCGAGTATCTCGGTGTGTCGAAGCAGCATTTTTCGCAATGGCGCACTGGGAAGGCGTCGCTGTCCGTGGACGAAGCCTGGAAAGTCGCACTGGGTCTGGATGTCGATCCGCTGCTTGTCATCGCCAGCGTTCAATTCCACGCCAGCCAGAATGACAAGCGCCAGGTCTGGATAGATCTCGCGCGCACACGGCTGGTGGGGACATCCGACGGTGCGACGCCCAAGGCAGACACTGATCGCGCTCCTGGGCTGGAATCCAAGGGATCGAAGTGGTCGCCGGAGGAAGATGCGCTCCTCAAGGATGAGGTTGAGCGCAAGGTGCCCTACGTTGACATCGCAGCTTCGCATCGCCGCTCGGTGGCCGCCATTCTTTACAGGCTGTACAACGTGCACGATCTGTTGGGCGATGCTGAGATGGAAGAGCTCTGCGGCCTCCACTCTGTTCGGTTCTCGCCGAAGGCAGTAGCCCCCGCTGAAGAGTCGAGTGCCAAGCCTGAAGACCCCCCTGTAGCGGGCGATCGGGTCTTCATCTGAGCGGTTCTGCGGGCGTGAAGCCGATGATCCTCCGCGAGGCCGCAGCTTAAATGCAAGCCGCTCCAGGGGACTTCTCAGGCGTCTGCCCAACTAGGTGAAGACGCGCCAAACTAGCTTCACGCGCCCCCACGTAACGGTGGGGGCTTTTTTCTTTCTGAAGCTCGTGTGCGGCGGTGTGCCAATGTCCTCTAACAGCTGGCCGACATGCTCAACAAAAGGGTGCTGTCGGGTGCTCTATACTGCGCAGATCACAGAGATCCATCATGGAGTTCGTGCAATGGCCCGTGCTAGCAATTCCTCCGGTTCGTCGGGGCCCTATCGTGCCGCGACTCGGCAGCAGTTGGCAGGACATGATGCCTTGCTTAGATGGGCGATTGGCGTCGACGGGGTTGGCCTCGCGTTGGCGGAGTTGCGGAAGCAGCACTGGTTGGCAGCAGCCTTTAAGTCAGCTTTGCCGTCACTTAGAAAAGAAATCGAGGGGGACTTGGATGCACTGGAGTCGGACGCCAGGCAAGCCCAGATCTGGCGTCAGATTCCTGAACTCACTTTTGGCAAATGCGTAGAGTCTTTCGATTTCCAATTCAATCCAGGTGTGGCTCAGTACTCTGAGCATTCCGTGACCAAGCAGGTTTGGGGCGGGCGGGAAGAGGTAGCTGAATATCGCCCACTCACCGTATGTGACGCGACCATACAAGTGCGAGCAAGAGCCAAGCCAGAGTTTCATCTTGTGCGTAATCCTACGTACGTCGGGAGCAAACGCACGTATGAACACATCAAATCCCCTATTGATGGTCTACGGAGTTTCTACAGGCATTGGGATGGACAAGTAGTGGTCAACTGTTACCCAGAGGAATCCCCGCTCACCATGATGGGAAATGACCTTGCCCTACTGAGCAGCTCATGCACAGAGTACAAGAAGCGGCGCAATGGCTCTGGGAACATCCTGTTTGTGGTCGAAGACGAGGAGGCGTATGACTTTCTGCGTAGATCGTGCAACGTTATCCTCCACGACTGCGGAGGTATTGCGGCAGAGGAGCTTTCATTCTTTGATCAGTGGATCTCAAGCAAAGGCGATGAGGTCGAGGTTACTGACCTCGACCTTGCAGACGCGCTTATCCCAGAGGAGGGGTCTGATACGAGTGGAAAAGCGACTCGACGTACCCGTAGAACCAAGAGTTAGCGAGTTTCCGCATGGGCCACATCCGTCATTGCGTGAACTTTCAATCAGGAACAAATGTCGCTAACCGCTCAGTTGCTCTCCACCACTCTTGCAACCATGCATTTTGCACTCGTCTCGTGCGATTGGGAGAAGGCCGAAGCGGCGGCCCATGCGGCGCGGGATCTGGCCGCCCGCCTTCTTGCCGGCGAGTACGAGTAGGAGAACGCAATGCAAGCGCCTTGCCCAATTGCAGCCTACTCCAAGCCAGTTGGTCGTCCAGGTAGGGGAAGCTGATGCGCCATGAGTACGATGTCCATACGGACGTCCTTGAGACTATCGTTGCGGCGACACCGGTCACGAAGAAGCACTCTGCGTTGCTGACTGCATTCGCGACCCGCACGGAGTTTCGTGGCGCCAGGTACGTGACAAGCAGCGACGAATTCAGCAGCCGTCCCGCACGGATCTTGAACTCCGATGGCGATGAGATTGCTGCAGACTACCGTGTGTGGGTTCAGCAGCAACTCGACGAGCACCGCGGCAATATCGATGCGCTGTGTGCCAGTAGTCGCGGCAAGGGCTACCTGCTGACAGAGATCCAGCCCGTCCTGCACTACTTCGTTCATGACCGTGGTTGCGCCCAGGACAACTTCGTTCAGATCGAGGTTTGGGCGGAGGTGGAATTTTGCGAACGCGAATTGTTCGCCCGCCGGGCGCCTAACTGGGGCCGTCCGTCTTTGCAGGAGCTCCGTGATGGCCGGCCTGACATGGGTTTGGAGGAGCGCTTCGAGCGGCGGGACTTGGGGGCCGCCCGATACAGGCTTGAAAGCGCCATCGACATGCAAGCGTTTGTCGCTGTCGCGGAATCGCTCTGTTCCGAGCGGCACCGGAAAGGCGGTAACATCCTTGTACGTGTCACGGATGCCGATACCGGGGAGGAGTCTGTGACATCGGTACGGGATCTGACACCGGGCTATGATCAACTGCGCGTACGGGAGCGGCGGATATTTGACGACTGGACAGCTTCAAGTGCGGGGCGGTCCGGCGAACGCATCTGCATGCGCTGGGTGTTCCAGACGTCGGATTGGCCAGACGAGAAGGGTGTTCGTTGGGTCTCCTTTGTCCCGCGGTGGGCACACAAGAAGAACATTGCCGCGCTGAAGAACACCGGCAAGCTCGACGCATATGGCCTATACGGGCGCCTCACTCAATTCGACAGCCGCATCGGGATGCCTTTCGCCTGGTATTTTTACGGGCTGCATGGCAACCGGGTGAGGGATGCCCACCTTGAGCGCGTTGTCGAGGCGGCCGAGGAAGGTCTGATCGTACTGCCTGAGAATGACTATCGCGTGCTACGGCGTTGGCGTGATGTTCCCTATGGTTTTTGACGGACGGATGATGCTGGAAAAGACTTTGGATGTATGTATGCAAGCTCCGCGAGCTGCTGGAAGAAACTCATGGTTCGCGAGCCATGGTGTACAAGGACCTCTTCGCCCTTGGCTGCTGGCTCCATCTGAACGGTAAGAGGGCCGTTGGGGAGAAGATCATCAAGGAGGTCATCACTTCCGTCTCGGGACTAGGCAACCGCACCTATCTCGCCTCCGTTGCAAAGCAGATCGCTGGGAATGAGGGAGGCTGGGCTGCTGAGATCTTCGCGCACCAGGAGGTCAACGATTTGTTCGCCAGCGAGGCAGCGTAGGCCCCTGGCCCCACTGCATGGGCAGCTTTCTCCGTTTGGGCCCGATAGCATCTACCGAATACCACCGACGCAATCGCGTCATCCCGAAGTGACAACGTCGACCGTGTACCGGCTGTTACGCCGGCGCAGTGAGTATTGGTAGAATTTGTCAAAAGTACATAAAACGTGCATCGGGAGGATTTCGAGTGCAGGATTTTCAGGGAAGCGTTGGCCGGCTCGGCGGCCTGGTGGGGGCAGTAGGACTGGGGTCGAAGTGATGGGTGGCCCTGTCGTGCTTGTCGACTTCGAGAATGTGCAGGCGATCGATTTTGGGCGGCTAGCGCCGGACACCCGCATCGCCGTGTTCGCGGGCGAGCTGCAGCGGAAAGTACCGATCGAGGTGGCCATGGGGCTGCAGGAGATGGGGGAGCGCGCTCGCTGGGTGCGCTCGAGCGGCACCGGTCCAAACGCACTTGACTTTCATATTGCCTTCGAGCTCGGCCGAATGGCGCAGGCTGGTGAGCAGGGACCGGTGGTGGTCCTGTCTCGGGACAAGGGCTTTGATCCGCTACTCGATTGGCTCCGGACTCAGCACGGAATCCCCGCCAGCCGTGTTACGACCATCGCAGAAGCATTCGGATACACTCCAGACGCCCCATACGCGCCGCAGGCAGCAGAGCCGATTGTGGTTGACTTTGGGGCCGTGACGCCGGCGCCAAGGCCGACGCAACCGGCCTTGCAGAGCAATGGCATGCATGTCGCGGAACCGCATTTCATGCGATCCCTTCAGGCAGAGGCAAGCAGCGTGGTTCCAAGGTCGGTACCCCAGGCAGTGCCTGTGCCGGCGAGCAAAGCGCCAGCAAAGCCAGATGGTGCCAAGGCTGCAAAACCAGCCGGCGGCACCACGCGCGAGTGCACCGCGGAGAAGGCCAGAGAGATATTGTCTCGCTCGCGGAAGGCGGCACGGCCGCGGCGACGTGCCACGTTAGCCAAGCACATTCATTCGATGTTCCGCCCCGCGACTCTCGCCGATCGCGAGGTTGAGTCGATCATCAAGGCCCTGCTCGCCAAGAAATGGATCTCGGAGAGCCAGGGCGCCATTACTTACAACTTCTGACGCCGTCCCAACGAGGGGGCTCCCAGTCGCTGGGACGGCCAATGTGAACGGCTTCTGTTAGTTGCCAATCGCAGCGCGAATCAGTTCCTGGCGGCGCTCCAGGATGCTCGTGCGCGCGCTGGGGGATTCGATGGCGTACTCCAGCCATACTTCGAAGGCATCGATACCTTTTCGCCGCGCTTGCGTGGCGATGGCTTCGGCCGCCAGCTTCTTGCGCTGCTCCTCCAGATTGATGCCTAAAATCTTGGCGATGTCTGGCGGAACGGCATCGAGCTCGGCCAGAACACTGGGGTTAGCCGCAAGGAAGCGTTCTTGTGCGGCCTGCACTTGTTCGTCCGTCAGGAATCTGGCGTTGATGGCCTTGAATGTGCTGTGGCCCGGTGTAACGTCGGCGAGGCGCGTCGCATCGGTGATCTCGACCGTTTCGTGATCCACCTCAATGGCGCCCCACTCGAGGCACTTGCGATAGAACCCCTGAACCATGTCGTCGATGAAAAGGCGATAGCCGACCTGGCCTGCCACTGATCGCACCGCGGCAATGAGGGAGCGTCCAAGCCCTCGCAGGCCAATACCTTGGGTCAGGATGTTCGGAATACCAATCCGCCGATCTGCATCCGTGACGACCACGTGCAACATCATGCCGGCGGAGTCCTCAGGAGTCGTCTGGAAGCGCACCGTAAGCGTGTTCCCGGCGGTGTCGATCCACACAGCGTGTACTCGATCTTGAATGGTACCCAGGATGGGGTCGATGGCTTGGCGAAGCAGCGGGATTGTGGCTGACATTGTTCGGTTCTCGGTGTCGTAGCTGGGGCATCAATTCTACGCGTATTGCTGCTGCGGGCATCCTTGCCGGTGCGAAAATGAACCTTCTATATTATCGGTACGTGTTATGCATATGTGATATGCTGCAGACTGACAAGTTCATGCCGGTATGCGACGAGATTCCTCCCAGGAAGATCCGCACGCCGACCAGCGAGATTGATACGGGGAGGGTCGTAGGTGATGCGGATTCTGTTGTTGGGCGCAATTGCAGTCGTCGTGGCCGCCATTCTGTCCAGTGCGATAGGGCGCGATGGGGATGTCCAGCTGGAGATCTATCGGGCACAGGCACAGGAGGCCCGCGATCGAGAGCAGCGGCAGATGCTTGCAGAGCTTGAAGCATTGCGGGTTGAGCCTGCGTCTCAGTTTGTAGCCGACTGGCGTGCGGCCAGAGGGCGTCCAACCAGTGAGTCGCTGGACGAGTTGCGAGTTCTCGTAGAGAAGATTCGGGCCAATCCAACCTCAGCGGCTCAGTACGCGCTCGCCGCCAAGCAGAAGCGCGCGGACGAGATCAACAACCTTGTGGCATCGCCTTTGGGCACGAAGCTCGAGGCAAAGCCCGGCCTATAGGCATCATCGAAGGAGAACATAGCGTGGTTATTTCATACTTGGATCGCAATCTCAAATGGCTCTTTCCGCTTTTTGCAATACTTGTGCTCCTACTGACGCCAGAGCTGCTTGAAATCGCACATTCGTCGTTGTCCATCCCTGCATCGTTGCAGCATATCGGGATAGCTTTTGCCTTCTTGCTCGGCGGTATCGGTGCCACTCTCACTGACACCATTTCAGCCAAACTCGTGCGTGTGCTTGGCCTTCTGTTGCTGACGTTGGGTGTGGTGTGGTCTCTCTAATTTTCAGGGGGTGAGATCATGTCGCGTCAAATAGAGCCAACGGAAGCGGAAATCGCAAGCTACAACGACCAGGCGTATGGCAAGGCGGTGTTGATCGGCGCGATGATGGACATTGGACAAACCTTCGCGAGTAGTTCTCACCATGCGGAGCACGGTAGCTTTGCGATTGTGGCCCTCCGGACTGACCATCTCGGTCGACTCAGCCGGGCACTCATTCGATTACTGACGCACATGATCGGGTGGCTAGATCGCCCAGAGCCAGTTCAGGGTCGCTTGCCGGCGCCAGATCGATGATGGCCGCCTCGCGTAATAAAAGAACCCGCATCCTCTGAAAGATGCGGGTCGGTTTCGTTCTTCAACGCGGTGGAAATCAATCCGCCTGTGATTCGGTCTGCGCCGCAATGAAACTGCCGACGTCGGTACGCACCAGGCGCTGACAGTCGCTTGGAAGATCCGCGAGGCTGACACGGCGGCCAAGATGCCGACCAGGAGCGGCAGAACAGTAGGCACCGATTCCATGGAACGGGCTCTCGTTCATGCCGCGTGCCCCGTACATACCACTTCGCTCACGATCGAACAGGTACACGACGGTATAGCGATCAAGAGTCTTCCCGCCATTGTCGTACAGACGTACCTGCTTTGAGATGACGGCCTCTACTGAAAGCGACGCTTGTCGAACAGCCAGTTGTTGATGCATTTGAGTCTCTCCTGAGTTGACATTGCAGAGAGGGATGCCTCACGCCGGCCTGTAATGATCGCCGTACCCGTTTCTGCGAGGTGCGTCGTCGTCGTGCGTCGGCAGTGGTCGCAACAAAAAGCCCGCGGCCGACAGAAGTCGAACACGCGGGCAGTGGAGGTTGAGCGTCGTAGGCGTGGAGCCGGTGGGTCAGTTCGTCGGAGTCAAGGCTTCATCAGCGGCGAGCACTTGGCGCTTGCGTTTGGCTTCTGCCGCCATGGTTTCGATGTCCTCGGTGCTCATTCCGATCAGGGCATTCCTGCAAGCCACCAGGCGACGAGCGCGCTCCTCCGATTGAGGTGAGCGCCGACGGGAACCGCCTTCGGTCAGGTAGACGAGCCCCATCGCCACGGGGTCAGCATCGGTGAACAACCGTGCAGGACTGGCGTTGGTGTTGGGCAAACTGAGTTCTTCGTTGTGGATCATCGTGGTTCTCCTTGAGTGGTAGACGGCTAAGCCGCCGTTGTTGGTTCATGGAGATGAATCACATGCGGACGCATGAACCGCCGCGTGGGCCGCCGGCGAGCCTTCGTGAGGCTTTGCCCTGGCCACGCGCGAGTACGGCGGGGCGGGTGGAAGGGAGCCGCGTGCGCCGGGATTTGCGTGCGTCGCTCGACTTACGTATTATGCATACGTGTTATGACGCGTGAGGCGATTAATGGGATCATCAACGACGCAACTGGATTTGTTCGGGCACATCACGGCGGCCTATGCTGACGCCCCAAATGGGGTGCTCGACAACCAGCGGTTGTACGAGGTTCTGGCGGACAGCGGCGCCATTGATGCGGCTGCGCTGGAGCGCCGCGTGCCGGTTGGGGCGAGTGGCGCGATGCACAGTACAGAGAAGCGCCGCCTTCGTTGGTACCAGCAGACTCTCAGGCTGGCTGGCGTCCTTGAGCGTGTCGAGGGTGAGAGGGGGGTTTGGAAGCTCGCCGATGTGGCGAGCAAGGATCTGTGCAAAGCGCAGGCGACGACGAAACTGGTTGCCTTCAGTACAGATCTCGGCGTTGCAATTTGGAGCAAGGCCGAAAGCCTCTTCCCCAGCTTTGACGAGCCGATCGCGCTCGTGGTCACTTCGACCCCATATCCATTACGACGGCCGCGTGCGTACGGGAACCCGACGGAGGCCGATTACGTTGATTTCATCTGCCATGCTGTAGAGCCGATTGCCAAAAATCTGATCCCCGGTGCCTCGGTGATCCTAAACATTGGTCTGGACATATTCGAGGAGAAGAGTCCGGCGCGTTCCCTCTACCCTGAGCGTCTTACCCTGGCGCTGCGCGATCGGCTCGGATTGAGCCTTATGGACCGCATCCCCTGGGTGAACTACTCGAAGCCGCCGGGCCCCACATACTGGGCCTGCGTGAAACGGGTCCAGCTCTCCGCCGCATATGAGCAGGTGCTCTGGCTGACAAACGATCCATTGAAGGTTCGATCCGACAACCGGCGCGTACTTGAGCCGCATACAGATCGACACATGGAGCTCATGCAGAGCGGCGGCGCTAACCGGACTGCCGTCTACGGGGACGGAGCGTACCGGCTGCGGCCAAGCTCCTTTGGCAAGGTTACTTCCGGCAAGATTCCGCGGAACGTCATAGAGCGCGGCCATGCCTGTTCGGACACACGCGCCTATCGCCAGCATGCGAAAGCGCTTGGCCTTCCGATCCACGGCGCCATGCAGCCGACCGATATCGCGGACTTCTTTATCCGCCTCTGCACAGAGCCTGGTGAGTTGGTGGTTGACCTTTTTGCCGGAACCGCGAAGACTGGGCTGGCAGCAGAACGCCTGGGCAGGCGATGGCTGGTAACCGAGATGATGCTCTCCTACCTCCGTGGCGCGGCGGAGATGTTCCGCAGTGCGCCGGGATTTAATCTGAATCCTGCGCTCGAGTGTGTAGGTGGAAGGCGCGGCTGATACCCCGGGGTAATAGTAGTTGCTAACAGCGTTTGACTGCGGTCTAATCTAACCCATGTTGAGTGACAAACACTTTCTAACCGAATTCTGACGCTCCTGAGTTGGAAATGGCCTGACGGCCAACCTTGCACCACGAGGCCCGCCCCTAAAAAAGGCGGGCCTTTTGGTTTGTGGGCTTTACCTGCAGTGCGGAGAGTAATCCGTGGGGAATGCCGAGAAAATCGGGTCTTATTCCGCGTCCTGCCCCCACCTTGTCTATAGTAGGATGTTATACGCAAGGTAAATTGGAGACCGGTGAATGGCTACATTGAAAGACCTTCTTGCGCAGAAGGAAAAATTAGAGGCGCAGATCGCGGAGACTCGCCAGACAGAGGTGGTGGGCGTCATTCAGAAGATTCAGGAACTGATGGCGGAGTATGGCCTGACAGTGGACGACGTCGCCAAGCGATCGCGGCAAGGCCCTAAGAAGGGTCAGCCTATCGCGCCGAAGTATCGCGATCCTAAGACCGGTAAGACGTGGTCTGGCCGCGGGCGGCAACCGTCTTGGCTAGGCCGGAATCCAAATAGGTTCTTGATCGCGGAATAGACTGAAGACCCGGCCGCCGGCGGCGGTTCTGCCGGCTGGCCGACCACTGCAGTTCCCCCACTGCCGGCCGCTTTAGTGCTGAAATTACGCCGCGGCGTTTCGCATACCTCTCCGCAAGTCAACCCATCAGGAGAGCTCTGTGCAAACTTTCATTCACCTGGAAGATCCGGCCGTTCAAGCTGCGATCATTAGTGCCGTCGGAAGTATCCTGACCAGTGCGATCGCCGCTCTGTGCGCGGCCATCATCGGCAGACAAATCAGTGGTAGGAAGCGACTGCAGGACAAGCTGCTCATTGCTCAGGACGACATCGAGTTCCTCCTGCAAGTCGAGAAGGCGCATTGCGTCATCCACAAGGAGCGCGACCAAAGCTCGAATAAGCTCATAGTCCGGAACACCGTACGGGACAAAGGCTTCGAGTACTCAGGCAAGTTCTCGCCTGGAAATGTGGCCTACAACGATGGCCCAGGCCGTCGCTACAGCAAAGCGTAGAGCCAGCTCAACTCTCGACAAGGGGCGCGTCATCGACCATCGGTCCGACGCGCCCTTTTTTCCTCTTCTCTTTATCTATCCCCGCCAGGAATGGGTAGCAGATCTTCCACTGCGCTGTGCGGCATAACAAGCCATCCACCAACGGCTCCCACGCCACGCACTCGCAAGGAGACATCGAATGCTGTCACTGGCCCTCAACTATCCGACGATCGAGTTCCACACCAACGCCTGCGGCGATCTGCATACCGGCGATGCTCCACAGGGCATCCTGGCTGCTGTGCCTTTCGAAGATGGCCCTGGGTATGTACTTCCATACCTGACGACGATCAACGATCGCTTCTATGTTCTTGGCAATCTGGAAGTCGCATTCAACGATGAGAAGTTCTGGGGAAGGGATGCTGAAGAACTGCCAGATGAGCACCTCGCATTGTCTGCGTGTGCGGACGCCGTTCGGGTTATGCGAGAACGTGCCACTGGCGACGTGATCGTATTCCCGGTCGATCACGATCCCCTGCCAGCGCGTTGCGTCATCTCAGTGGCCATTCCATTGGCTCTTGGACAAACCCAGATGGACATCAAGGAACGACTCTCCAGCGTTTTCTCGGGCTTCGAGCGGCTCGAGGATAGGCTCTGGAAGCTTGTGAAGGCCCGGTCGCATTGATCGCCAACCCACGCCCGCAGACACGATATTCGTGCTGCGGGCTTTTTCTTTGCCGGTCTGACTGAGGCCGGCACCACTGGCTCCAGGACCCCCTGCTTGCTTGAGCCTGTACCGCATACCTCCCATGTCAAAACAACCGTGGAGTACTGCGTTATGAATGGAGAGGTTATGGGAATGCCGGTAGGGCAGGTGAACGCCGTCCTGGACGATGAGTTGGTGATGCGGATTGGCATTCCGCACCGGGGTGGCCGCCTGGCATTTCACGCCTTCGAGCAAGGCTACCCGGCGATGGTGAGCGCGAACGCGTTCTGGAACTCCACGAAGCGTGAGTTTGTCATGCCCGCGGCGACGGATCTGACTGAGATGGACTTCGCTCTTGATTCAGCCGGATTCAGTGCCATGACGCTTTGGAAGAGAAAGGGCCGCCAGGCTGGAATAGCTGGCGTGTACCCGTGGACCTTGGAGCAATACCTCGAGTTTGCGAATCAGTGCGGTGCACGCTGGCATTCTGCAGTCGACTTTTGCTGCGAACCCCAAGTTGCAGGCAATGCGGAGGAAGTGGATTACCGGGTGAACGCGACCGCAACATTGTTGGAGTCGGCATTGCGCGTGACATACGAGTGGCAGAACAAGCTGGCCAGGACCATGACGGCTCGTGAAGTGGCGAACATGATCAAGCCTGTTGTGCCTGTGCTGCAAGGTTGGGATCGAGACAGCTACCTGCGTAGCCTGGATCTCACGATGCAAGTATGGGAGCGCTGGCAACCGTGGCTGGCCCCTCCCGCTCTAATCGGCGTCGGGTCAGTATGCCGGCGTTCGCTGAATCACCCTACTCACGGCCTGTACGCCATTCTCTCGGGATTGGAGGGACGGTTGCCTAAAGGTGTTCGCACTCACTTGTTTGGTGTGAAGGGGAGCTGTCTCGCGGAGCTCAAGATGATGGATTGGATCGCTTCCGCGGACTCCATGGCGTATGACTTCGGCGCCCGAGTGAAAGCTCGGGAGAGTGGAGTCTCGAACACGGTCAAGCATCGCTCTTCAGAGATGAGTCGTTGGATGTCGTCGGCCGCGTCTCGCCTCAAGCCTGCACCTGGTGACCAGTTCCGACTGAGCCTGTCGCATTGACCAGCAACCCATGGCCCGCAGACACGACTTTCGTGCTGCCGGCTTCAATTCTTGCGACAGATGGCGGACGAGGCGAAGGTGGCGCTCAGGCCTTCATGCTTGCATGATCCTGTGCCGCATATCTCCCAAGTCAACACAACTATGGAGTAGCGCAATGAACGGAGATGTATTGGGGGTTCCGACCGGACAGACTATGCCCAGAACTATGGAATCACGCGAACGGAAGCTTCCGGAAGGATGGACCGAAGCAAGTCCTGGTGGGTTAGCAACTAACCCTGATCCCCTCACCGGGGGAATCATCGATAGAGCTATCGTCGATGGAACATGGTTTGTAGTGTTCCACCACGACGACCTGAAGCTGCTGGAGGGCTTGCCTTCCCGTGAAAGTGCTTTTGAGGCGCTCCGCGAAGCGATTAACGGGCTGTGAAGGAGATACCCATCATGAAAGACTTCAACGTAACTTTTACCGTCTCGGTTACGGCAGGAACGCCGGAGGAGGCGGCCCGCCTCGCACTAGACGATCTGCGCGACAGGAGCCTCGAGTCGTGGAACGCCGATGTGGAGCATCAAGGGGAAAAGAGTAGCGTTACTGTGTCGGGCGACGGTGAGCAGGCGTAGCATCAAAGTCGGGCGGACCGCTGCAAGCATGCAATTGAATCGTTGCAGCGACGCACGCTGCTTGGAGATCGAGATGAACAACGACTACAGCTACCTCTACCAGCGCGCCCTCGCTAACGCGACCGCGATGATGGAAGCCAACGAGGGGCTGGAGCCCACCTCCGCGCTCAAGCAAGCGGCGGCCGACGTCGGCATCCCCTACGGCGACGCGATGGGTGACTTTGTCGCGTGGGCCAACAAGACTCATTTCGGAGCCTAATCTAGAGGGCGGCAACACACAGCAGCGGCCCTCCCCCTACGTCTTGAACTCCATCGAGGGGTTTGACACGCAGATTAAATTCGCTAAGTAGAGGCCCTCAGAAGCAAACCCCCACACCCCATCATCCTGCCGAAGGCTGATGGGGTTTCTTTTTTGCCGTGTCTGGTATCGGGTGTCGCGCAATGGGAGGGGGCAGGGCGATGTGAGGAAGGATCAGGGTTAGCCGAGGCGGATGCTGTCGCGGCGTACAAACACATCTTCATCGGCCGAGTAGACCCACTTCGCGCTTTGGTTGAATCGCTCCACGTCGTCGACTGCCCAGTGATCTTTCGCGGCCGTCGGCATTCTTCATAGTGTTCAGCAATTCATCCGGGAGCCCTGCGACTCGGAGCGAATGGATGATGTTTGTGTTCGAGTCCACCAGAACGAACATCAGAGCATTTGATTCACTCACGATCCAGTTCTCAAGGAACGCTCGCGAAGGAAAGAGCGGAGCGGAAAAGAACCGAACATTGATGCCATCTGCTAGGTCCACTATGCTGGTCAACGAACCGATAGGGTTGGCTTCCGTGCGGCGCAGGCTGTACGCAAGGATGGTCGCCTTTACCGCGGCGACATCTTCCGCCGTGACATCCGGGAATTGCAGGATAAGTGCGATGCCGGCTTCGGAGAACTCAGCGCGGATGCCGGTGGCGCCATTGGCGCTCGGAAAAGGGGATTGCTCCCCGACTGTTAGTTTGATCATTCTGGCGTAGAATCCTCGAACGCAAAGTATGCGTATCTGTTAATGTTGTAAAGAATCACATGCACGTTATTGAGGGACGTGATGAAAGTCAACCAAGGATTGTTGCGCGGGCGGTTCAGGCGCATGAACCGCCGGCAGAAGAAGAAGGCGGACGCAAAGGCCGTGGAGCAGGAGAGGGCGATAGTCGACGTTGGCGGCTATGCCCGCTGCGATTTTGTGGCGGAATCGACCTGTGACTGCGATCTCTGCCAGAACGCTTCACCTGGTGCGCGGCTCTATGCAGCCATTTCGAGTGCCGGGGAAGGTGGCGAAGAAACGGACCACTATGCTTGTCCGTCGTGCGCGCTGGCGAGGACAGAGCGGATTCGGACCGACAACGCGTGGTGGAAAACGGCGGTGGAGTGCCCAGTCTGTTCCAACCTGTCAAAGCATCTTGCCTTTGACCTCATGCCGCCGCAATGCGAACACTGCGCCCCCTATGGCCTTGTGAGTCCGGCCAAGGCAACGGCCCTTCGAGGAATGCTGGCCGCAAAGACCGGTGCGGCAGAGCCTCACGTGGCATCCAACACGAACCATTCAGGAAGTATCCATGGGAACGAAGCCGGAAGCGAAGTCCGCTAAGAAGACTGGCGATCTCGCGACATTTGACGAGTTCCGGGCAGGTGTCACCTACCTGCTCGTACACAATCACGGCATGCCGGAGCTTGTCGCCAAGGACGTCCTCGAGGGGGAAGCGGAGTATCTGGAGCAGGCGTTTCAGGAAGGCGCTGATCGCAAACTGCTGCTGACGGAGGTTGCAGAAGAGTTGGCGTTCAAGCCGCGCTCGGACGGAGGCTGGATTCGAAAGGATGAAGACCATCTGCTCCTGGAGGTGAACGAAAGAGTACGAGTGCTACTTGACAGGATTGCGAAGACAGGCCTATACGGTGGGACTCCCGAGGAAGTTGCGCGGGGCTTGCTCTGCCGCGGGATCGAGACGGTTCTGCCCGTTGCACAGAGCGTGGACGTGAACGGCCGCTTCGGCTAAGGGGGGCACAGATGCCGGAGATCATTTCCCCTCTGGGAATCGCCTTTGACTCAACGCCGATTCCGCTGACTCCCGACTCCAGAGCAGTCGCGACGCGAAAAATCCAGGACATGATGTTTGCCTTGCAGACCCTGGCCCGAGGCGTGGGCGAGGGGAAATCGCCAAGCGTTGGGCTTGCTGACGCCACCCTGAGGGCCTGCGAGTTCAACCTGGCGGATCTCGCAGGTGTATTGGGCGTAAAGATGGACAGCGCCGCCGACGTGGAGGCACGTCACGCAGCTCTACGCAAGGCAAATGCACGGATACGCGAGGTGGAGGCCCAACTCGGCAATCAGCAGGCGCCCGAGCACACGCAACTCAGCCTGCAGGTTCTGGAGGATCGCTTGTACACCTGGTGGAGCCTTGAGGGGTTTGGGACAGTCTCCGAAGTAGCATTCCGCAGCAATGGATGCAAGGCGATACTCAGCTGCAACCCCAAGGGACGCTTCGGCTTCGGCCTGCTGGAGTCTGACACGCCTGTCTCCGACAAAGCAGCTGAGGCTGCTTGGCACGAGAGTCTCCAGGAAATGGGGTACGTACTGACGGACGACGGCGGGGACGTAGCGGTACTGGACTGCGACGCGAGTCGGAAGGCCTTGTTTGATCTGATTCGCACCCGACTGCCATCGGCAGAGATCATGAAGACGGAGAACCTCAGTCGGCGCGGAAGGACTGAATGCGTCTTGCGCGGTGTTGAGATTTACATCTACAGGCTACCAGAAATTCTGACGCTACCGCAACCGGTACCGACCGAAGGGTAGGTCATACTCGGGGTCCCATCCCATCCTGTCCGAGGTTGAGGAACGGGACCCCTGACCAAGCGCGGGCTACTGCGCAGTCACACGCAGGCGGCCTGTTCCTTCTTGCCTCACCTGCACGGTCGCAACGGGGATTGGCGAGTTGTCCCCGGAAGTGCCGCGAGCCATTCCGACACCCACCGAGCGCGTCAGGAGCACCCCTTCGTCATAGGATGCAATCTGAACCGTCGCGGTTCGCCCGGTCGCGCCGGAGAAATTGTTCACACCGATGGCATACGTCCCAAGCGCGAGCTTGGTGGCGTCACACGTAGCGGTGTAGTGCTCCGGCCCGAATCCCACGATATTGTCGACATCGAGCTCGCCGGACAATCCCTTCTTTGCTGCATAGAAAACGTGCCTGCCTGTTGGTTCGATCGAGTGAAGGTCGACGTCTCCGGCCCCATCCCACGTCAAGGTGACAGTGAAGAATCCGTCGGAGCCTGTCGACTGGGGAGCCTGCACGGTCGAGAGCGCATTGCCGAGGTGCTGCTTGACCATGCCCCTAGGGTTGAGCGGGCCAATCGGGGGGAGCACTTCGTTGAGGTAGGTGCGGACGAGCTCGTGACCGGAAACATCCTCGCGCCCCGTTGCCGAGATCTTCACGTTGTTGGCAGGCACCGTACCGATCAGGCGTAGACCGTTGATCACGAGATCCAGATCGGCAAGCGTGTACTCGCCGTTCAGTGTCGGCGACGCCGGCGCGATGTGAACTGCCTTTACCGCGGCTGCCCCAGCCTTCGATGTTGCATAGCGGTACGCCGCGTTCATGAACAGATTGCCCTGACTGTGCGCGACCAGGACCACCTTTTTGTGGGCTGCTAGATGCCCGTCCACCCGTGCCTGGTGCTCCAGGTAGTTGGTCAGCGTCGGCGGAGTACTTGCCCAGGAAGTGAGAGCAGCGACTGTCTTTGCGCGAATATCGTCATAGATGCCACCCAGCACGCCGGCAAAGGCCCCAACGGTCGACAGGACCCGGGTGAATGAGTTCTGCTGGGTATCCGAGGAGATGGCCTCCCAGAACAGCTCGAAACGGTTCTGCAAGACTGCGTCCTGTTCGGCCGCGCGTTGCTTGAAAGTCTCGATCAGATCCTCAGCGCCGGTGGCACCGTGTTCCGAGCCCGTCGTGTTGAAAAAATTGTCGTAACTGATCGGCTCGCCCGTTGGCGCGTATGTGTCGCCATACAGTTGAGCGAGGGCTTCCCGGGCACTCTGGGCCTGACTGCGGGTGTTCCAAACCCCGTTGAAGAAGCCGACCGTGATGCCTCCGGGTGAGCAAAGTACTGTCTGGGACTGGGCCGTCACCACGCCTGGAGCAGCCGTCACCGAGATGAGGGTGACCAGCAGGAGGTTCCTGAGCTTATTGCGCATCGCAGGTGTCTCCTCGCGGCTGGGATGAAACGGTGCCGTCTAAGGCCTTGCTGTAGGCGAGGTACGCGCGGGCGCGGAATTCCGTGTTGGCCGTCAGCTTCTCGTACATGGTCACGGCGCCGGAAGCCGCTGCGGTAGTCGTGAAGCGACTCCAGATGCAGTGGATTGCGCGATTGGCCTGCTGATCGACTGCACGCAGCGCCTCATTGTTCGACACATCGACGAGCAGGGTCGCTTGCAAACTTTTCGCCAGCTGCTCGACGGCCGCCCGCTGGCCAGCGTCGTAGGGCTGTTTGATGATGTAGGCCTCGATGTCGTCTCGGATGCCGTTTCCATTGGCATCCGGACCTTTCACGTCTGGAGACCGGTCGAGGATCGGAAGCTGGCCGGTTTGCTCCAGGCGTTGCACCGCCTGCGCCGGCGTTTCAGTCGGGGGCGTTTGTGCCTGGGAGTCTGAACCCCCACCACATGCGGACAAGACGATCGCGCTGGCGATGATCGCGGTATGGCGAGCCAGTACACCTGATTTTCGATGAGTTGTCATTTTCCTTTGATCTTTGAGTCGTTTCCCGGCGGAACCGTCATGGCTAACCCCTGCATCAGCCAGTTCCGCCGGCGGCATCGACGATACACCACGATGCTTGATTGATACATAACACGGAGGTGGTATCAGCCTGTATCAAGTTGATCTATTTCCGCATGTTGCGCATCCCTCTTCATCGATCAACCCGCAAGGAAGGAGAAGGTATGCAGAATCAAGTAATTCAGGTGCGAGCAGGATTTTCGTCGCGGAGACTGCGCGAGCAGTACCCGACCAAGGGATCTATGCCGCGCGACGTGGTAGAGGTGCTGTACGCAACCCGGAAGGAGGAGGTGGAGGTGCTGACTGCGAAGCCCACGGTTACCGCCGAGGATCTTCTCGATCTGGATCACGTGGCGCGAGCCATGGTTGCGCAGAAACTCTTCTGGCAGTGTGACGACCAGGCGCGGAGCTTCTTGCTCAACGACGCGCATCACTGGGTTCGGAGCTCAGCAGTGCTGGCACAAGCGGACATGTCTGTCGGCCCCGCGGAAACGCGGGCTGTCCGTGACTACCGAATGGTTGACGGCCAGTTCATGTCGCGCTGGTTTCCGATGGTCCCGGGTTTGCCTGGGCAGTTCGTGCGGCCGGAGGCTTGGATTCAGTCTCATTGCCCTGATGGTTACGCCCAGCCCGAACAGGCCCATGCCTCCGCGCATGAGTACCTGACGGGGTGCAACGACCAGGTAGCCCCGGGTTTGGCGGCAAAGGGGAACTGAACGATGGCCAAGTCTTTAACGCGCAGCTGCGACACGGTGTATTGCGCATCGGACGTAGAACGGAACCGGCGCATCGGGGAGGTGACCTCGAACGGGGTGGTCTTTGACTACACCCTTGCAGGGTCACTCGGTGCCACGTTCACGCTGATTCGGGAGGAGGGCCATTCGGACGAGGACCTCGAGATCGCTGCGAAGGAGCTCTGCAGGGATCGAGACGTCATCGGCAAGATCCGGATCGCGCGTGTTGAGTAGCAGGAGGGGATGTTCGCCTTATACGTCCTTGGTCGGCATCTCCGATCGCAAGTCAACGCCACTCATTCTGGAGATCTCACCATGAGCAACGCTCTGAAGCAACCCGTCAAGGTTGTGGTTGCATGCCTCGATAGCGCCTGGAATCCGTCGATTCACACCTGCACGGTGGAAGTGACGGAGGAAGAAGAACTGTTGGGGAAGCATCTCGAACTGGCAAAGGCAGACGCGGTCGCCAACGGCTTCGAAGGGACGATGATCGCCCTCGATGCCGAGGCAATGCCTCCGAGCAAGCTGCGAGACATCGCAGACTGGCTTGATGACAGCCGCTGGCGTCCAAACCCGGTGATCGCTGGGCTGATTGGGCCGAACGCCACCTCCGCTGCTGGCAACGTTATGGAGCGCTGAATCACCGCGCTTTTCCCGTAGCCCAAAACTCACCACAGGCCGTCCACCTCGGACGGCCTTTTTCTTGTGCGCCCAGCATGGGCGCACTCCTGCGGGTGCAAGTCCCGCCGTAAGCTGGTCATAGCGAACGAAGTGAAGCGCAACTGCATGAAGGTGACCGAGTGTGGGGAGGAAGCGTGGAGCATAAATCGCGAGCCGATGGACAAGAACTGCATAGAAGGCGTTGCCGAGCAGGGCGAGCGGGCAAGGAATCGCGAAGCTCTTATGACCAAGGCGAGGTGGCGTAAATGCAGCGGTTGTGCGATGAAGGAGTGCGTTCTTACCTGGGGAGACCTCGCCTCATGTCTGAAAGGGCAACGGCGTCGAGCCGGAGCGAGGAGTCAGCAGAGGCCGAAGTAGCTGGGCGATGTGGCCGGGAAGGCTAAAGTCGCCGGTGAAGGGCCGAAGGAACAGGAGGGAAGGCCCTTTGGCTATCAAAGTTGGACTGTCTCAGATGTTCGCGCAAGCGAAGCTCGCCGAGACGGCCGGTTGGGTGAAGCCCGGCCGGCTTGCGGCAGCGAGAAACCGACTTCGCCGAATCAAACCTAAGCCATCCCAGGCATCAGGTCGGGGCATCACAAGCCTGAGAACCTCAACTGTTCCAACCGCCCGGTGCGGACCCGCATGCCGGGTGGTGTGGGAGGGGTGCGGCCGATAGGCCGCCCCCTATCCCGATTCAGGCGTGGGCGGGTAGAGGCGGGTGTTTGTCATAACAGTTGGCAAGTTCAACCCCCCAACAAAGGAGCACCGAATGGAACTCGTTCCCATCCAGCATCTGCCATACGCCTATCGCTGCGCATTGGAGGTGTTTGCCGCATCGGGCGATCGGACGAAGGCGCGGCTTGGCTCACTCGTCGAGCACTACCTGAAGTCATGCGGACTTTCCGATGATCCGCATCGCACCGTCTATGAGGAGTCGGTGTACAGCCATGCGAAGAAGTCGTACGGCCTCGGCGCTGACCAGGGCTTTTAGGTCCCCAACAGGAGTGTCCGGGTGATCGCTCTACCTTCCTGAACGATATCTCCCCCCTGGAGTAAATCAACGCAAACCCCAAGCCCGCGCGCTCGGCTCACGTCGTGCCGCGGGCATCTTTGCTTCTGCCATGCGACGGGCTTGCCGGAGGTCGCCGGCGCAATTACGGGCAGGCGTTCTGCATACCTACCTGCAAGTCAACCCATCTCACTAGGAGAATCCGATGAATCAGCAGGAAACGAGTACCACCAACAGGGCGGAGCGCACGATTGATGTCATTGATGCGGAGATCGAGGTCCTTCGAGCGGAGCGGGCCAAGCTTTTCGAGCTCCGCAAAGCCACCCTCGATCCTGGTGCAAACGACGAAATTGCCGTTGGCGAGCCTGGCAGGCTTTTCACACTCTCTGGTGTTGCCATCATTGGTACGAACGAGGTCGTACCGGGCACCGCAAAGCTACTCAGCGCAAAGCGCAAAGCTGATGGGAGTCTGGAGCTGGACCTGGACGAGACGTCCCTGTCCTGGGATGGAGCGCTGACTGCCACAAACGATCTGCACGAGAAGGAGTTCGTGACGGTCAAGGGCACTATCGTCCCGGAAAGCCAAGTCAAGCTTGTTCCTCTCCGCTGGCAACGCGCGGTTGGCCACGGCGTAGCTGCTTAACTCAGAAGGAGGCTCATTCATGTCGAACCAATCCTTTAACACGAAGAAGACCGCGAGAGTAGTCATCGAGGCCAGTGGTACCAGCGAGTCAGCTGAGGCACCGACCTACGCCGCCTTTGACGTCACGCATTCGTTCATCGGCAAGCTTGCCAGGCTCGTTGCCGTGTGCAAGGCGTACGAGCTCACGGAGGCGCGTTTTGCCTGCTATCCAGCCTGGGGCCCCGGGGGCATTGAGGAGGAACTGCGACTGCAGAACGGTGAAGTGGTGGTCCAGCCTGACGGCACCTTCCGTTTCGCGGATTATCCGAGCGACGGTGGCTACATCATCCAAACGAGCAGCGCCCAGATTGCTGTGCTGATGGAAAAGTTCGGGTCCGCTGCCGACGGCGATGTCCTCTTCTTGGCCGACGATCCGAGTCTGCATGCACGATACGCGGAAGACTACGAGCCGATAGCTGACGAACCCGCTCTCGCATAACCCTCCCAGCCCCGTGCACACCTCCTCAGGTGGCCGGGGCTTTCTTTCATTTGCCGCGTGGGTTTGCCTGCGCCGCATCTCCCTTGGCACTCAACCGCGGCTTTGTCCGCACACCAAGCATGGAGAATCGAGTATGACGACGAATACTGTTACGACCACATCTGGCATCCCTTTCGATGCCGGCAACGTTGCTGAATGGGTTGGGTTGCACTATGGCCGCAACTTTGACGCTGAGGGTGCTGGGAAGCGGCAAGAGTGGGTCGACCGTTTCGCGGACGCTCACCTGAAAGTCTTCGAAGTTATGGCCGCTGGATTCGACGCCTCCTCTGACGATACCGACGACTGCGTCTACTGGATTGCTGCGGCGTCGGACGACGAGGTGAAGACGGCCATCGCAGACACTGGGGCGAAATTCGCAGGAGAGGTGCTCGGTTGGAGCCTCTCCGACGCTGAATTCTACTTGCCCGGTCAGGCCACGCAGATCTCCTCGACCCTCCTCGAGAAGGCATCGGAGTATCGCAACCGAAACAGGGCTGTCGCCTAGGCCCAGTCCGTCGCAACCCATGGCCCGCTGCTCTCCTGGAGGTAGCGGGCTTTTTCATTGGCGCTCGCCGCCCGCTGGTGGGTGGTGGTGGGTAGGGCGGCGGCGGTAGTGGGTGGTGGTGGTGGGGCACACGCGCTGGCTTCGATCCTTTATCTCCCTCTGTTTTCCATATCAAGCCCGTAAGGCTTCAACCCGTCACCTGGCGGGGCACTTTTTTGTTCCCAACTCAATCGATCAAGGAGATGTACCCATGTTGAAATCGACTCGACCCTTTGCAATTCTGGCTGGACTGGCTGCTTCGCTGGCACTCGCTGCATGCGGTGGTGGTGGTGGTGAGGAGACGGTGAAGCCGGACTCCACGCCGATCATCTCGACTCCGCAACCGGGCAATCCCTCGAACCCCACACCGGCCGATCCGGCGAACCCGTCCGGTCCGACGACTCCGACTGATCCGTCGACACCGACTGATCCATCGAATCCGACGACCCCGACCAACCCGACCGGCCCCGGTACGCCCGGCCTGAAGGTCTCCGGCAGTGCATCGCTGGTTGGCTCGCAGGACGTTACCGTGCTGTTTGCAGGCACTGCGCTGAAGCCGACGGGTTTGGCTGGCAATTTCCTTTCGGCTCTGACTGTCCCCGCGACCGCGCAGGCAGTTACGGCAGAAGGGGCGTACAGCACGCTGGGTGCCAGCGGTGGAGCGATGTCGGTGAAGCTGTCCGACGTCGCAGAAATCGATGATGTAGCCGGCAACGGTCAGTATGCAATCGGCCGCTGGAAGGTGGGCTCGTTCGACGTCACGACGCCGACGGTCAACAACACCCAGACGCTCCGGGCCAACCAGGCTGCGCCGTATGCAGTGGGCATCCCCCTGGATCTGTATTCGGGCCCGAGCACCGGCACGCTGGCATGCACCTACGAGGCTTCGACGAAACCGACGAGCTTGGATGGTTCGATCGCCGCTGGCACCTTCAATGGTGCGGGCAGCTCGGCGATCATCAACCTGGCTACGAAGGTGATCACGCTGAACCTGTCGCTCGATATCGGCGCTGACCATGGTGTGACTGTGTCGAAAACCAACGTGTTGGTGGACATGCCGACCACTGGCGGTGGTTCGTTCGTGATTGCAGAGACGGTTGGCTCGGACCTGAGCAAACCCTATCTCGTGATTGCGTACGGTACCGTTACCCCGACCAGCGGAGACGTGGGAGGCCTTGCGGTCTTCCGTTGCCAGTAACTGTTGTTCACCACGCCGCGGAGCTTCTCCGCGGCGTTTTTTCCTTTCCTGCGCCGCGTCTGTGGAGTTACCCCGGGGTAATGTTCCTTGCAAAGGATGCCATCCTCATGTTTAATAGACCCATACCGACACACACATCGGTCTCAGATTCTCCTCTGAGGTTGGGAAGCGATCCGAAAGATCGCACTTGCAGTCGAAGGCCCGCACGATTGAAAGATCGTGCGGGCCTTCGGCTTTCTGGGCTCGGCGTTTCTCTGCGGCAGTCCTTGGATCGAGCGCGCCCGGCTCTGTCCTGTCTTCTTGGCAAGTATAAAGATCTCACGTATGATCCGTAACACGTACCTATACGACAATTGCCAATCCCATCCTCGCTATGCAGGCATTCTTCAAGTTTCTGTTGTCTTCCTTGGGTTTGGTCAGGAAGCAGGAGTTTCAAGCCAAAGTAGATCTCGCCAACGATCTGTCGAAGACGCTTGCCAAGCGCGAGGGGCAGCTTTCCCTCTCGCGGTCGACGCTCCTGACGACTGAGCGTGCTCTGACGACAAGTCAGGAGGAGAATCGGAAACTGCGGGATGCGGCGCAACAAGAACGGGACCGTCAAGACTGGTGCTTGCCCTCGCTGGTGGAGTTTCCGCCTGGGACGCCCGCAAGCTTCCATGAGAAGACGTGGAAATTTCGAAGCGTATTCCTGAGGGACGGTGCATCGCCGTCCGACGTGAGCCAACTGGATCAGTTCGCAAGTCCAGCGCAATGGGCGTTGTACTGGTGCGTTGTCCACGCATGTCGTTCTGCCGCAAATGCGGTGGTCGCCAAGGTCGAGGACGGGGTCTCCGGAGAGTTCTTGAAGGCATTGGCTTCCGAAGTCGGGACTGCATCGAGGTTCTCCGCCGAAAGCGGGAATCTGCAGATTGCCTATAGCGCAATCTTTGAGCATGCCAAGCCGGCAGTGAAGGAAGCGGATGTAGGCGCCGATATTCTCCTGATCGTTGCTGGACAGCAGGTAGCAGGGAGCGGCTTCGCCAGGGCTTTCTGGATTCAGGCAAAGAAGGCGGAAGCCGATACCAATCCATTCACCCTTCACTACGACCAGAAGAATTCCAAGGGCCTGCAAGTTGACGCACTAACTAAAGTGCATAGGCCAAATCGGGGTTCGTTCGGGTTGTATATCCAGTATTCCAGGCTCCCGTACGTTCCTGCGGTGTCTGTGTCCAATCTCCCACGGGAGAACGGAGTTCTGGCCGCGGATCTGTCCGACCTCGGATTGTGTTTGCCGGAGTATATCGTCGCGCACGCGGGTGTTGGGGCGAGGATCGGTTCCTTCGCAGATACAGCGGAAATCCTGGCCTACCTTGATGAGGTTTCCGATATGAAGCCCTTCTACGTGGCTACCGTCACTGCGGAAGGGGGGCTGGAGCTTGATCAGAAGCGAGCCAACAATCAGTTGCTCTCTACGATCACAGGCCATTACCGCCAACGGCTCGGGCTCAACCGGGTGGCAGAGAACGACAGCGCGACACACTCGCAACGCGACAGGGACTTTGAGATGTGAAGGCAGGTTTGCGCTCGTTGACAGAAGAGATAGCGGGTGCCGGTATTTCTTGGTCAATTCTGCATGCCGCAGCGTCGCAGCAGACGAATATATGAGAGGGAAGACTCCGATGAAATCATGGGACTACAAAGAAGTAACAAACGAGGCTGAGCATCGTATTCAGCAGCTCTTGGAGGCATCCCGTGGTAAGCCTGCCGAGGAAGCTGAGCGTCTGCGCCAGCTTGCTCATGGCGTCTATGTTCCGTGGGATGGGCTGACACTCGGTTGGCGGCCAAGCGGATTGGATGATGGGACGCGGCTGTTGAACCTGTTGGGGTCATACCAATTTACATGGCGCACCGAACTGGGTTTGCCGGCTGACGCTTGATAGCCAACGGCATACGGTTGGCGAATGTGCGCTATCCGAGCAATGAGCGAGTTGAAAATGAAGATTTCCAGCGAGATCAAAGACCAGGCGAAGTACCTCGAGTCCTATGTGGTCCTGGACACCGTCACCGCGGCGGGTAAGTTCGCGGTAGGCCTCGGCATTGGCAATGTCGCACGCGAAGGGCTGTATCTGACGCCCGTTGGGCAGGCGGCTTACGAGCGATTGAAGGAGCTCGGGAAGAACGCGCCTCAGCTGGTCGATGTGGCCTCCAAGTTCAAGGCAAAGGAGCTCGTTCGCCAGGCTTTCCTCAAGGCCGACGCCGGCGGCTCGATCTTCTTCGTTTGCAGGGAAGGCATCTACGACACGGTCTACGACCTTCTGAACGTCATAGGCTCCAGCACTGCAGCAGCGGCGTAACGGACAATCGGAATGGCTACACAGTGTCTTGATGACGTCGCCGCCGCCGGAGAGCCGACCGGGCGGTCTGAGCAGTACCTGGTCGGATGGCGCTTTGGCGACTGGTATTTGCAGCAGGGCGGTGACCCTGATGGCCGACCGAGCGAGCTTTGGTCTGCCGAAAAGGCCAGTGGCTTCCTTGACCGGTTGGCCTTGGGGGCTGAGACGCCAAAGAGCGGCGCTGCGGGCGGGTCAGCGCAGGCCGAGCCCGGCCGGCCAGATGCCGAAGTGTCCGCGTTCGAGGTCCTGACCTCCGCCCAGGGCGACACCGTATGGGTCAACTGGGCTGATGGCAGTTGTATTGCCCGCTTCAGTAAGCGATTTGGCATCGACGTGCACGCCAGCGGCGAAGCGCAGATGGCCGGGGCTCCCCAGTGTCTCTTCTGCGCTCACGGTGTTGCCGGCCCAGAGCAATGGCACACGTTCCGCCAGAAAGTGCGCGAGCACCATGGCATCGACGTCCCAGATGACACGATCGCCTTCGCCGGCGAATGACCCGAGCGCACATCATTCGATTCTCACACCGTCTTTTCGAAGCATCCCCACCAATGCCGTTTCTCGCAGCCACCACGTTCTTGCTGTATGCCCACATGATCGCAACGTTCCGCGCGCTTTCTAACCGCGACGGACCGCAACGCATAACTGCCGTGCTGCATTGGCTGGCCGCAACAGTGGGGGCTTGCGCGGTGATCTTCGGCTTCGGCCTTGAGGCAGTTTTCACCGGGGCGCAGCGACCAGGCACTAACCTGAGCGTGCCGCTGTTCTTCGCCTTAGGCGTGCTAACCGTCATCGTGTTCGGCAAGAAGCTGCTCGCGGCTAGGCACCAGGCCGCGGAAGGGCCCGCATTTCGGGTCGGCATGATCGTCTGGGCCGTGCTCGCCGGCATCTACCTGACCGGGACGACGATCGATCACTGGGTTTTCTTCAGCGACCGGGACAAGTCCGGCATCGGAGACGCTCGAGCTCTGGGCGTCGATGATGTTCAATGCGATGGCATCTCTCTCGTGCGAATCGACAGCGAGACGGCGCGGTACCGCTGCCCGACTTCGCTGGTTTGGGGCGGGGTACTGTTGGAGTGGCCGTTCGCGCCGTGGCCCAGCTACCAGGCAGGGGAGAGCGAGAAGCTGAAGCGCGGTATCGAGGCGCTCCACCGTAACGCCGTTCCGGTTCGATAGCCTCTGGTGCTCTGCGCATGGTGCGTCTCACGCGCCAAAAATTCCTTGTTGACGTATCGATACGTGTTATGTAGCATAAGAGGCGTTGAGTAACCGAAAAGGTTGATGCCCACCATGACTCCCCTTGTTGCTGCCCGTGTTGCCCTCGTGATCTGTGCCTTCATCTTCCTGATCGCTTTCCAGCGCCGGAAGCGCCTTTTCACCGTGAAAACGGGCAACGCCTCCTCCGTGCCCCCGGACTTCGACGCGTTTGTGACGGATCTGCTGGCCGAAAATCGCCTGACTCTCGTTCTGAGCGGCTTTTTCGCCACTCTCTGCCTCGTGTACGTCGTCTATACGCTGTTCGTGCCTGGCGCCGCCTGACCCCTTTCTCCTCGTATCACCGCTTGCCCGCGTTATGCGGGCTTTTTTTCGCTCGAACATCGTGAGCCTTCCACTGAGGGTGTATTGCTACGCGATATGAAGCGAGATAGGTGGAAATGTGCTTGCCCAGGAGGGAAAAGTTGAAGTCAGTTCGCAGCCTGATCAAGGCAAAGGATGGGGCGGTGCGCTTTTGCGGCGTGGAAATGCCGCCGGAGACCGTTGATGGCCTGCGTGCGGTGCGCCGAGCGGCGTATGCCGCGTCACAGTTGACCGAGGAATCCTGTCGGTCGTTGCGGATGCTCGGTCTCATTGAGCCAGCTGCAGGCGCAAGTACGGGGGAAGGGGGCGATGCCATGCGTGATGGCGCCTCGCTGAAGCTCACCGTGTTGGGTGCCCTGGTGTTGCGCGTACTCGAAAGGCCGGAGGCTATTCGAGAGGATACAAATACGACTGTATTTCCAGCAGATCCGGCCGTCTATGCGCTGGAGGCCAGTGCGGCGATCGCGCTCAGCAGGCTGTTTGCCGACAGGCGCGAAGAAACTCTGGCCATCGAGCTCGCGTTCCAAGCTGGCTATGCCGGCTACCCAAACCTTGAACCATCTCCGTTGCTCGCCAGCGATATCGCACTGGCGAAGAACTGGAAGGCCGGCTGGGGCCAACGCGAGTATGAGTTGCGACCGCTCACGCGAGAGGATCTACAAGCCAAGATCCGCGAGATGTCGGCGCTGGCCAACCAGGGATGTGGCCAGTTCTACGAGCTCTACGAGCAGCGATTCACCAGCATGGTGGATGGATGGCTCCCAGATCTGCGAGACGGCGAAAGGGCGGTTGCTCTTGAACTGTTGAAAGGAGAGGCGTATTCCCCTGATGCCGATGGACACTGGGCCTATGACGCCGAGGAGAACGACATTCATTTTGTGCCCAAGGACGGGGCTCGCGGATGAGCGGTTTTCAGCGTTTGAGAGTTCTCTGGTGCTGCATCCGCAGGTTGGCTGGCCGGCGATCGAACGAGCCGTCTGGTGACGTCCACCTTGAGATGCTCGCCGAGCAGCGGCAGATCCTGGTTCCGTCCCGCTTACGCGTTGTTGGTCCATTCGATCTGCAGTTCCACCAACTGCCCGACCATCAGCTCAGGCTTTCCGCCAGCTCGCAGGCGCAGCTGCAGGCCGTCAGCACAGTTGTCAGCCAGGGCACCTTGGTGATCGAGGTCGATCCCGGTGCCCACCACGCGTTCGAACATCAGGGACGCGTAGTCGTCGGTATTGCCGCGCCCCAGATCGCCGGCGTTGCCGCGGGCGGCGACGCGATCGTCAGCATCGCCGATATCGACGTGGATGCGCTCGAGATCCAAGGTACCGACTCCAGTGAAGTATCGGCAGGCGGACGCTGCCGGCACCTCACAGTCTCCGCCGGCGGGATGAGCTCGATTGACTGCGAGGCACTGGTCACTTCTCAGGCCGATTGTCACATCACAGAGAACGCTTCCTGCAGAACCTTCGCCCTCGATTCCATTCGCGCGCAGGTATCAGGCCATGCGTCCTTGGCAATTGGCGGCCGTCCACGGAGGGAAGAAATCGCGATCGCGGACGACGGCTACGTCAGCCGGTTGTGGGGTGCCGCCGGCGAGGGACTTGTCTCGCGCTAACGAGTATGGATGGGGCGACGCCAAGTCGCCTCTGTTGCAAACAGGAGAAGGTGTCATGAACAAAGCAGAGTTGGTGGCGAAAGTCGCCCAAGGTTGCGGTCTCACGAAGGTCGCCGCAGAGCGTGCACTTCAGACGGTCTTGTCGGCGATTGAGAACGAGGTCGCCGCGGGTGGCGAGGTGACCATTGTTGGATTTGGCGCATTCCGTGGGGTCACCCGCGCCGCCCGCGCCGCGCGAAACCCTCGCACTGGGGCCTTCGTCGAGATCCCCTCCAGGACGGTACCGACCTTCGCGCCCGGCAAGGGCTTCAAGGACAAGGTTGTTGGCTGGAAGCGCAACTAGGCCGCGGCATTGAACCGCCGTTGTGGCCCCATCAACGGAGACATCGTGACTGCTAACAAATCCACCACCGCCTTGGAACTGGGTTGGCCGCGGCGCCGGCAAGAGACCGGCTACTTCAGCGAAGTCGAGGCGTTGACTGACGGAATCCGCCTGGACGCCGAATTTGCCAAGGAGCCGTGGCTTGTCCTCTGCCAGGTGTCCGATAGCTTTCTCTCGGAAGACTCCGGCGTGGATGCCAGAGGCGTGCATGCGCAGGCGTTCAGACTAGGCGAGGCCTTTCCACGCGCGTACGTGGAGTTCGACTTGCTGTCGCCGTGCGCCGGCCAGACCCTCGAGGAGTGGCAGTTCCTGGATGCCTGCGATAGCGCCAGTAGTGCGTTGAGCTCTATGGCGATCGCACTGTCGCAATCGGCCGTGCAGGACGTCGGCCGTTTGCTCGGGTCGGCTCCGATCCTGCACCTCTCCCGCATTGAGGTGAGGGCTGACCAGCAAGGTCAAGGGTTGGGCGAGTGGCTCGGCCAGTTCATGTTGAGGTGGCTGTGCTCCTCTTTTGCCCCCGGGCTACTGATCGTGCAGCCATTCCCGCTCCAATTTGAAAGCTGTTCGCCCTGTGAAGGCACGCCGTCACATGCGGCGTTCCGAGAGGAGCTCGGATCTGCCACCGCCAAGCTCGCCGGCTACTACTGCCGGACGCTGAACGTCGGCGCTGTACGAGAGGGCGACTCCCATCTCATTGGCGCTCTTGCTGGTTGGCGGCTGCTCGTCGACGAGTTCGGGTGGTCTTTGGCACCCCAGAAGGAATCAGAATGAACGTACGGACCATCATCGTGAGCTGGCGGCAGAGCTTTCGCCCATATTTGCTGCTCACAATCGCTTTCAACGTCCTTGCGATTGCATTCCTGCTCGCGTCGGTCGCGATCGCGGCCAGGGACATACTCCACAGCAGCACCTGGTACGTGCGAATGTGGGCCGCCGCAGAGACCGTCGGCTGGGTGTCCGGTGGGCTGGCTGTGCTGTCTTCGGCGTGGCTGATTTGCAAACTCGTGCGTCGCAAAGGACCAAGCAATGGGGGTGTCGCATGAGCCTCTTCCTGTCGGGTCTGGCGCTGACCGCCGCCGGGCCGGCCATGGTGGCTTATGGCCGCCGGCGGGGGGAAACAGACGAGGTCAACAGCAGGCTTCTGTCCCTTGGGTACTCATGTGCGATCTTCGGCCCGTTCCTGCTGCTGGTCTACGTTGCCACTTTGCCCTCAGCACTGCTGGTGGCAGCTGCGGTGAGCGGCCTTCTATGGGGCGCGGACTGGTTGGCCAAGCGCACGCGTGGGCGCCGCTGGACGTCCGGGGTGGCGCGTTACGGGAGCGACGCGTTCCTCATGGTGCTGGGCGTATGTCTGGTGAGGTTCTTCGTTGTGGAGCCTTTCGTTGTCCCGTCGTCATCCATGCGGCCGACGCTATCAGTTGGCAACGTGATCATCGTGGACAAGTTCTCCTATGGCATCCGCCTGCCAGTGCTCAACCTCCCGCTGATCCCAACCGGCCAGCCCGCTAGAGGACAAATGATCGTCTTCGAGTACCCGCCCGATCGGAGCCGCGCGTTCGTGAAACGAGTGATCGGAATCCCGGGTGATACCGTCCGCGTCGATGACGCAGGTATCGAGATCAACGGTGAAAGGCTTCTCCAAACTCCCGCCGGCAGCTACACCTACACGAGCGATGCTGGCCACCCCGTGGCGGTCGACCAGTTCGTCGAGCGGCTCGGATTGACGAGCTACCAGTCGCTCCACCGGCCCGGAACCCCTTGGGCGGATCTGGCCGCCGTCGAGGCGCTGCATCCCAAAGATGGTTGCGCCTTCGGCAGAGCGGGAATGCAGTGCATCGTGCCCCCGGGGCACTATTTCGTGCTCGGGGACAACCGAAGCGATAGCCTGGACGGCCGATACTGGGGCTTCGTGCCGGACAGCCATCTCCTAGGGAGGGTCGATGCCGTTCTCGGGAACACCAATGGGCCTCGCTACGCAGGGGTTTGGTTGCGCTGAAAGATCATGTTGCGGCAAAACGATACCTAACAGGTACAAACACGACTAGAATAGCGATCTGATACAACGGTCACACAGGAATTCCCCATGGAACACGTTCGCGCAAACTGGCGCTCCTACTTGCTTGCTCTGATCCTGATCGCGGCGCTGACGATCCTGTTCTGCGTTGTCCTGGGCCCGATGCTTGGCATTGCGCTGAGCGTGATCTCGCCTCTCAAGGTCGTTGTGGTACTGCTTGTCACCGGGGCGCTCCTTCGATATCTCCTGCACTCCGTGGACAAGGTTGATCGGACGCACGTCGAGACGTCCGCGCACGGTCGATAACTACCTGGAATCCCGATCGTTGCCCATAAGGCCTGCCGGTTCGGCAGGCCTTTTTCATATAGCCGCGTGGAGGACATATCAGTCCACAAGGCCCATGAATCGGGTTTGATCACCCATGCTCAAGGAGATACTCATGAATGAAGCACTCACAACGCAAGTAATGGTCTTCGCGAACGGCCGAATCGCCATTCAACTCTGGTCTGATGAGGGGCCATCAAGGCTGAATGTGAACCTGCCCGATGTGGACTTCGCAGACGATGAGATCGCCATTAACTGGGATCTCGACGACAGCGCCCTGAAGTCGATCCTTGAGCTCAACAAGTTCCAGGAAACCGATCGCGTCGTTCGCTCCGGACACGCCGTCTGTGCGGTCTGGAAAGTGGTCTGCCCGGAGATGCTTCAGGAGGCCGCGCAACTGCGCAAGCAGATCAGGCGCCATACGAGCCGCCGGACGTCGATGAGTAAGGCTGCCATGCACTGACAGCTCACTGCGCTTAACCCTGCACCACCCCCGCTACGCGTCATCGCGAGCGGGGGTTTTCTTTTGGACTTTCCATTTTTCGGCTTGACTAAATTAACGGTAACACGTAACAATACGGCGACTGAAGCGCGAACCAAGAAATTATGAACGACCAGGACAAGATTCGCCGATTGGGACAGTACCCGACGCCCGCATGGGCGGCGGAGCAGCTTGTCGAGCGGTACTTCGGCGACCTCGGGCGAGACGATCTTGTGATCGAGCCGGCCTGCGGTCCTGGCGCATTCCTTGGGGCAATTCCGACTGATGTGCCGGCGATCGGCGTCGAGATCGATCCACTGGCGGCCGAATGCGCGCGAGTCGCAACCGGACGCGAGGTAATCACAGGTGACTTCTGCACGGTCGACTTGGAGGCGAGGCCCACGGCAATCATCGGCAATCCTCCGTTCAAGCTGGCGCTGGTGGACAGGTTCCTTGCTCGCGCACATGCATTGCTGCCGGAAGGGGGGAGGGTTGGATTCCTTCTGCCGGCCTACGCGTTCCAGACCGCAGGCCGCGTAGTGGACTACAACCAGCGTTGGACCATCGCGCAGGAGCTCGTGCCGCGGAATGTGTTCGATGGCTTGCGGCTCCCCTTGGTGTTCGCGCTCTTTCACAAGGAGCACCATCGCAGACTTCTGGGATTTGCCTTGTTTCACGAGACCGTTGCCGTGCAACGCATGCAGGATGACTACCAGGTCGTTCTGAAGCAAGGGAGCGGCCCGATTTGGCGCAAGGTTATCGAACTCGCGCTACGCCGTTTGGGAGGTGAGGCCAGCTTGGCTGATATCTACGAAGAACTGCAGCGCAACCGCCCAACTGAAACCCGTTGGTGGAGAGAGAAGATCCGTCAAACCTTACGGCGTTATGCCGAGGTCTTCGTTGTGATGGGGGAGGGACGGTACGCGCTTTCCGTGTCGCTCGACTGTGTAACTCGGAGAGCGGTACCAGCGTCAATCAATTGAGCCGGCCTACGCGGTTTTCTCGGTATCCAGGGAGAGGGTGATGTTGAAGTCGTTTTATGCGCGGATAGCATTCTATGCCGCAGTCCTCGTGGTGCTGGTGGGATTGGCTCTCAGCTTCGCGATTTTGGTAGAGCCTGTCTTGCCCATGAATGGGTTCTCCGATTGGCGGAAGCTTGTGGGCGTTCTACGAAATGGGTTCCCCGGTGTGTCAACTTATACGAATGGTCTCATTGCGTTGACTATCTCCGCTGCAATGTGCGGGCTTGTGGTCCTAGTGGTGGATCTAGCCCCTCGAATCCGGAGAAATCTACCGAGCGATTCGTGCGAAGAGCATCGACGCTGAAATTTATAACCAGTCGCTGTGGAGAAAAAGTATGGGTGCTTACCTTCTGATCATAGTAATGACGACCTCCCACGGAGTCACGGTGAAGACCGAACACCTCGCGAGTTTGGCTGCATGTAACGCTGCGGCTACCTCCGTTAGGAAGCAGACTGCGGACTTGGGTGTCGGTGTGTCCAAGGACCCCTGGAAGCAGAGGCAGTATGTTTCTGTCGACTGTGTAAAGAACCAGTAGCTCTAGCACAGGGACAAACACAGTCTCCGCTCCCCCGAGCCGTTCCCGAAACTCATCAAATCTGAAGAGGCTGCTCTTGAAGAATGCTCTCAAATGCGCGTTGGCCGCAACGCTCTTCGGCCTGACGCAGGCCGCCAACGCGATTGAAATGAATCTGGCGTCGACCGACGCGGTCGTGGACAAGGCCAAGTTCACGGAGGTAGTGACCCAGTTCCTTCCCGCCAAGGTCCAGGCCCTTGATTCGAACTACAGGCTGATTGGGGTCATGGAGACCGCATCCTATCGGGACGGAGATCGGTTCTTCTACTACAGCCTGATGCTCCACAAGAAGGTGATCGACCGCGACAGTGGCAAGACATACTGGGCAGTTACCGGAGGCATCCGTGCGCATGGGATTACCGCCGGCGGCGAAGAGTTGATCAAGCATGTACGTGAAGACCTCGTGCTGGGCGCCAACTCATTCCCGACGGATCAATAGGACGCCGCAGGATTGCCAGGATGAACAAGAATCGAAAGTTCCTTGTGGTTGACGACTTCGCCACGATGCGTCGCATCGTTCGAAACTTGCTCAAGGACATTGGCCACTCGAATGTCGAGGAGGCGGAAGACGGCGTCGATGCATTGGAGAAGCTGGAGGTGGGATCGTTTGACGTTGTCCTGACGGATTGGAACATGCCTCGCATGGACGGATTGACCTTGCTCCAAACGATTCGCCAATCTGAGAAATACGCTGGCGTTCGCGTGTTGATGGTCACCGCCGAGGGCAAGAAGGACAACATCATCGCAGCGGCCCACGCCGGCGCCGACGGCTACATCGTTAAGCCCTTCACCGCGGCAACGCTGGGTGAGAAGCTCGACCGGATCTTCAGTCGGCTCGGCGAGGCCTAAGCGGGCTGGTGAACTCGTTTCGTCTCGGACGACCGTTGTCATGCTGGGACGTGTTGTGTAGCGAAACGTCCGTCGATGAATCAAGAGGGGTCGACGGCATCGCATAACTGGAGTGAATGATGAACTATCACCGCTGGATCTGCACGCTACTGCTGGCTCTAGCCGCAGTCGGGGTCGCTGGCTGCACCCAAAGTGCGCCGGTAGAACAAGTGTCTGTCTTCGATCGGGCAAAGGCCGAATCTGATGGAAACAAGGCAATTGAAATTCTGGAGGCTGAGTTGGGCAGGACTGATCCTGACACCACGAGCATCTGCGGCTTCCCGAGGATTTGCGGGGAGGCCTTTCGTGCATACCGACGGGATCTGTATGTTGCACTGGATGCGCGGGCTGCAGAGCTGGCGCCTGTGTTGGCAACGGATCAACTTCTGAGGTACGTACGGACCTATGAGATGAAAGCCAGCCGCGAAGCCGTTGCTGCGCAGATTGTCGAGCGGGCCAAGAACGCAGAAGGAAAGCCTGGCGACGTTCCGCTGTTGGATGATGCTGCATCGCTTCTGGCTGAAGGAAGGTCCGTGCTGAGAAATCGCGATGTCGCCGTAGCATTCTTCGAACGCTCATGGTTGGCTGGATCGACGTACGCGGCCAAAGGACTAGGCGATCTCTACCTTAAATCGGGGGACTTAGACAACGCCTATCTCTGGTCGGTCAGGAACAAGACGCCTGGCGTGGTCTGGACTAGCCGCATTGATGGTTTGTCGCCGGAAGCGATCCATAACGCCGAGGCCGTAGCGTCAAACAAGTCGATTTTGTCTATGCGTGCCGACAAGAAAGGAGGGCCACGTACGTGAGGGCGAATGCGAAGCACCTCTGCGTGGCAGTCACTCTTCTGGTGATGTCCGCGGTGGCACTTGCGATGCCGTCGCCAGCCGATGTGGCCAGCGCAGTGAGATCAGAGGACTGGTCCAAAGCTGAGTCGCTTCTCGGGGAGGTTCTGCGGGAGCGCGAATCGCCGAAAGCGCACTACCAACTCGGCCAGGTCTATGCACGCCAGTTCCGGCACGCTGAGGCGCTAGCGGAGTATCGCAGGGCGAAGGAACTTGATCCGTCGCTCAAGTTTGCATCATCGCCGAAGCTGTTCGAGGCTATGGTCACCCGAGAGGAGGCGCTTGTCGAAGGCAACCTCGACGCCGGCACATCGCGATCGCAAAGCACGGATGTCGCCCAAGAGACTCGGGCCATAGAGGGCACGTCGAGTGCTGCCCAGTTGCAGGCAACCGACACGCCTTCCACCCAGCCGCAAGTTGTGTCCGTGCTTGAGGACTGGGAGGGCCGCATGCTGTGGCTCATCGTTCCAGCGGCACTTTTGATGGTGGTCGCCGTCCTAATGGGGATCTTCCGAGTCCAGACGAGCGATCGGCCACGAAGCGTAGCCCGGCTTCCGGATGAACTGGAGGACTTGTTGAAGCGTCTGGACTCTGCGGAGGGTGTGTGCAAGGCGGCTTCGTACCCAACCGGCAAGAAGGATCTGATCCTGGAGTCCATCTGGAAGCTGCGCGAAGACGTGGAACGCACAGTGTCGCAGTGGCGGCACGGCACATCGATTGAGGGAGTGATGCCGGCGCTCGTGGCCAGGGCCTCACGCTTAGAGACGGCCGCGGAAACCGGGGTCGTGACTACTCCCCCTGTGGCGGACCCTGGTGATCATCGCCGAGTCGGGCCGGCAGTGGTGACAAGTCGACCTATTGCGCAGGCGATCGCTCCTCGAGCAGCGGTGCACAACACCGAAACGCAGGGCGGCGGCTTCCTTACCGGTGTGGTGGTCGGCTCCATGTTGAGCGGCTCTTCCCCGGCCAAGAGCGCGGAAAGCCGTGATGAATCCAGCGGATGGTATGGCGGGAGCGGAAGTGGCGGCGGCGGAAATGGAGGGCCGACTTTCGATGGCGGAACCGGAGGAGATTGGTAACCCGGATCAGCTCTGCCAGGTGTCCAAATGCTTGAAGAACGAGTGAAGATGCAATCGCGAACGATCGATCCAGGCAGCGTGTCGCTGCAACCGCCCACAACTACGCACCGCGCAGCAACGGGAGCCCGTAGGCTGGCCGAACCAGCTATGCAAGGAATTTCCCGAGATGAACGTCCGGCCAACCCAGCAGATGCCGGCTGGCGTGTGCGTCTGTTCAAAAGCGGGAAGTATGTCGCCAATCGCCACTTCAGAGACGCCGCCTATCATGGCAAGGAGGGATCGCTGTACGCCGCACAACGGTTTCGGGACGACATGGCCGCAGAGTACGGCGTCCGTCGTCGCGATCGCGAGGTTACTGCTCTGGCGGGCTTCCGCGTTTCCGCAGGCATATCGCAATCGACGCTCGCAAGTTGGCTGCATGTATCGACGCCGCTGGTCACGCGCTGGGAACATGAGGGCGCACCGGAGCCTGTTCTGCTACTGGCAACCGCGTTGTTCGAGGGTATCGTGAGGCCGCAGAATACGCTGCCATCGCCCGACCTGGCCGCCTTGCGGCAGAAGCTCGGCCTGCGGCAAGAGGATATGGCGAAGAAGTTCGGCCGGCGCTTGGCGGCATATGGCGAATGGGAGCGAGGAAAGCGGCAAATGCCAGGATGGGTGGCGGTCTACGTAGAAGCTGTGCTACGTGGCTGGGATGAAAAGGGTGGTGCTATGCTTGCGAGCGCAGACCAGCCAACGCAAATTGCATCCCCGACCAGTGAATCCACAAGCAGTCAACTCAACTAGCGAGTGGGAAGAGACGCCTGCATTGTCCGCGTCTCTGCCGATCCAATTCTCCGACGGCGCCGTACTTCCCGAGATCCGTATCTCGTGCGAGGGTTGCGGCAAGCCGCTGGCCACCAGGCTGCAGAGAGGCCGCGTGGTCAACCTTCTTCCGGACGTCTATCGCCTGACGGGGCTTGCGGCGTGCCTTCACTGCGAAGGCCTGACTCGATTCGACTATCGAGTCCGCAGCGAGGGTGCTCGCATGTCAATGGAACATCGCAGAGATGGGGCATGGCGATCAATATCGATTTCCCGTCCCAGCTTCTGGGGGCGTGTCTTTGGCTTCCTGCGCCCGTAGCAGGGCGCATGCCATTGCAGGGCCTGCACCGAATCAAAGGTTTGATCTTCTACCTTGCCGACGATGCGAAAAGCTAGTCGGATTCTGAACACACAGCTCCCCGCGCATTTGCACTGCGCGGGGTTTTTTCTTTGTGGGTACAGCAACCTGAATTCGCGGTTGACTCTGCATGAGTACCTTCGATATATTGATCGGACCGGTCCATCTCGATCGTGCCGCTGGTGTTGGCAAAGGCAGTGCCATGAGATGCAGTAATCCACCCCGTTAGACGCACACAACCCTGCGTAGCGCATAACGGTGAACCAGCCACTACAACCTGTCCCGCGCTACGGAAGGAGTTGCTATGCGTATCCCGCTGCTCCATGCTGACTTCGAGCATGGTTCCTACACGAAGATCGCCAAGGCCCTGCGAAAGATCTGGCCCCTGGGCGATCAATCCTTGATGCAGTCCCAGAATTCATTGGCCATCGTGCTGGGCTACAAGGGCTTGCACGACGCGCAGCGCGAGGCCACCCCATCGTTCTCAATGCCTGAGGGGGCGGTGAGCATGCAAAGGATCGAGAACGCTGTGGCGTGGCGCATGTTTGTGCGCTACGGCTTGGATCTACTGTTTGCTCGATCTCTCGTCTCCAAGCTGCACTTTAACGAGCTTGCTATTGCGGGATTAAGCCTCGAGGAGAAGTTGCGGCGGATCGCGGAGTTGGACGCCAGCCGGGGAGTCATACGTGATGAGATGGGGTACTACGCTGGCGCACGCGAACCGTGGCCAGAGCAGACGCCCGATCTGCTGCGGAAGGACATTCCACCGTATAAGTGGGCGATTTATCCAGATCGTCGCGTCTTCCTTTGGTCCAAGCTCGTCTCGCAGATCGAGATGTTGCCAGAGGACTTCGCTGAAGATCTCCGGCAAGCCGGCAAGCTGGGCAATGGTTCGGACGCCGTTGTCTCATTCATGATGGATTCGTTCGTGCCCGCGGCGTGCCAACCCCTCAAGGACGCGCTTGCCAGTGGCGCCCTGACAGCGTCGGTTGAAGGCCCTCGACAATGGACGGTGAAGTGGATCGTCACCAAGAATGCGGAGGTGTTGGGCTGCTGCATCGTTGCGGAGAAGCTCGGCGGCATCATTCCACGCGTTTTCGCGCCAGATGGAGGCGCCGCATATGCGGCCTTGGCGGATCTGCTGTGCGGTGAGGTGGTGCCGGCAGATTTAACTGCGGAGCAGGGTGATCTGGTGACCGAGCACGTGTGGTTCATCGAGCGCAGTCGCTTAGAGCAACTGAAGGCCGGTCGAAGAAGCGACCTTCTGGACAGCCTGTGGTATCACGATCAATTTCCTCACTCAGTCGAACTGTATCGCGGTCAAGAGGGATGCCGACTGGCGGGGCAAGCCGAGTTCTCCGAGCGTGGCCAGGCCTATCTAGCGACGTCGACTTTCGATGCCATGGAACAGCAGCGTATGCTGCGCGAGGGAGCGGTCTTTGAGACGTTCGAGTTGTCACAGAGGCTGGTCGAAGAGGTGGGCACTGAGAGGGGCATTCCTTCGGTGGGGAATCGGTGGCATGACGCGGTTGAGCACATGTTTGCCGGACGGAGTGCGGATGTTGAGGCGGTGATGGGATCGCCGGCGGGTGTAGACGCATTGATGGCGGCCGTACTGGCCAACATTAGTGCATCTGAACTGGATGTGTTTGTTGATCAAGCTATCAGCGAATGCTTGCCCGTACGGTACGAGGGCCATACAGAGGACGACGACGATCTAGTCAACGATCGGAGAAGTGCACTGAGCAATGTCGACCACCTCGGGAGTGCCGTCCTGGCCAGCATGCCCAGCTTGAACAGTTACTCGGCAGTATCGCTGGGATACATGATGCTCGTTGCCGAGGGTGAATACCCTGGGAGCCGCTATCAGGGGATGGTCAATGCGCTGGCGCCAACGGAGTGGGCCCGTCAGAGCCGATTGCTCGCGGCCATGCTGATCTTCGATAGCAAGTACGGCAGCGGCATAGTCCGGAGAGCGCTGCTATGCGCCATCGCCCCAGTACTTGGGACCGGTACCAAAAACTGGTCGAAAGCAAAGATCGGTATGTGGTACCAGAGTGCCTGCGCGGCCGAGCGTCGCCTGACAGAAGGCGCAGCCCAACTGAAGGCTGTCCAGGAGTGGCGCGGGGTCGAGGTTGAGGCGGAGCGTGTCAGGAGTCACGGTAAGTTTCTGCGGTCGGGCGACCCCATCCCCGCGACTAAGCCAAAATCACCTGCAGAGGCGTTGAACGAAATGTTCTCGATGACTCGAAGCTCCAGCGTGTTTGTCATTCAGGCGAAGCAGGACTTTACGAGCATGCAAGAAGGACGGAGATAAGTTGCACGGGCACTGCAGTGCAACGGCCGCAACGCAGCCCGATAGGGCGGTAGGCCGCGTACTCGCGCTTAGGCGTTGGACGACGCGAAAAAGCGGAGAATGAAAAAGAATGGCCCGCAGTGTGATATGCGGGCCTTGGTTGGTTAAGCTGCAACCGATTCCTGCTCCCCAACAGTCTCCGTCGCGGGCGTCTCGCCGTTGTCGCTTGGGGCGCCGGCGGCAGTGTTGAGGAGGGATTCCTCGTCCTCTGCCTTTTTCAGAGCCTCGAAGATGGTGTCGATTCTTGCCTTGGTGTCGGGCGCGAGCATGGTGAAAGCAGGGTCAGCCTTGATGTCGTGGATGGCCACGCGCATGTCGGGTGCCGCCTTCGTCACTGCCTTCCTGAGGAGGGCGCCAGGCGTGTGCCTTGCGGAAACCTTCGTGCTGCCCGTTACCCTGGCCCGGTCAATTGTCCGTTGGATGACTTCCGCGGCCTTTTCGGCATGCTTCTTCAACATGTCGATGGCAAAGCTTGCCGCGATGATCTCGTCGCGCACCCAGTTGGTGATCTGGTAAGGCCCTTCGATCAGCATCAGCAAGTCTTCGACGTAAGCCGGCTCGAGCTCCATGCCCTTCGCAATCGTTGTGACGTCGGGAGCATAGATCGAAGCGGTCTTGCAGAGCTTGGCGAGTTCGAACGTCGACAGCTTGTCGCCGTCGTTGCCAAGGTGCAAATCGCAGGTGCGCTCTAGGTCACTCAAATTGCGTTGTGTCGCGACGGCATAGACGTGCGTGAAGTTGGCGCCGTCCCGGATGGCACGCTTCGCAGCCTCAAGTCTGCGGTAGCCGCGCTTGAGAATGACGACATCTTTGCCGTCGCGCTTGGCAACGATCACGGACAGAGGACTGTCGCGCATGAAGCCGATCTCGGGGTTCAGCATCGAGAGGCGGAGCTTTTCCACCTTAGCCCAATAGGCCTTATTCTTCTCGCGGACGTTGTACTGCTCGTCTACGATGATTTCGAATGGGTCGACGGTCCAAAGGTCTCCCGAACTTGCCCCGATATCCCCCATGCCCTTTTTCAGGTTCCCCTTCACGATGGTCGGGATCAAGGGCAGTTGGTAGTTCGCTCCTACGGTGTTGCTGGTCTGGCTCATGATTTCGATCTCCATAGAGGTTGGTCTTGCAACCTCGTGATGCTTGACAGCGACGAGTAAGTTCGTGTGCGAGGCCTTTGTCGCTGTCAGCGGTGGCAGGCTGGAGAAGGCGGGCACCAAATGAAACGCCGCCCCACGAAAGTAGGGCGGCGCGTGTCGGTTAAGGCAATGTCTCTCCGGCGATGCGAGCACGCTGCACACCGGCATGGGAGACGACGTCCATCAGCCACTTGGGTTCATGGAAGCACTCCGCAAGCTCGCCCTGGGTCAACCGCATGACAGTGCCGACATCGGTGACAGCGACCGCAAAAGTCTTCTCGCCGCGCGTCTCGAACCCAGCAACCACTGCGTTCCCCATCCTGCGGCCATCGCGCGTGCAGAGTTGGGCTCCGCGTTGCATGTAGCCTTCAGCCAATCCGATTGCCCAATGCGGGCGTAGGGCCAATTCGGTGAGCTCCTCGAGGTTATCGAGCGTCGTTTCTTCGTTCATGGATTCATCCTTGTAAGGTTGTCTTGGCACCCTGAAATGAGTTACAGGCAACGCGAAGCCTGTTCGATCGATTCAGGGATTGCGCCATGACCAGTACTGCTGCTCCTTGTCCAGTCGAGTTGTGTCCCAGTGCAGATCGCGGCCGGTCGGCCGAACATCGATTGCCGCCGCCTGGCCGACGGTGTCCAAGAGTTCGGCATCGGAAGTCCGAGGGGAACCGGGCGCAGTCGCGATCGAGATCTGTCCGGCGACCCGAATGAACCGCCCGCCTTGGCCGGAGGGCTCTTCGTCTATGGTGAGGTGCGACACCTGGCCATCGAAGATGGCCAGCCCACGCCGCATGGCGTCCTGGGCGAGGGGATTCGTCTGCACAGAGAAGCGACCGAGCAAGTCAGCCGCCGCGACGGACGCGCCCACGACAGGTACGAACTTGGCAAAGCATGCCTCTCGAACATGCCAGTCGCGAAGAGTTGGCGCCTCTCCGGTCTTCGACGACCAGATAAGGTGGCAACTGCGCAGGAGGGTTGGCGGCAGGCCTTGGTCCCGTTCTGGATAGTGCCAATGGCCGTCTGACGGCGACTTGGCTCGCGGCACCTCCCTGTCCACGCGGAACGCCAAGAGCTCGAGCGAGGAGGTGCTGGAGATGTCGTAGATACGGCAAAGTCGTTGGCCTTCATCCCGAACATCCTCCAGCACAGTCTCATTTGGCCATTGGAACTTCGGACCATCCAGCAGCAGCTTGCCACCATGCCAGTAGGAGAAGCTGACTTCCAGGTCGTGGAACCAGCCGAGCTCTAGGGCGCGTTCCTGTACCTGGATGATTGACTGGGTCCGCAAAGGAGTGTTCGACATTTCTGATCCTGGACGTTTGCCGATTCATTCCGGCAACTTTTAGAAACATAACAGGTAGGTATAATACACATGCGTCGATCAGGATGCACTTGTCTCGGCGAAACAACAGCGAGCCTGGGGCTCGTGCCGGCCACGAAACCTACGGAAGGAAACGCGAAATGGAGATTGAAAAGGGAACGTTCGAGGACATCGTGAGGAAGATGATCGCGAATCTCGATGGCCAGCAGCCGCCAGAGCTCGCCGGGGCGAGCGGGACCACGCGGCCCGCCTACGGCCAACTCACCGATTCGATGGCAGCGTCGGCTCTTGCGGCGGCGCTGTCGGAGCATGGTTTCACCATCAACGAGCGTTCGCCTGAGGATAGCCAGGTGCTCGGGGATGAGGACTTCAAGGACATCGAAGAAGACCTGCGGCTCGAGGGAGCGAGGATCTATCGGATCACGCACACGTATGACATCGGCAACCAGGACGTCTATGTTGAGCACCCGACGGGTGACGTCGACGGGAAGCGGGTGGCACTCTACTGCTGGTTCCAGGCGTCGGAGTGGTTCGGGAGCGCGGCAATTGTGTCAAACCTTGGCATCGCCGCCGCCATGGTAAGCCTGTACGGATTCAGGCACTGTGCGACCCGTCATTCCTGCACGACAGTCGATCTATACGCAGACGCCGAGGGATACCCCGACTACCACTCGCTGATGGCGGACACGTCCCTGCATCGTGAGGGTTTGCGCCATGCATTGGCTCCGCACCTTGATGGCGATCGCCCCGAGTGCACGATTGAAAATGCCGGCGTGCTCGACTCCGCCCAGTATCGGGAGATGTCCGATGAAATGCTGACCGCTCAGGACTTAGTGCAACAAGGAGCGGTTCACGCTGTCAGTTTTCTCCTGCAGCACGGTTGCAACGAAGCGACCGCAAATCAGATGCTGGAGTCACTGCGGGCCAACGCGGGGCACATCCGCGAGGAAGCTGCCCGAAGAGGAAAGAGCCTCTTCAAGCAGGATCAGGTGGCTTCATCGGAGAGCTAAGAATCCTTGCCCGCGGTGAATTCCGGGCACAAGGACTGGGGGACTACACCAGCAGGGCCACCAGCGCAATCGCCACAAAGCCGGCGCACAACAGGTACTGCCGGCTTTTGGGGCTGATCTTGATCCCGCGTCGCACGATGAAATGCTCAATGATGGTCCATCCGTCCAGGGGCGGCAGCGGGATTAGATTTGTCGCCAGGAGAACGAACGAACCCTTGGCACACAGTCCCACCAGCCATAACGGATATATGGCGTCGACGAGGTAGAACGCTATGCCGGTTGCCAGGGACATCGCCGGGCCGGCCGCAGCGACGATCGCGCGCTTGCCGGACGGCGACTGCTCATAGTGCTTGCTCGCCACAAAGGCCCACAGGGGCACAAGGCCGAACTCGATCGGAACCTTCTTGATGGTGATTGTGAACAGCTTCACGCCACCAATTACAACCTTGTCGGGGCGAATGCCGACCCTCTTCATGGCCAGGAGATGGCCGTATTCGTGGATACCCAGCAGCACGACCAGCAAGTGCCACATGATGTACGCGGCGAGGAAGAGTAGGAACGCGGTCTGCATGAGTCAGTAGGTAGTTGGAGGCCCCGTGGGTCCTAGTGTTGGCCCCGATTATATCCGACTGATACCCGTTTCGTATCTATACGTGTTAATCGTTGGATGTGCGACATAACGGTAGGGCCAAGCCAACGCATCGTGCGAAGGCGTGCTTTTCAAAGGCGCCACTGCCGGTGCCAAGTCCCTTGGAGATGATCCCATGATCCTATCTGCATATACCGTCGATACCACCCCCGTCGGCTTCACGCCATGCTGGTGGCCGGCCACTTCTTTGGGAGCAGCAACGGCCGCGGCGAAATCGCTCTCTGAACGGTTGGGTGAGGATGACAGGTACCCGAATCCCTTCTGGGTCGTCGACGCCGACAACGCCCCCGTGTGCAAGTACTACCGTGGTAAGAAGTACGCACCCAGCGAAACCGTGTAACTCATGGCCGCCGGCATCTCTGATGCCGGCGGCTTTTTGCTTTCTTGGGACCGGGCGTTGCCTGGCGCCAACGCTCACTGGGTTCCGGGCGAGTGCCTTCAGGCTGAAGAACTCATGGCGGTTGAATGTCAGGGCGCATACAATTAGTATCCGTTAATCACATAACGCGTATGCATACCCTATGACGTACAGAACGAACGCTATCCGGATGCTGGCCGGCGCCGGCGCCGCGATACTCCTGCTTGCTTCAGGTGCGGCGGGCGCGGACCCTCACTCCGATGGGTTGGCCTTTGGCAAGGGGCAATTGGGCGGTTTGAACGAGAAGGTGAACCCCGAGAATGCCAAGGACCTGCCGTTCTACACCAACAATCCCCCGCAGGCAGGCGGGTTTGGCGGCCCGTCACTGTTCAGCCTGGGGGTTGGGCGCATCACTACCTGCAAAACGGCTGAACACGGTCCGGATTCGGTCGCCAATCAGGAATGCGACGCGGTGAACTTCCTGGCGAAGAATCCCCAGGATCGGGTCAAGATCCCGGTCAACCCGAACGACCCGATCATCAAGGGCATCGGGGATACGATCAACAATGCTAAGCCAGGCAATGTCACGGACAGTGGTTGCTACCCGAAGACCACCACCACGCCGGCGCAGCACGAGACGGAAGTCTGCAACGAGTACCTCGTGACCGAGGATAAGCAGTGCACGATGGGGCAGGTGGTGGAGGTGGATGCGAAGTCCAACTACCAATGCAACATCACGAAGAACTCGACCTACCTAACCACCTGCGACAAGGTCCTGATTGTCCAATGTGGGGCTGGGTATTGCGATACCGGTGGTATTTTACCGCTGACAGTTTCTGCATCCACGGGGAATGCAAACATCCGCTACGAGGCACCTTACCTCTGGATTACGCACGGGTACCAGACTCAGATGTGGATTGAGTCTTCTACATTCACATTCAACATTCGGAATGTCAGCGAAGTCAAAACCTTTATCTGGGAATACACGTACGTTGACAACTGGATCTGGATTGCTATCAACGGACGGAAGGTGGGCGTACGGGCCAACAACGGTACGCCGGCTCAGGCCCAGTATGCCGACAAGTTTGAGATCGGAACCTACGTTGATGACTCCGGCCGTCAGTATCCTGACGGGACGATTGACCTCGGCGCCGGGGGGATCTGGTCTCTCGAGCGACCAAACAACTTTGAAATTGCGGAGAACGTGGACATGAAGCCATACCTGGTGAACGGCACCAACGTGATTGAGTTCAAACTTGCCAACGGCGCTGGCCCAGGGAATGGTAATATTAGAATTAATGCGCAGCAATATTGCCCATGTACGGAGTACTGGGACAACCAGTGCACTTTGCTCGAGCAGAAAAGCAATTAAGTAATACGTGGTATTAATACCATGCATTAATATTGAATATATTAATAGATGGCGTCATTAAAAATGGTGGTGGCGGGGTGATGTGTCAAACTGAATTATCGGCCGTTTGGCAATATCAGGTCCGTCACTCTCCCCCGCTTAGCAGGTTGCTGAAGTACTCCCCGCGCAAACGGCGTGCTTTCCGCCTGTGCGGGCGAGGACTGCCTGATTTCACAATCCGGAAGCTTCGCGCCCTCGAATCGAGTTTTTCTGCGGTTCGGGGCCCATTTCCGGCTTCATTTCCCCGATTACCGCAACTGCGGACGGATTTGTCCCAGCGAACGCATGCGCACGAGGTTGTAAGCGGCCATGCCCAGCACGAACATCTGGTCGACTCGCTTCAGTCCGCGCACCATCACCTGGCGCAAGCGCCCGACCGTCTTGACCCAGCCAAAGCCTTGCTCGATCAGCTTGCGCTTTTGCTGTGAGACGGCATAACCGGGGCTGCAAGCAATGGCATCAGGAACGGCCGAGCGCCGACCCGAGGTGTTTTGCGCCACATGCGGTGTCACCTTCATCTCCAGGCACGCTTCAATGAACTCCTGCGCGTCGTAGCCCTTGTCTGCACCTACTGTGATTTCCGCGTCCGGGTCGACCGCTGCCTGCCGGGCATCGTTGAGCATGACCTTGGCAGCCTCGCGCTCGGCGTGTCCATCGGCCGTGCTCACCAAGGCACTGACTACCAGGCCGTGGCGGTTGTCGCTCAACGTATGGCCCATGTAGCGCAGCTCACTGGCGGTCTTGCCCTTGCGGTACAGCTTGGCATCGGGATCAGTCTTGGACTCGTGCGTTTCGTTGCTGCGTTTGCGCCCCCTGAAGTCGCCGCTATCGTCGTCGCTGCCATCTTTGCGCACGAAGCTCTTATGGCCAGCCCACGCCTGAATCAGTGTGCCGTCGACACTGAAGTGCTCACCAGACAGCCAGTCCTTCTTCTGCGCGATGGCCAGCACCTCGTTGAAGAACTCGATCACGGCATCGTGCTTGATCAGCCGTTCGCGGTTCTTGGTGAAAACCGTGGGCACCCAAACGGTGTCGTCCATCGACAGTCCGATGAACCAGCGAAACAGCAGGTTGTACTGCGTCTGCTCCATGAGCTGGCGCTCGGAGCGAATACTGTAAAGGACCTGCAGCAACATGGCCCGCAGCAACTTCTCCGGCGCGATGCTGGGCCGGCCGCCCTTGATATCGGCCTCGTACATTTGCGCGAACAACCGGTCCATCTTCACCAGCGCCTGATTGGCCATGGTGCGGATCGAGCGCAGAGGGTGGGACTCTGGCACGAAATCTTCCAGCCGCCGCATGGTGAACAGGCTCTCGGTGAAGGTGTCAGCGCCGCGCATGAATGTGGGGTTGGTGGAGTCCTCAGATCAACGCGCCAGCCGGTTGTGAGGCTGACGTTCGCCGGAGGTATTTCAGCGGCCTGTTAGGTGGGGTGCATAGATCGGCGGAACGGGACGTTCATATGTCAGGGAGGGAGTAGTCGACATTACTAGATCATTCCAACGCGACAGACTGCGTCTGGATCTCACAGAAGCTCATGAACACGATGAAGAATATTCGACGCGTTGCAGTCAATTTGGCGTGTGCCATTGCGGTCGTCGGCATTGGCGCCTGTACGACGGTTGACACTGTTCGCCGCGAGAGTGCCGAGATGGACCGTTCTTACGTTCCCGTCGGGACGTATAAGCTGTTTCAGGGAAATGCTGCCATATCAGAGAGCCTTTTCGTGAAGGCTACCAACTCGGATGGAAAATGGCGCGTGGAGGTATCGAGTCGCCCCTATCAGCGCGAAAACGCGAACGAAGAGATTTTCGCGGTCAACTCTGCGAATAGGGTAATCAAACCCAGCTTCGAGAGAGTGAGTACGGGTACGGCTGGCCCCGTGCCGACCCCCTCTGAACACATCAGCTGCGGACTTGCTGGAGTGGTTGGCCCGAAGAGCAAGTACACGGTTTGCAACTCCAATTTCTCAACGGGCGGTGCCGCCGTTGACTGGGCGAAAATGGCAGCCATGCTCGTGGAAGCAGGAGCGCAATCCACGGTAGACCAGTACCTTGCCTCGCTTGCTGAGATCGAGAAGATCAACGCAGCGCGTAGGGAAGCGAATGAGAAGCAGAAGGAGTTGGCGCTTCTCTCCGCGCAGTTGAAAACCATCAATGGATGGAAGGAACTGCCGGTCGGCACGGTGCTCCAATGCACTGTCGGGTTATCGATGAATATCGTCTGCAGTGACTCGAATGTGGCCGTGGATCTCCGAAATTTTTTCTATGCGGGAGATTGGAAGTTAGGGCAATGCTGATCAAGTCCTCCGATTCGTGAGAAGGCGCGTTATTTGAAGAATCACGAGCGCAAAGAGATGAACATGAAGCAAATGACGTTGGCAGCGGGTGCAGATCAATGTGCAGGTTTCGAGCAACACCGCAAGCCAACGCGGCGTGAAGAGTTTCTGGCGACGATGGATCAGATCGTGCCGTGGGCGGCATTGTGCGCCGTGATTGAGCCCTACTATCCGAAGGCAGGCAATGGCCGGCGGCCCATTGGTCTGGAGCGGATGCTGCGCATCCACTTTCTGCAGCACTGGTTCAACCTGGCAGATCTGGCTTGCGAGGAAGCGCTATATGACAGCGCCAGCCTGCGCCGCTTCGTAGGAATTGACCTGGGTCGTGAGCCGGTGCCGGACGCCACCACGGTATTGAAGTTTCGGCGGCTGCTGGAAAAACATCAGCTTGCCGAACGGCTGTTCGCGGAGGTTGGCCGACTCCTGCAAGCCAATGGCGTGAAGCTGAAGACCGGCACAATTGTCGATGCCACAATTATTGGTGCGCCCAGCTCGACGAAAAATGAAGAGAAGTCGCGCGACCCCGAGATGCATCAGACCCGCAAAGGCCAGCAGTGGTACTTTGGCATGAAGTTGCACATTGGCGTGGATAGTCAGAGCGGGTTGGCCCATTCCGCGGTGGTGACGCCGGCCAACGTTCACGACAAGCATGCGCTGCCCCAGCTTCTGCATGGGGAGGAGCGGCGTGTGTACGGTGACAGCGCATACGCCAGTCAGCAGGAGCTGATCGCATCGAAGGCGCCGCACGCCAAGGACTTCACCAATCAGCGGACCCGCAGAAACGGGGAGATTGACGAAGTGCAACGCGGGAAGAACCGTAACAAATCGAAGATCCGGGCCCGGGTTGAACATGTCTTCGCCGTGGTTAAGCGCCTGTGGGGCTTCACGAAAGTCCGCTACCGCGGCCTGAAGAAGAATGCCGGCCGAGCCTTCACGGCGCTGGCGCTGGCCAATCTCTATTTGAGTCGAGGGCATCTGACGGGAGCAGTCCGCCCGTAAAGGGCGAATGCGGGGCGGGCGCCCCGCCAACACACCCCAATTGGGGCGCGCGAGGGCAAATTCTCGTCGCCACAGCTATTTTTCCGGCCGAACGGGCTCCTGATCAACCTGCGTAACTCAATTTGCCCAGCTTGTTCAGCGTAGCCTTAATCAACTCGTCGTATGGCGGAGGCAACGCGGTAACGATGGTCTACAAGAAGATGGCAAAACGCTAGTTTTCCCGGGCCTGCTGACTGGCACCGAGCACGGTGCCTTTCGCGCATCCAGAATGGTGTGCTGCATACCTTGAGGGCCAAGCTGATGGGGCAACCGCCCCGTCAATCAACCCAAATCAAGGAGAGCAGCCATGATTGGAACACCGGTACTGCAGCGCAAGCCGATCATCATTCAACGATGGGCGGACGAATCCACCGCAAACAGCATCCCCAGGAAGGACGCCGCATTCATCCTTCGGGCGAACCGGAAGCAGCTCGGCAGGGCGCGTGTCGTGCGAACCCGGCTTAACGGGCGAATCGAGATCCGTGGCTATGGGCGCACCATGATTCTGTGTCGGCTCTAGCGGAGGTGCGGATCTCTCGGTGCAACTGCGATCGAGCGTTCCCCTGAAAACGAGTATCAAGGCCGTCCGAGTACTTCGGATGGCCTTTTTTGTTGTCGGTGGTTGATCCGAGGGGCCCTAAGCTTCCCATTTGGCGTTTCGCATATCTCCATGTCCGGCCAATCCAATGGCTTTCCTCAGACTGGAGAACCCACTCAATGAACAACGCACGAAGTGAACTTGCACAAGCCGTCTCGCTGTACCACCTCGCAGATCGAGCCCTGCACCTGCACTGCCGGTCCTGGCTGGCCGTGTCTTCCTCCTTGCTGCCGGCGATCGAGCGGTTCTGGGCCGCGGAGCGCGTAGCTTTGCGTCCGGACTGGATTCCGGCTCATGTGCGGGAGGAGGGTGAGTCGGCCCTTTTGCTTTGCAGTGCTGCACAAGACCGAAAAGAGCGCCTGGCCGCGGTGCGATTGGAACGCCTCCGGGAGGTGTTCCGTGCGCTGGGGAGCTACTACGGCGCGATGATGGCTCGCGATGCAACCGGCAGCCTTGCCGGCCGCTTCCAGCGGCACCTGCGAGACGCATTGCGGGAGCGGCAGGAGAACGCCGATCGCGTGAAGGTCCGACTTCGCGCAGTGACGGACGTCGAGTCGTTCGAAATGATGATCACGTGGTCCCGCACGCTTGGCTATCGCTCACCGCGGGATTTCTTCGTGGATCTTCGGATCGAACTGGACATGCGCAGCGGTATCGCGCCGGCCGCTCTTGAACAGGCAGCTCGCCTCGGGGTAATGCCGGCGTAAGCCCATCCCCATTCAACCGTCCGTGCCGCCCCACATCCATCTGGGGCGGCATTTTTATTTGCACCGGTTCGTCATCTCCCAATCATCAATGACAACGGGAGATGATCCTATGGCTGGTGTTGTATCTCGACGAGCGTCCAAATCTGTGAAAGCGATCGCGGACGAGCTCGATGATGGCTATCGCCACCGAATGGCAGAAATGCTGAGGTTCATGCTGAGCGAAATCATGGTTATCTGGGGCTTCCCCGCGTGGGACCCGGTTCCGGAAGTTGTTCGCGGCAAGATCACCAACGCGATATCGGCCTACGATACGGCGGTTGCAGAAGAAGAGCCGTTCCTCGATCTCCTCGGCCCGCTCTACCAGGAGCTTTCGAGCCGAGGTGGCAAGCAGCAGCTCGGGCAGTTCTTCACGCCGTGGAACCTTGCAAAGCTGATGGCTCATTTGACCATTCCACCCGATCCCCTGGAGGACACAAGTGGCAGGCTTATCGCAACCTGTGATCCGACCTGTGGCAGCGGGGTGCTGATGCTCGCTGCAGCGAGTGCGGTCCTCGAGAAAGAAGGCGGTGCGGCTCTGCGGCAGTGGAGCTTCCACGGGTGCGACGTCGACCCGATCTGCGCGCGGATGATGGCCATTCAGTTTCTCGCGAACTGTGCGAGCCATCGCATCGAGGTCGGTGAGGTGATCGTGTTCCGGGGGGATAGTTTGAACCTCCAAGCGAAGAAGGAGCTGATTACGCACGCGAGTGCCCCGGGCCTGGCAGTCATGCCGGCAAATGCACCAGGTCGACAAAAGCTGCTCGCGGACACCGCCCGCGGCGCCGGCGTGACGCCTGTCACCGCGGATTCCATGGAGTAATGCAATGGAGCTGCATCCAACGGTACGAGACGGCCTGACCAACGCAGCGCAAGGTTGGCGGGAACAAGAGGAGCTGTACAGGCAGAAGAGTGCCAATGAAGGTGGCAATCCCGCGGCACTGGCCATGGCCAAGGTCTGCGCGGACGCTGCCACGAGTCTGGAAATGCAAGCACAGGACGGAGTTCCCAGGTGCGCATGCTGTCTGAAGCCGGTATGGACGGATCTCGATCTCCGCCCATACTGGAAGCGATAGCTGATCTGCAACCCTCACGACCACCTCTAGAGGTGGTCGTTTCTTTTTGGGGTGTTGCCGTGCTTCCGTGTCTTGCTTCTCGCCTTGAACGGTATCCCCCAAAGCCGCCGTACACCTTCCTGTGCCGCATCTCAGGCGCGATAGACAACCTCACAGGAGAGAACTCATGGAAACAGCTTCGGAAGTCAGTGTGTTCGGAGTACTGCTGGCCCTGCCGGGCTGGCTGCAGGAACGACTGTCCCAGGTCGAACGGCTTGAGGTCCGTGGCAACGCTTTGAGCCCCTCGGAGCCCAAAGCGGTTTGGCACCAGTTGAGTATGGACGGCGTGGCCCTGCTGGAAGGGGGCGCAGTAATCAGAGCAGTCGTGCTGGGTGCCGATCCCGCCAGTTTTGAGGGTGTGGCCATCGTGTTCATTGAAGGCGGCGCGGTGGATCGCATCGTCGTGCGTGGGAACTCCATCCAGGGCGTGCACTTTGAGGAGGCTGCCTATGCGGCGTTGGCCGAGTACGAAAAGTACTTGCCTAAGGCTCGCGCAGTCCCGATCAGCAACACGCTGTCCCAGCCTCGTGCATCGACCCCGACGGCCGTTGTGGCATCGCCTGCCGAGGTGGCGGATCTGGTGCCCCTGGCGCTGGGTGACTCACCGGTGGACGCGAGAATTCGTGCGGCCATGTCAGCCGGCGTTGTCCTGAACTCAGTTGATGCTGATGAGATCAGGACGGCAATGGCCAAGTGCGATGATCTGACCAGGCGAGCGACGCGGCTGTTGCGCCTTGCGTCGGACCCGATGAGGAAGGGGAACGCGTTCCCCATGGGGGTCGGGTTCACAACAATGACGAAGCGGGCATCCCAGCGTATCGACGCCTCGGTTCGACGCGCTGGCGAAGCGAGCGAGTTGTTTCGTCGAGCTGACAGCGCCCGCCGCTACGCGGAAGGCCTGCTGGCCGGGGAGAGCACCTTTGCCGCCAGGCAGCGAGCGACCGCGGCGCAGGAAGAACTGCAGCGTCGGGTCGTTGGCGAACTCCTTCGGTGGGCCAAAGGGCGATCCATACTGAAGTTGGGCGTATTGCGCGTGAACCGCGATAGGGCGGGGTATCCCGTATCCTTTACGGTTTCTGGTGGCAATGTCTCGGCCGGCTTTGGCGACAAAGTTGACGTCGTTCGCGCGTTCTTTCGCGGTAACAAGGAGGCGTTTTGCACTCTGGTTGACCAGTTGCGCGGGTCTGAGCTGGCTGGCGTAGGTCAGACGTAACTACCTGATGGCCACCGTATCCTCTCGATACGGTGGCTTCTCTATTCAAGGTTCGTGCTTTGCGTGCCGTGAACTTGACCAAAGATACATGCGGCATTTGATCACAGCTGATTGCCATTACCTTGTACCAAGACAACGTGGAGCACCATCGTGAGGAAAATTCTGATTCTGGCAGTTCAGCTTGCAGGAGTACTTCTGTGCGGCCAGGCATTCGGGGCGTCGATCGACGAAACCGTAGGCATGGTTGCGCAGACTCGCCAGACGACCGTCGCGACCGTCAACGGACGCGACGCCGAGATCATCTATGTCGGCCGGTTCGGGGACTGTGACTCCGTGGCGGTGCGTTCGGGAAAGCACTATCAGCATTTTCGGGTGTGCAGCGGTAGGGTCCAGGCCCGTAATACTGTGGCGCCAAGTTGGGCTGACGACCAAGGCAGCCAGCGAGTATTGGCTGCAGTGGTTCGAAACGCGATCTTCTACGGCCAGTCCGCGCAAGTGGACGAGAACGGTTACCTCATCACCGCGAGGACGCTAGGGGCTGTAGAGGCATCCTGCAAAAACGTTGAGGTCGTCATCAGTTATGACGGAGATCTGGTCGACAGAGGCCTCAAGCGGATCTGCGGCTGATATCCGCCAGTTCCAAACCTGGAGTGCCCCTCACCATCACGGTTGAGGGGCATTTTTTCGGCCAGACTTCCTACGCGTTCCTGTCGAGCATCTCCTGTCTGCAAGAACAACCCTTACAGGAGCAATGCGTTATGGCACAGAAAATTGTACGTTGGCGTTCCAACTATCGTGGCGAGGCGAGATTCGACGTCGTTGCCGGCCCGCTGGCAGGCGAGACGGTAGCCGTAAGGTTCCTGAAGCCGGACTTCTACGAGAAGGACTTCCGTGACAACGCGGGCGGTGCCTTCCTGCCGGACTGGGGGGTCTACACTCGCGAAGTGATGTCATCCGTCGGTATTGTCCGCAGCACCCTGCATCCCGCGGGTTTGCCGACTGAGGTCGTGGAAGCCGTGAACGCCGATTTCGAAGATCTCCGCGCGTCTTCCGATCCGGGAATCTTCTTCGGCTCTTTCTTGAACGGTCGCTACGACCCGCAGGTAGGCTGGGTCGCTCACTGATCCGGCTTTCGTAACCCCTTCGACCCACCAGGTGACTGCTGTCAACTGGTGGGTTTTTCATTGCCCCGGCGGCACACAGCGGCCCGCCGCATCATCAATTTTGGTGATGCCGGCACACGGGCGAATCGATACTCTCCTCCACGTGGTGACACCCTAACAATCGGGGGTTGCTATCGGCGTTTTGGTGACGGAGTATGCGTTCCAAAAAAATGTAGGCCAGAAAGTTCGGCAGTCCAATAAAGCACCAATCAAACCTGTGGCCGGATTCAAACGGGGCGGTGCGTAACAACCAGGGATGGATATCGTGAAGAAGAACCTAGTAGCTCTTTCAGTCGCTATTGCTTTGTCCGGATGCGGTGGAAACAATGGTGACAGCCCGCCGCCGCAAAGTAACCCGTCCACACCAACACCGCCTGTCGCGACTCCGAGCGCCACGCTGCTGCCGCAGCAAAATGCGCAGTACGCAGACGTATTTTCCGTCGACCTCACTGATCTTGGGCTGCCCTCGACTTTGACCGCATCGGATCTGTCCGTGACATCCGGCAACGTGCGGGGCCTGACGGTCAAGGATGGCCAGCTACGATTCATCACGCTCTCCGACGACGGCGTCGACCAGGACGTGGTTATTCGCGTCACGGCGAATGGTCAGCAGTTCGACCTCCCTGTGCTGGTGAGCTCTACCCGCCCGATCGCGATCGATGAGGCAGTACACGCTGCCGAGGACCCCACGGCTCCGCTCCCGGCGCCCACCCCACTTCTGGTCAAGGGAATGGGGCAAGGCAATACACTTACCGCCACAGACTTGTCGTTCACGATCAGCGGCGCACCGGCTTTCAGCGTCGATTCGTCGTCTGCGACAGTTGAAGACCGGGATGGCCACATCGTCAACCTGGCCGCGTTGTGGACATTCGACCCCGCCACGAACACCTTTACCATTCCGGCAGCGAAGATGGCCACGTTGCTGACGGGTCTGCCAAACACCAGCCTTACTGTGTCGGTGGGCTTGGTTAGCGAGGACGGCGACTACGCGAAGGCATATGACTTCCTAGCCGTGAAGGGCGGGGCGACGCTTACCGGCTCCGTCGTGGATATCAATGGCCAGCCCGTTACCAGCTTGGCCGGCCGACTCATCGGCTTGCGCGGCGCCGCCGATGGTGTGCGCCGGGTAGTTGCAATCGGCGCGGATGGCTCGTTCTCTGCCGCGAACCTGCTGGCCGACACCTACGAAGCGACCATCCTGGACGCGGAGTTCCCGGGCTTCAACTCGGCAACGATCCCAATCTATCCGACGACTACAGCGGCCAGCGTAACGATTACGTACACCGGCGACAACGCGACCAAGACAACGCAAGCTGCCAAATCGGTCAGCGGTGGAAAAGCCACGGCCACCCGTACTACCAGCACAACGACGCAGAATGGAAGTGGTCCGGCCAGCCGGAATGCGGCGCCTCAGCAAAACATGCTCCAGCCGTTTGCCGCAACGCCTTCCACCTGCGAAACCGTCAGCGACAATGTTTCGGTGTTCCAGGCCATCGCGGCGCAGAAGGACCAGACCATTTCCTGCAATGGCACGGTCACCGTCCCTCAAGGTACGTCGAACGTGTCGCTGTCAATCTCGGTTGCGACTGATGAGTACCCGACCTACACCACCAGCCAAAGTCAGTACAACGACACGTGGTCGTACTCGGTCTCGGGTCTCCCCGGCGGTGCAACGAGTGCAAGCGGCAGCGTCAACACCTCGCACTACACGCAGGGCACTATCACAAAGACGCAATGCGTGGACGTCTCTACGTACACCAAATCGGGTCCGCTCACGTTCCAGCTCGCGCTGGCGGCTACGAACGTCGGCGACTCCGCGCTTCCAACGATCGTCACTGCGACGTACAAGCCTTCGTGCGATGGCTCGCTGTCTGTGACCCGCGCCGACTTCGGTACAAAGTTGCCTGACGGCTCCCCCGTCATCAAGCCGATCAAGACGACCGGCAACCTGCCTGGTAGCTATGTCAGCCTGCCCATTGCGACAGTCAAGACGGATTGGGGTGTCCCGCTTACCGTGAAGTACCAACCCAAGGAGGCCAAGATCACCAAGGCTCGCATTGGCGTCCTTGTTGGCGGCCAGCCGGTGTGGGCGGCGGACGATATTCTCCCGAAGGCGAGCAAGAACGGCGCGGGCGTTGTCTCGTTCGCGAACCTGGTGATGCCGGCATTCGCCCTCCAGCGATTCACCGGCAAGACCACCTTCGTCGTCGAACTGACGGGCACCGTGGACGGCAAGGAAGTGACCTCGAAGGGCAAGGAAGGTGTCGTCTATGTGGGCTCCGACTCCACCGTCACCCCGATGTTCTTTGGCGGCGAGTTCGTCGGCGCGGCCCGGCGCTATGGACAAGGGTCACCCGACGCCGGCGGCGACTCTTGGATCGTCGACAAGGCACTGACCTGGATTCTCCCGAAGTCGTACCTCTTCAATGATGTGTCCGCACTGCACGTCAAGCAAACGGCTACGGGGCGCTCCGTCATGGGGCATTCCGGCCACAGCGACGGCCACCAGCTCGATCTCCGGTATGCCGACGGACTCGGCGGCTTTACCGGCGCCCTAAACGGTGACGGCGAGGCACAGGCGATCGCAAATACGCTGAATGCTGCCAAGCAGGAGGTTGCCTCGAATGCAGCGCAGAAGCCGAAGCTGGCGTTGGTGACAAAGTGGATCAACGACAACCGAGCCATGATCGAAGCCGAGGCGCCTGGCGCCCGCCGGATCTACATCGGCAAGAGCTTCATCGAGAAGGCCCTGATCAGCGGCGCCTTTGCTGACGGCACGCCGATCCCCGGCGTCACGAAGTGGACCAACAAGCCGGCCATTGTGAAGCCTGAAGACGCGCATATGCATCATTGGCATATCAGCCTGCAGCAGTAACGGGACGAGGGTTTGGGGGTGATCCCGAGGTAGTTCGGGATTGCCCTTGACCTAATCCGTTAGGCCCGATAGCGTTTGCATAATCTCGCTATCAGGAAGCCCAGTTGCGCCCCTCCGCCACCTTTCGCACGACGCTACTGGCACTTCTCGGCGTCAGCCCGCTCTGCCTGGCTGCTCAGCCACAAACCCGGAACCCGCCAATGGCCGCGGCCTCGGTCGACGCGCCTTTCGGTGAGGTAGCGTCCGTGCCACTGACTTCCCTGCCAGCTTCCAAACGCGCAACCTCCCGCGATTTCTGCGTCCGGAGCGGCGCTCCCATGGCTGCTGGCGTCATCAACGGCGCGTTGCATGTCCTGCCTGGCTCTGACAACGGACAGGACCAAACGGTAGAGGTACTTGGCAAGAAGGAGGGCGGCACATTCCTCGTTCGCTTTCGTTCGAAGAGCGATCCGAACCGACGTTTTGAGCTTGTGAGTGACCGGGGCGGCGAGGGGCGGATCAAGCGCAGCTCCCAGAGCTTCCGGCTAGATCAACTGCGCGTACGAGGGATTGCTCCCGGGGAGCTGGGACAAACCGATGGCAGCTTCGCCATCGCCGACGCAGGCCCTCTGGACCCCTTCGCCTCTTCAGCCACGATCGAGGTTCGGTCGACTGGCGCGATCGTCGATCTGGCTGCGCTGTGGTCCTACAACAAAGAGACCAATGCATTCACCATCTCACGGGCGAAGATGGCGAAACTGGTTGATTCGCTCCCGAACGAGGAGATGCCACTTAGCTTGGGCCTGGTCACCAAAGACGGAAACAAAGCAGGCGTCTTCGACATCCTCATTGCCAAGGAGGACGCGAGCATCATCGTCCAGCCAAGAGACAACCCGGCTGTACCGAATCAAGCCGTTCGGCGTGCTGTCGTCTTGACTGGTGAGGACAATACCGTTCGGCGGGCAGGCGTCTTCGGCGCCGGGCCCATCACCTTCCAGAATCTGCCGGCTGGGCGCTATCGCCTCCAAGCCCTCACTGACGGGTTTGAACTCAGTACTATCGGCTGGCCGACTTTGGCGCCGGGCACCAAACAGATCGTGTCGCACGTTGGTGAAATCCCCAACTTGGATCTGAAGACCAACGAGATTGCCCGTTGCGCGCCGGGTTGAAGCCTCGGTCAGGCCATAAGAAAATCGGCCCTCATCAGTGCGACAGGGCCTTGCCGGCTGAGATGGTGGCAGCCGTGAATGCCGATTTTGACGATATCCGTGCGTCCTCCGAGGCGGAGATCTTCGTCGGCCCTCTCTTGACCGGTCGCTACAACCCGCGGGGCGGCTGGGTCGCTCACTGATCCTGCCTCCCTAACTCCATCGACCCACCAGGTGACTGCTGTCATTTGGTGGGTTTTTTCATTGGACAGCCTGCACGGCGCCCAGAATTTTACTGTCTGCTGATCCGCATCTCCGGTCACTATCCAACCCAACAAGGAGATTCGCGATGAATCAGCAGGCAAGCCAGAGTATGCCGGTGGCACGGTTGTTCGAGGGTATCTACGAGTACTGGTGCGGCCCATGGCGTGTCGAACGCCACTGCCGAGTCGTGATTGCCGGCGTAAGCCAGAAGTTGGTCGCTGCGCAGCTCTGCAACGGAGACGAGCTCAGTTCCGCGGAGAAAGAGGGGCTGGCCGACTCACTGTTCACAGTCGATGAGGTGGACCAATCCCCCGAGGAGTGGAGTCTCTCGCCGATCGACCAGCTACCGCAGTGGGCCGTCCCGCTGGCAATGCGCCACGTCAGTGAAAGCGACGTTGCGGAAGCGAAGTCCGCCGGATTTCTGATCCACAAAGGAAGCGCCTCGGACGGTCACGATCTGCTTGGCCGGTGGTGGTGGACGCTCAGTCAGCCAGGCTGGACCGGCGTTGAGGCGAGTCACGGTGCTTACGACAGTGAGCTAGCCGCCTGGGCAGATGCCGTTCTGGCGCTCCGAACGGACCCTGAACTGGCCCACACGCTCCCGCAGGAACAGGTGGCGCTCCCTGAAGTTGAAGCCGTCCTCGTTCAAGCGATCGAAGCCTCCGGGTTCTCGGTCAGTGGCCCAACGGATTCCCGGGCTGCCGAGCACGGGGAGCCAGCGTGGGTCTGCAATGCACGTGGTGCCTTGGCACGGGCGAACGCGACGCGCATCGATCTGAAGATGCTCAGCGAGCCAGAGAAGCTGCCGCAAATGCAGCGCCAAACCGCAGCTCACCGCGTGTGGGTCAGCGGCCTGAAGGCGGGGGACCGCGTCGAGGTGCCGTATTCGCTCGCCAGCGAAGACATCAAGCCGATGACTGTCCTTAATAACGACGGGGCTTGGCTGCGCTTGCTGCCGGACGGCTATGGCAATACCGCCGAAAACACGGTGCTTGCAGATGCAGTGTCAGGCAACCTTCGCTATGGCGGGGCTCGCATCGTCCCGTTGGGAACTGCCAACCGCATCGCAGAGCGAATCAAGCTCTCGCCGCGCCCGTAATCCCTTAATCCGTCCATGCCCATCGCGTTCCAACTCAGGAACCGGTGGGCATTTTCTATTTGTCGCCCCTGTATTGCGGCGCCTGGCGGGTGGCTGGGCTCTCGGTGGCGGTTGGGCGGCCGGCGGCGGACTCCGGGGGCCGTGTTCAAGACTTAGTGTCGCCTGTTCCTCATCACTCCGGGCAAGTCCAACTTCCACCCGGAGATCCCAAATGCAAAACCAGTTGTATGTTCTTTACTCGCCCACCGAAGCCGCGGCCCTGTCCGATGCTACTCCTGGTGAGCATGGCGCCGGCTTCTGGTCGGCAGAGGATGGCTGGTCGAGCTTTGACAAGGCGACCCGTTACGCTGCCGGCCTGCGCGAGGTTCTTCCGTTCCCGAAGAGCCTTGGCGATGATGCAGGCTGGGTGCTCGTCGACAGCATCCTGTTCCTGGCGCTGGCGAAACGCTACTCGGAAGATCCACAGCTTTCCGAGCAGCTTGATCGCCTTGCTGATCGCTACGCCGACGAAGTCATCGGCGGTCACCCGGAGCGATTCGATTCCGTGGAGATCCAAGGCGTACGCAATGAGCACTCTCCGCGAGATGCCGCCGGCGGCATCGTGAAGCTCGACAACGTCGATCCCCAGTTCTACTCCGTCTATCTGCACTACAAGCCGGAAGAAGAATGCGGGAGCGATTGCGTCGGCGACTTCGCCACGTACGAAGGCGCGGTTCAGTATGCTAACGAACTCGCCAAAGAGAATGGATGGGCAATCCTTGATCTCGTCACCGAGGACGGCAGGACGCCGCGGTGGGAGCCAAGCCATTCCGTTCCGCGCGTGCTTCCTGTGCGCGGTCGTCATGACCTCACCGTTCAACTCTAACCAACACACTTTCCCCAATCCGACATAGGAGCTTCATCATGGCAAACACCTACAGCACTTCCACGGGCGTTCTGATCCTCGACAAAGTCACGCCGATGATCTTGGCGCTTTTTGGCGCTTTTGCATTGGACCCGACCACGCCGGGAAATGGTGAGGTCTACATTGCATCGACACCCGAGGACGAACCGCACTGGGAGAAAGTCAACGATCGGGTGGCCGCGCTAAGGTCAGATTTGGGGGTAGAACTCCCGGATGACACCAGTGAGGGCATCGCAATGGAGTTGTTCGCGCTGGCGGAGCACCTCGGCATCAACGATCCGGAGCTCTTCCAGCTTCTCGACCACCATGAGTTCACGGAGGACGAGGATGCTGATTTGCAGGTTCTGTTCGATCTCGCGCAATGGTTCGACGACGGCCACGGCCTGAAGGCGATCAAGTTCGAGGGGAGCTGGCGGTGCGACAAGCCACAGTTGTTCGAGTTCGGTGGCGCCGGCGACTTCATCGGTCGGAACATCTCGGTAAGGTCCAGCTCGGCCACGGCGATTGTGCTTGGCGCGGAACTGGATGCAGCGATCGAGATCGGCAACCTGGACGGCGTAGCTACCCGCTTCGTCACCCAGATCAACGGCATCCTCGCTGGCCTCACGGACGGGGCGATCGCAGATCGCGTGCGAGCAAAGCTCGGTCGCTCCCTGGTCGACGCGTACGGAAAGCTCGAGGAGGGCTCCCCAGCCTGGCTGCGAGCGACCTTCGACACCGAACACCCAGATCATCCCAGGTCGGCCTGGCGATCAGAGGTAGCAAACGATGACACCCTGCTCGGTTATTGGGAATGGGTGTTCCACAGCATCGAAGGTGCAGCAGTCTGAGTCCAGGGCAAGTAGCCTGGAACCGCGGCTGAGGCACCCACCCGCAACATAACCACGTGCTGGCTACCAGCACACACAACACGGCCGCTCACCATGTGAGCGGCTTTTTCTTTGCGCGTTCCTGATCTGCATTCCCTTCTGCAAGGGTTTCCCACTTAACCGCCAAATGCCTCGCACCCCGTGCGGGGCGAGCGGCTGGCTATCAGGAGCAAAGAAATGGTTGACACAAAGACGATCGAGCTGTTCAGGCGTGACGAAATGGTCTTCACCGTGCAGGAACTGATCGAGAAGGCCTTGGCAGCGATCGGGGCCCTGTTCGCCGGCGGCCATCCGATTATTGTGGCCTACAGCGGAGGGAAGGACAGTTCTGTGGTAGCTGCCTTGGTTCTCCACGCGGCAGTTTTGGCAAAGGCAGCTGGAGGCAATCCACTCGTCATCGTGACGACAGGGGATACGGGCGTTGAGAGCCCTGAAGCCCAGTCTTTATACCAGGCTGAGACGGCGAAGATGCGGCGGTTCGCGAAGGATCACGGCGTTCGGCTTGTTACGAAGACGGTTCAGCCCACGTTGCTCTCGACCTGGCAGCTGAAGATTCTGAGCGGCCGAGGCCTTCCAAGTTTTCCGGGCTCTCAAAGTGACTGCTCTGTCGATCTCAAGATCCATCCTCAGCGCATGTTCCGACGCAAGCTGTTCAGAAAGCTTGCTCAGGAGAAGCTCCCCGAGCCCGTAACGTGTCTGGGCACCCGCCTGGACGAGGGCCAACGCCGCGCCACTGCCATGCTTGTCCGCGGTGACCGCTCGGACGCGCCTGTTCGCAACAAGGACGGCGAACTCATCCTCAGTCCGGTTCGGGTATGGAGCACCGATGATGTATGGGAGGCCATCGCGATCTACGGCGGCCAGCAGTTCCCATCGTTCTCGGACTTCGAGGAAACGAAACGCGTGTATGCACATTCCTCAGGCACGTCGTGCGCAGTTGTCGCTGATGCAATCTATGAGGGCGGCGAGAAGCGCGGGAAGGGCGGCTGTGGTGCTCGGCTCGGGTGCCACGTGTGCCAAGTTGCGGAGGACAAATCGCTCGCCAACATGATCGAGTACGACGCGCGCTATGCTTACGCCAAAGGGCTGAACCAGCTGAACCGTTTCATCCGCAACACTCGGTATGACTGGCAGAGGCGGCATTGGGTGGGGCGGACGATCAAAGAGGGTTGGGTCACGATCCAGCCGGATACGTACCATCCTTCAATGATTCGTGCGCTCACGCGATACATGCTGCAGCTGGACTACGACGAAGAGTTGCGCGCAGCGAATGCTGGTGAGCGGCCGAAATTCAGGCTGCTTCCGCTGGATGTCATGATCGCTGTGGACGCAATGCAATCTCTGAACGGCGTGGCCATGCCATTTTCTGTCTGGGCAGACCATCGGGACATCAGGCAACGAGGAGTCCGCTACGACGTGCCAGATGTGCCGGCAGTCAAGCAAAGCCCGATACCTGTTGCGCGGTTCCTGCACGTTGGCAAGGAGTGGGATTCGACGGCTGGCAATGCAACATGGACTGGCCTGCGTGACCCGTACTTTGAGGCTCTCACCGAGAGAAGTGGATGTGCGCCGGAGCTGACGACCCTACGGGACGGGAAGCTGGCGTGGGCCGTGGAAACGGAGCCTACGTTCTCGGTGGACATCGAGAGTGCCTGCTTTATCGAGGACTTCGAGGTGGACCGGTTGCTCCGAATGCATGATCAGGGAGTGATGCCGGGCGGAGTTACCACAGGGTACCTTTGGTACTTGTCTTATGGGTGCCTCTCCCTGTCACACGCGCAGCAGAATGAACACGATGCGATCTGCCGTCGTACCGCACACAAGGATCGTCTAGGTATTACCTGTGAGTACGACATAGCCTCACTCATTGGTCGGTCGGTCGGGTTTGCCGATTTACCGCCTGAAGCCCGGGTTGCATGGGGCGGGAAGGCGACAACGGCATCGGCACAAGTCGATCTCTTGTTCAATTAAACACTCCCCGGGGGCGTATCCACGCTGCCCGGGGATTTTTCTTTTCCGGTACGCCGTGGCGCGCATCGTGATCGGGCAGCGGGCCGCCGCAGAGGAGGGTTACGGCAAGGTGGTTTCCCCTTTCTGTTCTCCTGATCTGCGCCGCAGAGGAGGGTTACGGCAAGGTGGTTTCCCCTTTCTGTTCTCCTGATCTACATCTCTTCTCGCAAGGACTTTCCAACAACCCCCAGGGCGTTCCGTGCCATTGGGGCGCGGGCGACTGGATATCAGGAGCATATTGTGCTGAATGCAATCTCGAACGAAACGACAGCTGGACTTGAACTGGCGGTTGCACTGGAGCTGTTCTGTGTAACTCTGGACTGGCAGCCTGGCGACGACGAGCAAGGCGACTACTCGGTATCGGTCTGGGCAGTCGACGAGGACGATGCCATTCGTCAGGTGGCAGAAGAAATGGCTGACTCCGGCGAGAAGAGCTTCGAGACCGAGGCAGAACGTGTGGCGTACATCCAGTGCGTCATCGACGGAGCTGGACAGTATGCCGCGGAACATGTCAAGAACAGGTTGCTCAGTGATCTCGACAATCTGCTGAAGAACGATCGTCCGGACGCACTGAAGGCAATCAAGGCCATCTTGGATGGTGCAGATCCAGCTGGCAGCACGCCGCCGGCGGCCGAAGATGCAAAGCGGAGCGATCCGCCTGCGCAGTAGGCACTGCGCATTTCAAAACTCGTCGCATCGACTAGCCTCTAGTAGTGCAACTCAGAACCCCGTTCATCCTTCGAGATGAGCGGGGTCTTTTATTTTCAGCCGGCGATTCGGGTTGTGGACATGTGTGACTCATTCCCAATGGCAAGGAAAAAGGGGAATGCCCCTACCAACCCTACCAATGGAGTGAACAGCATGATCGAATCCGCAAACACCGAAGTGAATGGCTTTTCGTCTACAAAGCTGCCGGTCGACCGTGACCTGATCAAATCGCAGCGCCTTCTCAACATGATTGAGGTCGTGGAAGTCCTCCATGCCCCGGACGGTGAGCGAACGCTCTGGCAGATGCTGGTTGACGCCGGCGCTGACATCGATCGCATCATTTTCCGAGATGTCGATGACCTCCAGGCCGAACGGGCGCCTGCGCTGCAGTTTCGCGTGGATACCTCGAAACTGAAGGGCTTTCTGGTCCTCGAGCATGCCCCAGGTCAGCACGGACTCCGCATTTTGGTCCAGGCGGAGGGAACAATGGTGTTGAAGGTGGTCCATGCGGGGGTTCTCCTGCGCGATCTCGCCACGAAAATCGCTCATCTGATCGACGACGGTACCCGCCGGAACGAGCCCGCTAGCCGCGTGATCGTGAAGGAGTAACCCATGCCCCCGGCGCACATCGTGCCCGGGGGTTTTTCTTTTGCCTGAAGCCGGCGTGGCAGGCCGGCTCCTTTCCTAACCTCCTTCGGCGAGCTCGAGCTGCTTCTGCCGGTTATGCCGCGATGTTGATCATCCCGGCATATCAGGCCAGATCCGAGGCCTCAATTCTTCAGAAGGAGCAAGAATGTCTACCTCCAGGCAAGTCGATTGTCAGGAGCTTTGTCCCCATTGTGGCCAGGATTGCCTTGCAACGTTGTATGAGGACAATTTTGGGTACGAGTCCTCGGCGGCGCATTGTCACGGCTGCGGCTACCGAGTCGCGGTCGATATCGGAGATGGTGGCGGCGTAGACGCAAGTGTCCAAACGAACAAGCGTGTCGGCATGATCGTCTCTGGATGCATCGTGGACGGAGAGTCGTGCCGCACGATGACGCTGGGGAGCCTGATCGGCGGACGGGTCATGCGTGATCGCGAGATCAGCAGTGGCAGTTCCCCTGCCTGGTTCGCCTTTGTCGACGATGTTGGGGTAACGGTCCTTCGTGGCGCTCCTGCCGACGATCCGGCCTTTGCCGATATTGTCCTGGACGCGCGGAAACGGCTCGACGAGTTGGAAGTCGTCGCCGAGGAGCAGCTCCTGGAAATTCCTGAGCCTGTGGCACTCTAACCAACGACGGCCCGTCCACTCTCGCGAGTGACGGGCCATTTTCTTTTCTGATCGGCCGGCTTGTGTGCACCTGCGCTTCATCTCAAGAGGCAAGGAGTAGAGCCTGCACCAGGCTAGAATTTCTCGAACAGGAGATTGATATGGATCACACCTTTGAAACTGGCGCCGAGATCGAGGGTTTCCTACGATCGGAGGGCCTTACGGATGCTTCGACCGGAGGAGGGTACTCGGGCTGGTTCCTCGAGCTCCAAGGGCAATCGGGACCCTGGCAGATCATGATCTCTGACTGGACGACCGATAGCACCAACTTGCAGCCGGGCAAACCCATCGGAATCGCGCTCTACGCACCCGGTGGTGTCGAAACACAAGCAGAGGTGTTGCCCAATGCCGATGGCTTGCGGGATGCGCTGAAGCGGTTCAAGGATGCCGGCGTACAGCAGTTCGGTACCGCCTAAGGATGAGGAGCTAAACATGGGCATCCGTGCCAAGGCAGGTCCAACGTTTGTCTACGAACTCAATGGCTGCCGCCTAACTGACCATCTGGTCAACGGAGAGTGGGTCACCGTCAAGGTTGAACCGCTACCGGCATAAGCTGATCGCACCGCGATCGCAGCCTCCAGCTCACGATGTGTGACTGGAGGCTTTTCTTTTTTTGAGTACCGCTGCGTGTGAAACATCTCCTACCTGTCAGGCCATCGCAAGTGGCCTCTTACCCAGGAGATCGATCATGAGCCATTTTTCCAAAGCAGTAGACCGCCGTTCCCGCCGTGCGATGACGGAATTCTTGTCCTCGCACTTCCGCTACCACACCGCTGCCAGCCACAACCGCAGTACTTCTTATGCCCACTGCATCAAGGTCGACCGTATTGGCCTGAACCGCGAGCAAACCGACGCCGCGTACGACATGCTGGGGGCGGAGACGTACTGGGATCGCATTGCTGATCCCATTCGCGAGTTCACCCACTCCATGCACGGGACGTACACGATTGGGACGAACGGGCGCTCCGGTGGCTATTTGGTCCTCTATCGCAGTGAGTACAAGAGCACGGAGCATCTGTCCTTCTGCCGGTCGTGCGGCCAGCGGAACTTCAGGCGAGTCGCTCCTACCCTGGACGGTGCGGAAGGCATCATCGGCGCCGAAATCCTCCGCAATGGGGGCCTCTGGCACGACGAAGTCTATCTCGGTCAATCGGCAATCCAGGCGATCGCGCTCTCGGACACCGAAAAGCTGGCCATGGTTCGCAAGCTCAAACCGCTGTTGAAGGACTGTTCCGCGGACAACCGTTGCGGCGTCTGTTCGGCCACCGGCGATCGCGGGCGCGCGAACTACGAAAAGTCCCCGGTCACGCTTTCGTCCTGGCCGATGCGTCCCATCGATCAGGATACTGATTTCAGTGACATGAGCATGGACGAACTGCGCTCGCGCGTCGACGTCGTCATGGCGTTCGATGCTGCGTGCGATGAGATTCGCGAGAATTTCATCGAGTTGCTTTCCGACTTCGCGCCGGTTGAACGAACCATCATGGTTCCCAAGACCGTCACCGTCCTCGAGCGACGCGCGGCTTAACCGCCCAGCCCACCGGATCGATGTCTGGTGGGCTTTTTTCTTTTGATCGGTGCAAGGCCCAGATCTATACCTGCTTGTAGGGCATCACCCCTTACCAGGCATGTGGAGAGTCGGGGCGCCCTGCGGCCCGTTCCTCCAATCCAACCACCGCCCAACCGTCCTCGCAGGGCGGCCCCAAGGGCATCACCAAGGATAGATGATGCGAACGGACAAGCAGGTCGTCGAGCAGACGAACGAGTTGGCCAGACAACTCTACGAGTTGCGGGGCTATCACGTACGACAAGGGTATCGCTTTGACAAGGCCACCCATCCTCATGAGGTCGAGGCATGGCGTGGCGCCTGTGCGGCGCAGCGTTTGCTGACCGACACGGACCCCGAGGATGCACTCGCAAACTTGGAGGACTGAATCTACTGGTTTGGCATCGTCCAAGGCAGCTATCAACCGCCTGTAGAGATTCGCCCTGTGGCGAGCACTTACGGCAATTCCCGAATCGGAGAAAGGAATAGAAATGAAAACAATCGAGACTGGCAGGCATGCGGGCTGCGTGCGCGGATTTGTCCATTCTACGGAGGCCTGGTACCACCGCAGCAAGACATCCGTGCTCGATGAAGTGTTGTTTGGCTTCTACGCCCCGGAAGGCGGCACCACCGGGGAGATGCGCGTGGTGTGGCGAGAGCTCGGTCGCGACATCGTTCCGGAACTCACAGTCTTTGACGACGCATGGGCGGCGCTGGCGGAATTCAGTGACCTTTTGGCATTGATGTCCGCCGCAGACGCCAAGCACGTAACCGGCAAGCAGTTCTGCGAAATGCTCGTGCAATGCGGCTTCGTGGACATGACCGAGCGACAAGAGGGGGTGCGCCCCTGGCTGCAGCAGGCCTGACCCGCTGTCTGATCCAAACCAACCCCGGGTGCTCTTCGAGCTGCCGGGGTTTTTCTTTTCCGACTAGCCCTACTTCGAGCCGCCTCGGTGCCCCTGAAAACTGCCGAGCCAGTTTGGAGTGAAGATCCTGGCAGATGGTGCGCGGCGGTAGACATGTGCGCGGTGCCAGGCCAGGTACCTTTGCATCAATTTGTTCGGCTTCGGCCTGAGCTGTCCTGTGGCCAGGAAAGGGAGTTCACGTAGCTGGCAGTAGTCCCGAAACTCTGACGAGACTAGCAGGGAGCCGTCATCGTCGAAGGAGACAAACCCGGGGCCGAACGCTTCGTCGATGTGTGCAGTGAGTACTAGGACGTTGGACAAATCCATCCTTTCCGCGTCCGAGGAGGCGGCCCACGACTTGATGTGTGTGACCCGAAGATGCGCTTGCTCCTGGAGCCCCGTCAATTGGCAGGATACGGCGTGCCGCCTCGAGAGCGCCCCCCAGAGCAAGTCTAGTCCGATCCGTTGTCTCGCATGCTGGTCGGCTACGGTGGCGTGGGTGATGCCTGCGGTTGCCTCCCGGTATTGATCCAGCAGCGATCTCGTGCCGTTGTCGGTCGGTTGGCCAAACGTAGCTGCGATATCACCCTCATCCAACCGCATCGTGGATCGCGCCGGCACTAGCAATGCGCTCACTTCGGCCGGAGAGTGCGACACGACTGGGCTAAGAACATCCGGATTGATCAGCCCTACGCGAACATCGTGGTAAAGCCTGAAGAAGTCCTGCGCCTCGCTCAATCCGGCAAAACCAATATCGAGCCAGGTTGAGCCGTGCCTGTCATAGCGCCTGGCCGGAGCAAACTGCCGCCACACCCAGCCAATGATGCGCTGCTGTGGCATGGCCGAAGACGCGATCCGATCGGAGCAAATGGCCACGGCGATGCCATTCCCAGGCCGGGTATCTGGCCAATCGATCGTGCATACGATTTTCCAGTCTCGTACCAAGCCAACCCCGCTTGGCCGCGCGCTCTTCGCCGCGGCCAAGAATGCGCGCTCGGCTCCCGCAACCGTGGCCTGCAGTCGGAGGGGGACGGCGGGAGGAGAAGGCATTTGACACCTTGTTCGGTCAGCGACATGTGCCGGCGATTGTTTCGGCCAATTCAGCGCATGGCTACAACCTATAGGCTGCAGAGCAACCGACACCGGCCCACGAAAGCGTTGCAGATCCCCATCAATGCCGCGGACAAATAGGCAGCTTTTGGCGGGGGAAAGGCCGAATATGTGCCGTTATTCGCACCCAGTTATATAATGTAGCTAACAGTCAAGCTCTGAAGCACCTCTCCACATCTCCCGCGAGCGCACATGGCCAACAAGGAAATCTTCGAGCCGAAAGCCGTCGACTGGCAGAACGACCCCAAACAAGCCTTTGACGGCTGGCTCTCAACGCTGAAGGGTCGCCGAAAGGATGCACCACAGCTGAAAGTCTCCTCAGTTGAGATCTACAAGCTGCAGTGGGGGAAGTTCCTCTCGTTCCTGGACGAAAGGAAGATCCTGGTCACGGAGACAACAGCGAAGGACGTCTCAGATTTTCTTTCCACACTGGCCGACACCAACTCGTCAAGCCAGCGGGAACGATATCGTGCGCTCCTCGAGCGGGTATTCAAGCACCTGCTTGGCGCCGATGCAACCACCAACGAGCGGCTCAATCCCGCTAGCTGTTCGTCCCAAGGGATAGAGCCGGGTAGAAAGAATTTATTGAATACATCGCTGCAAATGGGCTTCCTGCGCCGGTCTGAGTACGACGGGCTGGTCTCCCATCTGAACAGCGCACTCAAGCCAGCAAGCAACATCACCGCGCACCGCAAACAGCTACGTGACCGAGCCATGGTGGCGGTGTTTCTCGGGGCGGGCCTGAAGGTTCACCAGGCACTGAGCTTGACTGTTAGCTGCATCGAGACAAAACGTGCCGTACAAATCACCGTTCAGGGGGAGGATTCGAAGTTCTTCCACCAGGTGCGCGTCATGCCGTTCGCGGCGGATCTGCTCAAACGATGGTTGGCGCAGCGACGGAAGTGGGAGCGTGAATGTCTGAGGAAGGGCCGCAAGGTGGGCGATCTGGTCTTCCCGGCAGAGATTGTTGATCCCGACAGGCTGCAGGCCCTCGAGGAAGGTTCACCGGTGGCTATGCCCAGCTCCGGTTCATGGATCGACCTCCTCGAAGCAGGGGGCGCTGCAGGGATCTCCCGGGGTGGCCGCAATGGCACCGGTACCCGGTTGGTTGGGCGTGCAATGAACTCGGTCATGGCACTCCGCGTCTGTGAGGCGGTCATGCAGGAGTCGGGGGTGTACACGAGTCGGGAGGACGCCTCTGCCGAGAGCATCAGCCCCCAAATACTCCGGAACAGCTTTGCCGCGGCTCTGTTTGCGTCTGGCGAAACGACGTTGGGCGTGCAGAACCAGCTGGGGTTTGCGGAAGAAATCTCCGCTGCGCGACTGAAAGCCGCGTGGGATTCCTGGCGCAGCTTTGGCAATGACTAGTGACTCGCCGGCATGTCGCCGCCCCCCCGTCCGGCGATCGCGGCAGCCACGACGCCACGTCATGCACACGAAATAGGCCAGCCGAGCGGCTCAAAGCCGCGTGGGATAGCTGGCGCAGATTCTCGCCGACCCGATTCTTCAGGGGTTGACGGCCGCCGGCGCGATCCCCCGTGCCAGTTCGGAGACCAGGGCGGCCATCCTGGAGCAATGCCCGCGCTTTTCTGGCGCGATATCCGCCAGTTCCGACGCCCATCGCTTGTAGCGAATGAATGTAGACGGCTTCAATGCAGCGAGCCTTTCCATCTGTCCCGAGTCCGAGACCACGACCGCGCTGACGATGCCATCGCCCAAGAGCGAGGCAATGCCGTAGTCCTCAAGCTCCGCGCTCTCGTCGTTGAGCAGCCTGCTTGGGGCTCGTTTGCCTGGAAGGGTAGTTCCCAAGCCGGCCCCAATGATATCTATCGTCAGGCCCGCAGCGTTCAACGCACTGAATCTCCCGGCGTGGCCGACCAACTCCTCAAACGTCTCATCGACCTCCCGCAGAGCATCAATCAGAGCCTTTGGTGTCAACGCGCCGACAGCTAACAGTTGCACCCGCTTACCAAAGAGCCGGTGCCGGGATGCGTCCGTGATGATGGCACCGGCGGCCGATGCGTAGACCAGACAGGCATAGTTGCGTATTCCGCCGAACCTGGACACCCGCTCCGCCGCAAACTGGGCACCTGTTCCAACGCAAACTGGACACGCGTTCCAGGCCAAACTGGACACTACGGGCGCAGCGACGCGGGGTCGATGTTCGGTTTTTACTCCTGGTCAGTCTGCGCTGTCAAACGGGCGCGCATTTTTCGCATGGAATCACCTTTCAACGTGAGCTGATGCGCGTTATGGACGAGCCGGTCGAGGATCGCGTCGGCCAATGTGGCATCGCCGATGGCGGCGTGCCAGTGATCGATCGGCAATTGGCTGGTGACGATGGTCGAGCGGGCGCCGTGGCGGTCGTCGAGCACCTCCAGTAGATCGCGGCGGTGCACATCGTCGAGGACAGCCAGACCCCAGTCGTCGATCACCAAGGCGTCAATTCTGGCCAACTGCTTGAGCAATTTGGTGTAACGGCCGTCGGCTCGGCCGATGCTCAGTTCGTCGAGCAGGCGCGGCAAGCGCACGTAGTAGGCGCTGTAGCCCTGACGGCACGCTTGGTGGGCCAGCGCGCAAGCGAGCCAAGTCTTGCCCACGCCCGTCGGGCCGGTCAGCAGCACGTTCTGCTTCTCAGACAGCCACTGCCCGGCCAGCAGGCGCTGGAACAATGGCTTGTCCAGTCCTCGTGCGTGGCGGTAGTCGGTGTCTTCGGCAACCGTATTCGGCTTGAGCTTGGCGCGCACTAGGCGCAAAGCCAACTGCCGCCCATCACGCTCGGTTGCCTCACGGTCAACCAGCAGGCCGAGGCGCTCTTCGAAGCCGAGGTGATCAAGGTCCAGGCTGCCCTGATCGTGCAAGGCGCGCGCCATGCCGAACAGGCGCAGCTTGTTCAGCTTGTCGTAGGTGGGATGGTGCAGCATCATTTTCCTTTCGTTCGCGCTTCAGTGCAGGATGGAGTTCGATTGGTAGTAGTGGGCGCCGCGCAGGTTCTCGTGCTCCGGCAGGTCGAGCGTGCGTTGCGCGCCCGGCGGGGTCTGCAAGTCCAGGCTATTCTTGAGGATCGATTGCAGGCTCTTCCAACTCACGGCGTTGAGTTTGAGTGCATGCGCGCAGGCCGCTTCGAGGCGCGCGTTGCCGAACTCCTGTCCCAGCCGAAGCACACCCAGGCAACTGCGGAACGCCTGCTGCGGATGGCGCCGCTGGTGCAACAAGCGTTCGACCAGCGTGGTGCAGCGGGGGCCGATGGCAGTAGCCCGGCTGGTCAGTTTCTCCGCGCTCCAGCCTGCGACCTCGCGGTGGGTCCGCGGCATATGCATGTCAACCGTCGTGTGCCGGCCCTTGAAGGCGCAGTGGGCATGACTGGCCAGCCGCTGGCCGTGTCGGAAGATCTCGACCGTCGCTCCGGTGACGCGCACATCGACCTGCTCGCGTGCGTGTTGGTAAGGAACCGAGTAGTAGTGACCGTCGACCTCGACGTGGTAGTCAACGCCGACTCGGGCAAGCTTCCACTCGGCGTACTCATAGGGCTGTGCTGGCAAGGGGCGCAAGGCTGGTTGATCCATTTCGGCGAAGGCGCTGGCGCGGCTGCCGGGCAGCTTCTTGAACGGGCGTTGGTTCAGGGCGGTCAGCAGGGCACGCATCTCGCGGTTCAGTTCGCCAAGGCTGAAGAAGCGCTGATGGCGCAGGCGCGCCAGCACCCAGCGCGACATCACCAACACCGCATTCTCCACTTTCGATTTGTCCTTGGGGCGGCGTACGCGGGCCGGCAGCACAGCCACGCCGTAGTGGTTGGCAAGGTCCTGATAGGTCGGGTTAAGGTCCGGCTCGTAGCGCGACGCCTTGGTCACGCCGCTGCGCAGATTGTCCGGCACCCACAACTCGGTGCAACCGCCGAAGAAGTTCAGGGCACGCACATGGCTGGCGATCCAGTCGGGCAGTTGTTGGGACCAGGTCGCCTCGATGTAGGTGTAGTTCGACGCGCCCAGAACGGCAACGAAGATCTGGGCCTGCTTGATCTCGCCAGTAGCACCGTCCGTCACGGCCACCGTCTGGCCGGCGTAGTCGATGAACAGCTTCTCTCCCGGCGTGTGGGTCTGGCGCATCGACAGCGACAGCCGCTGGCGCCAGCGCCGGTAGTGGTCGCAGAAGGCGCTGTACTGGAAGCCGTCCTCCTGCCCGGCCTTGTACTCCTGCCACAGCAATTCCAGTGTCACGCCCTTGCCGCGCAGTTCGTTGTGGACGCGCAGCCAGTCCGGCGCTGGTCGCTGCACCGAAGACGGCTCGCTGGGCGGGAACAGCAGCCGTTCCAGGGACGGTTCGTCCAACTCCGACGGCAGCGGATAACTCAGGCCCGCCAACTTGGCACGTGCCAAGTAATCGGACACGGTGGTCGGCGAGACGCCAATGATGCGAGCGATTTCTCGCTTCGATCGGCTGTGGCCGAAATACAGCCGCAATACTTCTTGGATTTTACGCATGGATAACCTCTTGTTGGCCAACTGACACCCCGGAAAAATCTGCCAGAGTGCCACGGTTATCCCGCGTTGCTACGCCCTTCTTGGCCGCCTCAAACTGTCCAGTTTGAGGCGGAATCAGTGTCCAGTTTGCGCTGGAATGGCCGTCCAGATTGCCGTGGAATCAGTGTCCAGTTTGCCGTGGAATGGGTGTCCAGTTTGGCGCGGAAAACGCACATAGTTTCCGATTGCTACCAATCGGTCCCCGAGCTCCATCTGCCGGAGAGCCCGCAGAAAGGAAACCAGCGTTGAAGGCGCATGCTGGCCTGCGAACAGCGTCTTGTTGATGCCCTCCACCGATAGCATGCTCGTGCGCAAATCGGCAACGCGCTGCGCCGTTTGCTTTTGCCCGCGCCAGGCATAGAACCCGTCCGCATAATCTGAGAACGCCTTGGAGGCAATGCTGTAGTTGGAGAACTCCTGCGCTGTCAGTGTTCGAATGTGGAAGTCGGCCACCGCCTCGGCATAGACAATCTGCCGCATCCTGGGTGTCTCGCGCCCCGATGCTCGCAGTGGCTCAGATTCAGGATGGGGGGTGGCCGCTGGCCTGGCCTGTTCCTGGTCCGTTGACGGCTCAGGCTCCAACCCCGCAAATCGCCTCAGGTGAAGGCGCTGCTTATCCGACAACGTGCCCTTGGGGATATCAATACTGACGTGAAGGACCAGGTCCCCGGACCCATCCCCGCTCCTCAGCCCTTGCCCAGCAAGCCTGAGGTACTTCCCGGCGCGTGTCCCGGCGGGAATCTTGATTTGGAGATCGCTGCCCAAGACTTCGAATGTTCGGGTGGCACCAAGCATTGCGTCGATACAATCGATTCGGATCTCCGTGTAGACATTGAGTCCTCGAACGTGGCCAAGCTTGTGCTTCTTGACTTGGATGATGCAGTAGAGGTCTCCTGGGGCGCCGCCGTTGAAGCCTGGGCCGCCTTTCCCCAGTAACCGGAGGTTGCAACCATTGTGCGTCCTTGCGGGAACCGTCACTTCGAATAGATGATCCCTCGATAGGTAGCCACGTCCTGTACACCAAGGGCAGCGCGTCCTGGCCCTAGCTCGGCCCCTACCACCACACGAGTAGCAGCCAATACCGCCGCATTCAGGACACTCCGCCGTGTATGCGTGGAAAACGTAGCCGGACCCGTTGCAAAGCGGGCAGTCGTCATCGGCGAGCCAGCCGACTCTCACGTACCCACCGCGAAGCACGGTCTGCACATCGGTAGTGGCCTTCACGTACAAATCCCGGCCGTGCTCCGGGGGCTTTGGCGGGGGGCTGCGCCACGACGAATGGCGTTGATAACGGCTCGGTCCCGAATCGAAGTCGTCATCGTCGGCTTCGTCGTCGGCCGCGAAACCGCCGAAGCCACTGCGCACATCGTAGGCCTGCTTGCGGGCGTCGTCCGACAGAACGGAGTAGGCGCGATTGATATCCTTGAGCCGCTCTTCGGCCAATTTCCGCTCGGCTTCCGGGGCCTTGGACAGTCGATCCGGATGCCACTTCTGGGCAAGGCGCCGGTACGCGGTGCGGATAGTTGCCGCATCAGCGTCAGGGCTGACTCCCAGCGTCTGGTAGTGGTTCTCCGACATCCCAGGAACGTGTGTCTTGTGGGCCAAAGCTGAAGCGTGGCACAAGCGCGCAATATTGGGGTCTCCTCGTTTTCAGTGCAATAAGTGACGGTACGAAAAGCTAGCACTGGCGCGGAGGTGGTGTTGGTAGATCGTTGATTTCATTGACTTTCCTGTTCACTTTCAAATCTGCGATTCGTGGCGTCAAACCGTGGTCGGTTTCATCCATTGGTGCCAGTTATCGATGCATTTGGCCGCGAAGGCAGGATTTGGTCAGCATAGCGGTCAACCGGGAAGCGAAACACACCCCGCAAGTTGATGCTCTCCAGCCTGGTGGGCGCAATCTTCCCGATCAGTTCCGGTGGAATGACCTGGCGGCGGTTCGACCAGCGATCCAGGACCGCCTGCATCTGTGAGGTATTCCACGCCATCACGATGTTGGCCATCAGGCTCAACGCATCGGCCACAGCCTGCATTTCATCGACACGTTTGGCCTGCGCCGGGCTGATCCGGCCGGTATAAATGGCGCGCTTGAGGGCGTTAACAGCCTCGCCCCGATTGAGCACCCGGCGCAACTCGTTCCTGAAAGCGTCCTTGACAAAGTAGTCAGCCAAAAACGCCGTACGCAGCAACCGCCCCAATTGCACGCCAGCCTCATAGATTGGATCGCCCTGGGCGGCAGAACCGAACCGCGCAAGAGCTGCCACCGCACTGGCATGTCCGCTCATGACCGAGGCTGCCAGGTGCACCAGACTATCCCAATGCTTTTCGATCAAAGCGACGTCGACATTGGCTTCGCACACCGCAGCGATTTCTGCGGGCACTTTGGTGCCGCGTGGCACAAAGAGGTGGCGCTGTTTGAGTTCCTTCAACCGCGGGCAAAGATCAAAACCAAGCAAACGGGCATGTGACATGGCAAAGTCGGTGTAGCCATGGGTATCCACAGCAAGCTGGCTGGTCTCCAGCTTTTCTTGGCGGATGACACCTTCAATGGCCACGCCCGCCTGGCGCTCATTGAGCACAAAGGGCTGCGCATGGAAGATGCCCCACCGGTCTTTTACATGGGAGTAGATTCCAATGGAAGGTGTGTTGCGCCGAGGATCAAGCCGGGCTTGCCACACCCGTTTGGTGGTCTCCATGCTCATCATGTCAGAAGATGCCAAATCGGACCGCCCCCAGGTGGCGGCAATCGGGTGTCGCTGCATGAATTCCAGCACAGCCTGGCAGGCCTGGCTCAGACGCCGTTCGTCCCGCGCCCAGCGCATGGCCTGGCGAATGCTGGTGGCAGACAATTGCGGAATCATGCGCGCGCATTCGACCGCAGTCAGACTGGTGCCGTGGGCCATGATGCCGGCATAGACCATCAGCAGCTCGTCGGTAGAGCGCGGCTCACGTCCGAGCATGATCCAGCTAAAGCGCACCTGGGCGTCAACGGCCAGAATCACTTCCGGCAATTGAACCTCACCGATGCGGTGATCCAAAGCCGCGCGCAGCTTGGTCACTTCTGGGTCTTCGTCCTCTGCGGGCAATGGCGACAAATGGAGTTCATCATCCACGCGCAGTACGCCACTGCGGGCTGCAGCGGCCACCGCATCGACACCGGCAGTTACTCTGGCCAGCAAAGGCTTCAAGAAAGTGGCAGCCTTGCTGGGTAACGATAGACGGGCATAGTGTTTCTTGGACTCTGCCTGCCAACGCTCGTCCGTGAAGAACAAGCGCGCACGACCCCGAAAGCTCAGGCTGTGCTCAATCCAGACCGAGCCATTGCGCACCGCGCGGCGCAGGGCAAACAGGGTGGCCACCTCCAACGCCTGAAACGCCCGTTCCCGGTCTGGGCTGGAGATCGAAACCTGCCAGATCATTCCCAGACTTGGTGCCACCACTTCAACTGGCAGCTTTCTGGATCCTTTGAGATATAAAGCTTGCAGCTTGGCAAGGTACTCGATGGCAGGATGCTCGCCGGTGGCCTGCCAGGGCAGCTTTGCAATGGCGACGAGCAACGACCGCACGGGGCGAATTCCATCAATCAATCCCTCGCGGACCAGGGAGGCCCTGCTCGGTGGTTTGCGTTTCTGGGTTTCGGTGATCAAGGCTTCAAGACGGGCACGCAACTCAGCATCTGGCACCGCACCTTGCGCGCTCAAGGCAACAAGTTCGCCGAGCAGCGTTTTGTACATTGCGGCCCAATTGACGGTAGCGGGGACATCGGCGGCAGCCTGACGCCACAGATCGGCGATCCGGCGCTGCACCATAAGGATCAACTGGTCTGTGGTGGTGAACAGGCAATACCGAAGAAAGCATGCGACCTCCACGGTGCGCGCTGGCTCTTTGATCTTGGCTCCGGCTGAGGGCGGCCTGGAGACAAGTCGGCGCGCGTAGCGGCGCAAGATGAGATCGGGGATGTCTGCCAGGTGCTTATGAACGTCCAGCGTGTAAAGCAGGTCGATGCGCTCCAGTACCTCGCTGATTTGGCGGGTTGAGTGTTTCGCCGGTGCAGCCCATAGCCAACTCTGCTGGGTTTGTCCATCTGGGCGCAGCTCTGAAACTGAGGCTCGCCAGCGATCAAGTGTTGCTGGATCAACGCTGGCGGCGATGGCGGTGCCTGTTTCAACTTCAAGCTGGGCAAGTGCCGCCGCAATCAGTGTCCGAATTGCCCGCTCGTGCACGATCACCAGCTTGTTCTTGTACAGCCATTGACGCGCCCGCACGAGTAGCTGATCGCGGTCGGCGCAGCGCGCCACTTCGTCGCGCAGTTCACGTACCAGTGAGCGGCGCTGGTGCTCGCTCATCCACTGGAATCCAAGGACCGTGCAGGCTACTTGTTGGTGATCGAATAGCGTGCGCCCGCGTTCATACATGGCTCTCAGCGAGGCGACTTCTGGTGCTGCAATGCCAAGCTCGTTGCCAAGGTGGCGCCACAAGGCTACTGGAATTACCCGAAAGGCACCGAGCAAACGCCCACTCATGCGCAGGAAACCAATATGGAGCGCCAGACCAAGCTTGTGGGAATCACCTCGGCGTGCATTGATTGCGTCGCGCTCGGCACCATCGAAGGTGAAAAATGCCTTCATCTCGAAGTCGCTGATATCGCGGGGGAGCCCACGCATCCCCAAAAACGTTGTGTGCCAACCCTGCATCGTGAACCTCAAAAGTGGGAGGCCACCATACCCGTTTACAAAGCGAACAGGAAAGTCAATGAAATCAACGGTCTACCCAGACCACCCCCGCGCCAGTGCTAGCTTTGCGTACCGTCACTTATTGCACTGAAAACGAGGAGACCCCAACAAGGGCGGAAACGGCGGCTCATCGACGCCCAGGATGACACCAGGAAAGCGCAGGTAACAGAGCTGCACGGCGAAGCCCAGCCGGTTGGCCGGGCCGCGCCGCTGCCGGATGATGGAGAGGTCGGTTTCGCTGAACGTGTAGTGACGGATCAACTCATCCTTGGTGTCCGGCAACGCCAGCAGGCTTTCGCGCTCGGCGGCGGACAGGATTGAACGACGTGGCATATTTACTGATCCGTTCTCAAGTATTGATACAGGGTTTCGCGACTGATTCCGAATTCACGAGCCAGCTTGGTCTTTTGCTCGCCAGCCTCGACACGTTGGCGCAGTTCGGCAATACGCTCAGACGACAGGGATTTCTTCCTGCCACGGTAGGCCCCGCGCTGCTTGGCGAGCGCGATGCCCTCGCGCTGCCGCTCGCGGATCAAGGCGCGTTCGAACTCGGCGAACGCGCCCATTACCGACAGCATCAGGTTCGCCATCGGCGAGTCCTCGCCGGTGAAGGTCAAATGCTCCTTAAGGAACTCGATGCGTACGCCGCGCTGGGTGAGGCCCTGCACCAGGCGGCGCAGGTCGTCGAGGTTGCGCGCCAGACGATCCATGCTGTGCACCACGACCGTGTCGCCTTCGCGCACGAAGGCGAGCAGCCGTTCCAGTTCGGGCCGCCGTGTGTCCTTGCCCGACGCCTTGTCGGTGAACACTTTATCCACCTGGATCTGTTCGAGCTGCCGTTCTGGGTTCTGGTCGAAGCTGCTGACGCGGACGTAACCGATGCGCTTGCGCTTCGAAGCGTTGATAACACTCCAACCCGCAGAAGTGCTCGACGTATTCCGCGCCTTCCGGGGTGAAGGCGGCATCGAGCGGGATTTCCTTGCAGCACACGCAGCAACTGGTGGTGGTCGAGTCACTTGCATTCATGGTGGCACCCCTCCATTGACTGACGAAGACGGCGAATGCCGCCGCCGGCATTGGCTTCGCGAACAGGAAGCCTTGTCCTGTGTCGCAGTCCGCTTGTCGCAATAGATCAAGACTCGCCGATGTTTCCACGCCTTCAGCCACCACATCCATGCCCAGCCCGTGCGCAAGCTGAATCACGGTGTGCACGATGGTTTGGTCGCGGCGGTCGTTGGCGAGCCCGGCGACAAACGATTGGTCGATCTTGAGCGTGCTGATTGGGCAGCACTTCAGATGTTGCAGACAGGAATACCCCGTCCCGAAGTCATCGGCGGCGAAGCGCACACCGATCTGCCGCAAGGCGTCCAGGGCGGGGAAGATCGCCGGATCACCAAACGCGACCGATTCGGTCAGCTCGATTTCGAGATACTCGGCGGGCAACTCGGCATCAGCCAGCACGCCCTTTACCCACCCGTCGAAGTCCGGTCCCACTTGGCTCGCCGAAACATTGACGGCCAGCCGGAACGGTCGCCATGCCAGCATTCGCCAGTCACGCATCTGGCGGCAGGCTTCGCCCAGCACCCAAGCGCCGATTTCAGGCATCAGGCCGGACGATTCGACCACGGGCAGGAACTGGCCCGGTGGCAATAGTCCAAGCGTCGGATGACGCCAGCGCAACAGGGCTTCCGCGCCGACAATCCCACCACTGCGCAGATCGACGACGGGCTGGTAGTGCAGTTCAAGCTGCCCGCGCTCGACCGCTTGGGCCAGTTCCGGCGTCGTCCATCCATCCGGCCGGAAAGCGCTCATTCTCTTTCCCTGAATGCCCGCAACGCCCGCGACAGGGACAGAAGGAACAGGCCGGTCAAACCGAGCGCCGCGATGACCCAATGCTCGCCGAGGAAAGCACCGGCGGTTGTGCCGGCCAGCACGACAGCGAGGATGGGCAGGTGGCAGGGGCAAGTCAGCACAGCCAGTCCGCCCCACAGGTAGCCGGTGATCGGTTTGTGCGTCTCGGACGGCAAGCGCTCGGGGTTGTTCATGGCAGACTCTCCGCGTGCTGTGCCGGCTCGGTCGGCAGGGTGGCCAACTGCACTTCCAGATCGGCCAACGCTTCGCGCCGACGCTCGACGAACTGACGCAGCAGGGCAAGCTGCGCGGCCGCTTCGTCGCCGTCCGCCGCATCCAGCGCCCGGCACAGCCGCGCCAGCGCGTCGAGGCCGATGCCCGCCTCGAAGGCCGCCCGCACGAAGCACAGCCGTTGCAAGGCGGCGTCATCGAACAAGCCGTAGCCGCCTGGTGTGCACGCCACCGGGCGCAGCAATCCGCGCAGCAGGTAGTCGCGCACGATATGCACGCTCACCCCGGCATCAAGAGCCAGCCGGGACACCGTGTAGGCGTTCATTGAACACCTCCTTTTTCTCACCCGGCGCAGCAGGAAAGCTGCTTCACATCCTTGTTGAAGGTCTGCGCCGCGAGCTTCAACCCCTCGACCATCGTCAGGTAGGGGAACAACTGGTCGGCCAGTTCCTGCACCGTCATGCGGTTGCGAATGGCCAGAGCCGCCGTCTGGATCAGTTCACCCGCTTCCGGCGCGACCGCTTGTACGCCGATCAGCCGATGGCTGCCTTCCTCGATAACCAACTTGATGAAGCCGCGTGTGTCGAAGTTGGCGAGCGCACGCGGCACGTTGTCCAAGGTCAAGGTGCGGCTGTCGGTCTCGATCCCGTCGTGGTGGGCTTCCGCCTCGCTGTAGCCCACGGTCGCCACTTGCGGATCGGTGAACACCACGGCCGGCATTGCGGTCAGGTCGAGCGCCGCATCGCCGCCGGTCATGTTGATCGCGGCACGGGTGCCGGCCGCTGCCGCCACATAGACGAACTGCGGCTGGTCGGTGCAGTCGCCGGCCGCGTAGATGTTCGGGTTGCTCGTGCGCATGCCTTGGTCGATGACGATGGCACCTTGCGCATTGACAGTGACCCCCGCTGCGTCCAGCGCGAGGCTGCGCGTGTTCGGTGTCCGACCGGTGGCAACCAGCAGTTTGTCGGCGCGCAATTCACCGTGCGTGGTGGTCAGCACGAATTCACCGTCCATATGGGCGACCTGGCTGGCTTGCGTGTGCTCCAGCACCTCGATGCCCTCGGCACGGAAAGCGGCTGTCACCGCCTCGCCGATGGCCGGGTCTTCACGGAAGAACAAGGTATTGCGCGCCAGGACCGTGACCTTGCTGCCCAGCCGGGCAAAGGCTTGCGCCAGCTCCAGCGCCACCACCGACGAGCCGATTACGGCAAGGCGTTCGGGAATGGTGTCGCTCGCCAGGGCCTCGGTGGAAGTCCAGTAGGGTGACTCTTTCAAGCCCGGAATCGGCGGGACCGCCGGGCTGGCACCCGCGGCGACCAGGCAGCGGTCGAACATCACGACGCGCTCGCCACCCTCGTTCAAACGGACGGTAAGGCTCTGGTCGTCCTTGAAGCGCGCCTCACCGTGCACAACGGTGATGGCCGGATTACCGCCCAGGATGCCTTCGTACTTGGCGTGCCGCAGTTCGTCGACGCGGGCCTGCTGCTGGGCCAGCAGCTTACTGCGGTCAATCGTAGGCACAGTTGCCGCAATACCGCCATCGAACGGGCTTTCCCGGCGCAGATGGGCGATGTGGGCGGCGCGGATCATGATCTTGGACGGCACACAGCCGACATTGACGCAGGTGCCGCCGATGGTGCCGCGCTCGATCAGCGTGACCTGCGCGCCTTGCTCGACGGCCTTCAGCGCCGCCGCCATCGCGGCTCCACCGCTGCCAATGACCGCTACCTGCACCGGGGGCTCGTTGCCACTGTGCTTTTCGGCGGCGGCCATCCATCCCCGCACCTTGTCGAGCAGTCCGACGCGGTTGTCCGCCAGTGGCGCATCGGCTAGCGTTGCCTTGTAGCCCAGTCCGGCCACGGCGGCAGTCAGCGCGTCCGGCGATGTGCCCGGCACGATGGCGAGTTGCGCTGTGCCCTTCGGATAGGACACCAGCGCCGACTGCACGCCTGGCACTTTTTCCAGCGCTTCCTTGACGTGCGCCGCGCACGAGTCGCAAGTCATGCCGGTGATTTTTAGATGGGTCATGCAACAGATCCTTTATCGTTTGTGGCGCCAGACAATGACGTCCGTTGTGCTGCGGTGCCGTTTTCAGTGACTCACTGCTTGACGCTGGACGGATAGCCCGCGTCTGCGGTTGCCTTGGTCAGCTTCTGCACGCTGGTCTTGGCATCGTCGAAGGTGACGACCGCTTGGCGTGTCTCGAAAGTCACGTCAACTTTGCTGACGCCTTCGACCTTGGAAATCGCCTTCTTGACAGTGATCGGGCAGGCGGAGCAGGTCATGCCCGGTACGGACAGCGTGACGGTCTGGGTGGCGGCCCAGACGGGGGCAACAACGGCGGCGAGGGCGAGGGAGGCAAACAGTTTCTTCATGGTGAACTCCGATCAGTAGAAAAATGGCATGACGTAGGGAAATCCGAGCGCGACCAGAACCAGCGCGGCCACGATCCAGAAAATGAGCTTGTAAGTAGCTCGCACTTGGGGAATCGCGCAGACCTCACCCGGTTTGCAGGCCGCTGCCTGCCGGTAGATGCGCCGCCAGGCGAAGAACAACGCCACCAGCGCCACGCCGATAAAGATGGGGCGATAGGGATCCAACACCGCCAAGTTGCCGATCCAAGCGCCGCTGAACCCCAAGGCGATCAGAACCAACGGCCCGAGGCAGCAAGCCGAGGCGAGGATGGCGGCAAGCCCTCCAGTGAAGAGCGCGCCGCGCCCGGTTTTTGGTTCAGACATGCGCTTGTCCTTTCGAATTGAAATTGGATAGCGTAACCTTACTTCCGTACTCATGTACGGAGTCAAGCGATATGGAAAACAATTTGGAGAACCTGACCATTGGCGTTTTCGCCAAGGCGGCCGGGGTCAATGTGGAGACCATCCGTTTCTATCAGCGCAAGGGCTTGTTGCTGGAGCCTGACAAGCCCTATGGCAGCATCCGCCGCTATGGCGAGGCGGATGTAACGCGGGTGCGCTTCGTGAAATCAGCCCAGCGGCTGGGCTTCAGCCTGGATGAGATCGCCGAGCTGCTGCGGCTGGAGGATGGCACCCATTGCGAGGAAGCCAGCAGTCTGGCCGAGCACAAGCTCAAGGACGTGCGCGAGAAAATGGCTGACCTGGCGCGCATGGAGGCCGTGCTGTCTGAGTTGGTGTGCGCCTGCCATGCGCGAAGGGGGAACGTTTCCTGCCCGCTGATCGCGTCACTACAGGGTGGAGCAAGCTTGGCAGGTTCGGCTATGCCTTAGCGTGCTTTATTTTCCGTTTTCTGAGACGACCCCGTATTCAACCCTCTCTCTAAACGCCGCATAGAGCAATTCCGTACGCCCTTCAGTCACGTGCTGTCCCTCAAATCCGTAGCCAGTGAATGCAGTTCTCCCGGCGGGGGCGCCAGGGTGAAGCTGCTCTATCCAAGATGATGCCTTGTGGAGGGCAGGGGACGCTCCGGCGAGCAAAAGGAGATATTCACGCCAATTCAGCCGCGCCGGCCAGATTTGCATCCACCAAACGCCACACCAATGTGGCTCATTCGCCTCACCAATACCCTCCACGACGTCAAATTATACAGAAGACGCCAATTCAATACATAACGTGTATAGTTACGTGTGATGAATCTTCATTGATCGCTGGACGCGGGAAACCGAAGATCCAATCGTATTTGCATACCCCTTCCGACAACTGAACCTGAGGGAACACGAATGAAAAAGATTGCTGCTGCCCTGGCATTTGCCGCCATGTCCATCGCTGCCCACGCTTCGCCTGAGACCGACAGCGTGATGGCGACACTGAAGATCAAGTATCCCAACACGAACTTCACCAGCGTCGAGGCCACCCCGCTTCCGGGCATCTACGAGCTCACCATGGGCAAGAACATCGCGTACACCGACAAGGAAGGGCACTACTTCCTCTTCGGCAGCATGTACGACATGGAGAAGCGCCAGGATCTCACCGCCTCGAAACGCGAAGCCGCCAACAAGATCGACGTCAGCAAGCTGCCCATTCAGGACGCGATCGTGCGCGTGAAAGGCAAGGGCACCCGCAAGCTCTACCTCTTCTCCGACCCCGACTGCCCGTATTGCAAGCAGCTCGAAGCGCAGGCTTTTCCGCAGCTGGATGACGTGACCATCTATACGTTCATGTTCCCGCTCGACTCCCTCCACCCGCAGGCAAGTGCCAAGTCGGAGTCGATCTGGTGCCTGCCGGCCGCGCAACGCGCTGCTGCGTGGGACAAGCTCGTCACCCAGAACGTCCCGGCGCCGGCGGCGAAGTGCGACAACCCGATCAAGCGTATTGCTGCACTGGGCGACAGCCTCGGCGTGCGCGGCACCCCGACGCTGTTCAGCGCCGATGGCCGCATCTTGCCGGGCGCCGCTGACGCTACGCGAATCGACGCGTGGCTCAATGGTGCGAAGTAATCAGGTATCCCCCCAACCACTCGCCTTCACGGTGAGTGGCGCATCGAAAGCCGCGGCCAAGGTCGCGGTTTTGTGCTATCTACGTCGTTGATCGGAGCCCATATGAAGGTAAGCCGCCGCACTACAGCGCTCTTCCTTGGCTTGGCACTCTCTACCATCGCCTGCGCGTCGTTTGCCGAATCTCTCGGCCGATACGGCAATACCTGGGACATCCAGGAGCAGGACGCTGTCGACATGATCAAAGGTCGGTTGACCAACATGGAGAAGCAGGGCCAGCTGAAGAAGTTCTGGGAAGACTACAGGAACAAGCAGCTCTCCAACCTGGAAAGTCCCCCTCCAGTTCCGGGTATAACGACCGCAACCGGTCCAAAGGTGTGGACGTTCGATCCTACCTATACCTACCGTGACAACGTGAAGGATCACCTGGGCAATGTTCTCGTTCCCGCGGGGACCAAGCTCAATCCGCTCGATTTCACCGCTCTGTCAAAGGCCATCGTGTTCATCGACGGCCGCGACCCGAAGCAAGTCCAGTACGCCAAGAAGCGCATCGACGAGAACCCCCGAGACAAGGTCGTCCTCGTCGCGGGCTCGTTCCTGAAACTGGATCGCGAATGGAAGCGACCGGTCTACTTTGACCAGCAGGGTATCCTGACTCAGCACTTTGGCATCAAGCGGGTGCCGGCAGTGCTTTCCCAGAAGGGGAAGATGCTGCAGATCGAGGAGTTCGCGCCATGAAGAAGCTCATCTCAGCGGCCCTCCTGCTCGCCGGTGCACTCTTCGGTTCGGGCACGGCGAACGCCGACGCGCTTTGCACGGGCAAGTTTCCCAACCTGATCTCCGACGTGTGCTGGTCATGCATGATGCCGATCAAATTGTTCGGCACCGCGACGCTTCTCGGGGGCGGCCAGGACGACTTCGATTCTGGCCCCGTGAACCCGATCTGCTTTTGCCAGAACCCGCCGAAAGTCGGCATCCCGACGTCATTCTGGGAGTTCGACATGATGACGGATGTGACTTCCGTTCCAGGCTGCTTCCCGCTGCTCGGTGGGGTGAGGGTGAACACTGGCGTGAACGCCGACGCCTTCGGCCAGATCTCCGATGACCAGTCGGGCGAGATCGGGTCCACCCGGACGTCGTTCATGCAGGTGAACCTTTACATCAACCCGGCTCTGTACGTCATGGGCGCGATTCTGGACGATTCCTGTCTGGACCAGCGCGGCATAGACATCCCTTGGGTGTCATTCGCCGACCCGACGCACAACGATGATGAGCTCGCCGGCATCATCGCGCCTTACGCGTTCCCGTTCGGGGGGATGGTTGCCATCGGCGCAATGTCAGCCGACGCAGTGGCGGCTACTGCAGGCTTTCCGATCCCAGAGATCTTCTGGGCCGCGGGCGCCTATGGGCACATGTATCCCCTGACAGGGAACAATGAGGCTCACCTGAGCATGGAGCAGACTGCGCGGCTCCAGACGACGCGCGTTCTGGCCAAACTCCATGCCGCCGGAACACAGTGGTCAGCGTTCGGCAGCGATGCCATGTGCGGCTACTACCCGCAGATCATCATGGATAAGCGGCAGTACAAGTTTACGCGCCTGTACCCGATTCCGCAGACCGTCAAGATCGCCGGCAAATGCTGCGACCCGATCGGGCGATCGCCCATTCTCACTCAAACAAACACTGAACTGCCCATGCCGGGCTGGAGGGACTTTGGTTATGCGATATTCCGCAAACGTGATTGCTGCAGCGGCGCTTCTCCTGGCTAATGGCTGGGCTGGCACGGCCATCGCTCAGTCGCTCGCGCTGCCACCCGAAGCCGAGATCCAGACGGAAATGGCCAAGCACCGAGAAGAGGCGGCTGCAGTCCTTGGACAGAACATCAAGCCGGTGAAGCCGGGTACGTTCAAGGTCGAGGTCCCCACGATTAAGGCGCCGCCGCCAGTGCGGACGCAGAGCCTGGACGACATAATGCAGCAGTATGCAGAGGCCAAGAAGGGTGGCCCGGCGCCGGCAAAGCAGGGGGCGAACGACCTCATCATCTTTGTCTCGTTCTCGATGCCAAAGCCCGTGCTTACTGAGCTGGCTCGACAGGCCAAGGAGACGGGCGCCGTTATGGTGGTCCGCGGCTTCAAGGACGGGTCGCTCAAGGCAACCAAGCTCGCCGCGCTCGAAGTCAACCGCGCGGGCGCCCCCTGGGAGATCCATCCGGACCTCTTCAAGGCGTTCAAGGTAACCGCGGTGCCGACGTTTGTGGTTGCGAGTGCGGAGGCCGAATCCGTGCTTGAGGACGGCTGTTCGCCGGAGACGGCCTACTCGGCGGTGGCCGGCAACATGTCCGTCGAGCTCGCGCTGGACACAATCCGCCGGCGGGCGCAGCCAACGATCGCAAAGCTCGCTGAGAACCGCCTGGCTGCCATCCGAGCCAAGAATCAGCCCGGCACATTGCGATGAATGGGGCCTTGCTGGCGGGAGGGCACCGGTCCGCCCGCCAGCGGGGCTTGAGCCCAGGACATCAGCCTCCAAACCCGGTTCTTGTGGTTACCAAGGAGAAATTCATGCAGAAAATGCTTGGCATGGCCGTGGCCATGTCGACCCTATCCCTCTCCGCGATCGCCGGCGGTACTACGACGGTGAAATCGACGTTCCCGAACGTTGTACCTGTCGGGCAGGTTCGCCCGGCGGTCGAGCGCATCAATGGCGCCGACGGGGTCAAACCCGGCGACACACGTACCGCCGCACCAGGTGCAAAGCTCATGGAGTTCACGGTCTCGACCAAGACGACCACGCCGCTCCTGGAGGTTGTCCGAGAGGTGAAGCTCGAGGCCGGCGACGCTTCCCTGTCCCTCAAGGCCGGCGCCCGCGTTGCGCCGGCAGCAAGGATCGTCGACAACGAGGGGAGGACCTTCTATCTGGTCAAGGCCGCCCCTGAGAGCAACTCGCTCTTCGCCCGGAATCGCTACTTCGCCATTACGGACACCGGCGCAGTACTCGAGAATGCACTGAAGGCGACGGGAGACACCTACGAGATGCAGGAACCTGTCTCGATCACCCCGGGCGACATGGTGATCACCAAGTCTCGGACGAGCGGGCCAGCGCTCTGCGGCGTCTCGACCGTATTTCTTGGCGCCAACGACGGCGTGGCGAAGTACCGCGTCCTTCGGACCGATGCGTCCGGCCGAATCCGCGGCTCCCGCGACTTGGCATACATGAATGATCTGCGGATCATCTCAATGGCCGGTACCCATCTCGCGATCGACAAGGTCGAGCCGAACTCGGTAAGTGTCCGTATCGTTGGCTCCACGCCGGCGGCCTGCAGTACCGCGATCTAGTCCGACGAGCAGCACGCGAACACCTCGAGGGCGCAAGTAAAAAAGGCGGCGCCGGTATCCGGGCCGCCTTTATTTCTATTTTCCAAGCGACTCAGCAGCTCGCGCGGCCAGGCGTGTGAACACCTCGGCCATTTGATTGAGCACGCGCTGATCGCTGGGGATCTGCATGAGGCATCGCGCAGGCACCCCGCGTGACGTCAAAGGCTGCATTTCTATGTAGCCATCGAGGTCACGGATCAGAAGCCCGCTTGTCTTGACCTCTCCATTGCGACCCAGGCATAGTTCCAGCGACTCAAACTTCACCTCTTGCTCTTGAACTTGCATGACGATACTCCGGACATTGGTTGAGTGTGCATTTGCATTGCCCTTTGGTATGGCACGCAATGACGCGTAAGAAAAAGGGTCCGCATCGATAGACGCGGACCCTTTCTGTGCAGTTGATTCCGATACTAGTGGCCGTCGTGGCTATTCACGGACAACGCCGGAAGGGCGGCGGTGCCAAACGCCCCGGCCTCCTCGCGGCTTTGCTCCAGTCGCTCGCGCGTGGCCTTCCATTCCTGGTCGGTCATGCGTTGACGGTGCTTGGTCCGAACTTCACCATTGAGAACATGACGGAAACGGACGATGAAGTATCCGGGCGTGACGCTCGGCGTTCCCTCATACTCATAGATGTTGAAGCCCTTGGGATCTTTCCCTGTGGTCGACACGGTCTGAGAACGAAAGAGACGGTTCACAAACGCCAGTGCGGCGAGTTTGAGGATATGCAGGATTGCCATGTTTGATCTCCTAGTGGATGTCGGACCCTTGCGATGACCTGACATAGGGGAGATGGAGATCAGGCGAGTGGAAGAGCCTCCTGCTGCGATGGTGGGTCCCGTTGCGCGACGGGCTCCCCAAGGCAATTCCACAGACGAACGTTGCCGTTTGCAGCAAACTGGACTTCAGCCGGTATCACGGCCAGAATCCGCGCATCCGATGAGCCCTCCATCTCGCGCATGGCCAGCGTCTCGGTGGCATGGAAGTTGATCAGACCCCAGTCCTGCACTTTGAAACGCCGTCCTGCCAGAGCAAAGCCGACCTCCATTCGGCATCCAATACCCTTCAACTCGGTCTCAGAGGCTTTCCGAGCTTGCTGTTGATGATTCATGTCAGATCTCCATTCTGGGTTGATTTGCGATCGGATATGAGTCACAGCAAGTAGTAGGCCCTTCACGCACGCGTGCTGCCGGCAAAAGAAAAGCCCGCAATGCGGGCTGAGAAGAGTCGCGGGTGGAGGAGGGCGGCTTAGATAAACGTGCTATCTCCCTGGTTGCCATCGTCTGCATACCCTTGCTCTTGGGGGGGCGGACCGTCATCGTGTCCGTCCGCGCCCCCTTGCCGGCCGCCCAGCATTTGCATTTGGTCCGCAATGATCTCGGTGCTGTACTTGTCCTGGCCAGACTGATCCTGCCACTTCCGTGTCCGGATGCGGCCTTCGATGTAGACCGACGAACCCTTCCGCAGGTACTGACCTGCAATCTCAGCCAGTTTCCCGAAAAAGGCGACACGGTGCCATTCGGTGGCTTCCTTGAACTCGCCAGACTGCTTGTCCTTGTAGCGGTCGGTTGTCGCCAGCCGGATATTGGTCACGGCATCGCCGCTGGGCATGTAGCGGGTTTCCGGGTCCGCACCGAGGTTCCCGACCAGAATCACCTTGTTTACCGATGCCATCAAACGCTTCCTTTCAATACCCCCAGTAGGAGGCTCAACGACGAATTGAGTGATGGTGCATTTCTGACTTCCCATCACCCGCTAAGACCAGCAGCTCCCTTATGCGCAGCCGCATCTGATGCCACCGCTTTCCTGCCTCTGGCGACCCCGGCATTGCTGCCCGCCGCGGTCACTCGGCAACGTACTCCGCTTCGCCTCCCAGGCTCTCGATCAGATCCGGAAGAAAGCGTGACAGCTCACCTGTCATGATGGCAAAAGAGGACTGGAACACGGCCTCAGCATCCTCCCCATCGAGATTGACCTCTCCCATCACGGCGTCGAGGAACGCAATCCGCTTCACCTGGCACTTGTCTGTGAGGATGAAGCTAACGCGGTCAGTCCACGTCATCGCCAGCTTGGTGGGACGCTTTCCCTCGAGGATGTGCTGCCGGATCTCGTCTCGCTCCAATGAAAGGCGCGTGTACTTGACCGTTGGCTTCTCTGCGTCTGTGCCCTTCAGCTCGCACTCGCGATCGACCGTGAAGTTGTACGGTGCTTCGTTCGAGGTTAGCCAGTCAGACATCGCCTGGGCCGGCGAGAGATTCGTTTGGGCCAGCGCGATCGGGATCGTTTCAGCCGTTCGAATCAGATCGCTAACCACGTCGTCGGCCTTGGACGGAGTCGAGGTATCCATCGCGACCCATCCATCGGCGGCATTGATCCACACCTGAATCGTCGCCTGCTTTGGGAAAGCGCGTGGCAATAGCTCCGTGAGGGCCTGCTCTTTCATCTCCTTGAGCACCTTGCGGCCCGGCTTATAGCCGTTCCGCTCCTCATACTCACGTGCCCGTTGCTCGACCAACTTCCGGATGGCCTCACCGGGCACCGATTTCGTCTCAATGCGGAGGGCAACCAACCACTGCTTCCCATGGGCATGAACAAGCGGGCCATTGTCCCGTGGGCTGACCCAGCCGGATGACTTCATATCCTGGCTGCCGCATGGATGAAACGGCCGCTTCTTCAGCAAGGCTTCGAGGCCGTCTGATGTCATGGGCCAGTCCTTGGTCAGGCGGTAAAGGTGCAGGTTTGAGAACAAGGGCTCTCCTCTGAATGGTGACTCTGCAGCTGTGTTGATGCGTCCCGCCGGCGAGGAACAGCCGGGTGCCGGCGAGACGTCAGCTCAGGATGGGCTGTTGGCCAGGCGGCGAGCCGGGAAGGGCCAGGATGGCGGGGGGCAAGCGCCCGAGCTCGGCCGCTGTCAGCTGGTCCACGGAAAGACCGAGACGCAGTGCCGCGGCAACGGCAGACTCCTTGTGCGCAAACCGCATTTGGCGGTGCGACCTACCGATCGCAATCCAGCGACATTGTTCGTCTGTTATCGTGCCAACTCCGTCACATTGCGGGCAGGGCGCCGTTCTTGTCAGACGGAGCCTTCCCGTAGAGTCCGTAACGAAACCGCTCACCCGTTTCTTGCCCTCACACGAGGGACAGGAATGATTTATGTCCATAGGCTCGGTCCCTGGTCAATTCGGCGCTCGCAATCGCTTCGTCACGCCATATCACGTATGCATACTATCATTGTATCGCAATGACGCAAAACACAGGCGTGCAATATGTTGTCCGGTAGCCTCAGTGACCATAAAAAAGGCAAGGCCCCTCGACATCTCACTGTCGAGGGGCCTTGCCCACTTCACGGTTCGAGAGCGTCCTCTCGATGTCGCACCGTTGGCGTTTCAGTTCAACCTGTTACCCCGTCCGGAACGCACCTGACACCGGGGTATGAAACGCTTAGTCTGATAAAGCCGTCAGATCACCCTCGAGAGGGCGGCGTAGGCCTGATCATTCATGACGTTCACCATGTCGACGGCAGCGGATTCGTCCACCGCAAGTACTCGGACCGTCTCAACCAGATCGAGTCCGCGATCGACGACGACGTGATGCGGCACCTCCTCAAGCTCAGCAGAGCCTCTCTCTCGCGTGGCGACCGCCTGTACCGCGCATCGATAGTCCATATTCTCGAACTCCATCAGCAGTTTCTTGACCAAACCCGACGAAGCGGGTTTCTGTAACATGTAACCATAAATCTATCGCCCGTCACCGAGCAAGGGAAACTGCCCCGGGGTAGCGCTAGCCACGCGCCCCCCTTATGGATCTGCGTGATTCATCTCCTGGCATCAAGGAATTTCATCAGGAGCATCCAGATGGCTAACAGCAATTCAAAGGACTGGATAGTCGATTTCTCCAAGGTGCGCAAGGCTTTCCCTCTCGATTGGGTCTTCGAGCGCATGCTTGGTGCAATCCCCAAGCCCATGAGCGGCACGATCCGTTACTCGATCTGCCCGAATCCGGAATGCGGCGCGTCTTCCGAGGGTTCGGTGAAGGTGAGTGTGAAGGACGACACTTGGAAGTGCTTCGCGTGCAACAAGCACGGTGACGTGATTGAAGCTGCTTCTCTGTACTTGGGTAAGTCTCCCCTCGAGACTGCGCTGGAGCTCAGTGGTGCTGACACGGACGCCATCCGTTCGTACACGCCCCCAAAGCCGAAGCCAGCGATCGAGAGGGATGACTCGGCTCTTGAAGAAGTCTTCTCCAAGCTTGTTGCTGCGCTGCCCGAACCGTCTCGCGATGGTATCGAGTACCTTGCCGGTCGAGGAATCTCGCCGGAGATCACTCGAACCGCCTGTCGAAAGGGCATCCTTCTGACGCTTCCGTCAAACCCAAAGGAAGCCAAGGAGTTCCTACTTCACCACATTGGCCAGGACCTCATGACGAGAGCCGGCTTGTGGAAGGAAGGATCAAAAGCGCCTGCAGCAGCTTTCCGTCCTCTGGTTCTGGTGTCGAACAACCGGAGGGCTGCGGAGTTTCGTTACTTGCGTGCGACGCGATCCGACGAGGTCAAATCGCTGCGCTACGGAACGATTGCTCCGTGGGGATGGCTTGGTGAATCGAAGCAACGCATTTTGATCACCGAGGGCTGCATCGACTTGCTGTCTGCTGTCGCACTGGGTACGAAACGAAGCATAATGGGCCTGCCAGGCTGCGAAAACTGGCGCCCAGAATGGTTCGAAACGTTCCGCGGAGCAGACGTTTTGGCTGCATTTGACGATGATGATGCAGGGCGAACCGCGTTGGAGAAAATCCGACCTGTCCTGGAGGCTGCAGTTGGCGGACCGATCGGTACGTACACGCTGCCACCTGGCGCGAAGGATCTCAACGAGGAGCTCAAGCTCAAACTCGGTCTAAAAATGTAGTCCCCCAAGCCCGGCTTCCCCGCCGGGCTTTTTCTTTTCGTACGCCACCTGTAGCGCAATCGCTACGCCAATCTTCCACATACGCGTTAAACTAGCGTTCAGCTTTACCAACGGGCGTGAAGGCTTGACGGCCATCAAGAGCGCCCAGCATCGGAGTGCATTCCCTTGGACAGACGGCGATTTCTTACCTGCACTGCCGGCGCGTTGATCGCCACGTGCACCGACCCACTATTTGCACGGACCGACCCGCATTTCTGGGAGCGCCCGAGGCGCCTCTGGATCAAGACGGAGGTTCGTAAGGGAGTCATTGAGGAGATCAGCGAGACATACTGGGCCAACGGCCGCGTGGTGTGGCCAGGCTACCTCGCAATCTGCCGCCTGATGCGCGATGTACATGCCGATGCCGCCGTTCAGATGAGCACCACACTGCTCGACATCCTCTATGGGATGCAAGGCTGGACTGAGATGAACGGCCGTCGCAAGGTAATTGCATTGACCTCGGGCTACCGCACTAAGCCAACCAATGAAGCTGTTGGCGGGAAGGCTGAATCCAGGCATATGAAGGGCGCCGCTGCGGATATCTTCATCCCCGGCGTCTCCGTTGCAGACATGGGCAAGCTCGCTCAGCATTTGCGAGGAGGCGGAGTAGGTTTCTACCCGTCAAAAGGTGTTGTCCACGTTGACGACGGCGATCTGCGCTCGTGGCGGTCCTGATCCGCGCATAACATCAATAAATACGCTTGTAGTATCGTTTCGATTCATTTAGTATTACACGCATTGCTTGGCCTGCCGGCCGAGTGAACGTGCAGTAGCAGTTTGGGGATCGTGACTGTTTCCTCCAATGGCCTCTCTACCTGACCCCTGAGTAGGCTTTTCTCCCGACCAGCTCCCCTCCCGAGAGCTGGTTTTTTTTTGGTGCTCCCGGCGCGAAAAGAACAACGGCCGCCAAGGGCGGCCGGCTTATGTTGAGTCTAGCCCGGAGCTAGTACAGCTTCGACCAGGAGATCTGATTCGCCAGCGGCCGGTATGGGGTAGCCGACAGATCGATCGCCCTCAACGTAGGATTCCGGCCAGTGAGATACCAGTTGTCGTTCTGTTGCGACATCAAGTACCTTTCGGCCATCTGCTGCAGCGCCCGGCGATATCTGTCCACGTTTTCGCCACCTGACGCCTCCTCGAGTAGCGCGGCCGACCGGATTCCCGGCTGCAACCACGCTGCCCGCGCCAGCATGTAGCCTTCGTCTCCCGCGACAATGTAGATCTCCCCCTCGACGGCATCAGGCACTGGATCGATCATGAAGGGGAACTCCACGGGCAGGACCAGCCAGCGACGCCAGAACTCATAGTGAATTCGCAGTCGAAGGACATCCTTGCGCGTCCCCAGCGTTTCGCAGCACCGCTCAAAGTTCACTTCACCCAGCGTGCGCCCGAACAACCACTGTGCGGCCTTCACCAGTTGATCTGGCTTAGTCCGTTTGTCGAACAAAGCCTCAACGTTCGCCTTGACGATCCGGTAGCAGAGACGTTCCACGCCCTCCTCAAAGTCCTCCTCTGTCAGGTTCCTCAGGTAATCTTCTTTCCGCCGTTTTTGGGTCGTTCCAGCGTTGGGAATACTACTGAGTGCGGCGAGAGCAAGTTCTTCGCTAAAAGGACGTGCGAGTCCAGCAGCTTCTTCATCCCCCACAGAAGCCATTTCGCCGTCGCCGTCAGAATCGCTAAGATCGAAGGCGTCAAGATCTTTGAAAAGATTGGAACAATCAAAGCTCTCAAGCCAGCGATGCACATCACGAGGGTCAGACAGATCCCCGCGATCACCAGAAACACCATCCAATCCGACGTGATCATAGCCATGCTCCCAGTTTAGGTTTTCACTCATTTCTTGCTCCGTACGTTGTGTTCTAGCCTTCCCGTCCAGTCGTTAGCGAGCGGGAGGGCCTGCTACTCAATCCCTGTCCTTGATTCGTATGCAGGGGCTACTCGTTCGCCAGTTCCTGACCGAAATCTCTCTTCCGCCCACCGCTGGGGACGCTGCTCCCGCCGAGGTACTTGTCGGCATTCTTGAAGAAGTCGGCACCTTCAACCTGGGGTCGTCGGAAGTGGTTGATGCGGAGTGGGCCGATCTCCCGCTGCAGTTTCTTGTCAATCGTGATCATGGGCACGCGAAGGTTGAAGACCGTATCTCCGCCGTACGTGACAATGCACTCACCCTTGCCAAGCGCCTTGAGATCGTCAGGAGAAACCTTGTATTCTTCCTGTTCCCGCTGGCCCTCCGAGAATCCCGAACCTGCGCCAGCGCCACCTTCCGGAGTCATATTCAGCAACGGCGAGTTCGTACTCTGGTTCTGTGTCGCACTCAACGACTTGGCAATACCCGTTTGGTAGCCAATGAGCTCCGCACACTCTTCCGCCGTCGCCTGTGTCCCCACTTTGAACATGATCTTCGTCCAGGTGTTGCCGATCACCATCTCCTTGAACTCATCGGATACAGACTCAAGGTTGGCCATTGTTTGTACCGCGGGCCAGAGTGCGATGCGTGCGCTGCGTGACTGCTCGAATGGGCGGGCCAGGGATTGCACAGCGTAGCTACCTGCTTCATCCATGAAGACGAAGAAGGGAGGATTCGGGCGTTGGCTCTCGGGAAGTGCCTGCACCCAAGATATGGCGGTACGGAGATCACCGAGGAACATCTTCCCGAAGTTCGATGCCGCCTCGTTCTTTCCCATAGTCGGCAGCGCAACGTAGATGATCTTGTTGCTCTTGATCGCCTCGAAAAGATCGATCTCCGGCGTGTAGGTGTTCATGACCTTGCCGAAGCTACCGGTCCCGAACATGTACATGCGGCCTCCAACGCCGCCGAAGGTCTCTCGCATCCGCTTGATGTCGACCATGTTCTCCAGCCCGGAGCCAGGTTTTCCACCACCCTTGTACTGTTCAAGGAATAGCGACAGGTTCTTCGTAGCGTCGTGGTGCGGGCGCGTCTTTTTCAGCCGCGTCTCGAGCTCCTCCATCGCTCTGTGATTCATGAGCAGGATCGTGAAGTCGATGAAGTTGTAGGCTAGCCCGGCCGCCTGCATCGCGGCCACCAGGGTTGTAATGCCTTGGTTTGCGCTCTGCTTATAGTGGTCCGCCCCGGGATTCGAGTCGGTTGCCGGAATGAGCGAGAGGACACGCGCAGATACTTCGTCTGGCTCCCCGCGCAGAATAGGGCTGTACGTGTGGCTCTTGTCCGGATCACCGGGGTTGAGGATGAGCAAGTCCTGTTCGCGACCGCACGCACAGCAGTACTGGTAGACCGTCTCCATGTCCTCTGCAGTCAACTTGCCGTCCATGAAAATCAGGCCGCCGCCGCGCTGGATCTGCTGGAACATCAGCAATCTGCCCATCACGGTCTTCCCCACGCCGGACTGGCCGCCGATGAAACCATGCCGCATCAAGTCGTCATCTGGCAGATACACTGGCTTACCGGTGTCTGTCGTGAAGCCCAGCAACAGACCATCCGGCTTGGTCAACGCCGCGGCAGACTGAATGCTGATCTTCGATTCGAGGATGTTCTGTTGGCGCCAGAAGTCGAATAGCCGGGTGCCAAGGTATGTTGCGCCGGCTGCGCCAAGTGCCATGGGGACAGCCGCCGGCATGTTGGCAAAATAGGGCGATGTCATCAAAGCGCCGGCGCCCATGGAACTGAGTGCGAGCGTGTCGCGTGTTCCGCCAAGCTTTGTCCGATAGATCTGATCAATGCTCACGAGAGCTGCCTCCATTTCGAGCGCACCTGCATCCTTGCCTGGTACCGGTGCGCATGCGTCAAGCAAAAAAGCCCCGGTGCGCGTGAAGCGACCGGGGCAGTGGGTTAAAGAAAAATCTCGTCCTTGGGGGACTGTTGGGTGAGTTGAAGGCGCGGGTGGCTCAACAGAAGGGCGCTTTCGACTTTGGTGAGCCCTGCGTCCTGCTCAACCGTCTGTCGTGCGATCGCAACGTCGGCGATCTTTTGGTTCTGATCGTCAAGCCTGGTCTTGTACATGGTGTAGCGATCGGACTTGGCAGAATCAGCTTGCTGACTCTGCGCACTTGCACGCTGCCTTGCCGGTGCTGCATCGACGCCACTCGCTCCGGGAGGAGGGGTGTCGGTGAGCCCAGGCCCGCGAGCCGGACTACCAAACTTGGCGTGCAGGCCTTCCAAGTACTTCACGTCACTGAAGAGGTTCATATGTACGTCAGCGCCGAATCCAAGCAACGACATACATTTGCTCATCCCATCCGTGAAGCTCTTCTTTGGCGCCTCCTCGTCAGTGAAGACGCCGTGGCCCGTACGCCCGACAAACGTCGTCTGGCCGAACTGCTCGATCTCGCCGCGTCGAATCTCGCCTCTCCACTCCATCTCGTACCAGAAGCGAACGCGCAGCTTATGAATCAGCTCGCGCCCCCAAGAGTTACCGTTGTCGTCCCAGCCCAACGGAGACCCCTCCAGAATCTCTTCCGAAACAATGGTGCACCCCCAACCAAGTCCCATTGGACCGAACAGCTTGGTTGCTTTCTGGACGAGGTAGGTTGGAGTAACTGCAGTACCTGAGAACCCGCCGTGGCTGAACTCCTTCGTGAACGTTGGATCTGTATGGAACACCTTGTCCCAGACATGAGCACAGCCTTCACCCAGTGGTCCTTGCATCCACCCCGGAACCGGTAAGTTGGTCCCCTTGCTGTTGTTGCTGCCGTTTTCACTCATTCATCGACCCTCCTATGACTGATGCGGGAATGCCTTGCGAAGAGGTATGCGGCACAACGTCGGATAAGGCCTACAGGCCGGGTTGCGGACAGACTTGTCTCGGCTCACGCTTGCGAATACGTAACACGTCGTTATAATTCTATTGTGCGTGCGAAACGTTTGCAATCGTTGCACTCTTTATCGGTACGCGTTATTCTTCGCCATCACATCATCCTGTATCGCAATGACCCGACTTCTCAAACCGGCAGTCGCCCTTGTGTTGGCAAGCCTCGCTTGGCAGGCGTGGGCGGTGGACGCGCATCAGATCGTCGTGCCCCAAAACGACGGCATCGCAATTGAGCCCGCCCATCGCGCTCACGTCTTGTCCGATCAGCAGCGGAACTTCCAACTGAAGCGCGATGGCGCTTTCTGGATGGTCATGGAACCCGCACGCACGCGTGCACTGCTGCCGGAGGAGGAAGCTCGCCTGGCGGCAGAGGAAGCCAGCTTGAGCGCCACCCCGCAGGATTCGACGCCCGTGGCGGCAGCGACTCTCCATTTCTCGTTCAATCGGTCAAAGCCCGTGTCTTGGAGCCCACTGGCCAAAGTGCTGAATCAGGCCCAGGCTTCATCAACGCGCATCATCGTGGTCGGCCACGCCGACGAGGTGGGAACCGCGCAGTACAACAAGCGGCTCTCCGAGGTCCGTGCAAACGAGGTTCGTCGCTACCTGACGGCAAAGGGCGTTGATCCCGCTCGGATCAGCGTGGAAGGGCGGGGCAAACTCGAGCCGGTTGCCGCTGGTGATGGCGTACGGAACCGGCGGGCGGTCATTGACGTCCTGGCATTTCCGCAGGGGGCAGGCCAGTGAAAGAGATTGATATCCCGCGCTACGTCGACAATCAACCCCAGCTGTTCTTCTGGGAACTTGACGAAGCCATCATTTTCATCGGTTGTTTAGCCGGCGGAATCTCACTGGGCGGCTACTTCACGCTCGTCAGCATGGCGCTCGGTTACGGGGCAGTGAAGGCGTTCCGACGCTTCAAGAATGGTTCGCTGGAAGGCATCCTCTACCACCTGTGCTATTGGGCTGGGCTCATGGCGCTGAACAAGCAGTATCAGGACTCCTCGAAGCGCGACTTCTTCTACTAGAACCCGCCCCTTTTTTTAGTCATCTATTATCGGTACGTGTTATGTATCCGTACAGCAACCGAACGGAGTTTTGATGAAGATGCCGCTGCTTACCTCCACATGGGAGGGCTCCAACAAGCTGGCCAGCGTAATGATTCTGTCGAACGTCATTCTTGCCGTCGGCGTGGTCATTGCCGTTGGCAAGCTGGTCACTGACCACGAAGTCACCCGCATCGTGCCGCCGCACCTCACAAAGGCGGTCTCCGTTGGCTGGGAATCTGCCGACCAGGAGTATCTGGAAAGCTTCGCGACGTACGTGGCCACGCTCACAGCGAATATCACTCCGAAGAACGTCGATTTCGTGATCGAGCGGCTTTCTGGCCTGGTCTCCCCACGGGTCTACACCAACGTTCGTCAGCAACTGCTGGTGCTGAGCAAGAACCCAGTCTTCAAGCACAACGGTGGCTCGGTTCGCTTCGACCCGTCGAAGGTGGTGTCCGAGAAGGAGACGAAGAAGGTCTTCATCCTTGGCCAGATGACCACCCAGAGCATCGGCGGCAAGGACACGAAGAACTATGTGATCGAGATGAACGTCGTCATGCGTGACGGGCGTCCATGGGTGGACAGCCTTGACCATTACGAAGGCTCCGACCCTCATACGCTCACCTGGATCGAGAAGAATCCGGTCCTCGCTCAAGAGGCCCTCCGTCGACAAGCGGAGAGTGCGGCAACGCAGGCCGATCAGATCCTCAAGCAGCAGGCCGCCGAATCCGTGAGCATCCAGCCCCTGAACACAACCAAGGAGGTTGCGCAATGAAGCGCCTCGCACTAGCTGTCGCCGCGCTGATCGCGCTACCAGTCCTCGCGGACGAACTGCCCCCGCCGGTCCCCGGCAAGAAGCTCTCGGCGGCAGAGTCTCGCCTCGCGGAAATTGCCGCCAAGCGGGTACAGAAAGTCCCCGCACAGAACCTGCCCGGCTTGGGCACCATGCCAGGCGACACCCAGGTGTACAAGCCGCAGGTTGTCCGCGTGAGCCCAGACCGCAATGAGGTCATCAACGTTTCGTCGGGCCTGCCCAATCGTATCGCGACACCGTTTGCAAACCCCCAGTCCATCGACGGGCAATCGGCTGACGTCGAAGTGAAGGCGGTGGGGCAGTCCCTCTACGTCACGATGAAAACCGATCGCTCGGTGGCACTGTATGTGACCGGTGACAAGCCAAACGATCCCGTCGTTTCGCTGACACTCGTCCCCAAGAGCCTGCCTGCACAGACGATCACCCTCCAACTGGACAAGCCCGTTGCAAGCACGGGCGCAGTGCCCGGCGACGAAGAGCGGGGCGCCGACAGCTCGGTCTATACCGATCGCTTGCGCTACGTTCTGCGTCAGATCGCTCTTGGCAAGGTCCCGGAAGGCTTCTCGGACGGCGTTCTTCCGAAGTCAGTCGCACGGATGGGGCCGGTGATCGCCTATCCATTGACCCGCTACTCGGGCCCTACCTACGACATCTTCCGCTACCGCATCGAGGCCTCGGTCGATAGCGTCGATCTCGACGAGGGCGCGTTCTACACCGACGGCGTGCGTGCCGTGGCCTTCTTCCCATACGCCGCATTGCGCAAGGGCGAGTCCACCGAAGTGTTCATCGTTTCCGACAAGACGGAGAGCAACTGACATGTCTGAGTCGCTTTCCGACAAGTTCAAGAAGAAGTGGCTGGACTTGCCACCCCGGTCCCGAACGGTCATTGCAATCGCTGTGCTTTTCGGCTCGATGGTGGCTATCGGGTCGCTGTTCATCAAACCGCACAGCAAGCCCCGTAAGCAGGTTGAGCAGCCAGCGGTAAGCAACATGCTGCTTCCCAAGCCCAAGGACACCACGGGGGAACAGCTGTCCGCGCAGAACTCTGCCACCCAGAAAGACGTCGACAGACTCAAGGGCGATCTAGAGGCAGCCGCGAAAGACAGCAGGGCTCTTCAGGCACGGATCGACGAGATGGAGAGGGAACGCAAGCAGCCGGCCAACGGCGTTACCTCGGACATGATGAAAGAGCTCATGGAAATGAAGGGCCGCCTCGAGGCCATGGAGCGCAAAGGCACCGCCCCTGGAAAGGCGCCGGCACTCTCCGACCCGTTGCCTGTTCCGACCGAAGGTGGGAAGGCGGGAGAGGAACCGCCAGAGCGTGCCAAAGAGCAGGAAGTAACGCGCATTCGAGTATCGGGCAACGCAGCCACGACCACTGTAGCTCAAGCGAAGCAGGAATCGAAGCCGACACCGTACCTCACCGCTGGCTCAATGTTCGAAGCAATCCTTCTGAACGGTATGGATGCGCCCACCAACTCGGTAGCGCAGAAAAATCCTATGCCGGCCGTCATGCGGATCAAGACTGAAGCGCTGCTGCCGAATCAGTACAGCCACGATGTCAAGGAGTGCTTTGTATTGGTATCTGGCTTCGGGATCTTGTCAAGCGAGCGTGCCCAACTCAGGACTGAAACCCTCTCCTGTGTCCGCGAAGGGGGCAAGACCATGGAAGCCAAGGTAGATGGCTACGTCGTCGGCGAGGACGGCCGGGTTGGCGCTCGAGGCCGCCTCGTTTCGAAGCAGGGGCAGAAGATCGCGCAGGCTCTCACAGCTGGTGTCCTGAGCGGCTTCGCAACGGCGCTCACGCCAACGCAGGTGCCTCGCCTGGACCTGAGCACTGGTGGCAACAACTTCATCAGTACCCAACGCGCGACGCCCCAATCGATCCTCGAAACCGGCGTGGCGAAAGGGTTCTCTTCCTCCGCGAACATGGTCTCCCAGTTCTACCTGGAACTGGCAAAGGAGATGACGCCGGTGGTCGAGATTGATGCTGGCCGCAAGCTGACTGTCGTCCTCATCAAGGGCGTCGAACTCAAGTAAACGGGTCAAGGAGGCCCACCATGAAATTTCGACTTCTTCTCGCGACGCTTCCACTGCTCGCGACCGGCTGCTCATCGATCTTGAACACAGCGGACAACGATTCCTTCTCGTGCCCGGGTATGCCGCAGGGAATCATCTGCAAGACGCCGCTGGCCGTCTACAAATCGACGAACCAGATGCCGCAACCGACGGAGAGCGATCGCCCCTTTGGGTCTTCAGGAGCTCGTGGCGTTCAGGCGGGGGACGACCTGGGAAACGTTGCGCGCCCTGAGCTCACCGGCGGTGTTGCCGCAGGTGCGCCAGGGCTGATCCAAACGTCCGTCCCGGGTTCCGCCCAGGCCAACGGAACGGCACGCCCGGTCCGCAAGCCGGCGCAGGTCATGCGCATCTGGATCGCTCCGTGGATCGATAGCAAAGACGATCTTCACTACCCGTCATATCTGTACACCGAGGTACAACCGCGCCGCTGGTCGTTCGGCAAGTCCGAGTTCGCCGGCAAGGGCATGGTTGTTCCTCATCGTGAGCTCGCAGCGGTCGCTCCGATTCCCCAGGAATCGGGCCGGCCGAACGGGAAACCTGCAGCGCAAAGAACTCCCGGGGGGGATGCGCCGCAGGCAGACGCCAACCAGCCATATCAGGGGACCGATGTGACGAAGCTTGGCATGCCATCTCCCTCGGACATTAACCTCGAGTGATCATTTCCACATTAGGAGAACTCTTCCATGAACCGCATTACCAACAACAAGCAAGCTCTGCTGACCATGGCCATGATGGCACTCGTGCTTGCGGTCAACGCGTCCGCGGCCTCGGATACCACGTTCGCGCAGATCGTGACCCGACTGTCTGACTGGATGACCGGCTCGCTGGGCACGGTTTTCGCGCTCGGCTCGCTGGCTGTCGGCCTGGCCATCGGCGTCGTCAAGCAGTCCGTGATGAGCGTGGTGACCGGTGTGGCGGTGGCTCTGTCCGCCTCCCTGGGCCCTGGCGTCCTGCAAGGTCTTTTCACGGCAGCGCTGTAATGGTCGTGCCTCCGGCTTTCGTCGGAGGCCGCGTTGCACTGCCAATCTCGAAACTGGCTCGCGGCTCCGGCCGCGAACTTGTCTTCTAAAGCGTATCCCCCATTCAGAATCACAAGGCAAGGAAATCACGATGCTCGGGTCTCAAAAATCGAAGGGTTCCAAGTCCACGCCCACCATTGACGGAGACCGGGACAACGTTCCTTACGCCAAGCTCACTGTTCGCGCGTGGGACCCGGATACAAATCTGCTCCTGGCGTCCGACAAGGGCGAGCACTATCTGGGCGCTTGCTTCATCGCGGACCCGCTGAAAGGCGCGGACGACGCGACCGTCGACAAGTTCCGCTCGGCGTTGAGTATGCCGTTCCCGGCCGGGACATTTATTCAAATCGGACTCCTGTCTTCCCCCGACGCAGACGAATTCTTCGACGCGTACATGGCAGGGAAGGACACTGAGAACGAAGTGCTCCGCGCGCTCGCCGAGCAGCATGCCTCGTACGTCCGGAATGGCCGCCATGAGCCTCTGGTTACCCGCAGTGGCGTATTGGTGAACCGGCAGCGGCTCATCCTTACGATCAAGACGCCTTGCGCTCGCGCACTCCCCTCCGCCGCGGATATCGCGGCTGCTCGGGAGACAGTCGACCGCGTTCAGGAAGCATTCAAGGCCGCAGAGCTCCAGACCGTACAGCTCGACGCTCAGGGATACCTCGTTCTTCTCCGCCTGATCGCGAGTATGTACGAGCACCCGAGCTTCCACTACGACGAGACCCGTCCTATCCGAGAGCAGGTCTTCTTCCCCGGTGACTCGATCAACTACGACGATCCGAAGCTCATCAACTTCAATGATGGGGCGCACTTCGCCAAGGTCATGAGCGTCAAGCACTTCCCGAAAAGGGCGAGCTTGGCCATCATGAACCACATGATTGGCGACCCCCTGGGCCTGTCGAACCAGATCACAGACCCCTACTACATGGTGCTGACGCTTCACTACCCTGATCAGGTGAAGAAGGTCGACTGGGTCAAAAGCCGATCCTCCATGCTGAATCACCAGGTATTCGGCCCAACGGCGCACCTGATCCCAGCTCTTGGCTACAAGAAGCATGGAATGGACGTCCTGGTCCACGACATCGAAGGCAAGGGCTCCATCGTCTGTGAGGCGAACTTCACGCTCTTCCTGTTCTCCCGCAGCAAGGAGAAGCTCAACAAGCTCGCGGCCGGCCTGCGCGCCTACTACACCAGTCTGGCATTCGAGATCCGAGAGGACAGCCGTATTCTCGAGCCCCTCTGGAACAACCTCCTGCCTCTGAACACATCTCTCGAGGGAATCCAGAATCTGTTCCGGTTTCACACGATGGGCGTCACCCACGCCGTGCAGTTCATGCCAGTCATCGGTGAATGGACGGGCAGCGGGCGAAATGGGGCGCTCCTCCTCGTAACGCGCCGCGGGCAACCTGCGCTGATCGATCTGTACGAGTCAGCAACCAATTACAACGGCATCGCGTTCGCCGAGGCCGGCGCCGGTAAGTCGTTCCTTACCCAGAAGATCGTCAGCGACTACCTGGCCGAGGGCGCAAAAGTCTGGGCAATTGATGCCGGGCGCTCATACTTCAAGCTATGCAAGGCAGCCAAGGGCTCATTTGTCGAGTTCAAGGCTGACTCTGATCTGTGCCTGAATCCATTCACCTTCATCGACAACCTCGAGGAGGAAATGGACATCATCAAGGCGATGATCGCCAAGATGGCAGCCCCCGACGAGGCGTTGGGTGCGTATGCGATGTCCCGTCTTGAAGAGGCGATCACCAGCGTCTATCAAAAGTATGGCCGCAACGCGTCCGTCAAGGCGGTGGCCGAGTTCTGCCTGCAGCAGCCCGACGAAGACACCCAGCGCCTTGGCCGTCAGCTTTATCCGTTCGCAGGCGGGGCCTACACTCGATGGTTCGAGGGCGAAAACAACCTGGACATGAACAACGCTTTCGTTGTTCTGGAACTTAGCGACCTGAAGGGTCGGAAGGCGCTCCAGCAGGTTGTGCTGCTTCAGTTGATGTCGCGCATCAACTACGACATGTTCCTCACACGTGGTCGGAAGAAGATCCTGATCATTGACGAGGCCTGGGAACTGCTCGACGACCCCGTCATGGGCAAGGCAATGGAGGCCCTCTATCGCAAGGCGCGAAAGGAGAAGGGCGCCGTGCTGATCGTCACGCAATCGATTGAAGACCTCTACAACTCGCCGAACGCTCGCGCAATTGCCGCCAACTCGGCATGGCAGTTCATCCTGAAGCAGAACAGCGAGTCCATTGACGGTGCGATCGCAGGCGGGCACTTCAAGATCGAGCCCTACGGTGCGCATATGCTCAAGACTGTGCATACGATTCCCGGAAAGTACTCGGAAGTCATGGTGAAGCAGAGCGAAAGCCAGTGGGGCATTTTCCGGCTGACCGTTGACCGCTTCACACAGGTCCTGTTCTCCACCAAGGATGACGAGCGCGACACCATCTTCGATGCCATTGACCGCGGGGATAGTGTCGTCGAAGCAGTCCATCGCTTTATCGACCAGGAAGCCGCAGCAGCCGAGGACGCGCTCCTGGCCGCGTAGCGGATACGACACGATCCTCGGAGAATGCCCGCGCTTTGCGGGCATTCTGCCTTTTCTCTCCACACTTCTATCCATTTGTCGTATCGGTACGTGTTATGCTTCCGTAATTACCAGATGGCCGAGTTTCCGGCCGCTGGGCCATCGCGTTCCCGCAGAACACTTCCTTTACCCGAGCACACCCATGACCCAAGACACCGACACCACTGCTCAATCCACTCAGCCGTCTTCTGCTACCCCGAGCCGCTCGCCTGATCAAGGGGGCGTGTCGCTCCTGACGACGATCATCGTTGCCGCGCTGTTTTCGGCGTTCGCCAGCGTCCTGACCTGGAGCTTCGCTACCAGCGATCGCGCCCAAGCGACGCCGGTGGTCATGGTTGACGGGGCAAAGCTGGTGGAGCTCCAGGCGAAGGCGGCACTCTCGAAACCCGGGATGACCGTCGAACAGGCGGAATCTCAGGGCAAAGAGTTCGTGCAACAACTGAACAACGCACTGTCGGAGTACACCCAGGCCGGCATCATCGTCGTCAATTCCTCTGTCGTGCTGAACAGGCCCGGCAGCGTGGATGTGACTGCTGCAGTCGCGCAGAAGCTCGGAATCAAGATCGAGTGAACTCATGCGATTCCACTACCCGATCCATCAGTATCTCGATCGCATTCGACTCGGGATGAAGGACCAGAGCCGCATTCGGTTCCTTCGTGCCTCGCTGCTGTGGACTGCATTGAGCTTCCTCGTAGCTTTGGCCGCCGTCACCGAGTTTCGCAAGCATTACCAGATTGGACTCGACCTTACGCCGATCCGATGCATGCCTGAGCGGCTGTATTGGGTGAAGCTCGGCGCCCCGAAGTCTGTCCAGCGCGGAGACATCATCGCGTTCATCGCCCCCAAGGGGCTGATGCTCGAACCCTTCAACGGAAAAATGATCGCCAAGCAGATAGCAGGCCTTCCGGGCGACACGATCCGGGTGTCGAACGACCGAGCATATGTGAACGGAAAGTACATCGGGGACCTAGTGCTCAACCAGAAGCTCGGTCGTGGTCCGGGAGCATTTGACCGGGAGGAGGTTGTGCCTCCTGGAAAGCTCTTCGTGATTGGAACGCTTCCGCGCAGCTATGACGGCCGTTACTGGGGCTTTCTGGACCAACGGTCGTTGGTTGGCTCTGTGACGCCGCTCATCTGAATCAAACGTGACTACAGCCAACTGCTACGGGTCAAGAATGACAAAGACACTCCTCGTACTGGCACTGCTCTCCCTCACCTTTGGAGCCGCGCAAGCCAGGGAAGACGACAGTACACCGACTCGCTTCCTTGAACGGAAAGCGGAAGGGTGGTTCTGGTACCAAGATCCGAAGGATGAGATCCCTCCCGAGCCGCCGGCACAGCAGCCACCCGCTCCACCGCAGAAGCAGGATACCGCCAAACCAAAAAAGCCTGAGAAGACTCAGGACGAGCCCTTCTCTGTGGAATGGCTCCGCGCAAGCATGCCTAAGCTCCTCGACGCCGCGATCAATGATCCGACGAAAGAGAACGTCGAGGCGTACTTGTACGCGCAGCGGGTCGCTATGGACAAATCCCAGCGCTATGCGGAGATGACACAGCGAGTGGTCGCCGCCGATCCATTCCTTGATGAGAACAACCGCGTACCGATTGCCGCTTACACCAAGGCGTTCTTCCTGCGGCAGCTTGGTCAAGGTACCTCCGAGGCGCTCAAGCACATTGCAAAGGTAGGCGGTCTTTGGGTCTTCTTTGATTCGAAGTGTGAGTATTGCCGCCCCCAGGCCAATAGCGTCCAGGAGATCAGCAAGAAGTACGGATTCATCACCAAGTTCATCTCGATGGATGGCAGGCCATTGCCAAATGTTCCAACGTTCGCGAACGACAACGGCCACGCCAAGCTCCTGAACCTCCGCCTGACGCCCACGACAGTTCTGGTGGTTCCGCCCAACAACTACTTCGTGGTCTCGCAGGGAATGATGGCTCAGGACCAGCTTGAACAGCGAATCATCATCGCTGCTGAATCGAACAACCTGTTGCCACCCGACCTGGCCGCGAAGATCCGGACATACGACCGCGGTGTTCTGTCCAACGAGGACATGAAGAAGGGCGCTGGCGATGACCCGAAAGCCTGGGTGAAGTATCTGAAAGACCGCCTTGACGGGCGCTACTAATGCGGAGCACCACCATGAAACTAAATCTCAAGCGGATCGTCGTCACGCTATCGTTGATGACTTGGCTTCTGGGGCTCCCAGGTGCCGCGCATGCCGGGCTGCAAGACGCTCTTGACGGCATGTTTATGTCGAACAGCACCACACCATCATCGTTCACCAACCAGTCCCGAGGCGGCCTGGTCGGCGGCGGCGCATCGGTTCGCATGCCCATCCGGAACATCAACCTCATCGCGTTCGATCCTCCGCGCATCTCTGCCGGGTGTGGCGGCATCGACCTCTTCGGTGGTTCGTTCTCCTTCATCAACGCCGATCAGCTCGTTGCGCTGTTCCGCCAGATTGCCGCGAACGCCGTCGGCGTCGCATTCAAGGCCGCGATCGATGCGATCAACCCGGCCCTGGGCAAGCTGATGCAGGACTTCCAGAACAAGATCGCTGCCCTGAACTCGATGATGAAAAATACGTGCTCGCTGGCCACCACGATTATGGACAAGTCCGGCGCCAGTGACGCGATCCGTAGTTTTGTCGGTCAGAAGATAGCCCCCGAAGTGGAGACTGCCTCTGGCGCCATCACTGACTTCTTCGCGGGAATCAACAGCTTTCTGCCGGAACCGAACTCCGGCACGCGAGCTGCTGCGGCCAGCGGCAAAGCTCCTGAACTGGGGAACATGACATGGAAGGCATTGAAATCGAGCAAGGCCGGAGAAATGCTCGGGAATCCTTCGACTGCCGAAACCAATCCGGACGGTGCGAATGAGATCGTCATGAGTCTCGTGGGTGCGGTCGTCGTGGGGCCAGAAAACGACTCCGACCAGACGAACCCGGACGGCAGCGTGCAAGTCGACAACGGTCGCTACTGGTCGCCGACTCTGCGCCTCCCCGACCTGCGCGACGGCAACATGGGCGGTGAGAAGCCTGTCTACGTCCTTCGCTGCCAAGATGGCTATGACGAAGGCAGCTGCCGTAGGATTTCCCGGGCTTCGATCAACTTCAGCGGCGTCCGTGGCTACGTCTATACGATGCTTCTTGGAGATGCTACGGGTGCGACCACCACGGCAGATTCGATCGTCGGAAAGCTGATCTTCTGCTCTGGCAATGCCTGCAACTTCACCAGCCAGCAGAAGACGTTCATCGGCCTCGTGAGTGCGCCGGTGCTTGGGATGATGAAGAAGGTTCAAGCAATGCCGGGCGCCGCGGATCACATCGCAAGGCAGATGGCTCCCGTCATCATCAACGAGATCACCATCAAGTTTGCCGAGTCCGCGCTTGTTGCTGCTCAGGCGGCCTTCGGTGGGACCAAGTACACGGCCGATGAGCGCGTATTGAAGGCGCAGAGCGACCTGCTGCACGAGGTGATTGACATGCGTCGTGCCGCAACCGAACAACTGCCTGCCATCAATGAGGCAATTGCCTACACGAAAGCCATCAACCAGGACAATCCGGCCGTCTTCGTGAAGCCGGAAATCCGATAAGGGACTGCTATGCTCGACTTCAATATTTACGTCGTCGGCGACCCGAGCTCGTTCTATGCCGCACTGAACGCGGTGGCCATGATCTTCAACCAGCAGGGCTTCCTGAACAGCACGTTTCTGGTTGGCGGGCTTGTGGCACTGATCTCCGGCATCCTGTACATGATCGGCAAGCAGAGCGATGGGCCAGTCCCCGGCGCCATGGGGCCGGTCAGCGCGTTGTTTGGCTTCTTTGCCGTGGTCTGGACCACCACCATACCTACCTCCGTGCTGGTCAATGACATCTACACAGGAAACGTGGCGAGGGTCGACAATGTGCCGATGATCCTCTCGCTGCCCGCAAGCGCCTTCACAACGGCAAGTCACAAGCTCTTCCAACTGTCCAATACCGCCTTTCAAAGCGTGAACGGTAGCTATATGGCGGTCACATCGGATGGATTTGTGACGCCGCTCAAGCTCCTGTACTCATTGCGCAGGGGCTTTGACAATGCTGACGTGTTCTTGTCTGCCAGCATTCGGACATTCATCCTGGACTGCACGCCGAACGCGACCTCGTTCTCAATGGACGCGATGAAATCAAGCGCCAACTCGCTGAACTACATCCTGACCCATGCGCGCGACAACGGCATCACTACTTACTGGAACACTGCGAATCCGCAAGGCCAGTCCCTCTCCTGCAACGAGTCTGCAGCACTTATCTCGCAGGACGCCAACGTCCGGTTCCTCAATGGGACCAACCGCGGCCTCAAGGAGCTGATCAACAAGAACATGAAGGAGAAGAGCCCCACGGGCAACGCGTGGGGCCAAAGCGATGTCGAGGACGTGTTGCAGAACGTGCTACCTGGCGGGTGGAAGACGGCAACGGACACACTAGGCATGGCCCAGAGTTCGCGCGACTTCATGATCAACGCCCTGACGTACAACACGATCGCGAACACTTTCAACTGCATGTCGAGCAACACTGATCAGGGAAGTTTCAATCAGTGCAATGTTCAGTTGACCCAGGCGTTCGAGCAGAGCCGAACTGACTCTGCAGCCGCCGGCTCGTTCTTCTCCAAGACCATGATGCCGGCGATGGTGTTCATGCAGCTGATGTTCTTCAGCTTCGCGCCATTGGTCATCATCTACGGCGTAATGAAGGGCGGCGGCGCACTTGGCATGTACATCAAGTACCTCCTGTTCGGAATCTGGACGTCGAGCTGGCTGCCGTTCTCGGCAGTGATCCAGATGTATATCCAGAACGACGTTGCCGAGAAGCTGTCCCAGATTGATTCCGGGATGCTGACTCTTTCAAACTTCCCGGCTATCTACTACGACATCCTGGCCACTCGACTGTCGGTGGCGTCTGACATGCTTGCGGCGACGCCACTGGTTTCGCTCGCCATGCTGACGGGCACAGCTATGTCAATGGCTTCACTGGCTGGACGGTGGTCAGGTCGCGACCATGTTGACGAGAAGCAGACAAGTCCTGACATCGTGCGTAATGGGCCCATCACAGACGTCGGCGCGGCCACTCAATCTAGTGCAGCGATCACCGGGAATCCGCTGTCTGGAATGACACGCGCAGATGCTGCTCTTCGCGCTCACAGCGCAGGCCAGATGCTGGACAACAACGTTTCCAGTGCTCGTGCGGACGTGCAATCGACTAAGGCCGAAGCGGCAGCATCGTTCGAGAAGATGATGAGCTATATGAAGGCTCATTCGAGCGGGTTTAAGTCCAGCGAATCCGATATCACGGCGATGAGTAAGGACTATGGAAGTCGTGCCTCCAAGGTGCAGGAGGCCGCCGAGAGCGCGATGGATTCGCATAAGTTCTCGGCAGAGGAGAAATCAGCATTCCAAGCTGCGATCACCGCAAGCGCCGGATTCAAGAGCCCATTTGGCGGCGTAGAGGCATCGGCACAAGCCGCAGCGACTGCCACGAAAGGTCGAGTCAGCGCCCAGGATTTCTCGAAGACGATGACGCAAAGGGTGAATACTGACCAGTCCTGGACCGACAGCATTACCAATCGTGCCCAGAATTCCATGGATCGGTACTCTGGCGAGGACACGAAGACCGCGCAGGGCCTCTCAGCGTCCCTTCGTCAGTCTACTGCTCGCGTCCAGTCCGCAGAGCAGCGCTACCAGGAAGCAGTAAGCATGAAGACATCGATGGATACGAGCTTCTCGGTCCGTGACCAGGAGCTTGGTCCGATGACTATGGCGAATCCTGCCGTCCAAAACGAGCTTCAAAAGATGAACGACAGCGCGATGCCGAACGTCCCCGGCTACCAGGCGAAGCTTGCCCAGCATCAGAATCGCGTCCAGAGGGCCGGCAACATCAGCGGAGCAGGATATGTCGCGATATTCAACGCTCTAGTGGACACGAATCAGTTCCAGGCGGCATCCAAGATCATGTCGATGCTTAGCGGTATAAACGGGCCATCCAATTTCTCCCCTAACGCCAACCAGGGAGTAGCCCCGGCTGCGGCGGCTGTTGCTTCCAATCCGGCTGCGGGTAACTTGTCACTCAAGGACCCTCATGTGCTGCAACAGGGCGGTGCCGGTGCAGGCCATGCCCCGGACGCGTCTGGCCGCGCCACCGCGGCATCCGGCCCGAGCACGACGGCCATTCACGGTGGCACCCCTCCTCGGAACCCCGGCAATGGAGCCGCTGCCGGCAGCGGGCCAGCTGCACCTGCGTCAGGCCCGGGAGACCTCCAAGCGCGGTTGGATCGCCTCACGAACAACTCGCTCCCGAACTTTGCAGCGGACAAGCAGAAGATTGCAGACGGCACCGCCGGAGTCGGCCAAGGAATTGCCGACCAGAAGGAAGCAGTGCAATCGGCCTCGGCTGTGATCTCGCCCGAGCAGGTGCGAGACACGTTCCATCGTGAAGTGGGTACCGTGAAGAGCGGTTTCGCGGGAGCAGGTATGGCGTGGGGTGACTTTGAGAAGGCCCACCCCTATATGGCCGCCGGCATCGAAGCCGGTGTCACCATGCTACCCGTGATGCGCGCCGCCGGCGGACTCAAGAAGCTTTACGACGTCTCTGCAGCCGCAAAGAAGGGGTGGCAAGGCGTTCAAGCAGCGAAGGCCGGTGTCTCGACAGCCGCGAAGGAGATGGCAAGATTGGAGAGCGCTTTCAAGTCTCCGAACGGCGCATTGCTCGGTGGCAAGAAGGCCCTTGATGCTCGACAAGTTGCGAACCTTGGCTTCAAGAGCACTGACGACTTCCTGGAGGCCTATGGGAAGGCCGGCGCCAATGTCATCAAAGCTGAGAAGGATCTTCTGCGTTCGGCCGAGACATACTCCCAGAAGTTTGGCGCATCGGTTGGTAAGGATGGGCTTCCGGGCGACGCTACTTTCGGGTTCGTCGCGCAGAACGCTACACGGCAGGCCGTGGCCACCGGGAAAGCGGCAGGCGGTGCTGGTCTCCTCGAGCTCTCAAAGTACGAGGCGAACATCCACCGGCAAGAGGTCATGCATAACCAGGAGATGGAGGACCTGCGCCGAGGCGTGCGTGGTCGATAGACCCCTGTACCGTCACTGAAGAATCGGAAACAGCCCCGCATCGCCGGGGCTTATCTTTGAGCAACCGATAGTCAAATGGATCTGGGATTGGCGGGTATGGGCGACGAGATAAATGGCCTAATGAAGATCAAGCGTATTGGCCTCTCCGATCGCGGCGTGCTCGCGATTCAAGCCGCCTTGATTGCGCGGCAGAAACGCATTGCAGAGGGAAGTGACTGGCCCGCCGAGACCTTTGCCTATCAACTGACCGGGTTCTTGGTCGAGGAGCGCCTGGTGCCGGTTCATGTAGCGCCGGATGATCTCAGGAGAGAGATCGCAAACCGTATTGGCGGGGGTGGGGCCTATTGAGACTGTTCAGGCCCAGCAATCAAATCATGGGGAGTTGAAGCATCAGGATCTGGGCTGGCGAGCAGCTGCCATCGGCGCCGCTCGCCAAGACCAGTGTTCAGCCGGTCATGGCCTTCGAGACCATGCCATTTGCAAGCTTGAAGAAGAGCTCCTGGTCGCCGTTCGTGCTGTCGGGCGTGATGACATAGCGACCACCGATCGCAATAGACGGCGTCGCATCGATCCGGTACCGGATGAGCTTGTTGAATGCGGCCTGGACTGTAGCGGGGTTCACGTTCTTCCATGCAGCATCAAACCCCTGCAAATGGGATGACGAGGCAATGAAGCTCCAAGTCTTGCCGTCACTCACCGGCATACCGCGGTCCTGAATAGCGGAGTAGGCGTAGCTCAAGAACGCAGGAAGGTACGTGGCATTCAAAGCCTTGGCCGCATAGAAGGCCCTCGCAGCGATGACAGTGTCACGATGTGCCTCGACAACCGGCACAAACTCCGCACTCCAGCCCTTAGGTAGCGACAGCGCCCACTTCGCAATCTGCTCGTGGTACGCGGCGCAAACCGGGCAAGTCAGAGAGATGAAGATCAGGACTTTCTTACTGTCCTCCGCTTCCCACAGGACTTCCCTATAGGGCAGCTGCGGTGCCGACGTCCCCTGTGACGACTCCTGTGCCAGCGTCGTCAGCGGCAGGCCGAACAACACGACGGCCATTGAAGAAAAGGAGCGACGGTTCATTGAGATCTTCCTCTGTAAGGTGCTTGTGTTCAATATAAAGGTCAAAGAGTGAGCAACTGGTCCGCTCTTGGCGCCATCGCGTCTCCATCTCTTTCGCCAGATCTGCCGACACCTTGCCGGTGGTGATGAAGTACCGGACCAATTCCGGAGCCCCCTGGGTGTAACCAACTGCCCGGATCACCTCCCGTGCGGTACAGATCCCTTCTTCGACGAGGATCTGTCCGAGCCGCCGAACCTTGCCACCCTTACGGAGCTCGATCTGCCGTACGGCCGCTGCATACGCCTCCTCAGGCGTGATGTATCCGAGCTCCACGAGAACTTGACCGACGCGCTTCGTCTCAGGCGCCAACGCTTCGGCCCGATCAAGCTGCATGGCCTTCTCGATGGAGGTCAAACCGGCTGCGGCCATGCGCGTCACGGCTTGCGCCATGGTTTCGAACTGCGATTGGCGCATGGCTGCATTGAAAACCGCCATCTCCCCGCTCATCGCGAGCATTGCCGCTCGCACCGCAGCATCGGCCCGAATCAACTCCATAACCGGCATCCGGCCCTCATAGTCGGTCTCCTGTACGCCTGCGGGGAATTTGAGACCGGCGTGATGGATACCGGCAACCTCCATCCAGTCCACTTCGGCTTCGGTCGGAGCTCGGGTCCCTCTCTCCGGATCTGGCAGCAGAATTTCCACGAGCCGTTGGGAGAGGACACCGCGGAGAGCATCGGCCAGCGTCTGAACGTCCACACCCATATCGAGTAGACGTGTGATCGCCATCGCCGAGTTATTCGCGTGAACGGTAGCAACCACCAGGTGCCCGGTGTTTGCTGCCTGGATGGCAATCATCGCGGTCTCGACGTCGCGGATCTCACCGACCAGAATCACGTGCGGGGCTTGGCGGAGTGCGGCACGCAACCCCTCGGCAAACGAGATGTGCTGATTGATGTTGACCTGTGTGAGCCCAGGGAGGACCTTCTCGACGGGCTGCTCGAGCGTCAGGATGTTCCGCTTCCCATTGTTGAGATGCTGAAGTCCGGCATACAGAGTTGTGCTCTTCCCCGACCCCGTGGGGCCACAGACGAGAAAAAGCCCATTCGGCTCTTGCAGGATGTCCTGTAAGCAAGCCCGTGCCATCGGCGTCATCTCAATCTCGTCGAGACTCGCAACGGAGGCAGTATTGTCCATCAGGCGACAAACGATCTTTTGCCCGGTCAGTGTCGGCAGTATCGACACCCGAACATCAACCGACCGGTCAGGAAAATTGAGTCTTAGACGCCCATCCAGTGGCTTATGACGATCCGAGGCGGCAATGTTGGCACGCGCCCGGAGCTTCTCGTCGAGTTGCTTAGCGAAGTTGTGATTAATGTGGTCGACCCAATGCAGCGAACCAGAGATGCCATACTGAATTGTGGTGCCCTCTGCTTCGTACAACATGTGAACGTCGGCAGCACGTCTTACTGCGGCCCTGGAGAACATGTCGTTCAGGTATTCCGCCGCCGCACGATCATGCGTCCCGGTATTGAAGAATAGGTCTGGTTCTCTCATTGTGATTACTTCCCGCAGTCGAGTGTCGGGCCGTAGAACAGCCGGCCAAGGAATCTCTGGGTTGTGTTGTCCGCCGTGATGCTCCAACTGATCAAACGCAGCCGGCTATCCTGGCTCAGAAAGTTCTGCCCGCCCCAGCGCACCGCATCGAATGCGATCCGCACCGGCCCGGCCGAGCGGTAGACGCGCTCGCACGGCTCCGGGGCGATTGCTGAGTAAACCACCCACCCAACGACCATTGCAGCAAAGGCGCCGCCAAACATCTGCTTCATCGATTTACTCCCTGCAAGTTCTTCCACACCTTGTTGATGTAGCGAATCTGGGCATCGTCGTCCTTGGAGTACTTGCCCGTGTTGTACGCGCCAACTGCCTTCCAGGTCCTGCCGTACTTGTGCATCCCGTCAGCGAGCACCCAGGCGCCTACGTTCACGTTCACGCATGGCTCAAGCAGCCTCTCCCGATCGATCCCGAACTTCTTCAGTTCTGGCAGCCAGATCGAGCTGACCATCATGAGGCCCATGAACTCCCAACCCTCCTTGCTTGTTCGAACCAGATTGGGGTCGAACGAGGCGTTCTCCGTCTTTGCGATAGCGCGCAACAATGACTCATCGACGGAGTACCGCTTAGCCGCCTCCTTGAAGCAATAGCCCCAGCTTTGCAGGCTCACGGAGGCCAGGATGACGAAGGCCAGTAGCTTTTTCATGGCTCGGATCATACAATACACGTATCAATACGCCAATAGTATCCCAATGCGAAATCTCGTGCTTTGCGCGCTAACTGCCGCTATGTGGGGCGCATTCGCCACCGCGGCACATGCTTCGGACATTCCCACCGGTAAGCCGGGGCAGGAGGAAGCCACTCCGCGCGTGGCAGGGGGCGCCAAGCCGTCATCCCTTCCGAGTGACACTGCCTCCATTGACATCACCGCGAAGCTCGACGATCTCCTCGCTACGGCGAAAGAGACGAGTGAAGTGATGCGTCTCTATGCCAGTTGGCAAGCTGGCAATCGCGAGGCGGTGCCTGAGATATTTGCATTAGCCAAGAATGGCAACGCCCGCGCACAGAACCTCGCGGGGTTCATGCTCGACAATGGGCAGGGTGTGAAGCAGGATTCCAAGGCCGCAGCCGCATACTTCCAACGGTCCGCGGAAAGCGTTCCGCTGGCCAAGTACAACCTCGGGGTGCTGACGTACTACGGAAGGGGTGTAAGAAAAGACGAGGCAAAGGCCATGGAGCTCTTCAAGGGCTCTGCGATGAAGGCCGGCGTCGAACAGGCGAGTGTTCAGCTCGCCATCTACTACCTGAAGAACAAGAACGAGGACGAAGCGTACAAGTGGGCGAATGAAGGGGCGAACCGGGGCAACGTCAAGGCCTTCTACCTGCTCGGTAGGATTCTGTACCAGCGTGGCCAGTACCAGTCCGCCGCCTCGTGGATACAGAAGGCCGCGAATGCATCCGAACCGAATGCGCCGGCAATCCTGTCGCTCATGTACCGCGACGGGAAGGGAGTAGGGCAGAGCAAGATGATGTCCGCGGCATGGTGGATGATCTATGGCGCCCTGAATCGGCGGCAGACTGGAGGCAGCCTTGTTTCCTCCTCCTCATTCGGCCTGGATGAAACGGAACAACGGCAGGCGCTAGGCTTTGCAAACAACTGGTTGGCTACGCATGGCGCAGACAAGCGTATCAGCTATCAAAAGACACTTTTGCAAACAAACTAGAGCCGTCCGCCCAAGAAAAAAGGCCCTGCGATCTGAACGATCCAGGGCCTTTAGTTTTTACGCGAGCCTCACGGCTGGCAGTGCATCAGCCACAACTACCGATGTGACCACACGCTTGGCATTTGCTGCATCCATCGACGCGATGGAGTTCGTGAGCACCACATTCCGGGCACTTCTTTCCGAGTCCTGCCCCGATCGATTGACCCAAGCTCGCCACGGTCCCGCTGTCAGAAGTGACTTCGTCGAAAGCAAGGGCTGCGTCGGTTTTCGACAGGCGTCTGGCGAGCTCCGCTGCCGGTACCTGACTACCGTCCTCGGCAAGGAATCCCCGCTTCTTCAGAATGGACTGCAGCGCGTATCCGATCGCTGCGACCTCCGAATCGTGGTGCAGCGGCACCTTCGATCCATCAGCCCGCGTCAATTGGCCATAGCGCACCGGACCCTTGTCCCAGATGACTTCCCGGAGGTTTGCGACTGCCTTCGCTACCGAACCACCGGATCGTGCCACCATCGAGAGCATTCGCATGTTAGCGGAAATCCATTGTTGGCCATCATTTCGCTGGCCCGCCGGCATGAAGAATTCCACCGGACGTTCGATCTCCACCTCCTGGCCATCAACGATGCCTTTGACGCGCATGAAGTTCACCGTGAGATATACGGTGTTCGCTCCCTCATAGGTAAAATACTCAACCTTGGAAGTGACACCCTCCAGTTCGCCGGTGGGCCGGCTGTCGAAGGGCGTGCGCAACGGATCGTCCGCGATGGGCGTTAGCGTCGGGCTTGGACTCGGCGATGCAGGGGCCTCCACCGACAGCACTGCACCGAGCACGGAGTTAGGCCGATAGGTCGCCAGTCCTTTCAAACCCGCCTTCCACGCATCCAGGTACAGATTCTGGAAATCCGCGTAAGGGTAGTCTTCAGGTACGTTGACCGTCTTGCTGATGCTGGTGTCGATGTACGGCTGAACCGCTTCCAGCATTCGCATATGGTCGATCGCAGGCATTTCCAGCGCCGTCACGAAGCATTCTGGCAGGTTGACAACGTCTCCACCAAGATGCCGATAGAGCCGGTACGCATGGTCGGCCACCTCAAACGTCTGATAGCTGTTGTCCGGCATACGCTTCTTGCGGTTGTACGTCCAGGAGAATGCAGGTTCGATGCCATTCGATGCGTTATCAGCAAACGCGAGGGTGATAGTCCCCGTGGGTGCAATCGACAGCAAGTGCGAGTTGCGAATGCCGTGCTCCTGGATCAGATCTCGAACATCCTGGGGCAGGCGCTTGGCGAAGCCGCTCTCGAGGTACTTCTCCTTGTCTAGGAGCGGGAACGAGCCCTTTTCGACAGCGATCGCTACCGAAGCACGGTATGCGGCATCGCGCATCGATTCCGAGATTGACGCGGCCAGCTCGCGCCCCGCATCGGAATCGTATCGAACTCCCAGCATCACGAGTGCACTTCCCAGGCCCAAGAACCCAAGACCAATGCGGCGCTTCGACATGGCTTCGTCCCGCTGTTTCTGGAGCGGCCAGAACGTGGCATCAAGAACGAGATCCAGCATACGGATTCCTGTGGCCACGAGACCTCTGAACCCTTCGAAGTCGAAGTGTGCATCTGGCCCGAAGGCGTTCCGCACGAACTTCGTGAGGTTGACCGAGCCCAGGCAGCAGCAACCGTATGACGGCAGGGGCTGCTCCGCGCAAGGATTCGTTGCCTCGATCTGCTCGCAGTAGTAGAGGTTGTTGTCCGAGTTCATCCGGTCAAGGAAGAGCACCCCCGGCTCGGCGTGGTCATAGGTCGACTTCATGACCTGGTCCCACAGCTCCCGTGCGCTCACCTTGCGATACACCCACGTCCCGTCATCCCGACGGTACGATTCCGCGGTCTGCACTTCCGGATGGGGTTCCGCTTTGTGCCAAAGCTCGACTTCCTCCCCGGCTTCAACGGCACGCATAAATGCGTCAGTGACCCCGATCGAAATGTTGAAGTTCGTCAGTTCGCCCTTGTCCTTCGCGTGGATGAACTGCTCGATATCCGGGTGGTCGCAACGCAGAACACCCATCTGAGCTCCGCGCCGGGCACCGGCAGACTCGACCGTCGCACACGACGAATCGAAGACCTTCATAAAGGAGACAGGGCCGGAAGCTCGGGAGAACGTTCCTCGCACCAACGCACCGTTCGGACGGATGTCGCCAAATGCATAGCCGACACCGCCACCGCGCCGCATGGTTTCAGCGGCCTCGGCCACCGCGGTGTAAATCCCGGGCTTACCATCTTTGGCCTCGGATACCGAGTCGCCAACCGGTTGCACAAAGCAGTTGATTAGTGTCGCCTGGATATCGGTGCCGGCTGCAGAGTTGATGCGACCCGCCGGAACGAAACCCGATTCAAGCGCGTCGAGGAACTGGACTTCGTACTCGGCTCGGTTCTCTGGTCGCTCCATACTGGCCAGCGCCTTTGCGACACGGCGCCGGACATCCGCGACTGTCTTCTCGCCACCCTTGGCGTACTTCTCCAAGAGGATCTCACCCGAAATTTCCTGGGCCGGCAGGATGCCGAACATCTTTTCATTTGCGTTCATGATGATTGCTCCAAAGTGGATTGACTAAAAATTCGGTGGCGGATCGTCCGCCCCGTCCTTGCAATAGGGGGATGGAACTCAGCCACAAATAAAAAAAGCCCTCCCGCGTGACGGGAGGGCTGCGTTTCACAAGCACTGGCGAATCAAGCTGCTGGCGGCATTCAAAGGAAGTACCCCGATGAGAAAGATCCTTCTTTGCCGTGTGGGGCCTCTCGCGAGGCCATGACCGGCGCCTCACTCGGTCTGGCCTCGACATTGCTCCCTTCATCCGCGGCGCCCGTTGGGGCTGATTCTTCCAACGTGCTTGCCTCTGGGATGGGGTCATCCCGTAACGCATGCTTCTCGCAGCCAGGCCTCTGAGGATTGATAAAGACCGACTCGACGCAGCTGACGCCGGATTGCGCGGCTGCGTGGCCGGGCTGGCACCAGAGCATTCCTTCCATACCTCTAACGTTTGCACGAACCGCCGCCTTACAGTTGCCGCACCGGCGGCCTTCGATGGTGTCCATGGGGATTCCTTGTTGTCTCGACTGTGGGATATGAGCAGCACACGAACACATGGTCATAGGTAGTGCACCATCGCCAGACTGAAGCCGGCCAGATACAGCGGCCAGGATCGAAGGGACTGCACGAGATCGGTCGAAGAGGGCCAGCACGAGAGCAGTTGCGCTGACAGACCGGCCCAGATGAGTAAATCCCACTGGCCGAAGCTCCACGCGTCAGCAACACGCGCCTTCGCAATCAGCCAAACGACAGGCAGTCCCAGCAGCGGCGCGAGACATGTTGGGGCGGCATTGAACCACCGCAAATTCTCGAAGGTGACTGATCCCAGCGCGATCCGACCATCCGGCTGCCGCGTCGGGAAAAGGTTCATGGATACCGGCTTTGCCCCTGTCATGGCCCCCACCAGGAGGTGAAGCAGCTCATGGGTCAGCGTTCCCGGCAGTACACAGAACGAGAACACTGCTAGGCGGCCCGATCCGGCCTTCATAACCAAAGCTCCCACGGTCGCTGGCACCAGATAGGCGAGGACGGTCAAATCCTCATGTGTCATTGACATAACTTCTCCGCCTTTTTGTGCCGCTTAATGCATATCTTGTTACCTCTGCGGTTTTCACGGTGAAAACTGACATCCCCTCGCCGCTTGACCGACGCGGACCTTGCAAATGCAATGACGACGCATCAGAATACATAACATTTACGCTTACCTTCAGTGTATCGCAAATGAACAACAAGATTGCATGTCACACGCTGGCTGGTCGTGCGGTTGTCTCAGCCGGTGTCGCAGCCCTCCTATCACTTGTTTGTACGAACGCTCTGGCTGCGGCCCCGAAGGATGTTCTGTTTGCAGCGATCAGGAGCGGGCAAGCCTCTGAAATCCTGAATGGTCCCGTTGCTGAAAACTGGCAATCGAAGAGCCATTCAACGGCCCCCGTATTGATGTCGGCGAAAGTAGTGAAACGCTACAAGGGCGAGTGCGCCCGCTTGAGCGTGACCATGCGGCAGGAGCACGTCCCGCTCAAAGACGGTGGCGCAGCTCCACTCGAGTTCTCCTATGAACTGAATCTCTGCACCGATGGCTCGCCCCCCGCAGAGACTGTCGATTGGTCTGCGGTTCCGCAAGAAACGCCGGAGAGATTGCGGGGCCAACTCCGATGAGCCTCGCGGCGACTTGGCAGGTATCTACGCGGGCACAGCCCCGCCAGTTCTTCAGGCTTGGGAACCTACTATGAACAACGCTTGGAATACTCCTTGGGGAAGACGGGTGCTATCCGTCATTCTGGGGCTCATTGGTTTCTTATTCGTAGCAGCCCCGCTCGAGGCTGCGGAATGTCGACGGGTGGGCGAGGTCTGCGTTGAAGGCGGCGGGGTTCGCAACATCGGCGGTACCGATGTGTACCGCGACTGCTGGCGCTATCGGGATACGTTCGAGTGCAAGAAGCCGGAGTCGATTGACTACTGCGCCCCCTTCTACAACCTGGCCGGATGCTGGCAAACGTCAACCAAGTGCATCGCCGCTGCTTGGGATGGCACTTGCTTGACCGAGCAGCGAACCTATCGGTGCGACGACCCGTCGATGCCGCCTCCGCCGAACACCGTTGTGCTCGACAAGACATACACGATTACTAAAGACGCGCTGGACACAAAACAGTGCGACCCGTATTCCACGAACCCACTCTGTACTCTCGCATCGCACAAGTGCGTGGAGCCGGCGGAAACCCGAGTCATTAATGGGCTGCCGGTCTACAAGTCGTGCTGGAGATGGCAAGACGACTACGCCTGTATTGACCCCACTCCCAAGAACGACTGCCAGGAGTACATCGACAAGGGATGCAAGAAGCTTGACGAAGTGTGCATCGAAAGCACTGACCCCGTCGGATGCGTGATGAAGCAAATCACGTACAAGTGTGTGACCAAGGAAGGCCAGACAACGACAGGCGAGGATTGCAGTGCACGTACGTCGTGCTATGACGGGACCTGTTGGGACACCGGGTACCCTGGGGATGACGACTTCGCACGCGTGGTGGCCGGGAAGGAGGCCGCCCGAGAAGGTGGTGTCTATGGTGCGGAGTCGAACAACTTCTTCAAGGGAGTTGCCGAAACCTGCCGGAAGGGCTTCGGTGGATTGAAGAACTGCTGCAAGACCGACCCCGGAGCCAAGTCCAACAACACGATCATGATGCAGGCCGCGGGAGGTGCCGTTAAGTTCGGCGCAAAGTACGCGTTCGACTACATGTACAAGAGTAGCGAATGGATACAGGCTGGCATGAGTGCGCTCGGCTACGACGGTATCGAGATGGCATCGAACTTTGGTGCTTCCTTTGGAATGTATGGGGTCTCCTACACGGTCGGGGGAGCGGCCCTCGCCGCCGGAGAGACGACCACAGGCATGTTTGGTCAGACTATCTATGGCCTGGGAAATGGCTTCGCCTTCGACCCGTACTCGTTTGCCGCTGCAATTGCTATCCAGATCGTCATGGAGCTCATGTCGTGCGAGCAGGACGAGATGCAATTGGGCATGCACCGTGGTGCGCACCTCTGCCACTTCGTCGGCTCGTACTGCTCGAATAAGGTCATGGGGGCGTGCCTTGAGACCAAGGAGGCGTACTGCTGCTACAACTCCAAACTGGCAAAGATCATCAACGAGCAAGGCAAACCCCAGATCGGCAAGGGTTGGGGGACTCCAGAGAATCCGAACTGCGAAGGGTTCACCACCGCCGAGTTCCAGCAGATCGACTTCTCTGCAATCGACATGAGTGAGTTTGTCGGAGACATCATGGCCGCAACTGAGCTGCCGAACATCGACGATATCCAGAAAAGAATGAGCGAGAAGATGAAGGACATCAAGACCAACCCGACCATCCCCGTGACCAATCACTAAGCACCCATTCAGGCCCGGAGCAATCCGGGCTTTTTTTCTGGAGCAGGCTCATTTACGTACGGCCGCCTGCCAGCCGCCACCCGCGCCTTAGATGCTCGCGTGCCGCATATCGGTACGTCAGGACATCCTTCAAAGCCTGGCATTCCATCAACATCAAAGGAGTGCAGTATGAAGACCGGAGAATGGGTGGGTGCGGGACACTGGGCCAACCGTTTTTCACACCCGCGCGATTGGGGGAAACCGCTACTGGGCCGCATCCTCGACCCAGCCGATCGCCGTGTTTGGAGCAACTCGTTCGAGTTCCCCGTTGCTTCTCCCGACGGCGCAGCAGTTATGTCGTTGGTATTGAAGCAACAGGCTGCGGGACTACTCGACGACAAGGCTCCGATCGAGTGGCATTTCGACAACAACCTTCGGATCATCCGTTGGGAGCTTTTGGTCAATTTGCGCACGGCCAAAGACGAGCACATCTACTACAACGCCATCAAATCGCAACGACTTGACGAAATTAACCATCGCCGTACGAAGCGACGCCCACTTAGCGAATTCTTGCCGAACGGGAGCCTTCATCTCGCGCACGCATGAAACACGCACAGCAACTGCCATGCCCCGTGACGAAGTCACGGGGCATTTTCTTTGTGAAACCGCTAAACCTCAGCCATGCTAGTATGTGTACGTGTTGAGTCTATAAATCGCAGATTATCTCTAAGGCCATGACCACCGAGAAACTTGGACGGTTGTCGCGTCTTGGCTTCCGATCGCTCCCTGAGTGTTTGCTTTCGGCACCGCGCGAGTACCGCGACTACCTTGAGCCTCTTTACGTCTTGCCGATCCCTGATACGGGACACAACCACTACCTCGTGCTAACACTCACAGAGGTGTGCTTGCTTGATGCCGCACAGCAACAAACGACGCGGTGGAAAGACGCCACAAGGCTGGCAGTTCGGGGGGTAGATGGTCGTGGCGACGGCGTATCCATTGTTATCATCGGGGCCGTCTGGCCGTGGAAAGCATTTCAGCCTGGCGACGAGCTGCACCTGTACGGTGAGTTGAAAACGGGCTGGCGAGGCAGTCGCGAGTTGATGAACCCGCACATTGTTCCGGAGGGCGATCGCGGAAAGATCGTCCCCATGTACATGGGCAAGCCGGGACAGGTGAAGGGAGAAGCCCTCGCAAAAGCGGTTCATGAAGCATTTCCACGCCTCAATGAGGCCTCCTGTTTGCTGCTGGAGCAGGCTGGCATGCGTGAAACGGATTTCCGGGCTGCTGCCGGCTACCACGATCCGGCAGACCTGCTCAGAGATCTGCACGCGCCGGCGTCAGTGCGGGAAGGTATTGCCGCCGTCCAGGCCGCACACCGATTGGCCTTGCGCGCTGTTCTGAACAAGGCGATCCGAAATCAATCCCAGAAACCTGTTTCAGGTTCGTCGATCGCCCTCGACCGGGGCAAGGTTGCAGATCTGATTGGCCGGCTTCCGTACGAGCTGACACCCGGGCAGCACAAGGGTATCGATGACATCGTCTCGGATCTGCGCTCGCCATTTCCGATGCGCCGACTACTCTCCGGCGATGTCGGCACCGGCAAATCGGTCACCTACATGGTGCCCGCAGTGGCTGCATATCAGGAAGGGGCTCAAGTAGCCATCATTGCCCCGAGCCAGATCCTCGTTCACCAGCTAGCCAGCGAGCTTCGGGAACTCTTCCCGGGCATCCCAGTCTGCTCGCTCGTGTCTGGCTCGAAACTGGAGGAGGGCATCATCGTTGGAACCACCGCGGTCATCGCCGCGGCAAAAGGCGCCTCCCTCATCTTCGACCTGGTAATTGCCGATGAGCAGCAGCGGTTCTCGGTGGGCCAGAAGAACAGCCTATTGGCCGACCACACGAACCTGCTGGAAGCAACCGCGACTGCGATACCTCGTACCATGGCGCTCATCCAGTTCGGCGGCACCGCGGTATCGATCCTCCGCGAGTCGCCTGTCAAGAAGAAGATAGTGACCCGGATTGTCCATCGTAAGGATGGGGCCAGGCTGTTCGACTTCGTCCACCATCAAATTCGCCAAGGCGGACAAGCCGCGATCATCTACCCGATGGCAGAAGACAGGGGTGATGGCGAAAGGAATTCAGTGGAGGCGGCCTATGTCCGATTCCGCGCAAAGTGGGGCGATCGGGTCGGTATGGTCCACGGCGGCTTGACTGACAGCGACAAGACAGAAGTTATTGCTAAAATGAAGGCCGGCGCCATCGACGTACTTGTTAGTTCAACGGTCATCGAGGTCGGGGTCACGCTACCATCGCTTCGTGTTGTGGTTGTAGTGAATCCTGATCGGTTTGGGTTGTCACCGCTTCACCAACTACGTGGCCGCCTGGCGCGTAAAGGCGGCGAAGGGTACTTCTTCCTGTATCTCCCGGAGGAACCAGACGCCGCTGCCAAGGACCGATTGCGGCAACTGGTCGAGTGCAATGACGGATTTGCTCTTGCGGAACGAGACGCCGATCTCCGTGGCTTCGGTGATGTTGACAGCGATGGGGGCGCGCAAACTGGGAGTTCCCGGCTTCTTTTCTGGGGCGTGACCTTGGACCGCAAGGAAATTGAAAGCGGCGCAAGGAATCTAGGCTTGGTTACTGAGTAGCGTATGTGAGAGGGATTGATTGGCTAAGGCAACACCGCTACCGGTCAAGGTGGCGATCTATCATCGGATCATCTCTGGTGACATTTCTCGCGTGGTAGCAAAGGACTTCCGGATCAGCCAGCCGACGGCCCTGAAGTACGCGAACGATGTCATTGAGAAACTTAGGGGGCTCAGCGAGATAGAGTCGACCCCCAGCCTTCGCACATTCCTCGCACGGTCGCTCAAGACCCAGTCCTTTCAGTATGCGGATGCGCCTGATGTCAAGGCCCTGCTGGAACCCATCCTGCAGCCGTACCTCGCCGACGCCGAGAACATCGACTATGCAGAGCGCGAGGGCGCGGATCACGCTTTGTCGACCCGCGTCAGTCCCACCACTTTCGAGCGATTCCAGGTAATTGTCGGACAAATGGCAGTTGAGAGGCCCGACATCACGCCGTCTGCGCACTTGCGGGAGATCATTGAGGCTTACTGCGAACAGGGGATCGTTCCCGCCCCGACGGTCTCGATTTCCGATCCGAAACAGGCGCGAGACACCATCGTCAACGCCGTTACGGACCTGCTTCGCAACCTTGGGTACACGGGCTTGTAAGCCGGCTCCTCATTCATACGGCCACCAGAGCCGTACCGTGCACCATCCCCCACCCAGATCCATCTCTGTCGCGCACTCCCCCAGCAGCGCGCGTGCCTTCTGTGTCCCTGTCCGTCATCTCCCTGAGCAAGGAACGCCCGCACCTCGCGGACATTCAACTCAACTCAGGAGATCGACATGGATCAGAATCAGCCGCGCGTATCTATGCGCCATCTGCATTTGTACGCGCATTTGCTGCTGGCAGAGGCCAAGCAGAACGGAAAATCGGTCCGACTCGAGTGGGCGAACATCCCCACCGCTTCGATTGGCCCTGACCCGACAAATCCGGGAGGTCTGGTACTGCGGCTGTCGCAAATGGCGGCGGTCGGTACCGAAGAGGATGCGACCCTACTGCGGGCACTGATCTCTCACGAGATCGTCTGCCACGGCCACCACACGGACTTCACCGTAGTTCCGCCAAGCAATCTCGCTGGTCAACTGGCCAACATCCTGGAAGACCCCCGCGGCGAGCTGCTTGGCGCCAAGAAGTTTCCCGGGTCAAAGAAGGTGATACGCGAGGGAATTGAGATTCTGGTCGATCGCAAGATCTTCCAGGGACCTCAAGACGATAGCGATACACCCGCCGCGGTCCTGGCCGGTTGGCTTGTAACTGAATTGCGGTCGGAGCTCCTAGACCAGGACTGCCTTCGTCAATTCGCCACCGACTTCCGGGCCAGTGCCATCAAGCATTTCGGCACGAAGCTGACCGGCCAGGTCAAAGCCGTTGCGTTGCAAGCCGCGACAGCACGCGATACTCAAGGTGCGATTCAAGCTAGCATCCGCATCCTCGAGCTCCTGAAGCTTGCAGCGGATAACAAGCCTGACTCTCAAGGTGGGGAACAGCAATCCGGCTCGCCGCAAGACAACCAGAATGCCGGCGATCCTGCCGGGCAAACATCTGGCCAACAAGACTCAGAGAACGGTTCCGAGCCGGGAGGCTATGAACCTTCTCACAATGAGCTGGCCGAGGCCGTCAATGCCGTTCTGACAGCAAGCCCCGGTGACCTGGGCAGCTATGGCAAGGGGCTCGAAGAAGTACTCTGCGAGGCCAACGAAGCGATCCAGGATGCCCAAAGCGCCGGAGGTAGCAGTCATACGTCGGAGTTGAACGAGCACAGCGCCCCAGCCAATGGTGGCTCATTGGAGAACCGCTCGCGTTTGCGTTCTGCTGCGAGGACTACAGCTTCGGCATTGTCCCTGCGGTTGCAGGACCTTCTTGAGGCCTTCGCCGCCGCCACGCGTCGGAGTTGCTCAAGCGGTAAGCTTCGTTCAAATCGGGTGTGGCGAGTGCCGCTGGGTGATACCCAAGTGTTCCGTCACAAGACCCGACACGACGAGCTGGACACTTGTGTCTATCTTCTCGGCGATGAATCCGGCTCAATGGATGAACCTTTTGACTCGGAGCAAGCCCCGCATCTCCACGCTGCGGCGCACAAGCCATCGGCTCAAGATCAGATCCAGGCCCACAAGGTCGATCGCAAGGACGCTGCTGGCCGGGTCATTGTTGCAGCAGGGGAGGTGCTTGACGGCGCTGACATTCCCTTCGGCTTGGCGACCTATAGCGAATCGGTTCGCGAGTGGAAAGGCTTCGAGGGTGACTGGTCGTCTACGCTTCAGCGGTTCCGCCCTGAAGCCACTGGTAGCACCAACACGCATCTCGCAGTCGTATGGGCGCTCAGGAAATTCATTGGGCGTAGCGAAGCGCGAAAGGTGCTGACCGTGGTCACCGATGGTGATCCAGGCGATCGAGACATCCTTGAGGCCGCGCTGCGCGAAGCTGCGCTGTTCGGTGTTGAGGTGCGATTCGTCCTGATCGGCGCGGAGCACGTGGATAAATTCCACGGTCTCTCCGCTACCTACGGTGTGGCGAACAACGTCCGTGAGCTTGCAACTGCTGTCTTCAGTTCTCTCGAAGCTGCAATTTGCTAACCCCACAGCCCCAGTGACTTCTGTCCTGGGGCGTTTTCTTTGGCCGACGGCTGCCGACACAGTAAGGCGCGATCGACGCGAACGTTTGTCTGACTTCCAGTCCTCTGTGACTCATACCTGAGCGCCAGGCCTTTGCAAGAGGCCGTCAAACCCACCTCTCAGGAGAAACATGATGGAAGCAGCAGCAATTGAAAGAAAGTCGATCGACGCAGTCTTCGGTGTTGATGGTGGCGCTTTCCGCGCTCACGGCTCGCAATCGACGACCACCATCCGTGTCTTCGCAGCCAACGACGACACACCAGACGTCATTGAAGGTTTTGCCTTCCAGCCCGATACCCTCCGCCGAATCCTCGTCTGGATGGCGTCGGGAGCCCTGCCGAACAACTTCACCAAGGCGACGATGAAGCGCAACCTGTTGATCTACGGACCGACAGGATGTGGCAAAACGGCACTGATCTCGCAGGTTTGTGCTCGGACGGGACGATCCATGTTCCGCTACCAGTGCAGTGAAGACTCCGAGGCAACCCAGCTCTTCGGCACGTACAAGCTCTGCAAAGTGCCGCAGAATGCGGAACCGCAGGAAGTGGAAGCCGAAGCGTCTGCAGCACCTCAACAGGCGTCGGTTCTCTCGGCGACCCCTGAAATGGTGTTCGTGGATGGTCCGGTTCTCCGCTGGGCGCGCACGCCGAACTCGATTCTTCTGCTTGACGAGTTCGACCAGCTTCCGCCATCGGTTGCAATGAGCATGAACGGAGTCCTGGACGGTGACGACATTCTTGTTCCGGAGACGGGGGAGCGAGTCAAGATCGCAGCCGGTTGTCTGATTGTGGCCACTGGCAACACCAACGGACGAGGTTCGGCTGGCGGCAACGGCGGCTCCGCGTCACTCTACAAAGGTGTGAAGCGACAGAACATCGCCAGCCTTGACCGATTCTTCGTTGTCAATGCCACGTACCTGTCCGTCGAGGAAGAGATTGCACTTCTTCAGGACCAGGTCGGCATGCCGGAGACGGCGGCAACGGCAATGGCGAAGTTGGCCAGCAGCTTGCGTAGCCGGTTTGTTGGGCTCAATGAGGATGCTGGTGCCAATGGGGAACCGCTCGAGTTCACCATCACCACTCGCAACCTCTTGAACTGGGGTCTGACGCACCGCCTGCTTATGGCAACGGGCCTGGACAGCACCAACGCATTCAAGGAAGGGCTTAGCATGACGCTGCTCGACTTCGGTACGGGCGCAGAACGCAAAGCAGTCCTCGATGCATGGGAGAACATCATCGGCGAGTAGCTCCAGATCAACCCCACGACACCCTCGGCTTTGCTGGGGGTGTTTTTCTTTTGTGGACACTTCGATCGAGCGGAAAAGAAAAACCCCCTCAGGTGAGCAAAGTCACATGGGGGGGTGGTTGGGCGCTTCTCTTTGGGGAGGACAAGTTATTGATATTGGCCTCCGTTACTGGACCACACGAGATTGTCCCTCGCGCGATTTTCGCTTTACAGTAATTCCGACATAGCATGTCAACAGGGCGAGGCCTGCGACCAGGCTCGCCAGTAGTATCTGCGCAGCACTCATTTCCTATTCCCCAAGAGTACGCTGACTACGTTACTACTCGTCGTCCTTCAACAGCCACAACGCTACAGCGTTGAAGAACGCGAACAATACCGCGCCAAGAACTGCGAACGCAACATCGGCAGTGGTGAGGGCTGCCCCCTTCACCATTTTATCCACGGCACCGAAGCCGAAGAGGCCAAAGTTTGCGAATGCAAGATTCTTTAGCACGTCAGCGAGAAAGCCCAGTACAGCACGGTTTTTCGCCATGATGGAGCCTTCCTTGTTGATACAAAAGTCTTCCCGTAAGACGGTTACGTATAAACACCTAGCGACGGGTTGTGTAGCTTTCGGCCGCACACACCTAGGATTCTCTTTGCGGGTGAGAGATGGTGAACAGCCGTCGATAATCGTTCGGTAGTCAGTCCGAGAGATTCAGCGGCCCTCCGCCGCGGTATTCCGACGCAAGATCGGAGCAGCAAAAGGACAGCCCCTCGCTGGCGAACCAGGAGGGGCTTGAGGGGGGTGTTTGATCAGGCGTACTTCGCAGCTTTGGCGGCAAACTCAGCTCGCCCCTCTTCGGAGTGCCAAGTACCGTGTGCGATGAGTTCCGCGGCTCCCGCTGCAGTGCTGCTCTGAAGCCACCCGCAATGCTTGCAGGCGAAGTCGGGCTTGCCCGATTCAGAAACGGCGACCTGGGCGAACTCGCGTTCCGCAAAATCCTCGTCCGAGCACGCCATCGTTATCGTCGCTTCGCGCGTGTCGGTTCGAGTTGTTCCGCTCGTCAGCTGATTGACCAGAGAACGAACAAGTTCCGCCTCGCTGGCCACACTGATTCCCGCAATGCCCAAGCGCTGCTCGTCCGCACTCGTTGTACTGAACATGTACCGGATATCGCTCCCATGCTTGAAGCAGGAAACGAAGAACTGTCCTTGCCTCTCATCCGTTACGACAAACGCGAACGGCTCGCGATCAATGCCCAACAGCAGGATTCCGTTCGGCTTCGCTTGATAGAAGCCGGCCTGGTCCGCGACGGGCTCGGCTTGCAACGCACCGTATTGGCGTCCATTCAAGTCAAGGGCAGGGGAGGGGCCACCCATGCCGGCCTTCTGCTGCGTTGCTGTGCAAGTGCATTCGTCCATGGTTTCTCCTTTGAAATGTGAAGAGTTACTGATGTCCGGGAATGCGTAACACGGCTCTAGAACGCGATTCGTCTGGCCAGAAGCGTCCTCCTACACCCCACCTCGCGCAACCAGCATCGGCCAACCGTCGCAGATTCCGACGGTCAGTTACTTCCCCCTGTCCGGCATATCGAAGAGCCAGGCCTGTGCAAGGGGCCTGTTTTGTCTAACTTCAGGAGATACACATGAACCAAGCAACGACGGTGGCTAGCAGCCAGATGGCGATTCTTAAAGATGTCGTCCTGTTTGACTTCATCATCGGAGGCAGCACCGGAGAGAAAACGGTCGAGGCGGATGATTTCATCCGTGAGGTCGGCAAGATGCTCCCGCGAGGTTCTTTTTCGTGGGTTTCGAAGTACCGTTCGGAAGCGAAGCGAGAGATCCTGAAAGTTGGCGTCGCTCGCCGCATTCACAACCGTGTGCGCGGCTACTTCGTACCGCTGAGCGAAGCCGCTGGGCTCTCCAGCAAGATGACGGACATCAAGACGCGATTCATGAAGGAGAAGGCCGAGTTCCTGGCCAACCTCCCAAGGATCGTTGATGAGTGGGCGAATGCCCCGGTCAATGCCAGTTCGACCAACAATGGCAAGTCGCGAGCGGATCTCATTCGCCTGCACGCGCCAAAGACGGACGACATGGACCGCATGCTCTCCTTTGACATTTCCGCCACAGGCATCCAGTCCACCAGCTTCTTTGGCGAGGACGACGCGCTCCACGCAGAAGTCAAAGGCTTAGTTGGCCAGGCAGCGCTCGAGATTGCGGAAGACGTGCGAAAGTCCTGGAAAGGGCCGGCCGCGGGGCGCACCAGCAGCCGCGTCCTGGGATTGATTCGCCGTGTTCGCAACAAGGCGGAAGCGATGGGCGTCCTGTCGACGAAGTTCAGTCGACTGGCCGAAGTATGCGACAAGGTCCTGGGCGCAGTTCCGGAGGGGCAGAACATTGAAGGCGTTCAGTTCCTGATGGTGTCATCGCTCCTGTCCCGGTGCATGAAGGCGGAAAACATTCTCTCCGAAGACTCGGTAAGGTTTGATCCGCTCGATGTGGAAGCAGCTGCGCCGGCGGCCACGCCTGGTGTTCAGCCTCCGGCCGCCAACGTGCCAATGCACTCTCAACCCGATCTCGCCATCGGCGACTCGGCACCAGCCTTCGAAGAAGCGCCTCAACCTTCGAGCCCACCCCCTGCTGCAGTCCTGCCGAGCGCCACTGAACCCGTGGCCTCGACCCAGGATGACACGCTGGAATTGGTCCTGTAACGAAAACGCCCCAGATTCGATCTGGGGCGTCTTTTTTTGGGCTGGGGGTCGCCGGCCGCTTAACTGACTAGATCAGGGACTTCAATCTGAGCCTTCGCCGTCAGTACACGCCCATAGTCGCGCTCATACAGCGCTGCGTATCCGATCTGGACACGCAGAGGGAGCTCATCCCATTCTTCGCGGGTAGGGGCGTAGGCCATCCACTGTGGGTCGTTAGCCATTTTTACGATGGCCAGCCACAGTTGCTCGTGCAGGTCCTTCTTGGAATAGAAGTCTTCGATCGTGAGATAGTCGGCCTGATTGAGTACCTGTACGGTCGGGATGCCGAGCCACTCCGCAATCTTGTCGAACCGATCCTTACCAAGCGACTTGATAGAGCGGTTACCGCTCATGATCGAGTTCCAGTACACCGGGGTGACTCCGAGAATGTCGGAGATCGTCCGCTGCGGAAGCCCACGGTCAATCAGAGTCTTCCTGATCTGGTTGATCAGGCGAATACCATCAACATGGCGCTTGCCCGAGGCCTCACCCTCGTGCTCGGTCGCAGTGCTTTCAGCGCCGTGCTGTTCGTGCGTAGTCTTTTTGGCGGTCACTTCGGTCGTCTTTCGCGATTTTGCGGAAACTCGCCGCGCCGGTGCTGCCTTATGCGAACCACTACCGTGTGCAGGCATGGACTTTGTCATAGGTTCGGTCCTCCGACGTGGCTACGGATCAAGTTCAGAAGGCGATCGACCGCGCAGGGCGCGTCATGCCTTATTGTCTTAGCAATTCCCGATTCTACACACATATCAACAAGATTCAAGTCTCTTATGCCATCGAGACAACAAGACAATCTCTCAGTATGTTTTTGCGTCTCGTTGTTTTCAGTGTACGTGTTATGTATAATTCCAGCGCGCAGACGTAGACGTACCCGATCAACCCAAACAAGGAGGTCATCCATGCTGCCCATGGACGCCAAAAAGAACGCCGACTCCTATTCGTATCCCAATGGGATGCTGAACTCGGGATACGTCGGCGGCGTGCTTCGCAACCCAGATCCTGTCAACGGCATCTGCTATATCCAGCAGACCCGAAACGAGAATCACATGTTGCCGATCGCGTTCGACCCGAAGAAAACGCCGCTTCCTCGCAACATTCAGGAAGGGGACCTGATCTTCGCGATCTGCCACGCTTCGGGTGAGCGCAAGGAAGACCAGCGCATCGTCCACATGAAGAGCATCTCGTTCGAACAGCCGAACACCATGCACCTGGACAAGCGCTTCGCCGATGACCTGCTGCGCAAATGGGGTTCGCTCGTCCACGCCGCGGCGAAGGACTCAGGCACCCCGGATTCGATTCGCAAGCTGGAAGAGCAGTTTGGCCGCCCGAGTGATACTCAGGCTCGGCTCGACAGCATCGACTGGCGTGTTCTTGGGCTGAACAAGAACGCTACCAACACTGTCCGTCTCGCCGGCTTCATTCAGGCCAAAAGTCTGGAGCAGAATCGCGTCGGCCCCGATGGCAAGCCCCTGAACGATCGCCTGGTCGTCCTCCTTCGCCAGACAAAGGACCCGGACAAGTCGATCGCGATCCGCTGGTACAGCAAGAACCTGCGGCCCTTGGCCGAGAAGCTGCATCGCGGCATCCCTATTTCCGTGAGTGGTGAGTTCCGACTGGACGTGAAGGCCATTGCGCCGCCCGATCCGGACAGCGGCATTGCACCGGTTTCGTCGATTCCATTCATCCAGGCGAAGGATTTCCCTTCCCCTGTCGCACCGGGGTCCGATCTCATTCGGGTCATTCCCAGCTGGGCCGCTGAACTCTTCGAACGCCCCACGCAACGCGAAGTCGAAGCCAGCGCCCCGTCATCGGACGCCGAGCGCCAAGCGCTCTTCGCCGCAATTCAACCATCTGCAACCTGACAGAGGGATGTGAGCCGCACGGGCGCCGCGCAACGCGGCGTCCTCTCCGATCGCTCGATCTGAGATGAACCGCGCTCATTGCTTCGCCTGGCGGCCCACCCCGTTCCCGTCACTAGCAGGTGACCTTCCGAGACCTAAATCTGGGTCGTCTGGCCCACCCAACTCACTCGCGGGCCTCAGGTGCCGCTCACAGGACAGACCAGCCGATGGGCAAACACCTCATCATTGCCGAGAAGCCTTCCGTTGCAAAAGATATCGCCCTCTCCCTGGGAGGGTTCGGGCGCGTTGAGAACTGGCTGGAGAGCCCCGAGGCCGTCATTACGGCCGCGCAAGGCCATCTCGTCGAGGTGTTCTCAAGCGAGATGGCGACGTCAGGAAAGAGCCTGGAGACGTTGCCGGTGATTCCATCGAAGTTCGAGCTCCGCGTCATCGAACTAGCGAACAAGCCGCAAGCCTTTCAGCAGATCAAGCGTTTGATGGCTCGCAACGATATTGACCGCATCGTCAATGCTTGTGATTCCGGGAGAGAAGGAGAGCTGATCTTCCGCCTCATTTACGACCTGGCCGAATGCAAGAAGCCCGTCATGCGCATGTGGTTCAACTCGATGACGAGCGAGGCAATTCGAGACGCCTACCGAGGGATGCTGCCAGGCTCTCGGTTCGATGCCCTGGCCGACGCCGCCTACTGCCGGACTGAGGGCGATTACCTGGTCGGGATCAACGGCTCGCGAGGTGTTACCCGCCTGTACGAGCGTCAGACGTCGAAAGCCGAGATCCGTTCGGTCGGGCGGGTCCAGACACCGACGGGCGCGCTTGTCTACGATCGCGAGGTGGCGATCCGAACCTTCAAAGCGAAGGACTACTGGGAAGTGCACGGAGAGTTCGGTGTCGCTGCCGGCAGCTACATCGGAAAATGGATCGCACCGGAGCGTGATATCCCGGCTGACGCGCCTGAAGGCAGTTCAGATGGCCAGGCCGAGGTCGACCACCAGTATCGGATTTTTGAGCAGGGCAGGGCAGAAGCAATCCTCGCGCGCTGCGCCGGCGTTGCCCCATCCGACGTAAAGCAAGAATCGAAGCCGGCGACCAAAGGCTCCCCGAAGCTCTATGACCTGACCCTGCTTCAGCGCGAGGCGAACAAGAAGCTCGGGTTGACATCGAAACAGACCGACACAATCGCGCAGGCCCTGTACGAGAAACACAAGGTCACGACGTATCCCCGAACAGATTCCTGCTTCTTGCCAGAGGACTACATAGCGAAGGCCAAATCTGTCGTTGAGGCCCTGGTCGAGACCCGCTACCGTGACCATGCCACTCGCATCCTCTCGAACGGTTGGGTCAAACCAGACAAGAGAATCTTCGACAACTCGAAGATCAGCGATCACTTCGCGATCATCCCGACCGGCAAGTTGCCTGAAGGACTCTCACCCGATGAAGAGAAGGTCTATGACCTGGTGGTGAAGCGATTCTTGAGCATCTTCCACCCAGCAGCACAGTACGAGGTAACGACACGGCTCACGATTGTCGCTGGCGAGCACTTCAAATCCAGTGGCCGCGTTCTGGTCCATCCAGGTTGGCTTGCCGTTTACGGCACCCAGACCCAAGATGATGACAAGAAGATCCCGGCACTGACAAAGTATGTCCCAGGTGAATCTGTGTCAACCGAGGGCATGGAGCTGAAGACTCTCAAGACGAAGCCTCCTGTGCGCTATACCGAAGACACACTTCTCGGCGCTATGGAAGGCGCCGGAAAACTCGTCGACGACGAGGAACTCCGGGAAGCCATGAAGGAGCGCGGGCTAGGAGCGCCATCAACCCGCTCGGCCATCATTGAAGGGCTTCTTGCGACCAAGGATGGCCGCGATCGGCCAATGGAACCCTATCTCCGGCGAGACGGGAAGAGCCTCGTGCCAAGCCAGAAGCTTATGAGCTTGATTGCATTCCTGCGCGAGAATGGCCTCGACCGCCTCACTTCGCCCGCTTTGACTGGCGAATGGGAGCACAAGCTTCGCCTGATGGAACGCGGCGAATACCTGCGGCCGGCTTTCAACTCGGAGATCTCCGAGTTCACACGCCATATCATCAAAGCCATCCGAGAGCAGGCCGCTCAGGTTGTAGTGAAAAAGCTCGATGGAAAGTGTCCGAACTGTGGTGGCGAAATCTCGGTTGGCGCCAGATCGTTCGACTGTGAGTCCAGCTGCGGATTCCGGCTCTGGCGGGAGGTCGCGGGACGCCCCCTGAAGCCTCAGGAGGTTGAAGCTCTTCTAGCCAAAGGGACGGTCGAAAACCTCTCGGGGTTCGTCAGCTCCAGCAAGAAGCGCTTCACGGCGGGGCTAACGCTCACGGAGGACTTCAAACTGAAGTTCGTGTTCGATGAGACCGCGCAGTCAAAGGACGCGTCCGGAGCGCTGGTGCATTGTCCCACTTGCGAAAAACTGATGCGCAGGTTCAAAGGTGCAAACGGCTTCTTCTGGTCATGCACAGATCGTGAGAACTGTAAGACTACCTTAGACGACAAGGCGGGAAATCCTGTGGCAAAGGCCGCTGCCCGGCCGTGTCCGAAGTGCGGTCACGACATGAACCGTATTCCCTGGCAGAAGCGCCATTTCTGGGCTTGCTCAGACCGGGAGCAATGCAAGCACACCATGGATGACAAGGATGGCGTCCCGGTGGAGAAGGCACAGTCGTTTCCATGTCCTGACTGCTCGAAGCCCATGTATCGCCGCCAGCGCCGCGACCAGAAAGGCTATTTCTGGGGATGCAGTGGTTACCAGAAGGACGGCAGCGGCTGTAGCTGCATGCTCGAAGACAGAGACGGGAAACCGGTGCCAAAGGCCACCGCTCCCAATATCCAAGACGATAGGACCTTCCTGTGAACTCAAAGAACCGGATCTTTCGTGCAGCTGTGCTTGTCTTCGGCTTCTGGTGGATCGTGTTCACCCTCTTGGAGTTTGGCGGCGCCCCGTTAGAAGTCATCCGGAACTGGGGGTACGTTTCCTACTCTTTCGGGTACTGGATCGCCGGCTCAATAGGCGGCCTGGCTCTCGGGATCTGGCTCATCTGGTTTGAGCGGGTCCAGGCGGTGAACCGCCTATTCAAAGGCATGGGAGGAAACACTATCAATGGCATCCAGTCCACGCTTGGACTGGTTCCAATGCTGGCCCCCCCGTCAGCACGCATCGATAGCGAATCCAAGCGGCTCCCAATGCAAAGCAAGGCGGTGATGGATTGGCTGGAGCTCGCCAAGACCAATCATCCTCAGCATGCAGCATTCTTCCTTGCAGTGTGGGACATCTACTCTGCAAACAAGGAGCATCCTGCAACGCATAGGAAGGGTGGCCATGCGAACCGGAAACTCTGGCAGCACTGTCTAGCCGTTACCGAGACTGCCTTCGCAGAAAGCTCGACATGGAAGTACGATGGCGTGTACGTGAAAAAACGCGGCAAGGCAAAGATACTGCTTCTCAGCAAGCGCAATCCCGAGTACGAGTTCGACGCAGCGGACCCACTTATCCCCATCATTGCGCTTGCACATGATTTCGGGAAGCTCGAGGCGTACAAGATTGGGGACGATGGCCAGATCGTTACCTTGGAGGAAGGGTCGAGCACCGATCACGACGACGATCGCGTGTTTCACGATTCCCTGGGCGCCCGGATGCTCGCGCGACTTCCCGAGTACTGGCAGCTTCCCCCACGAGACCGCCGGGCCATCAACTTCGTGATTGGCCATTACCACCACCCCAGCGCCTTCCCCGTTGATTCGAACGGTTTCGCCCTTGACGATCGCATGTCCGCGCTGATGGAGTTCCTGATCTACGTCGACAAGAAGACGGGTATGCAGGAAAGTGGCCGCGACCTGCTCGAAGAGGACGAGGAGGTTACTGAGGAACAATCGGAGTCGATTTACAAGGCTTTTGTCGAGGTCATCACCCAGTTTGGCCGCGTGAATGGCACCGGCAATAAGAGCACCGACGCCAGTTTGAAGATCGCCCAAAAGCACGACGGCTTGATCGTCGTGAAGGAGCTTGAGTTGCGTCGACTCATCTTGGCGAAGCTGGGCATGTCGCTGGACGACGGTGACTCGCGCTACCGGGTAACCATGAGCCTGCTGTACACCCTTGGCGAGAAGGGGCTTCTGTACGACAAGCACAATGGAATTGACTTCTCGCGCTACCACCCCATGCATTCGGTATCGTTCCGCAGCAGCAAGAACGGTCAGCATATCGCTACGTGGGAACCCGTCATCATCTTCCGACCGCTGACGAAGACGCAGGAGTTCGCCGAACTTGGGGGCCTACCAAACTTTGGCTCGCGGATGGTGATCAGCAAGCCCATCTACACGCACAACCCTGGTATTCGCGATGCTGAGGCATTGCGCGAGTTGGTTCGGCGTGCGTTTGGCGAAGATGTGGCCCACAGCATCTACATCTCGGGCCGCCAGGAAACCAAAACGGAAGCAAGGGCTCGAGAACAGAAGGTCGAAACGGCGGATGGCAAACCTGAAGGCCTCGAACCGATGGCGCCAACAAGCCTTGCGGCGGTTCCGGCAGAATCCTCTGCAGCCCTCAAGCCGTCGATGGCGGAGCAAGAGCCAGCACCGGCCGTGCTGTCTCGCGTCATCACGGAGAATCAGTCGCCGCCAGCTCCAATGGAGCCGCCTACGAACGATGTCGCGACAGAGCATGTGGATGCGGACGATGTCCCATCGCTCGAGGACATTGCCGCGCTCGAAAGCGAGATCGCATCCCCGGAGACCGGTGGAAGCGCGGACGAAGCTGATCCGTTCAGTGGGTTGCTACCTTCCTCACCAGACGCCGGAAGCAATGAAGGCGCTTCCGTATTTGATGGCGACGACTTTGCCGATTTTCCGGCGGCGCCAGAGCCGGTCGCGAGCATCGACATTTCGGCGCCTGGTCACCGCATGCCTGAAGGCGAAGAGCGGCCTCTCATCGCTGACAGACCCGGTGTCGCGATCCCCGACAAGGATCGGCAGAATGCCATGAAACGCCGCACCGCCGAAGAAACCAAAGAAGCACTTGCCGCTTTCGATAACTTGGCACCGCCGACGTTCGCCGCACGAACGTCAAAGCGTGCGTCCAGCCGCGAAATCTCGGATGACGCGCTGTCCAACGTTCTTGCGCTCATAAGCGACAACAAACTGCCGGTGTGCGGCCGGATGAACGGGCACGCGTACGTCCTAGTTTCCGACATCGCAAACGTCGCGCCAACCCTCGACGTCGAGCAGCTTGTCAAAGCGCGCGGACTGCCCACTGCCGAGCCGGCCGCTGGCAAGAAAATGGTTGGAATTCCGGAGTAGCGAATGGATCTCGAGAAGCCCACCAACGCTCGCGAGCAGATGCCTTCGGTTACCGAGTTCATCGATTCCCTGCGGAAGACATTCGGCAAGGAAGAGATCGACGCGTCCATCAAAACGGGGCTTCGTAACGGATCGTTCTTTGCCATCGAAAATGGCTACGTCGTCGGCACGCCTCCTCCGCATGCCTTGCTCGAGTACGAACGACGCCAGAAGGCCGCGGAGCAGCAGGTTCATTCGGACGAGAGCTCCCACGACCCCACGAACAGCGGAGCGTTGCTGCGCCCCCATGAATCCATTTAGATTTATACGGCGTGTGCGTACGTGTTATGCTTCGCAAAGATGGCGCAAAGTGATCGCGGCGTCTGGCTGGATGCGGCCCCCCTCCCATACGGGGGTGTTGGAGTCGTGACGGGGGCCGTTATCACATCTGCCAAATTCAGCACAAATGGGAAGAAGTCGATTCATATAACAACAGGAGAAGTCGTCGTTATGCGCATTCAGCGAACTTTGTCAAACAAGAAGGGGGCTCTGGCACTGGCCATGTTGGTCGCTGCCCTCGCAGGTTGTGGTGGCGGTGGTGATGGCGCGGAAACGCCCCAGGCCACCCCGCAGTCTCCCAGCTCACCGGTGACCGGCACACCGGAGGGCCCAACCACGCCCGTCACGCCGGCCAAGCCCACCAGCCTGGTGGCGCCGTCCTGCCTGAACTGTGGCGCGGTTGATTCGAATACGTACTCCGGCACCGGCGTCGGGGTGTGGCAGGCAACGAATGCCTCGTTGGCTGCCGCCGATGTGCCCGTGAGCATTGATGGCCTCACCGGTCAGGATGTGACGCTTGTCTTCACGAACGAGAGCGGCGTCGCGCAGCCCATGCCTGCCATTTCGCTGACGGCCTCCCGCTTCCCGTCGGTCGCAGCAAGCCAGCTGCGTTGGCAAGACCCCGCCACCGATGCAAAGCAACGCATCGGCGAGTTCAACCGAAATGGCTGGGCCGCCCTTGCCGGTAGCCAAGGCACCGCACCGCGATACTCGATGTCCAGTGGGCCGAGCAAGTCCGTTGTGAATGACACGCGCGACTGGTTCAACGAGGACAATTCCGTCCGATCGACCACCCTGGTTCGCCAGGCAACGACGACCGACGGTGTCACGGTGAACTTCTGGGTGGAGAACTCCGAGAATGCCCCGACGAAAGTCAGTTCAGCAATCATCGACCAGCTTGCCGACCGCTTCGCTTCGCCCGGCAAGGTCTACGACATGCTGAAGGATGTCGGCGGCCCGCTTTGGGGCTCTCACAGCTATATCAATCTCATCCCAGGCACGGGCCAGCCGATCGATATCGTCATTCTGAACTTCGATCGCAACAACGCCCCGTACGGGATGACAGGCTACTTCTATTCGCGAAATGCCATTGCGAAGAGTGCGTCGAATCCGTACAGCAATGAGTCGTTGTCGCTGTATCTGGACTCGGAAACCCTGTACCTCGACGGCGCCACTGGTCTTACGGAAGTGGTCATGTCGATGGCGCACGAAGGCATGCACGCCCAAAATTTCTATCGCCGTGGCGTTCTGGGCGGCGTGGAGAGTATGTTCGCGACTTGGCTGGAAGAAGCCACGGCGATGATGATGGAGGATTTCGCCAGCGCTACGCTCGATCCCGGCCACAATCCCATTCGAGACGTTCGCTTCTATGACTACGTCAAGTACAAGGGCGGAAGCTACAACTGCAGCTTGCTCGACTGGACGCCGTTCAGCGCATCGTGCGATAGCTACTCCGTATCGGGATCGTTCGGCGGCTTCCTGAATCGCCAACTGGGCTTGCGCATGTTCAAGTCCCTGCTGGGGAACATGAGCTCGACGAACTCGGTCGACGTGCTGGATACCGTCATCAAGACGAATTTCCCCGGCACCAGCTTCGTGGGGCAGTTCCGCCGATTCTCGGCAACGGCGGGAGCGCTTATTCCAGCAGCGACGAGCCCCAAGGGCTTTGGTTTCCCGGCTCGCTCCGACAACGGGTACAACATTCCGGCCATCGATCCGACGGCCTACGCGCCGTACCGGACGCTGACTCAGACGGTGCCCACCACGCTCCAGGCATATGCGAGCCTGCCCGTCGTGCGGCAAGCTGTGAAGGGTCGATACACCGAGACGGTTAAAGTACCGGCCGGCACGACTCTTTCCGTTGTGATCCACTAATAGCAGGAAGCCTTAGCAGCTAGCGACTGGCGTTCAGAAGTCGAAAGGCCCCACGACCTCGCGGTTCGTGGGGCCTTTGTGCTTCAGGGGGGAAGTCTCGGCGCTTCAACGCGTTCCCCTCGTACCGCGCAAGGAACCACGCTATGCCGCTGCGTTCACCACAACGTTCTGCTGGCTCCTGCCACCTCTAATCCGGCGCAGGATGCGCTCCAGTCCCCGACATACTTTGCCCCAAAGGTATGACCCGACAATCAGTCCCACAATGGAGGCAGTAAGCTCCCTTGGCGTGCCTTCCGCCTTGGGATCGTCGATCAACCACTGGTGGAACTCCCAACCTACTCCCAAGCGCAGCCAAAGGAAAATCCCGAGCACGAAAACAAACGCACTTGGTCTGCGCCGCGCAAACCCGATAACGTTGCAGTTTGAAATGCCGACAGCAACGATCACCAGTCCGGCCGACGCCGCCGTGATGTAGTCAAGCCAACTGTAAGGCCGAATCGATAGGCCGCAGAAGGCCAAAACTGCGAGAGTCGCTGCAAGGGAAATGCGGAGTTTGCGACCGAGTCGATACGTGCCGGTGCCAGCGTTTTGATCCGAGCAAAGCAGTACCAAAGCAGCAATCGACACCAACGCCGCGCACCAGACGCCGAACAGAAGGTGGTCAAGGGTATTCGGAAAAAGCGGATGCCATTGCGTCTCCCAGTTTTGCAGTGCTGAGACGTACTGACGCACCTCCGTGGAGAACCTCTCGGCCTGAGGTTTCCCAGGAGCCGCCCACCTGTGTGCGGCCACAGCGTACGAGTAGGCTGAGACAGCAACTGCATAGGCGAAGTACGTCGAGAAGAGAATCGCGACGTTGGCGATTCTCATCGCGGGAAGCTTGAACCTGATCATCTGTGCAACTGGTTGTTGGCAAGCTTTGGTTATCCGCGAACGATCCTCGCGGGTCAAGCGACATAGCGCTCACATTCCCTGCAAGGTCGCTTCGGTGGACGCGCTAGCGTCGTCGATGGGCTTATTGAATACCTGGCTGATTTCGTATCAATCGGCGACGGCGCTGCCGGCGCAAGGCTATACGCCGCGCTTCCGCCTGCGATGCATGGACACGACAACGCCGGAACATCCTGTAACGCGGATACTCAAAAAAGGCCTTGAAAACGCGCGTCATCATGGCAATATCACGGGCAGTGTCGCGCCCGAGCAGATCGCCAGTGCGTTGGCACGCTAAACCTCTAAGACTACGAACCGAAAATGGCTACAAAAGCTAAGACGACTGCCAAGGCCGCTGCGAAGCCGGCCGCCAAGCCCGCGGCCAAGAAGGCTGCTGTGAAGACCCCTGCGAAGGCAGCACCGAAGGCCGCCGCTGCGGCACCGGTGGTCAAGCCGCTGAAGGAGACGTTCAACAAGTCGAGTTTGCTTGCCCACCTGATCGCCCAGACTGAACTGGACAAGAAGACCGTGCAGACTGTGCTGGCTCATCTCGAGAACACCATCGTGAGCGCTATCCACAAGAAGGGCGCTGGCGAGTTCACGTTGCCGGGCCTGTTCAAGGTGGCCGCTATCCAGGTTCCTGCCACGAAAAAGCGTTTCGGGAAGAATCCCTTCACTGGTGTAGACCAATGGTTCGCCGCCAAGCCGGCATCGGTCAAGGTGAAGGTGCGTCCGCTGAAGAAGCTCAAGGACGCGGCAGCCTAATCACAGGCAGCACGTTCAGAAAAGGGCGACCGATGGTCGCCCTTTTTCGCTTTTGTGGAGGCCGTGTTTCCACCAGCCTTTCCAGATTGGCTTTAGGAGCCAGGGGCTCCGAACATCTTGCGCACCATCAGTCCGACGCCGTCGGCAGCTTCCAACCGGATCATCTGCTGCCCGCCTTCCCCCCAGGATCTCACACGCCGTTCGGTGGTATCGACGACATCAACAACCCGCCCCCTGAGCACTTCCCGTAGCACGCTGGAGCGACAGTAGATTGTCGCTCCCCACCAACTGCCGTCCGGCTGGACCACAACCTGCGGCGGGCCCGCGTAGACAACGTCAGGTTCGGATTGATCATCCCATCCCAGTAGGGCACGGCGATCGCGCAGCTCCAGTACGACGCGACGGGCTGATGGTCGTGGCTGGCTGAGAAAGAGATTGAGCGAAAAGCCGTCCCAGAATCGGCTCGCGAGAATGGACTCCGTCAGCGGCATGTCGAGCAGACGGCAAGTGTGGCGCAGGCTGGCACGCTGGATGCCCCGCCAGTCCATCTCTGGGGCGTGCTGATCCAGCGGTTGCTTGCCGCCGGCCGCGATCGGGCCCACTCCGCCGCCGGGCGGCGATGCGGTAGCAGGAGTCACGGCCGGTAGCCCGCTCGGAAACACCCCGTGTACCAGGGTGGACCGGAACCGCTTCTTTCCTGCGGGTCCGGGCAGCTCACTGGAAACGAGCGTTCCCTCCGTGGGCGAAACGTTTCCCCCACCTGGCAGGGTGAGAACCTGATGGCGGTTGGACCAGACTTGCCGTTCCCAGTCCTTTTGTACATCCAGATCAGTCGTCGTCGCTCGCGAGCCCTTTGACTCGGCGAGGCACACGGCCGCCGGCGTCGTGGCGGAAGAGGCGCGGAAGAACACGAAGTCGGGATGCGCTGACGTTGTCTGCCCCCCGCAGTCCTCCCAGTGCGCCATCCATGGGTAGCCGGCGTGGTCCATCTGGAGCAGGGCTAGCCCCGCACCCAAGGTCCCCGACAGGAATGGCTTCACGTAATCCTTGAGGCGGGAGTACGCTGGCGTCACCGAATAGCCGTGGCCATCCCAGGCACACACGGACAATGCTGCCTCCGCAGTAGCTCGCACGGTCTCCTGTCCGGGCCCGCCCAGCGTGAGCCCGAGCTTGCTGGCTCTCTGCATAGTCAGATAGAGCCACCAGATGTTGACGTGTGCCCCGGAGGCCGGCGGCGTCTTCTTCTGCCAGGTCAGGTTTGGCGTCGACGAGAGCAGGTGAAACTCTTTGTGGATGGGGAAAGTGGGCATAAAAAGGCGATCGGCCGTGCAGCGGAACGGCCATTGTCCCCGAAGTCCCAGCGGGCAAGCCACCCAGCGCATGCAGGGCCCGGCAGCGCTTCATTTCGCAGATCTGGCCAAGCTTGCTCCGCTGCTGACCTCGACTTTTTACGATCGCAGAAGCTAGGAAAACGCCCCCGATCTGCGTCGCGCGTCGCCGTGACAATGAAGGCTCCTATAGCAGCGGAGCAAATATGCCCCTCCCACCTGAAGTCCAGATGTTCGTGAACATTGCCCGAGAACGCGATCGCGGGGATCTTCTCTTCCCGTCGGTCGACGTGCCCGGCCCGCTAGGTTCGCTGATCCGTCAGCCAAATCCTGCGGCAGTGCGCGCACGGGAGATGAAAAACCTGACCGACGAGGAGTATGCGGAGCGGCTCGGGTTCCTGACCTGACTTGTTGCATCGGGGGAAACTCTCAGGGAAGCGCCGCGCCTGTTCCATGCCCTCTATATATAGGGTGGCGAAATCGCCCACGGGCGCACTACTGACGTTGTGCGCACGGGGTTTACTACGTCCGCTCGCATTTTGACTTTTGGGTCCGGGCGCGGCACGATCACTGCACTCGGTCGGGATTAACCGGCCGACGCAACATACAAGGCAACACAATATGGTTAACCCGATTTACCCACACACATCGCTGGACGCGATGCAACTCATCACCTTCAAGTACGCCAACGGCTTCAGCATGATGGCCGAGCTGCTGCCCAAGCCGCGGGTCGGCGGCGCCACGATTACGCAGGTCGATGTCGAGATCACCAGCGCCCGTTGGTCCAACGTCGTTCAGCACTCGCTGCCGACGCTGGTGCAGGCCGGCACCCAGGCGTTCCTCGACGCCCAGGCGGATGCTGCGCAGAGCACGACTCACATCGCTGAGATCCGCATCACCGGCGAGGAATTCGTCACGAAGCACGACATGCTCACGATCAGCGGCAACACTGTGCCCGTGACTGTCGTCTGACGCTGTAGAGAAGCAGGTGCGGCCCGCGCCGGGCCGTAGCATCCGACCGATCCAGAACGGGGGAGCTATGAGAGTTTTCGTCGCTACGTTTGGTTTGTGCCTGCTCGCGCTGGTTGGCCTGGCTACCCAAGCACACGCTCAATGGAAAGACCCATCCGCGCGTGATTCGTGTACCACTGAAGCCTGCAAGGAATTTTTTGACGTCTGGGCGGCCGGCATGGAGCGAGGGCAAGATACCTTCACCTGCCCCTCTGACTGGAGCGGCAATTGCGGGTACAGCGGAAAGGGGCAGTTCAAGGTCTGCGCGCCGGAGGGCAACCAGATCTGCGGATACACGGCGAAGGTACTCAGTCGCAAGAACGGCCGCTACGGCATGTACCCCATCGACAAGAACTGCGTGTCGGGCGCCATCTCGTCCAAGGGCAGCGGGAACCCCGCTGACAGGTGGGGCGGCACAATGGTGGTCCAGATCACCACGTACTCCTACCTTGTAGGGCAGCCTCCGAAACAGGTGGCGATCGACAAGTATTGCAAGATCGAACGCGATGGCAATCCACCGCAGGGCGGCTGTGGATGCGTCGGGCCGGTCATGATGTGCAACGGGCAGGCATCAGGGGTCTGCTCCACGACGATCAGCACGCCCTAAGCGTAAGCAAGCCAGCGCCAGCCGGCTTTTTCTTAGGACCCACAACGTGTGGGCCCGAGGGGGAGAGTTCCCAATTGGCGGTTGTGTACCTGTTGTACGGCGCAGTCATCCGTGTCGGCGTCAGTGGAAGCTACAAGTTAAAACAGAGGTTTGCCTGTCGCGACAGTCTCAGGGTCGTGCTGCTACCCATCGGATGCTAATCCTTGGATGTTTTGAAGGAGGCACATCAAGACGGTGACGTTGCTTGGGTTTCGAATGGGGACCGGGTAATCTTGTTGGGACGCGCACCGCGGAGACTGAAAATGCCCATACAGAAGTCTGAGCTGTTATCGCTGCGATTGAAGCTGTTGGAGGCCGCCCGGGAACCGACGACTGCGAAAGCGATCTCTCGTCTTCGAGGGGCATTTAACCCGAATGAACTTCCATTCCTTGACGACGCGCTCGCAACGCTCCCGAGCCCTGTAGAGCGAACTCGAGCGGCTCGCCTTTACACTTCCCTGGCGCGGGAGCTCGTTCCCGATTCTACGTTCTATGCCGTACCAGTCGTCCACTATGGAACCCGGGAAGTCGGGCCGGCGCTGTTCGCGCGAGCGATGACTGATTCCGATTTCACTGTCTTTACCGGTGACACGACCCAAAAGATGGGGCTTCCTGGAGAGATTGTCGTCTTTCCTGCGCGCAGCACGCAGTTGCATCTCCTTTTCCACTTTGCCGAGCTCGCGGCTGGGATGGACTACAGTGGGCTCGTTCTTGACGAACTCCAGCTGCATTGGGGCGTGAATCCCACTGGGCACGTGCTCCTCTACGCCTTCGTTGATGACGGTAAAGGAGGCGCCCGCAGTCTCCAGAGCTGCGTTGCGACAATCCACAAAAAGGTCGAGGAGGCGGTCAACGCGCATTCCGACTGGCGGTGTGAAATCCTGCCCGTGCAGCCGATCGACGAGGCGCTGCGCACAGCTGACCGCTGGGATATGGCAATCTCGTTTCCCGCTGAGCTCCGCGATTGCGATGAGGCCACGGGAATACTGCGCCCGGCGCCTGAATGGCGGTCCCCACCGAGCATCATGGCGACGCTTGCCACCCGACCCGACGGGCATACCCTTGATGTGCTCGTTTCACGTCAGTATCAGCAGATCAATCACGGTGGCAATGCGACCATACCTATCCAGCGGCATCCGTCGTTCCTTGTCGACGACCGAGATGTTCGCGAGGTATTGGCCCCCGCGTTTGCGGACATGGGCATTGAGATCAGCTTCCGTGCCGAAACGAAGGTGCCCGACACAGTAGAGCAGGGCGATCTTCCCATTCTAGATCTCGATGGCGTCTGGCGCCCCAAGGCCTTCTACCGCATGCCCCTGCAAACCCGGCAGATGGTCCTCTCCACCCACTACATCGACGTGATCGAGTCGGAAGACGAAGCGGACCATCAGAACCTGATGGCCTACCCATATCCCTTCCGTATGGAGCGCCTGAACCCGGTGCGCGAGCTTATTGGCCACTTCCGCAAGGACGTCGCCGCCAAAATCCGCGAACTTGCTGAAGTGCCGGGCCTGGGATACCAGGAATTCTGCGAGGTGATTTGCCGCGATCTCCCGCCATTCATCCTGGTTACTCACGCGTCACCACGTACTGCGGACCCTATCAATGTGCCGGTCTATTTCTTCGAGGCGCTTCACTTCCTCAAGTGTAACGGCCGGGTCTTCTACGCACGCGATGGCTTGGTCGAGCGATTGCAGATGACCGTCATGGAAAGGGACATGCCGCTCTCCCAGATTCGCTCGCCCTTCCCGGATATCTACATCCATCTCGAGTCGTCTATAAGATATGCGACGGTGGAAGGCGACCCCGTGACGTTGAACGGTTTCTTTGTCTCGGAAATGGTGTCCGCGGAAACGGAGCGCCGCCGGCTGACGATCTGCCCGATCGTCACTGAGGGCACGGATGTCATCACATCGCTATTGGACGCCTTCGAGGTGGATGTGGATGACGGGGTGGAACGAAAACTCTACGACGCGCTAGCCACGTTTTTCCAGTTGTCGGTAGAAGAGGTCGATTCTGACGTCCGGGCTCATGCGATTGGCCTCGCCACCAAGATCCTGTTCTACGTGGATGTTAAGTCGGCGCGCATCGTTCCTCACAATGCCAATGACAGCCGTAGCCTCGCATTCCTGCAAGCTAAGGCCCGCAAGGCAACGAAGCCCGGTGCGAGGACTTCGCGCCCGCTCAGGGCATATGATTTCATCGAGATTGGACCGGAAGACAGTATTCGATTGGAACAGGAGCGTGCAGAGCGCAAGGTCGGTCACTCACTCCATTGGCGCCGTGGCCACAATCGAATGCAGGCACATGGTCCTCACCATTCTCTACACCACAAGATTTGGATCATGCCCCAGCTGATCAACAAGGAACTGTTGGGGGACGAGGCACCGCCGCCGCCGCCCAAGGACTATGACTTGCGCTGACGCCGCAAGTAGGGAATAAAGTTAGGAAGGACGCTGAAGTCGATAGGCTGTTTCGGACGGCGCTGTAGCCGCTCGATGCTCTCTGAAGCCCGCCGGCGAGTAGGGCATGTTGGCTTTTGACCGCCCGCTGGAAGGGGCGTACTCGGCGCCATGCCAGCGGAGCATGCAGCCTGGCAGTCATTCCTCGATACGAGACGCCTCCGCACAACGGCACTCCCTCTTGGCGGATCTCGAACCACTCAAGCGCGGTACCGGATTCAACTTCGCGCCCATGGCTCATGCGTGCCGCCTCCATCACTTTGCAAAAAACGCCATTCAGAATAGCCAGCTTTGTGTGTGCATGATAACCGCACTTATCAAGCACACACAAAATAAGGTACGGGTCACCTAGCATCGCGCACACGCCTCCGCCTATAATGTGACGAATTCGCGCGGAGGCCGCGCCGGCATTGGGCTGGCGGGTTCTGCGCCCCACCGACCAAACCACATGGCCCGCGATCCCGACACCCTCCAACAGATCACCCATGCCCACCTGGAGGCCGCCGCGAGCGCGTGGCAGGCGGGCGAGCGGGTCGCCGCCCTGAAGTCGAGCACGCCATGGGAGGCGCAGATCGCAGGGCAGTGGTACCCGACCAAGGCCATTCTGGCGCTCGCGCACCGGCACGCCGGCTTTGGCGAGCTCACGCGCGACACGCTTGCCGGGGAAGCCGCCCGCCGCCGCCTGGCTGCGATGGATATCCCGCTGCGACGGCCCGGGCAGGAGGTCGCGGCAGCGGACAATCCAGCGTGGTCGCGACTGCAGCGGCACGACGTCGAGGCCGGGGCTGCCGCGCTGCGAGACAGGATGGAATGGGCCATTTCCATGAAACACATCGCCAACAAGCCGCACGAGACTGAATGGCGGCTGGGCCTCGACGGACTCTGGTACAGCCCACGCGCGATCGGCCAGGAGGCGTGTACCGCAGCCGAACTGCCCACCTTCAACTGGAAAATGCCCGACGGCGAGTACACGCGATATCGCGCGCACCTCGAGGCCTTGGGCTTCTCCCTGAAGCGTGGCCGGACGCCGACGCGGTCCCAGCCGGCGTGGGGCGCCGGTGAACTACGCGCCGCCGCCGCCGGCCTGACCGGGATGGAGCTGGAGGCCGCGGGCGCAGGTATGGACCCGCTGCAAGTGGTCCTCGACGGCCGCGCGTACCCGGCTGCCGACTTGCTCGGTCTGCCAGCCGGTCAGGCGCCATCGGCACAGGACCGGGCCGCGATCGCCGAGGCAGGCGGCGCCTTGCGTGCCGCCCCGGACCCGCTCGACGCCGCGCTGGAGGCGCTGGCCGCCCAGAACGGGCTGCCGACGGAAGCGGCGCGTCAGGTGCGGGGGCGGATCGGACAGGGACGGTTCCGCGAGGCGCTTCTCCAGCTGCACGGCTGCTGCGCCGTGAGCGGCGTTTCGACGCCGGCGGTCCTGCGCGCGGCCCATATCCATCGTTGGGCCGACTGCGGCGACACGCCCACCGCTCGCCACGATATCGACAACGGCCTGCTGCTGGCCGCGAACCTCGACTGCCTGTTCGAGACGGGGCTGATCGCGTTCGACGACGACGGCCGGATACTGATTTCGCCCGAACTGGACACCGCCGCGCGTGACGCGCTGGGTCTCAGCCCGGACCTGCGGCTGGCGGTCGTGCCGACACTTGGCCAGCGCGGCTACCTGGCCAAGCACCGCGAGCGCACCCGGGCCATGCGCGAGGCTTCGGCATGAACGCCCCGGCATCGGGGGCCACCATCGTGACGCCATTGCGCAGACGCCGGTCCGTCACGCGCCGGCAGCTGCATCGGGGGCATTTCGGGTTCCTGCGGGCCATCATCCAGGGCCTGCATGCACGGGCCATGTGGGAACGCTATCTGATGGAGGAAGGCGAGATCGAGGCCGACCAGGAATTGCTGGCCCGATCCCCGGAGGGCGAGGAGGGCGCGGAGGCCGACATCGAAGCCGATCCGGCCGCGCACGCTTTTGCCACCCATCCCAAGGTCCGTCGGGTGACAGCCTGGCTGCGCAGCGAGCTCGTCGCCGCGGCAACTCGGGCCCAGCGCCCCGGTACCGCCCGCCGCCTGAAGCTGGAAGCCAGGGACCTCCGGAAGATCGGGCAGAAAGGGTTGGGGCTGCCGTCGCTCGAGGAGTTTGTGGCGGAGACCGGCATGGACGGCTTTGGCGAGTCCGAGCAACTGGCCGCCTACCAGGAACGCTATGGCGACGCCCTGAAACGGGAGTCCAAGCGCGCCCGGATGATGCGCCGCCAGCTGGAGGCGATCGACTGGCTCGAAGAACGGTACGCCCAGCCTGTCCTCGCCGGCGACGCGTGCCGTGCCTGGCTGGCCGAACCCCTCGCGGAGCGGCTGGAGGTGGCCGGTGTGACGACGCTGGCGGATCTGCTCGATCGCATTGACGGGCTGGGTGCCGGCTGGGCCCGCGGCCTGCCGGCGATTGGCGCCGGCAAGGCGAGGGCGATCGAAGCCTTCCTGACCACTCACGCCGAGACGCTGGGCCGGTCGATCGGCAACCACGTGGCCGTACCGCGCCGCAGGCGCTATGTGCACGAGATGGCTTCGGTCGTGCCCCGCGGCAAGGAAAACGCCCTGGTCCCGCTCGACAAGCTGGTGCTGCCTGTCCATCTGGACGGTCGCGACGGCGCCTACCGCCTGCCGCAGGCTCGCTGCCTCATCAACGCCCACAATGACTACGAAGCGGTGCTGTCCTGGCTGCGCTCCAAACCCGGGCTGGCGCCGGATCGGATCTTGCGCCTGCGGGAGAAGCGCAAGGATGTCGGCACGGGGCAGGGGCCCTACGACTGGCTGAATTACCTGTCGAATACCCAGCGGGCGTACCGGAAGGAGGCGGAACGCTTCCTCCTGTGGTCGATGCTGGCCCGGGGAAAGCCGCTGTCCTCCATGGACACGGACGACTGCATGGCGTACCGGGACTTCCTCGCCGACCCACCGAAGGAATGGTGCGGCCCGCGCTCGCGGGAGCGATGGACGCCCCTCTGGCGACCATTCGAGGGCCCGCTGAATCCTCGCGCCCAAGGCTATGCGATCGGGGTGCTGGCCAACCTGTATGCGTATCTCAACGCCAAGAACTACCTGGCCGGCAATCCCTGGCAGGGCATTCACGTGCCGACGAGCGCCAAACCCGAGCTGGACGTCGGCCGCAGCCTGACAGAGGACCAGTGGGCCTTTGTCAAAGGGTGTCTGGCCCGCCTGCCGGCGACGTCCATCCATCGCCGGCTGCAGGTCGCTTTGCCGCTGCTGTACGCGACCGGCCTGCGGCTGTCCGAGGTGATCGCGGCCAGCACGGACGATCTGGAGTGGGTGAGCCTGGCCCAGCCCGGTACCGGCGAGCGTGAGGAGGGCTGGTGGCTCACCGTGATCGGCAAGGGGAACAAGCTGCGCCGCGTGCCGGTACCCGACACGACGGTCCACGCATTGGGCGAGTATCTGGAGTCGCGGGGGTTCGCCAGTGATCCTGCCCGGTGCCGCGGTGTGGCGCTGCTCGGCCACGCGACCGACCAGGAGGAACGGGCAGGGGGGTGGGCGAAGATTGACACGGCCCCCGCCGAGGCGGGATTGGCGGCGACCACGTTGTACCGGCAGATCAAGCGGTTCTTCCAGGCGTGCGCGTCCGAGCTGGAAGCGGTCGACGCCCGAGGCGCCTCGCGCTTGGCGGCGGCCAGCACGCACTGGATGCGGCACACCCATATTTCCCATGCATTGGCCGCTGGCGCACCGCTCGAGGCCGTCAAGCAAAACGCGGGGCACGCATCGCTTGATACCACCACCCGCTACGTCACGACCGAGGACGCCCGCCGCCGAGCTGCAATGAGGAAGTTCTGGGATTCGCAATCAACGTAATTGAAATCAACCTATGGGGGAAGCGATGTTCGAAGTTCGTCGAGCACGCCTGCTAGCGAAGATGCTAGCGCGTGCCTACCGCATTGAAATGCGGCTCGGCAAGAGGCTGGTCACTACCGTCAGCGGCTGGGCTTTACAACGTCGCACAGTGAGCGTGGACATTGCAGAGACCGCGTGGGTTGCTAGTGACAAGCCTCGCGTGCGCCTAGTCGTTGACTTCATCAACGAGCGCATCGAAGTTCGGCAGTACGCAAGTGGCAGAGGCGACGAACTGAAGTTCATGGTTACGTCACTTGAGCAGTTCAACACCGTTGGCCACCAAATCGTCGCGTACCTGGTACGCACCTTCCCCTAAGTTATTGGGGGTTGGAAGATCGGTACTGCCAACAGCTTGATTCGGGTCCACGATAGACAAAGGGCAGGGGACATGAAAGAAGACATTCTGGAGCAGATGGTCGACGAGTACCTCCAGCACAAGGGGTATTTCACCCAGCACAACCTGAAGTTCCGACCAGCCAAAGACCATGTCGACTATGTCGCCCAAGCCGATGCGGTTCACAGCGACGTCGACGTGATCGGCATTCACCCGCTAATGCAGGGGCCCGAACGGGTGGTGGTAGTCAGTTGCAAGAGCTGGCAGCAAGGCTTCAGCCCGCAGTATTGGAGTGATGCGATCGCCAAGAACAAGAAGGTGAATGGTAGGGAAGCATGGATGGCATTTCGCGAGCTCGCCAGGCCGAAATGGGCGCAGGCGTTTCGCGCTGAGGTGGAGCGAGCCACGGGCGCAAAGGCATTCACGTACGTAACGGCCGTGACGCGGCTCACTGCCCAAGCAGATCGGACTGCTTGGGAACAGCACCCAGAGTTCCGCCAGAGCTTGAATGGAAACCCCATCAGGATACTGACGTTCGACGATATGTTGAGTGAGCTATTTCCGACGATCAACCAGACAGTCGCCTCCTCACAACTCGGTCGCCTGCTTCAACTGATCAAGGCATCAGGTTGGGCGCTAGCTTCGAGGAATGAAAATGGGCCATCCTTGGTCTAGGTCACGGTCACTGCCAAAGCCTCGCGCCGTACTCCGGACGTGTCATGATCGCCGATCGCCGCGCGGCAATTCAGTTACATTGCGCCTAACCGTACTAGCTGACAATTGACCCTAATGAATACCAAGGTTTTTGACTGGAGAATGCGCCGGAACTGGCTGGCTAGCATCCGCCACTATGCAGGCCATGTGCTAACCGTCGAACTGCGACAGCATCTCTCGCAAGAGCGGCCGAAATGCTGGTCGGACGACTTTGCCTGGCTACCCGACTCGGAATACGTCCTACCCGAATTCGTCGCTGGCTTAACCAGCTACTACACGCATTTCAAGGGCTTTCATGGCTGCCGCCCGTTGAAGCTGGCCAGCTACTACGAGCGCGGCTTGCTCGGGCAAGACAGCGAACTTCTTTGCGACGCGTTCCGCGAGATTTTTTCGGATGTACCCAAGGAGGACGTGGATAGTGCCATCAAGCAGTTCGCCGACCGCAGCGATAGGGAGCGGGGCAAAATGTGGCTCGTGGGAAGTGACGAATTTCTAGTAAAACAATGCGGCCATTACCTCATCCAAGGTAGTGAATATTTGATGGCGCTCGCGGCGCATCTGGGCCGTCCCCTGAGTGGTGAAGACTACCGCTTCCGGCTTCGCAACTATGGCATCCCGACAATTCTGGAGGTCGATGTCCCAGTAGGCCTCGTGCCTGCGGCGCAGCATGTTGAAGTGGCGAAGATGATCTTGTCCGAGTGGGGGCAACTAGCCGCTCGGCGCCCCTTGGGTTTTGGGGGTGAGCCCCCCTGCTATGTCGTTCGCCAAGACATCCCCCCCGATTGCGTTCAGGGCCATTACCATCCCAAACAGATTGTTGACCCCCATCAGGGAAACCGGCCGTACATCAATGGCCTGCTGACCTGCGATGTGTGCGGCGGGTAAATCCGCCGCCAAGCGTGTGGCGACAACACAGACCGGCTTTGAAGAGATACGAGACTAATGGAGCAACTTGCACAGGTTTTGAGGCAGATCGGGGACCTGCCCCAGATGGAATCGCCGGAACTCAACTTCTACGCGGTTGGCGGCGCGGGGTATTTGGAGAACCCTACGTCCGACCTGATGGCTCTTTTCATGGGTGCGGAACCACAAGCGCCGCGATGGCTAGCAAAAGCACTTCTATCGTGTCTCGCAAATAGAGGCCTGGCTGAAGGGATCATAGTCGAGTCGGTCGACTGGGACGGCGTTACCGCTGAACGGGAAGTTGCCCAGACCGATCAAGAGAGTGATTCTGTAAAACGCCTTGATCTCGTGATTTCTGACGGGGACTTCGTTCTGGGCATCGAGAATAAGGTCTACGCCACCGCACGCGGAAACCCGTTCCACGTTTACGACCGGCTGCTTGCTGAACGCGCAGCCGGTGGGCCAATTATCAAATGCGTACTCCGCCCGACCGATAGGACCTCCGATGTTCCATTGGGATGGCCGGTGGTCACCTATCCCGATCTCGTGAAGACAGCGCTCGATCTTCTAGGCCAGGAATTCGTTCGGGCACCGGTATCAAAGTGGCACTTTTTCTACAGAGAATTTCTCAACCACCTAGAGTCACTCGCCAACCCAGAGAGCGGCACCATAATGTCAGACGCAGCATTCAGCTTTGCCCTGAAAAACTTCCATGCACTTAGCCAGGCCGCCGATCTCCTAGGCGAGTTCAAATCGCAGCTTGAGCACGATGCCACGGCACGCGTGCGAGAACGTCTATCGGCTATGACACTAGAAGGGTCCGTCGCGCTGACTTCGAAACAGCAGGTCTGGCGATCCCTTAACCAGCATGTAGTCGAGATTTATCCTGCTAGCTGGGGAAAATATTCGAAGGTGGTACTGGCTTATGGTGAAGATGAAACGGATGAAGATCATGCGCTGTACTTCTACGTTCTCGGCTACATCAGCTTCGGTACCGAAAAGCAAAGCATCGAAGAGATCAAACAAAGGTTTTACGCCGACACGAAGAACGAAGTCAGTTCATGGCGTACCCACTCGGACCCGGCAGACAATTTGTTTGAGGAGGGTCGATCGACCAAGTATCTCGGAATCAGCGGCATGCCCAAGGATGCGACGCTGAGCGGGGCGTTGCAAGCGCTGGAAGACCTTGCAGCCTGGATGCAGCAGTTTGTATTCACCCCGGCGCAATGACTTCGGCAATTAAGCCCGGCGCGACGGAGGTAATCTAGCCGCCCCCCATGTGCGCCCTGTGACACAGATCAAGACCAACCATCACCAGAATCGCAAGACGATCAACAATGACGAATTCTCTCATTCGACCCACAGTCGGCGAGGTGTATCAACTCCTCCAAGGCGTCAGTGGCCTGCTCGTACATTTTTCTGGGGCGCCGAAAGGCGCGGGGAAAACTGACGCTGAAAGATTGTGGTTCCCTGACGACCTGCAGAAGGTACTTGACGGGAAAGCGCAAGGAGGACTCTCCGCGTCGGTGGTCATGCCAGGCGACCGGTTTGGGCAACACTATGCGAGCAATGCGGTTGGTTGCGTTGGTGTGATTCTCGGCCTGCACTCTCCGCAATCCCTACGGTGTGCAGATGCGGCAGATTGTGGCTCGTGGACTGACCAGACGGGAAGCCGAATGTGCGACGCGCCAGCGAGCCTCTCAATTCAAGAATTGGCGCTGACGATTTCCAATCGGCGCCAAGGTTGCTACAACGAATGGGTGATTGCCGACTACATCCCGCTTGGAATTCTCGCGATGCCTCCGTTTGAGGTGCGAACCGGAGGGTCGCCTTCTGACTTGCCAGGCGGCGGCGACCTTTCGCCCGAACTCGCCGGAGACAGCCCCGTTGAGGTTCCAAAGTTTCTCGATCTGGCAAGCGTGCGCAGGGTCTTTCCGAGTCAGCCGCTCTACACGATGACTGGAGAAGGCATTGCCTTGGTAGGGCCAGACGACAGTACCTCAATCATTCTTCACGACCAGATCTATTGAGCAGGGGCGGGCCAGCCAATGGCGGCATGACATGGCAGGGGAACGGCCGGTCACCCAGACCAATGATCAGACCACTTGATCTTCTGCCGACGATGAGTATCATGCTTGGAGCGCTGCCCAAGCCTTCCGTGCACCCGCCGACTCGGCGGATGGTAAAACAGGGCCTATTCCACCTCCTCATTCTCGTGCTGACTTCTGTCGCGGCCGAGGCAATGTGCACACCTCTCACGCCGCGCAAAATGGAAGACTCAGCATGCCTGCTCTTGCACACCCCTATGGGTCCAACGGGTTCTGGAACGATCTGGCCAGACGACTCGAGCCTTTCTTGGGCAACGTCAAAGTCTGTCTGGGTGGGAATTGGTACGACCGCTTCGAAGACCTGTTCACCAAGCCTGATTTCGAGACTGTCGCAATCGCCGAAGGCGGTCTGCCCCAAGCACGCTATCTGATTGAGCTGCAAAACTCAGCAGATGTCCTGGCGAGTCGCTACGACTGGCTAATGGCAGGAGCATCGGAGGCAGAGTGTGTCGCCGCTCTGCTAGATATGTGTCGAGACTCCGATCAATGGCCAACCGCTATATCTCGAGCCCACAATATCCTTGCATTCTCGCGCGACAACGTCCCGTTTGCAGAGATTAGACCAGTCCCTGAGCCGCCTCGCTGGTCCAGCGCGACACTTGACCGCGCCGAGCACGCGCTAGGTCGGTTGCACAAGAACGGCGACTCGGAAAAGGAGTTCGCCAATCGAATCAAGCGATGGCCGGGATTCGAATCAGTCCAGGTAGGTGATCGCGAGCAAACGACGCCGCAGTGGGGTCACTGGCCTAGCCCGGCGGAGTGGCTGATATTGGCTCGACAGCTTCTCAGCATCGCGGGAGCAACCGAAGCCGGCACTGCGCAAGCGCAGGCGCTGGTTGCCGCCATCTTTGACGTGGCCAGCTGGCATCACCTTTGCGGGCTGATGCCTGGTTGTCGCGATGCCCAGTGGTGGGCATTGCAGGGCCCGTTTTTAACTTCTCTCGGACGGAATTCTGAGGACGAACGGGTGTTCCCTGGCCCTGTAGAGGCCTTCATGGATTTCATTACTCGCGGGACAAAGCTTAGTCCTGATGATGGCCCTTGGACCGCCCGTATAAGCTGGCCTTTGGAAATGCCCTATATAACGCTTGAATCCGAACGCCGCCACGATGGAGGGCCCTATCCGTTGCCAATTTTGGGGGCGAGCATGGAGGCGGTGTGCCATACCTCTGCTAGACCAGAGAGCCTTGCTGCCATAGCGTCGCCACTGAGCACTAACGACCTTGAAGGGGTGTTAGCGTGCTTTGTGATCGACCCTAACGACGACAGCTACTCCACCCGCATTTTCCACAGAGCGAACTTTGGTGGGCTGCTCTGCAAAGGCTTCGTTACGAGCGATGGCCCATATATCACTTGCGGAGACGGCTGGATGGACAGCACTCCGCTCGGCGTCTCGATGCTTCGGAAGTTTCAGCCCCATCCAAAGAATGGCCGCCCCCAGAAAGAGGGATGGTGGCTGGTGAAGTACTCCAGTGAGGCCAGGGTTGATCTGACGCGGTTCTCGGAAACACAGATCCAGCAGCTCAGTAAAGAGTTTGGCATCGTGGTTGCCGGTGAAGCCGAGTACGGGGACGACGAAGAGCGGTTCTTTTCCTCACCTGCCTGGTCAGCTCTGCAGGACTGGGCACGGTCACACCCTGAGTTGGCGAAAGACTTAGCCGAAGGGGCGTCCTACTTACCAGGCTGGTACCAGCGAGCAAAGCGCAAGGCGGCGTTGCACTGATCTCCGGTCAGCATTCTGGATGTACATGCGCGAGAGAGGGGTAAGGGAGGCAAGGCCACGGCCAGAGTTGATTGGTACAATCCGCCGTGAGCCTTAGCCACCTACTTTCGATATGAAACAGTTCACGTTTGAGGATGTTCTGAGTCTGACTTTCGACGAGCTTGGCGCCATAGAAGACCCCATGCAATTGGCCGCCACCGCGCAAGTCTCACCGATGCTTGTACGGTACGTCATCAGAACGGACCAACTCGAAGAGAGGTACCGCGGCGTCCGAATGCGCACCTTGCTCGGTGCAATCGACGTAGCTGCCGCGGCAGTAAAATGGCCAAACGTGGTCGGGCAGAAAGCTCTGTTGGCACAGAAGGATGCCGACGTTGATGCCTATTTGGATGAGCTACAACCGCATGTAGCCAAGGCAATCGAATTGGCGCCCAAGTACCACTGACCCATGAAAAAAGGCCCGCGACTTAGCGGGCCTTGGTTCATCAAACGGTAGGTTGCGTACGATTACTTCATCGAGGGCCAGCCCATCGGCTCGGCCTCGTTCAGCGCAACATCTGCCTCATTGACCATGGTCGTCACGACCGCAAACTGTTCCTCCGTCAACTTCTTTGCGGAAGCCAATCCGATGGCTTCCGAGTACTTGCGAGCAGCTTGCTCGCACTGCGTCTTTTGCTCGCCCAAGGTCTGAAGTTCCTCAGGGTCCGTATCGTCGTCAGAGTTGTCCAGGGCTTTATCGAAGGCGCTGGTGAGGTGACCGTCAAGGCGTGCCAGATGACGCTGGCACTTGCGGATGTGTCGTTTAACGTGGTTGACTTCGGCTCGATCTGCGAGAGCCACCGGCTCGCTAGATGAACCACCCGTGTCAGTTGTCATAATCAACTCCAGGAAAGAGACTATTGCTCTGAGCTGGCGCCAATTCAAGTTGAGAGGGTGATCAATCTGCGTATTTCGGGGCGCGTGATCAGCGATTTCGGGGGAACGTGATCACCTGTTTCGGCGGGAAGCTGATCGCTGGTTTCGGCGGAACGTGATCACTTCGGCGACGCCGCCGAAATCGGTGATCACGTTCCCGAAACGAGTGATCACGTTGCCGAAATGGGTGATCACGCACCGTAATGGGGCCGGGCAAGGGCTAGGGGTGGGACTGCGCATGGACTAGAACGCCGGCGATAGGCTGTTTCCTTTTTTGCAAGGAAGCAAGCTGATGCCGGCCAACCGGATGACCATGCGCAAAATCAAGGAAGTGCTTCGCCTGAAGTGGGCGTGTGGCCTTTCGCACCGGCAGATCGCTAGGGCGACGGGTGTGAGTGTTGGCGCTGTCTCGCAGTACGCGGCGATGGCGAAGGCAGCGGGGCTGGATTGGCCGCAAGCGGACAGCCTGAACGAGGATACGCTGGAGCAGCGGCTGTTCGGCGCGCAGAAGCCGGCCAACAGCCCGGGCGGGCGGGTGACGCCGGACTTCCCCTATCTGCATCGCGAGTTGCGCCGCAAGGGCGTGACACTGCAGTTGCTGTGGGAGGAATACCTGGAGGCGAATCCCGGGATACCCATTTACCAATACACGCAGTTCTGCTGCCGTTACCGGGACTGGGCCGCGACGCTCAAGCGGTCGATGCGCCAGCAGCACCGCGCCGGCGAAAAGCTGTTTGCTGACTTCGCCGGTCAGATGGTGCCGATTCTGGATGCCGAGGGCGGCCTTGCCTTCGAAGCCAGCATCTTCGTCGCTGTGCTGGGCGCGTCGAATTACACCTACGCGTGCGCCACCCGGGGGCAGACCACCGCCGACTGGATCGGGGGAATGGTCTGCGCAATGGAATACGCCGGCGGCGTGCCGGAGCTGCTTGTGCCGGACAACCCGCGCGCGCTGGTGGCTCGCCCTGACCGGTACGAGCCGGTGCTGTCCCGGACGGCGGAGGACTTCGTCCATCACTACGGCACGGCCATGCTGCCGGCGCGGCCGCGCAAGCCGCAAGACAAGGCCAAGGTCGAGACCGGCGTGCTGATCGTCGAGCGGTGGATCCTGGCGCGGCTGCGCAACCACCGCTTCTACAGCCTGGGCGAGCTCAACAAGGCCATCAAGAAGCTCGTCGCCGACCTGAACGACCGACCGTTCAAGAAGCTGCCCGGCACGCGCCGGGAGTGGTTCGAGCGGTTGGACCGGCCAGTGCTGCGACCGCTGCCGCCGCGGCGCTACGAAGTGGCAACGTTCAAACAGTGCCGCGTCAACGTCGACTACCACGTCGAGATCGACGGACACTACTACAGCGTGCCGCATGCTCTGGTGCGCAAGGCGGTGGAGGCCCGCGTAACCCGCCACACCATCGAGATCCTGTACGGTGGCAAGCGCGTGGCGCTGCACGCGCGCAATACCCGCAAGGGCAGCCACAGCACGGTGAAGGAACACATGCCGGTGGCCCACCGCGCGCACCTCGAATGGACGCCCGGCCGGCTGCTCAACTGGGCAGCCTCGATTGGGCCCAGCGTCGCCGTCATCGTCGAATACCAGCTCACCCACAAGAGCCATCCCGAGATGGGCTATCGCGCCTGCCTGGGTCTGCTGAGTCTGGCCAAGAAGTATGGCAAGGAACGGCTCGAGGCCGCTTGCGCCCGCGCCGTCGCCATTGGCTCGCTCACGCGCAAGTCGGTGGTCTCCATCCTTGAAAACCATCTGGACCGGCAGGCCACTCTGCCGGTATCGCAAGCCGAGTGGCATTCCCCCATGCACGACAACGTGCGTGGCCCCGACTACTACCATTAGGAAAATTATGCTGATGCAACACACCGTCGGCCAACTCAAAGCCCTCAAGCTCGACGGGATGGCGCGGGCCTTCGAGGAACAGTCCATCCTGGCCGCCAGCGCCAGCCTGCCGTTCGAGGAACGCTTCTCCATGCTGGTCGACCGGGAGATTGCTTGGCGCGACACCCGGCGGCTGGAGCGGCTGCTGCGCTCGGCCAAGCTCAAGCACACCCAGGCATGCCTCGAGGATGTGGTCTATGACGGCAGCCGCGGCCTTGACCAGCGGCTGGTCGCCACCCTGGCCAGTTGCGACTGGATCCGCAATGCTCAGAGCCTCATCCTGACCGGGGCGACCGGTGCCGGCAAGTCCTGGCTGGCCTGTGCGTTTGCCCAGCAGGCCTGTCGGCAGGGATTCTCTGCGCTCTATCTGCGGGTGCCGCGACTGTTCGAGGAACTACAGATCGCCCACGGCGACGGGAGCTTCACCCGCCGCCTGGCGCAGCTCGCGCGCATCGACGTCCTGGTGCTGGACGACTGGGGCCTACAGGAGCCTTCTGAAAGCGCCCGCGGCGATCTGCTTGAAGTTCTGGACGATCGCGTCGGTACCCGGTCAACCATCGTGACCAGCCAGCTCCCGATCGAACATTGGCACCAGTGGTTGAATGATCCGACGCTGGCTGACGCCATCCTGGACCGGCTGGTCCACCAGGCACACAAGGTGCCGCTCAAAGGCGAATCCATGCGCAAGCGCACGTCAACCGACGCCAAGAAACGGGCATCGTGATCACCTACGCTACAATCTCCTGACCGCGCAGTACCACCTTCCTTCCCTGATCACGTTCGCCGAAACCGCTGATCACCTTCACCGAAATCCGCAATCAATCCTCCTGGTCGACAATCTACCCGAAGGTTACGCCGTTTGGAAGGCGGCAGATGCGTCCGGGAACCCAAGCTCTGAGCGCCGGCCCACACGGCAATCCCCGGGCTCTCCTGCCGTGCTAGATTGCAGAAATCTATAGGCCAGAGGTACAAACCATGGAAGTGGAAGGTCAAGTCCTATACGTCTACCGCTGTCCGACGTGCGGCCACCGTGGCGAAGTTCATTTCGCCGACGACTCGCATGATGCCGCTTCCCATACTTGCGCTTCGTGTGGTGGTCAGGTCTCGCTCGAGTGGGATGGCGGCGTGACGTTCGATGTTGTGCCAAAGTCCTGATCTACCTACCAAGGGCACGCCCCAAAATCCTTCACCTCCACGCCCCAAATCTGTTCCCCTTTGCGCCGGCGGTGGCGTCAAGTTGCACAGATGCGCCTTCGCCGCTAATATCTTGCGGTGGATGGCCTCCCAACCTGCCGACGGGTTAAACGGCCTGCGATACCTACGGACACTCGTCCTCGGCATGTGAATCTCCATTTCATTGTGCCCGCATGTAATCGTCGGTTGTGGGCAAGAAACGGAGTTTTCCCATGTTGCTGCTATTCCCATCCGCTCTCACTCAGAACTCAGCTGGCGAACACAAGAAGGCCGCGCGAGAGCAATTTTCTGGCATCAAATCGTCGCACTTGAGCGAAGCCATCGCGTCTGGTTTTGGCTATCAGTCCCATGCGGCTCTGCTCGCCGCGCTGGGTAGCAACGCCCGCCCGCGCAGTAATTTCTCTTTGATTGGTTTCGGGAAGCGGTTGACTGAACTCGGATACGAACGCCCAGCGGATTTCCTGGCCGACCAGGACGTGCCCTGGGCAGTTCAATGCCTGGTGTCCCTCATGATCGAGGCGGGATTTCGAGACTCTCTTGCTAGCAACAGTTCACGGATCGGCGTCACCAAGACAATTGATGCGCTCAATGTCGCCGGTTGCACCGAGTTCAATTTCAAGGCCCTAGGCCGGCAAGCGCAACAGCAACAGACCCGAGCCTTGCGCGAACTCTTCAGCACGGTTATCGAGTTGCAAGTCTCGGTGCGAGACGGCGATCGCGTATTGAGATCGCCGATTGTCCGAGAGGTAGGAATCGAGACGCCAACCAACTGCATATTGTTCTCGCTAGCGGACGTTATTGTCCGAGCGGCCCGGTTAGCAGCTTAGCGCCCTACGTGTGACGCTTGATACCAATTCTTGGCACCTATGGCCTAGTGTTGCGTTGGTTTTGGTTTTCAGATTTTGTTGTATTTCAGCCGGAAGACGGACGGATTTTCCACAGGGCCCCCACTTTTTTGGCTAGCACGTGTTGCGTGCCCGTGGCACCAGTCTTCGTTGCGTTGAGCTTTGTGTGGAGGCGCAACGGAAGGACACGCCAGGCCGGGAGTCTGACGGCTGCGGTGTTGCGCGTTGCACACTTGGGCGTGGGACTACTATCGCGTCCTTGGTTTGACCCCCAGTTCCCACAGCACGTCGATGTTGCGGAGATATATGGAGACGTTCTCGGCCGAACTGTGGATGATCGAGTGCTCGCGCCCATCGACGGAGTCAACTTTTGCCGTCCACGGATCTTCCAGGCACTGGCAAACATCCTCAATATCGTCGCGATACTGCTGCAGCGCCTTCGGGGTCCAGGTCCGCATTGCATTTGGAGCCAACAACACAGAGAGCGTACCCTTGCGCTCCCCGATATACCGCACAGGTGAGAGCAGGCCGCCGACGTAAAGCATCATGAGCGCGTCGATCACGCGATCGTCATGGTCCTCGTCCCAGATGACTGCGAGGTCAAGGAATGCGCAGCGATCGAGCCGGTTCAGAAGCTCGTCATGCCAGACCGGCGCCCGAAGGATGGAGTAATGTGTTCCCCGGCCGAGGTTGCCCACAGGGCGGGTTTCGTCATGCAGGGTCTGGAAGAAGGGGCAATAGGACATGAACGCTCCTTTCGGGAGAGAGACGGCTTCCGCCGCGGAACCGCAGCCATTTCGTGGCTGCGAGCATCAATGCAGACAGTATCACGCCGGATGGCATTCAGCGTCGCCGCGCTTAGTTCCGGCGTTTAGGATTCTCAGGCATCGCGACGATTGCCGCTTCGGGTAGGGCGCCAAGTTTTGCAAGCTTGTCCCGGGCGTCACGATACTGCTCGTAGAATCTGGCCCACTTGCTGAATCCGCCCAGCTCACCAACGGCACGTAGCATTGCGAGGTGGGAAGCCGTCAGCAATTGCACGGTGGCTTCAAGCTCCGTAATCCTGAGGTCCTTGTCGGCAAGCGTCGCGGCCATGTCAGCGCCAGGTCGCTTGGCAGCGCGGCCACGCCAGCGCCGGTATTCCGCTTGGCGCTGCTGATACTCGGCAAGCAGCCTGCGGCGTGACTCGCTGCGGGTGATCGACGACGCTGCCTTGATGGACGGATGCAGCCGGGCGACGGCGCGCGCCGAGATGTCCTCGTCGTCGGTCAGCAACAGCTCAAGAATCTCGCGCATTTTCCCATCATCGGCCGACGCCGCTTCATTGGCTTTATTCATCAAGTATTCCCTGTTGTCGGGGCAAGGAGAGGTCAATGCCGTCGGGGAAGGGACGGTCGCCCGGCCGCGTTTTGAGCAGCCCTTGTACGCCAGTCAGCCGTTTTTCCGCGTGGTCGAGCTGGTTTTGCCAACCAATGCTGATCGATGGGCGGGCCTTGATCGTTTCCACGGCGAGCTTGAGCTGACCCTCGAGCCGGATCAGGTTCCGCCTGTGCTCCGGCAGGTCAGTGGCCGAGAGGTGACGACAGTCGGCAAAGCATTCCAGATGCTTGGCGCACGGATCGACCGTGAACGAGTTCAGGCAGTGCCCATAAGGGGTGGCATGGAATCCGTCCGCTTCGGCGCGCAGGTACTCGTATGCGGCCGCGTCGCCCTCCGTTTTCTGGATGCGCCGGAAGGCATCGACGATCGGACCGCTTGCCTTGCCACCCTTGATGAGTCGGGCAACCGTGCCGGCTTTTTCGCCGAGGAGGATCTCGACGTCCTGTGGAATTTCAATCTGGTCAAGATCCTCCGCCAGGCTGCGATGGTCGTATTCATAGCTTTGTGCAACGCTGCGCCGGTTGAAGCGCTTTGAGATGATCGTGTCGGCAACGCCAAGCCGGAACAGCTCGGTGTTCTGCATGTGGCGCAGCATGTGTGCCTCGATCTTCAAGGCCCGGTCTTCGTCAGTCTGTCCGTACTTTTCAAACAGCGTCGGCAGTTGCTTTGCGTCACCCAGTGACTGTCCGATGAACGTAGGGTCTGGTCGGTTGACCGACATGTAGCGGGTCACATCGCAAAGCCCGTCGTCGCGTTCCTCGGCCACGGACCGTTTGGGCTGCACGAACAGTAACTCCCAGGGCCCAACGAACCCAGTGGCCAGCGGAAGCCGCATGGTGTCGGATATCTTCGTTGGCGTCGTGAACCGCATATGCTCCTCGAGCTCGCCAACGTGCAAGTACGCAGCGTGCCACTCCATTCGCTTTACAAGGCTGATCGGCGAGCCATTAGCGTATCGGAAGCGCATGCTTGTCTTGCCTTCACGCATCGCCTTCACCAGACGATTCCCAAACACGTAGACAGACATGTCGAGGGTCAGTGTGCCATTTCGCCACAGCGCACACTGGTGGTCATACAGTTCATCAAACACTGACGGATCGAGGCCATCGCGGTAGCGTTTTATGAACGGATCTCGCTCAATGCCTAGCCAGAACGGGTTGCCTGCCAGACGGGTGTAAAGCTCGATGACAGGTACGAGACTGTCGACCGGATACCATGGCAATAGTCGCTCCGTCTCACATTGCAGTTTCAGCGTCGCGCGGAGCGGTTCTGTGAGCTTGGCTACACGGTCGAGTGTCTCTGTCAGCAACGCCCGGAACATTTCCGGGACCGGCTGAGCGCTTTCAAACAGGACGCGACTGTCCGTTTCAGCGTCCTGCTGCTTTTCCGCAAAGTGGCGGACCATCAAGGATGTCGAGATGCCACCGGACTCACCGGCTGGACGACCCTTCGAGTCCAGATACGTCCGCTCACGCTTCCAGTCGGCCGGCAGCAACGCAACTTCCCCTGCACGCATGCCGGTCACGATCAGAGTGCGCACTGCAGCGAATCGCAGCTCGTCCATGAACGTGCGTGGCCGTTCGGTCATCACGATGCGGGTCAGCTCCCAGAACGCCCGGCGCTCAGGCAGGCGTTCGCCGCGCTTGCGAGCCTCCAAGTCGGCCCGTAGTTCATCCTGCGACCAGGTATGCTTTGCCTTGCTCGTACCTTTTACTTGCATGCGCGGCACAGCTAGCGACGAGTACAATGGGCCCGCATCGCAAATGTGTTGACCATCAAACACCGTCTTGACGATGCCGACCACCTGATCCCCAGTTTGCCGGTCGCCTGACATGCTGTTGCAATACGAACAGCCGCACGCAGATCGTCGGCGGTCAGCTGCCACGGGGCCTTGTCCACGCACGTAGCGAGCACCCGCAATGGACGCGCGATGCTATGTGCCACATACCGCGTGGTGTTACGCCTGAACAGCAACTGTTCAGCCACCGCTGCTTTAATCAGGTCTTGCCACGAGACAGCCAGCGCTCGCCGGGGCAGTGGCATCAGGCCACGCTCGACGCGCTCTGCATTGACGATAGCCAGCGCCTTCGCCTCAGCGCCGAGATCTCGCAGGTAGTGGTTTGGGGGTGGCACGTCACCGGTAACCGCCGTCAGATTCCAGCCGACACCGTCACGAGCAGTGCCTGCCTCGTCCAGAGGTATGTCCCAGTGCAGGCCCTTTTCACGGACGAGTGCCTTGCCCAACTCGATGAAGGCAGAGTAGTGTGGGTTCATCGGCGCTCGCCTTCCAACTCGTCGATGACCGCCTGTATTTCGGCGATCGTGCGCTGCAGTTGCAGGTAGGCCGGCGATTGGGCATCACCACGAGAACTCTGCTCGAAGAGCAAGACCACTTCACGCATTGCGGCCAGCACACTCTCGTGCATCGTTTTGTCGTGCAAAGGCATAAACTTCCTGCACCCGTAGCACGACGTCACCGGATTGTAGGGGCAGGCTGGTTGCCCCGACGTGCAGCCGCCGATGCCGGCGATCGGGATGCCGTGAGGCACGCCGGCGATCTGCTGTTCTCCCTTGAGCTGGGTGAGTTCTTCCGGGGAGATGAACCGATCGTGCGCGATCTTTGCCACCCGCCGGTATATATCTGACGCGCCGAGTGCTCTGTTGACCCGTTCCGCGTGAGAGGCTGATGCCGCAAAGTACACCAGCCCCGTCCGTACATCGGAATGCCCCATGAACTCGGCGAGTTCTTCGTGGCTTGCACCAGCGTCAACGAGGCGTTGGGCTGCCGTATGACGAAGGTCCATCGCGCAAGCGCCGTCCCCGATGAGGCGTTCCATGCAGCGGGCGATGCGAGAGCCGGCCTCATGATTGGAACTGACGTCGAAGACGCGATCGCTCGCGTCACGACCTTGCAAATCTGCATAGGCGACCAGGGCCGTGAACAGCACCGCCCACTCCTGTTTCACACGACGGACCATCGGCCTTTTTCGAAGCCTTCCCCGCTGCTTGACCATGAGAAACGTGAGGTGAACGGCCGGTTCGCCGCGGGGCTCTGTCTGCCAGACCCGTACATCACGCATCGTCAGCATCGCGACCTGAATTGGGCGCATGGCGAACTGATAGGAACAGAGCACCATCGCAGCCTCGCAAAGCTCGTCGTGCGCGATGCCTGACCAGCCTCGGGCCCTCACGAGGTCCGACGTTTCGTCCAGGTAGCGAACGATTACGGCTTCTTCATCAGCACTCAGGAAGACATCGCCCGACCGCACACCGGCATATGAGTCCGACGCGGGGCCGGGCAGGGCAGCGCTGACATAGGTCAGATAGGACTCGGACCACCCGTGCTGGCGATGTCTGCATAGCAGCCGCAGAACCGCCTTAACGAAACGATAGGCGTGAACCGGCAACTGACGGGCGCGCAGCGCCATCCATATCGTTGATATGCGGGTTGGGCCGGCTGCAACAACGCGGTCGACGTCATGCACATCGAGATGCATTGCTGCGATCAATACATTGAAGCAGGTCGAGATATGCAAGTCTTCGCCCAACAGGAAGACCAGTAGATGCTTCTGCACAGCGCCGTAGACAGCAGGATACCGGCCAAAGTCGAGCCGGGACATCCGACCATTGATGTGAAGTCCGAAGACATCTGTCTGACGGACTGCCGGGATGGAGCGGAGTTGGTCGTCGAAGTCGTCGTAGTAGCGTACAACGGGCGGTAGCTCCGGCAGTGACGCCACCATGCTTTCGAGCACCGATGGCTCGGCTTGCCCACGAAGCCGGGATGGGAAGGCCTCCAGCATGATCAGCGTCCCTGCGGCAGCGCGCGCAGCAAGGCCACACGATCGTCGAATGCGTCGTTCCATACGCTCGCGAGTCGGCTTTCAAAGACAGCCCTAGCATAGCGCGACGGCATGTCCGACTCTTTCGACCATCCGAAGAATGTACGCAGTTTCTGCAGCGCTTCGGGCATCGAGTCGCCTCGCTCCAGCAGCTGGTGAAGCCGCAATACGGCGCTGGTGTGCCGGAGGTCGTGGCAGGTGACCGACTTCTTTCCGGTGCGGTCGTGCAGTTCCTGCAGCACATCCGTAGACAACGCTTTCGATATCGTTGTAAAGATCTTCGTCAACGACTCTGTGGAAAGAGGGCCGCCAGTCTGGGCGCTTAACATGAACGAATGGGAAGGCCGGCCCCGGTAATTTTCGCAATAGATCTGCACCAGGCCCGCCGTTGCGTCGCTGACGGGAATTTGCCTGACCGAATGGAGCGTTTTGATGCTGGGTTTCGAGTAACGGCTGTCGCTGCCAACTTCTTCATACTCGTTTTGCCGGACGTTCAGCCAGTACCTTGTCCGGCCAAGTTCGCGGTCATAGCTGCTCTTGATGGCGTCTGCTGGCAGCAGCAAGAGTTCGCCGCGGCGCAGACCCTGATGCAGCATCAGCACGAAGGCGATGAAGACCCGCCAGCGGGTGTGCGCGCGCTGGAAGGGATTGGCATCCGATTCCGGATCCAGGATCTGATAGAGATTCTCGACCACGCTGGAGGGCAACGACCGAACGGTCTCGCTGCGGGCACCTTGGCGAATGTGAAGCTGACGGTAAAGCGTTGATAGTCGGTGGATGCGCGCCTCGATCTGTCGCATCTTCGCGTCCGCCGACTTCGACAGCCATGTGACCACCGATGTCACGAATGCCAGTCCGGTCTGCCACCGGTCCTCATTGCTGCGAGTGGCAACAGGCTGATTACGCAGACTCACGAACCACGACTCGAGAATGTCCGCAAGCCGGGCATCGTCAAGGTCGGATAGCGCGTCATCCAGCGCATTCGCTTTGAATGACCGATCCGCATGCTCATACAGGTTCTCGATGTACCGCAGCCGCATGGTCTGCGTGGACGTTGCCCATTGCGCACCCGCGATGACCAGCCAGACCGCGGCCCAGTACCTGGGCATGTGGTTGCTGTCGACCAGCGCAACCCCCCGGAGCGCCCGTGGCACGGCGGCGGCGCTGACCTGAACGAACATAAAACCTAAACCCACAACAAAACGCAACGGCGAAAGATACCATAAAAGCACTTTTCCGTTGCGGTATCTGAAGTCTCCGTGCCGTCCCACACGCAACACTTCAGAACATACCAACAGTGCACATAATGTATATTATGTTAAATGATGCGCTAACGCTACCCCGAATCGAACTAGGCTGCCGAGTGGGGACTTGGAGAACATCAACGGCACCATCGCTCTGGTCTACGTCTGGAAACGCGACGGTACCGTTTGGTCGCTCCGTTGCTAAACCTACTTCGGCCGGAAGCCGTCCGAATTTCTTGTTAGAAGCCAGAAGGTGCCCGCCGTGATGGCGCCTACAAGAAACGCCGCCGCAATCGCCAATCCATCGCTCCCGCCCGGTTCGAGGGGGTTGTCTGGCGACGCTGCGGCACGCTTCTCCGGCGACGGGCTGACAGTTTCAGATATCGTGTCTGAAACTGACGGCGAAGGCCGCTCCGAAAAGTCATCGTCCGGCATCGGACCATGACGCGAGTCGGCGTTTGGCCCCCAGTAAGCCCGCTCCAGATAGTCAGCCACAGTTATCCTCATGAATGTAGACCGTGATTTGGCAGTCCACTTGCGGCGCAACCAAGAACAGCCTCATCGCAGCAGACGCGCCACTGTAGCGCCCAATCAGCGGGAGCGGGGAATCCCATCAGTTGATCACACCGGCCATCGGTTAATTTGTCCATGCAATCGAGCCTGCACGCCAGAAACGCCAAATGCGTCGTCTGCGTCCTATCAGATCGGAGCCGCACCGGCAGACCAAGGAACTCTCAGCGCGGGTCGCGCATGACCACGAATCCGGGATCGCAATGATCGCGAGCAGCCTCCGTAGCTTCTTCCGCGCTAGCAAATGTGCCGGCATCGGCCAGGTCTGGCGTGTAGCCTACATCGCCGTCCTTCGGGCAAAGATATTCGTCACCGGTACGGACGATCCAGCCGTCCGTGAGTTGCTCCTCGGTTGAGTGCCCTCTTTGGCGCCCTCTCGGATCATCCCCTTTACCTGCTTGAGGCGCTCAAAGTCGTGTCGGCCTGCCAAGCTCTCGAAGACACTGGCGTCCGTGAGCGCGGCTGCCCCGAGAAGATGAACTCGAAGCCGCTGCGCAGCAAGATCAGGGCCTCGGCCGCTATCCCGCGCTCCGCGAGCAAAAAACGCTCCCTGGCATGCCCCCAAGCACCGCAGCCAGAGCGAGAGCGCCAGGATCTCCCGTGGGCCGGTCACGTCCGCGGCGAACAGGTGCTTCGTGACGCGATCGGAGACAGCCTCCGCCGCCGCGATGCTCGGCGCCAGTTGCTCTCGGAGCTGGTGACGGTTCGATTCGATCTCGGGGGAAAGAAAGCCCTTGGCTGCGATGTCGGCACGGATTGCGGTTATGACGGTAGCTGATTTGCGGATGTTGACTTGGGGTGATGTGCATTGTCGCCGACGCCTGGGGCGTTAGGAAAACGCTCCCCTGCCGCGCTGAATTCGCCTCCGACAATGGCTGCTTGTCCAACTAGTAGGAGCAATCAATGCCCCTTTCCCCCACCGCCCAAATGTTCGTCAACCTGGCACGCGAACGAGACCGCGCGGATCTGCAGCATTCATACGTCGAGTGCGTCGGCCACGGCGGCCAGACCGAGCGTCACCCCCACACTGGCGCAGCACGGGCCACCGAGATGGAAAAGCTCACCGATGACGAATATGCCGCGCGTCTCGGAGTGAGTCACCTGTAAAGTCGGCGAGCCGAGGTGGCCCGGCACCGCCAAGGCCGCCCTGCCCTGTTCGGGCCGGCGGCGATCTTTACCGTTTCTTCTGAGGCCGACATCTATCCGCTAAACGCGCTGGAAAAGGCGGATCAGATCGACGCTGCCATTGGGGAATGGCTCTACTTTCCACGACACACACGACTACTATGCACAAGGGGTCGGTCCTGATACAGCATGCTTGCCAGAGGTCTGGCTAAATCGTGTCTAACGTATTCGGAATCCGGGCACCAACGGCCGGGTTGCATATTGCCTCGGGGTACTGGATCTCTTCATGGCCAAGGTCGTCGCCGACAGAGACAAGGACCGCGACTTCGACGTAGCGGCTCTTGATGTATGGCTATGTGAAGGAGGACGAGGCCATCGCAATGGTCGACCAGATGCCGATCGACAGTGCATTGAAGGGGCGACTACGCGCACGGATCAAGCGGTGGATCAAAGTCGGGGGCGACCGGAAACGCTCCGCCAACCCAAAGGCATCCACGACTAAGGAATAGCCGTTCGGACCATGTGCGACGGTGAGGTAATCCTATGAATCCGCACATCGCCCCTGAATGACAGGTCGGTGCTGGAATGGGGGCCTGTGAGCGTCCAAGTTCACGATGCATGGTCTCCTGCAGCTAGCTCATCGTTGCCTTTGACGAACCTTTACTCTCACCTCCTGCTCGTCGTTGAAACTAAGATGTCGTTGTCGCGAGACAACTGCAGCTACCACGGCCATGACACGATTCCAAACACGCTGACAATCAAAGACAAATTTGGGATCATATTTCGAATCGCCGAGTTGATCTGACAAGAATTGATCGGACGGAAATTACGCAGGTACCAGACATGCGGCTGCCATGCAGTCGCAGTACTGACACAATCGTAGCCTCTTGCTGAGCCTGTGGCACGGCCCGTTGTACATTCATGGGAACGCATGACGAAAAAGCAGATTGACGCACTGCCTGCCGGACGATATTGGGCGACCCCACATGCGCCCTTTCCGCTGGACGGCCCAAACGGCCACGATGAAGTTTTTCCCGGAGCGGAATGTATCAGCGATGGTAAATGGGCAAGGTTCATCCGCGATGGCGAAGAGGTATGGGCATGCAACGCCATGTATGCGGCGGCACACTTCGATTTTGTGTCGCCCGAGGCTGACGACGCCCCGCCAGGCACAAGCTCCTGACGCCCGGGACCGCTAAGCACCATAAACTCACGATGTCACTTGCCGTCTAAGTATTCGCCACTCCAGCTATTGATTCTCCAGTGTGAGGAGTCCGATCTATGCCATCAGCGCAGATTAGCTTCGCGCTTCCATCCGAAGGCGCCGCCATTCGAGCCAGAGACGAGGCAATTCTCTGGGTCAAATCGGCTATCGCCCGCCATGGCATTACCCTTCAGCAACTTGAACTGGCGGGGTGCTTTGATTCTGTGAAAACAAAGGCCATGCCCAAGAGGTATGCCAAGTATATCGACGCAGCGGGTCATATCTGGGACGGCGTCGGGGCCATACCGGAGTGGTTGCAACGGGCAATCAATGCAGGTCAATCTATGGAGCATTTTCGGGTTACATGAGCCTTTCCTCTTATGGGACTGCGTACTTTGCCCTTCATTGCCGATGCATTCTGGTATAGCATGAAAGAATTCTCGAAATTCTTGTGGAGCGACGAATGGCAACATACAAGCAACTTCTGGCTGAGAAAGAGGTGCTGGAAGCCAAACTTACACAAATGCGGGCGGAGGAAGTCGCAGGCGTAATTGAGCAAATTCGCGGCCTGATGGAGACATACGGCCTGACGGAAGAAGATATCGCTACAAAGCGTCGCCGTGGCCGGCCAGCAAAGAACGGCGGTAGTGCGACAGTGAAAGCCGCATTGCCCCCAAAGTACCTGGATCCCAAGACCGGTAAGACCTGGTCGGGTCGTGGCCGCGCACCGGCGTGGTTGGGCAAGAACCCCAAGCGTTTTCTCATTGCAGAAGAGGCAGCCTGATTAACGGTTGCGCGCCGAGTAGCATTGCCATTTCATGAACGGCAGACTGCAAATTGCTTCGACTTCTCGCGCTGAGATTGGAAAATGACGGTGGCTGGGGCATGCCTATATTCCGTGCCGTGTGCATAGCAATGGTTTCTACAGCCGTTCGCTGATACACTCCGCCCCCGTCAAAACCAATCTATGGATAACGAGATGGCCACAAGCAAAGCAGCGGTAACCGCCACCAAGCGCGCCCCGAAGAAGGCAGCAGTGCCGGCAAAGAAGGCGAGTGCATACGATCGTGAAGTGAAAGCGGCGCAGAAATTGCTGGACACGCTGCGCGTTGATCTCGTCAAGCAGGTTGCTGCTGGCAAGAAGGCAGTTCTCAAGGCCCGCGCCGAACTCAAGAAGCTGAAGGACGCATCGCGCGCCGCCCACGCAGCAGAAAAGGCTGCCGCCAAAGCCAAGCCGGCAACGAAGGCAAAGGCCACCAAGCAGCCTGCCACAAAGCGCGTCACGGCAAAGGCAGCCAAGCCGGTCAAGGCAATCAAAACCGTGAAGCCGACGACGACCAAGAAGGCCATCGCAGCCAAGCCCGCGGTGAAGATCCGTCGCACGAAGGCTGCCGCTCCCGCTTCGAGCGTCGACAGCACTGTAAAGGCTGCCGCCTAAGTTCTGCTAGTTACAAGAGGACGGCGTGTCCGCCCGTCCGCGCGCCCTCTCCGACGCAGGCAACCGGCCACAGCGCCGCATTAGCAACGCCACCGGTGTTCTTTGGGTCGCGCACTTCAGTGGTGGAGTCGGAGCATCAAAGCCATTTGTTGGATGGTGCGCCTGCCGGGCCTCCATCCGCATCGCGTGCAGCAGCGTCGCACAGATCGGACACTGCGGGATGGATGTGCGCCGCACGGCTAATGGTCATATTAGGTGTCCAGGCATTCAGGGTGCCGCACAGCGAATAAATCACCTCGTCACCGGCAAAATGCCATACCGAGGATACTCATATTGCGCCGCACAACGACGTCCAGTATGATTCACAATCCCTCATTTTGCGCACACCGGGTTTTGCGGGAGGCATTCCGGCCTCGACTGTCCGTGCGCCATTCCACGATTTCGTTCGCACCCCGCAGGCTTGACCAACAGTCATGTCCGCGACGATCGTCGGCTAGCCCGTTCAGGAGAATGTATTGGCAAATCCGGTTCGCGACGAATCAGCACCCGGCATGACCGCGGTCAGTTCAAAGCCCGCTCGCCGCAAGGCGGCAGGCAAGGCCCAGCCGGTTGCAACCCAATTGGACGGCGCGTCCAAGGTGCGGCTGGATCAGGAGCGTCAAAGCCAGATGCGCGCCTTGATCGCGCTTGGCCGTGAGCGCGGCTATCTCACCCACGCAGACATAAACGATCACCTGCCCGACAAATTGCCACAGGCCTCATTTCGCTAACAGGCTCCCAACTTGCACCAAGTTACTACCTGATCGTTGCGGCCATCATTAGCATCGTTGCATTGTTGGCGACCCGCAAGAAGCTCGGTCTGCATTAAGTCGCGGGGGCATGGCCATCGCACGGGGCACATTGGACGTCGCGGCCGATGCCCTTGACGCCCCGCCCGGCGCGAAGGACGCGCGCCGCCAGCCGGGCCATGGCCACACGTTCCGATGTGCGTATAGGACAGGGCGAGCGGCACAACGCGGTCGGATCGTGATACTCGAGCCAAGCCAATCTGCATAGCGTCTAAGATGGGCCCGCTTCGCCAAGCGACGGCCCATCTGGCACTTGCAGGCGGGTGTCCGCAACCCAGTAACTTATGCGAAACTCGTGCAACCTTGTAGGATCAAGCCATGCGTAACCGCATCAGCGAAGACATCACCTTCCGCAAGCTCGAGGCACTTCTGGCCTTCATGGAAACGGGCAACCTGGCCAAGGCGGCGGAGGCGCTCGACGTCAGCACCGTGAGCGTGCACCGAGCCCTGCATTCGCTGGAAGAGGGCCTGCGCTGCGCGTTGTTTCGCCATGAGGGCCGTAACCTGTTGCCCACCGACGCGGCCCATGTCCTGGCCGATGTCGCGCGCGACGTGCTCAAGACCATGTTCGATGGCATCCGCATGACGCGAGAAGCCGCTGGCTACTCGGCGGACCAGCTCAAGATCGGTTCGCTTTATTCGCTGACGATCCGCACCGTGCCGCAGGTCGTCATCGGCATCAAGATGCGGCGCCCGGAACTGCAGACCGAATTGGTGCTCGGCTCCAATGCCGATCTGCTCGACAAGCTGCGGCAAGGCACCATCGACGCCACCCTGATGGGCTTGCCGGAGCCGAGCGCCGATATCGAATCGATCGCGATGTTCGAGGACGACATCTTCTTTGCCGCCCCCGCCAATTCGGACTACGCGAAAATGGAAGCGGTGGATCTGCGCGCTTGCCGGGACGAACCGTTCGTCTCGCTCGGGGACGGTTTCGTCACGTCAAGCGGATTTGCCGAGGCGTTTCGCATTGCCGATTTCACGCCGAACGTCGTGATGAAAGTCGGCGACATCTTCTCGTTGATGAACCTCGTGGGCGGCGGTATCGGTTACGCGCTGTTGCCGGGCCGCGTGCGCGACGTCTTTGCGCGCAATGTCGCGTTCATTCCGCTGACGCCCGAATACGACATGAAGCAGACGATCGGACTCAGCTTCCTGCGCCGCCGCGAACGCGATCCCAACCTCCTGGCCCTTGCCGCCGTCTGCCGGATGCTTACGCAGACCGACAACAAGGACCGCTGACGCCAGGCCGTCAGCCGCCGACCAGGGCCTTGGTGGCCAGGTACAGCACCGAGGGTCCGAGCAGGCAGCCCAGGCCCGTGTGGAACGTGGCCACCAGCGCGCCATAGGGCACCAGCCGCCGGTCGGTGGCCGCCAGCCCTGCCGATACGCCGCTCACGGTACCCGCCAGGCCACCGAACACCATCGCCGCACGTGGATTATTCAGGCCGAGGAAGCCTGCCGCGAATGGCGTCCCAACCATCACGACGATCGCCTTGATCAGGCCGGTGGCAATCGACAGGGCGATCACGTCCGAACTGGCGCCCAATGCGGCGCCCGTGACGGGGCCAACGATATAGGTCACAGCGCCTGCACCGATCGTCGTCATGCTGATCGCGTCGCTATAGCCAAACGCTCTTGCAACCGTGGCGCCAACAATGAACGGGATCACGGTGCCGAGCAGCAATGACACCGCTCCGACCAGCCCCGCCTTGCGCGCCTCGCGCACCTGCACTTCGAAGGCCGTGGCAACAATGGCGAAGTCGCGCAGCATCGCGCCGCCCATCAGGCCAATGCCAGAGAACAGCGAGAAGTCGGCCAGCCCGCTTTCCTTGCCGGTGGCCACGCCACCGTAGTAGGCCAGAGCGAGGCCGATCATGATTGCGATGGCGGAAGCATGCAGTCGCCCCGCGGTCAGTCGACGCGATAGTTGCGAGGACACCCACATCACAATGCCGACGGTGGCGAACGCCGTGACCAGAGCGTTGTGCATCAGGACTTTCTGGAACATCAGGGCCGGAGCGATCGTCATGGCAGTCTCCCCGTGCATCAGTTCGAAGCCGCCGTGCCTTCGGCAGGCAGCGGCGGAAGCGGTTCGTGATCGCCGGTGCGAGCCAGCAGGGCAATGCAGCACGCCGAGGCGAGCACGGCAAGCACCGCCGCGATCAGCGCCACCGGCCCCCCGCGCAATGCGGCCACTACGTTCTGCTGCGCCGCCATCGCCACGACCACCGGGATATACATCGCCCCCCAAAAACCAACACCGGCTTCGGTCTCCTTGGGTAGCAACCCGTTATCGTGCAGATAGAGCCGGATCGAGATCAGCAGCAACATGGCGATGCCAACCCCACCGACATTTGCTTTCACCCCGATGGCAGCGCCAAGCAGGTCGCCGAGGTAGAGGCCAATCAGATGGCAGAGCGCAAGCAGCGCGGTTCCGTAGATGATCATGGGTGTCTCCTGGATGGGTGCTGGTTCTTGGTTTGATGCGCCGAACGGGCAGCGCTTGCACACCGACTGTAGGAACCGCCAGCATCCGCATCAATCAACGCCATCCCGTGATCGTTACGCTCCGGTTAATCATGGCGCCCAGGTCATTTACGCCGGGCGTAACGGTCCGACACCAACGTTGATTGTTCGGCGCGATCCGCCCGCCTATCTTTCCTGTACTGACTGCAGCACACCGGAGACGTCATGCTGAACCCGATACCGGAACGACAATGGGATACCCGCCGCGCCGAGAAGCGGCGCCGCCAGGCCTTGGGCGCAAGAATCGCCACGGGAAAGGTGATTCCCTCGGCAGACATCGTGCCCTTCCTGGAGGCGATCGCCGCACCTGGCGATCGTGTTGTATTGGAAGGCAACAATCAGAAGCAGGCCGATTTCCTGTCGCGTTCGCTGGCCGAGGCCGATCCGTCCCGCCTGCACGATCTGCATATGATCATCCCGAGCGTGAGCCGGGTGGAGCATCTGGACCTGTTCGAGCGCGGGATTGCCCGCAAACTCGATTTTGCCTACGCGGGCGCCCAGAGCGTGCGGATCTCGCAGTTCCTGGAAGACGGCCTGCTCGAAGTGGGCGCCATCCATACTTATATCGAACTGTATTCGCGGCTCTATGTCGACCTGACGCCGCACATCGTGCTGACGGCCGGCTACAAGGCCGACCGTGACGGCAACCTGTACACCGGCCCGAGCACCGAGGACTCGCCAGCACTGATCGAAGCCGCGGCGTTCCGCGACGGCATCGTGATCGCTCAGGTCAATGAGATCGTCGACGATCCAAAAGACCTGCCGCGCGTTGACATCCCCGGCTCCTGGATCGACTACGTGGTCCAGTCGGACAAGCCGTTCTTCTGCGAGCCGCTGTTCACGCGCGATCCGCGCCTGATCAAGCCGGTACACATCCTGATGGCCATGATGGCGATCCGCGGCATCTACGAGCGCCACAAGGTCCAATCGCTCAATCACGGTATTGGCTTCAACACCGCCGCCATCGAACTGATCCTGCCGACCTACGGCGAGCAACTCGGCCTGAAGGGCAAGATCTGCAAGTACTGGACGCTCAATCCGCACCCGACACTGATTCCGGCGATCGAATCGGGCTGGGTCGAGAGCGTGCACAGTTTCGGCAGCGAACTCGGCATGGAGGAGTACGTCGCGGCACGCCCCGATATCTTCTTTACCGGCAGCGATGGCTCGATGCGCTCGAACCGCGCACTTTGCCAGTTGGCCGGACAGTATGCGGTGGACCTGTTTATCGGCTCGACGCTGCAGATCGATGGTGACGGTCATTCGTCGACGGTGACGCGCGGCCGTCTGTCGGGCTTCGGCGGTGCGCCGAACATGGGGCACAACCCCGGCGGCCGGCGCCATGCCACACCCGCGTGGCTCGATCTGATCGAGACCGACGACCCGCTCGCACGTGGCCGCAAGCTCGTGGTGCAGATGGTGGAAACGTTCCAGGCCGGCGGCAAGCCCACGTTCGTCGAATCGATGGATGCCGTGCAGGTGGCCAGGGCCAGCGGCATGCCGCTGGCGCCGGTCATGATCTACGGCGACGATGTCACGCACGTGCTGACCGAGGAAGGTATCGCGTACCTCTACAAGGCGCGCTCGCTCGAGGAACGGCGCAGGATGATTGCCGCGGTCGCGGGCGTGACGCCGATCGGGATGCGTCATGACCCCGCTACCACGCGCCAGATGCGAAGCGACGGGCTGATCGCGCTGCCCGAAGACCTCGGCGTGCATCGCGCCGATGCCACACGTTCGCTGCTCGCGGCCAAGAGCATGGCCGACCTTGTCGAATGGTCGGGCGGACTCTACGAGCCGCCGGCACGCTTCCGGAGCTGGTGATGCGCGCGCTGGCAACCTTGACGCGCAGCGATTCGCTCGCGCACGACAGCGCCGGAGCGATTGGCGATATCGCGGTCGCGGTGCTGATCGAAGAGGCCATGCTCGCGCCGAAACCTGGCCTGGTCGATGCGCGCGGCAATGGCGCGCACGCTGACATGTCGTTGCGCCTGATGATCGACTCCGCGCACAGCCTGCGCGACAGCTTCGTGGCCATGGCGCAAGCCGGACAACGGGCCATGCGGATCGACCAGACGCTGCGTGAACGCCTTGGCTCGCTTGGCCGCGAAGCGGAAAACGCGATGCTGGACGCCACGGGCGGCGTCAATACGCATCGCGGCGCGATCTGGGCGCTGGGTCTGCTGGCTGCCGCCACCGGCTGGCTTGGGAAGAGCCGCAATGCCAACGCGATTGCGCAGATCGCCGGCGTGATCGCTCGACTAACCGACCGCCGGCGCCCGACGCATACCGGCAACAAGGGCGAACTGGCGCGCCACGCCTATGACGTGGGTGGCGCACGTGCCCAGGCCGAAGCCTGCTTTCCGCACGTTATCGGCATTGGCCTACCGACACTGCACGCTGCACGCTTGCGCGGCGATGCGGAATCCGCGGCGCGCGTCAACGCGCTGCTGGCGATCATGGCGCAACTCGATGACACCTGCGTGCTGGCCCGCGCTGGCTGCGAAGGCCTGGCCGAGATGCAGGCCGGCGCCGAGGCTGTGCTCGAAGCCGGCGGCATCGGCACGCTGGCCGGGCGACGCCGGCTGCATGAGCTTGAAGCCACGATGCGGATCGGCAATATGTCGCCCGGTGGCGCGGCCGATCTGCTGGCCGCCACCTTGTTTCTAGACCGACTACCCCATTAGGAGACCAATGATGGAACAGCTCCGCTTTGAATATCCCGCCGGTGAACCGGCCAGCCGCCGCGTGCTGGTGGGTGTGGTCGGCTCCGGCGATCTGGAAGTGATGATCGAGCCGGGAGAGTCCGGCAAGACTTCGATCGACGTGACCACATCGGTCAATGGCTACGCCCGTGTGTGGGATGCCCAACTGACGCGTGCGTTCAGCGCAGAGGCGCGTGCCGCGATGCGTATCCGCATCCACGATTTCGGCGCGACGCCCGGCGTGGTGGGCATGCGGCTGGCCGAGGCCTTCGAGGCGCTCGACGAAGGCAAGGAGCAAGCATGAGCCGCACCGCTTTGCTGTCGCGCGAGAGCTTTGTCGAGCTTGGCGCCCGTGCGCGAGCGCAGGTGCTGCTCGATGCGGGCTCGTCTCGCGAACTGGCCGGCCCGTTTGATCGCCTGACTTCACCGTGGCTGGAACGCCAGGGTGTTGTGCCGCAGGGCGACGACGGCGTGGTCGTCGCCAAGGGCACGATCGACGGCCATTCGAGCGTGGTGCTCGCCATCGAGGGCGCATTCCAGGGCGGCAGCCTGGGTGAAGTCGGCGGCGCAAAAATCGCCGGAGCGCTGGAGCTGGCCGCCGAGGACAATCGCCAGGGCATCCCAACCCGTGCTGTCATCCTGTTCGAAACTGGCGGCGTGCGGCTGCAGGAAGCGAACCTCGGTCTTGCAACGATTGCCGAGATCCACTCGGCAATCGTTGACCTGCGCCGCTATCAACCGGTCATCGGCGTGATCGCCGGTCAGGTTGGCTGCTTCGGCGGCATGTCGATCGCAGCGGGCCTCTGCAGCGACCTCGTGGTCACGCGCGAGGCACGGCTCGGCCTGAACGGGCCGGCAGTGATCGAGCAGGAAGCTGGCATTGGCGAGTATGACTCGCGCGACCGGCCATTCATCTGGGGCTTCACCGGTGGCGAACAGCGCATTGCCACCGGACAGGCCGACCGTTTCGTCGACGACGACAGCGCCGTCATTCGCGGCGTGGTGGCCGAGTTGATCGCAACGCCGGCGCGGTCCGCGTATCGCAGCGAGCGCTACGCCGAATATCTGCGACGCCTGGCCGAGTACGACGCGCGTCATCAACCCACCCCGGAAACCGTGCGGCAAATCTTCGGAGACAAGTCATGAGCGACACCCAGTCCACCAGCCGAGGGGAAGTCTGGATCGCCGCGCTCAGCGGTAACGCACCGAGCCTGTCTGGCTACCCGCGCTCCGTACAGGTAACCGATATTGAAATGGGCGGACGCCCCGCGCGACTGATCGCCGTGGTCCCCGACGCCGACAGTGCGTTTCCGCGCGCGCGCAATGGCGAAGTTGGCCTGCTCGAAGGCTGGTCGCTCGCGCGTGCAGTCCACGAGGCCATCGACGCAGATCGCGAAGCCTCCGTCAAGCGTGCGATCATCGCCATCGTAGACACGCCGAGCCAGGCGTATGGCCGCCGCGAGGAAGCGTTCGGTATCCATCAAGCGCTGGCTGGTGCCGCCGCGGCCTATGCTACCGCACGCCTGCAGGGGCACCCGGTGATTGCCCTGCTGGTTGGCAAGGCGATGTCCGGCGCATTTCTGGCACATGGATACCAGGCCAACCGCATCCTTGCGCTGGCCGACCCGGGCGTGCTGGTGCATGCGATGGGCAAGGAAGCGGCCGCGCGCATCACGCTGCGCAGCGTGGAGGATCTGGAGGCATTCGCCGCCACGGTGCCGCCGATGGCCTATGACATCGACAGCTATGCCACGCTCGGCATGCTCTGGCGAACGATTCCGGTACAGCACACCGCCACGCCGGACGCAGAGGATCTGGCAGCCGTGAGCGACGCACTCGAGGAGGCGCTGGCCGATATCGATGCGGATCCGCACCGCGACCTGCGCGGGCGCTTTGCTGGCGAGAACCGTGGCGCAACGCGTCGCGTGCGCGCCGCGCTGGCGAGCCAGTGGCAAGGCTGATGTCATGCAGCGCCCTCAGCCGCACGATCTGATCTGGTTGCGCGATCCCGCGGCGATTGCCGTCGCGGCCCCCGTGCCGGATTGGGCCGATGCCGAGTGGCTGGCACAAGCCCCAGTAGTGGTACGCCGCGACCGCGATTGTTCCGGCTCGGGCAGGATTCCCGTCGGCCTGCGTGGCAGGCAGCGCGCCGAGCGCCATGCCGCGTGGATCGACACCGACCAGTGCGCCTCGCTCATCTCGCCGTTCGATATCGCTGGCCAGGGCTACTGGCGCATGCATCCGCGCCGCGACGCGATTCCGGCGCTGAACGCGCTTGACCACATTGCAGCGCAACTTGGCAAACTACAATTCCAATGGGGTGTAACCGGCGCCGTCGGCTTTACGCTGGCATCGGGCATCGACGTGCTCCATGCCGGGAGCGATATCGATCTGCTGATCGCCGCACCGCAAGCGCTGCCGATGACGGCACTGGACGAGCTCGGCACCATGCTCGACACCTCCGGCGTGCGACTCGACGTCCAGATCGCTACACCCGCTGGGGCGTTCGCACTGCTCGAACGGCTGCGCACGCGTGGCCGTGTACTGCTCAAGACCGATAGCGGGCCGGTCCTGTGCGACGACCCCTGGCAACCGACATGGCCACGCTGCTGAGCTTTCCCGGCCAAGGCGCACAGCGTCCCGGCATGCTCCACGCGCTGCCCGGTCATCCCGCAGTGGCGCGCACGCTGGCCGAGGCCAGTGATGTGCTGGGGCATGACGTCCTGCGGCTTGACGCTGCCGAGCGGCTCGCTTCCACGGTAGCCGTGCAGCTATGCCTGCTGGTGGCCGGCGTGGCCAGCGCGCGGCATCTCCTCGACGACGGTACAACCGTGGATGCGGTGGCAGGGCTGTCGATCGGGGCTTACGCGGCTGCGGTAGTGGCGAACGCGCTGGCGTTCGACGATGCGCTGCGGCTCGTCACGCTGCGTGGAAAGCTGATGGAAGACGCGTACCCATCGGGCTATGGCATGACCGCGATCCTCGGGCTGGAACAAGGACCGCTGGAGACGATCATTGCCGCGGTGAACGGGCCGGATTCGCCGATCTACCTGGCCAACTACAACGCCGAAACGCAACTCGTGATCGCCGGTTCGGAAGCGGGCATGGCGCGCGTTGCCGAACTCGCCATCGCTGCCGGCGCGCGTTCGACGCAGCGCGTGGCCATTGCCGTGCCGTCGCACTGTCCGTTACTCGACGACGCGGCCGCATCGCTGACGCGGGCTTTCTCTGGGATAACGCTCAGATGCCCATCCAAGCGCTACTTCAGCGCCAGCGCCGCGCGTGAACTGCGCGTCCCGTCACGCATTGCCGACGACCTGGCTCACAACATGGCCCAGCCCGTGCGCTGGCACGAGACTATGCTGCTGGCGTGCGCCTGCGATATGCGTCTGGCAGTGGAAGTGCCCCCTGGGGACGTACTGACGCGGCTGGGGCGGCCGCTATTTCCAGGCGCCGTGGCGCTAGGCAACACCCCTATCGATAATGTGCGGACCCTGATTGCGCGCGAGCGTTGAAGCCACCCACGCTGCGGTAAAAGAGCCAGTGAGGTAACGAGGTCCCTCGCGCATCAGGACCGGGTTGCGATGACGCCTGCACAACCCGCCATGAGTGCCGCTGCCGTGCGATCAGCAGCTCGCAACCGCCTAGGGGATGAAATACAGCCGCGAGGCTGGCCACCCATAGGCACCACCTCATCGTAGTGCCGTTGAACTCGCTGTACTATTCCAGACATGTTCGATGCATACATCCGTCTTTGGGGCTTGGTTTCAGATGGCAATCCCATTCTGACTGCGACCAGCCGCCTGCTCCCGGTAGTGTTTGAAGGGCAGCAAGCCATCCTCAAGGTGGCCACGTGCGACGAGGAGCATCGTGGCAATGCGGTTCTGGCGTGGTGGCATGGAGACGGCGCAGCGCGGGTGTTGGCACACCGTGACGATGCCGTTTTGATGGAGCGCGCTCAGTCGAGTCTGTCACTGGCCAGTCTTTCTCAGTCGGGACAGGACGACAGCGCCATGCGGATCGCTTGCACCGTGCTGAACACATTGCACGCGCATGCTCCTCGTCAACGCCCATGCGTGGTGTCGTTGGGCGAATGGTTCAGGCCGCTACGGTGCCTGTCATCGACTGGGGATGGCATTCTCCGAGTTTCAGCCATCGCCGCTGTGCATCTGTTGTCTGGGCCGCGAGTTGAGGAAGTCGTTCTGCATGGCGATATCCATCATGGGAACATCCTCTATTTTGGTGAGTGGGGATGGCTTGCCATTGACCCAAAGGGGTTGTTTGGTGAGCGAGGGTTCGATTACGCCAATCTTTTTTGCCGTCGCCGCACTTGGCTCGGTCCTTAAACCCACATCGGTTCCCTATACAGCTGGGCCGTGCACTGCCAATGTTGGATCGAAGCTCACCGGTGAGGCTAGCAACGCATCCTGTACTGTGACTGTGGACTACTCGGACTTCCGATTCGCCCTGAGCGTTGGGATCCGGAACGCCGTGTTCTCCGGCGTCAATGTGTCCGCTCAGAACTCGATCTTCTCGTTCTCAACGATGTCGGTCACCCCATTTGTGCGAGCGACAGCATCGCTCCTGAGTGACAAGAAACAGCAGGCGAACATCGGCAAGGACGATATCCCTGTCGTCCATCTTCAAATCCCCATTCAGTACACGCTGGGTTTCCTTCGAGTTGACATGCCCGGCCACCGGATCGGCGTCAGGAGATTCGGCAACACAACGCCGTACCCCGGCTAACCGCCCTCAAAGCTTGGCTCGAAGAGACGGCGGGGAAGCTGTCGCGCAAGTCCGATACGACGGCTATCATTCTCTTTCTGCTCAAGCGTTGGGAGGCGTTCACGCGCTACGCCAGCGATGGGCATCTGGAGATCAACAACAACGAGGCCGAGCGCGCGTTGCGGGCGGTAGCCCTGGGCCGCAAAAACTACACCGTGGTGGCGAGCGTGCTGCTGCCACGTACACGCTGATCGGCACAGCGAAACTGAATGGCATCAACCCCGAAGCCAATCTGCGCCAGGTGCTTGCGCGCATTGCCGATCATCCCATCAATCGGGTCGACGAACTCCTGCCCTGGACAGTCGCACATGAACTGCTCCTGCGGCGTAAGCTGAGTTTGGCCTTCTCATATGCTTGGGTTACGCTACTCATTGCGCTATTGCAACCTTAGGCGCTGGGCTGAATGACGTATCCGCTTGGCGGCTTCCGATGCAGAATCTCCGATCTTTTCCCACTCCCATTCAGAATGCCACCAAGCGAGGCGGTCGGCGGCACTCCAGATACTTGGTGCGCCGACCACGGCCAACACATCAACCGCAACCGACGCCCACCAATCGAGGCCTTCGCCATCACATGCCTTCGGGCCAATTGCGTCTCGATAGATCTCTTTTACTTGTTCGAGAGTAATCTCCATCACCGCCTCAGATAGTACGGACACGTGACACGCTATCACATCAGCTTGGCAGTGCAAGTCTTCCTGTCACACGAACGCCAAAGTGCTGTTCGTCAATACGGCATCGGCCGGGCCGTTACCTTTGAAGGTATGAGAGCCGTGTTCCTGCTAGGCAAGATCTCATGGCGGTTGTATCGCAGACCCATGGCGGACATGGACGAATGGGTCTACTGCCAGGAAAGCCCAGAGCCGTACGGAACTTCGCGACGGCTCAGTTCGTGTGCTTGGAAGTCGCCGGGGCGCCCCAAACGAGGGCAATCGGTTGTTCAGAGCGTTTAGCCACCTCGTGCCAAAATCGGGAGAACGAAAGCGAACTAGCTAAATACGTTGCGTAGGTCGGAATTTGATCTCGATCTACACGCCGCCCGCGATCGTATGCGCCCTGATTTCGCCGACTCGAGCCGGCCAAGAATCGTCGTTGGTGAGCACCGTCGTCACGACATTCGAATCGCCGCGCCGCGGCGTCAGGCTCGCCTCAGCAGAAGCGAAGAAATACTCGAGCAAACAGGCCAGGCATCTATCATCACTAGCCGCACGCTCGGCACTCAGCGCCATACAAATGGAATGCCGCGTTTCAGAATGTTCCCCTGGCGCTTCTCCGCAATGTCCTTCTCACGGCAGCAGAACTTATACTTCTTTCCCGAACCACACGAACATAGCGCGTAGGGTTCGACTGCACCGTTACTAGTTCTTTGCTGATTACGGGTCTGGGCCAACATTGCCGCTCCAAGCATCTGAAGCCGATCTGCTATTAAATCAGCGCCCCGATTGACCTCTAGCGCAAGATAGGCCCGTGCCAAGCCGCTGCCCTGATCGACCGCTCGCTGTAGTAGCACCCGTGCCATCTCTTCGTCACGCTCTACACCGTCACCTTCAAAATAACATCGACCGAGTTGATCCAAGCAATCAGGATCCCCTTGGTCTGCGCCCGTTTTCAGATATTCGATCGCTTTCTCGACGTCAGGTGCGAAAGCTTCCCCCTTCGAGTATAAAAGGTATAGGCAAAAGTACGCGCGCGTGACGTTCGCTTGCACCGCTTGCATCCAGAATCGCTCAGCGTTCTCGTAGTCTTGCTTGTCCTCGTAGAGAATGCCACCAAAGTATTCGCAAGCCTCAGGGTGTCCTAACTCTGCTGCGCGCGCGATCATGCCGACCGCTTCATGTTTCTTGTCGCCGTCGATCATTCCTTGTTCGACGAATTTAGCGTATCGGAACTGTGCGTCAGCGTTTTGTTTCAGAAGCGACGACGACTGGTAAAAGGTCGCTGCGAGCCGCTTGAGGAAGGTCTGCTCATGCTGGTAGGCATCGCTTGCGATGATTCCCTTGAACTCGCGCGATCGACGCTCAGCTTCCGCTTCACACCAAAGGCCCGCGCTGTATTTATTGTCAGCGTCAGAATGGACTGTCGCATTGAACAATACGTCCTTGAACAATTGATTGTCGATGGTCGCCTTAATATATCTTGGCTTGATTTCGAGAGCATTGCTACTGCAATAGAGGTACTCAAAGGCTTCCAACAGAAGGTCGCGAACTTTACACGTATGTTTGACAAGTTCTTCGTGCCGGTCCTGCTTCTCCTTGGCCGATTCCGGACTGTCAGTGAGCGTCTGGTGAGCACCTGCGTTGCAAAGCGTGCGAGCGAGATGCAAGCAGTCCCTGAGCCTGAAAGTCACCGCTCCTGCATCGGTCAAGGCAGCAATCTTGTCCACGAGCTGTACACGCTCCCAGTGCAGATTCGCGGCCCTCGCAAGTTGTTCGCAGACGCCATCAATAACATCGCGAAACCGAACGAGAGCGAACGACGGGAGTACTTCGCTGAACTCAACGGCCTGCCGATAGGCATCCCCGATATTCGACGAGATTCTGTGTGCAAGATCGATATCTGTGGCGTTTGGCGGAAGCATTACGTGATCGGTTCAATCGGGGACATCGCGAGCATAAGCGAATCGATGCGCTTCGGGTATGCCATGTTTCGACACAGCACCTGCGTCATGAGGAATCCGTGCGCCTCCTACGAGTCCGCTGCCCGAGAGGACCGCATCGGCGTGCGATGAGGCCTTCGTCCCTCCGGCAGAAGGTGGCAAGAAGCGACGTCTGGGCGTCTGCTTCGCAGATGGTTCGGTATGGATCTACGACCAACCCTGAACGGAGGACAGGGGGCCCCTTGAGTCTCCTGAGGCTACGGCATGACATGGTGCGGCCGAAAGCCAGTTCCGGGCTGGAGTTGGCTCAGCGAGCCATGCCGGGCAGGTGGCAGCCGCGGTTGGGCAGGCGCAGCATAGCAAGGCATCGCGTGGAACCTACGACGTTGCAGAACGCCCTAGGCACCTCTCGTGTTGTAGCACTTCCTCGCTGGAAGGCCGTTCTTTGCCCGTTCCATTGGGATACCCGTTCGTTATCGCGGTGTCCGTTTAATGCCGCCAGCACCTCGGCTTCTGAGGGCGGCGCTAGACACCAAGTGCAGGCCTTGCTTTGCCTTTGACCTCAAGCGCGTGGCTCCGAAAGCAACGAGAGAATCCGCGGGTCATGCTCGACGTGCTTTGCCTCAACGATTCGAGCCTTGGCGGCGTCCGGGTGAACTGGATTGAAGAGATAGTTCGAGGCATAGGGGACCAGGACGCTTGGCACCTTCAAGAGCAGGCTGGACCCAACTGATAGCCACTCTGTCCCTGCATTTTTCGACCAGTCAGGGCTTTGCTTCCAGTCATCTGGTAGGTCGGGTATGTCCGCCACGACGATTGAATCGTCGATCTCCACCGTAAGGAGTTGGTAGTGTTTCGGCAAATCCTCGATCCTCGATACTTCGTGGTGAACTAGGACTTCCAAAAGAGCTAGCGCCGGATGTTCGGCCAGGTACACGACAGGCTGGCCAGGAAAGTGCCACCGCCCCCCTGCCCGCAAGCCGCCTACACCTTTGAGATCCGCGTAGTTACTGATTCGCCAAAGGATCATCAGGCGAAATATCCTTCATCGATCTGAACTAGTTGTTCCTCAACAAGATGAGCGCCCTGCTCCGTTGCAGCCAAGGAGAGCGGCGCGACCCCACCCAGTCGTTGTTGTTTCGCTCGCAGCCAATGTAGAGCTCGCTCGACCTCGCCAAAGGTACTAGTGGCTTGCGCGAGGATTCGAGCAAGGCGAATAGCCTTATCCGACTCCTCTATTGTCAGAGGCTGACCTTTCTCGCGACGGTGACTCAGGGTCCGCCGGGGAATGATGAAAGCAACCTCGTCCCACGCCAATCCGGCCTCGAGCAGGCGCTCAAGTATGTCAACAGGCAGTCGGTCATTCGCCAGCGTAGCGAGATCTGCACCCGTGCGCACCTTAGTGCTTAAAAATGCACTTAATCTATCAAGATAGCGTTCGTAAGGCGCTACAGCGCCCGACGGTCTAAAGGCAATGGTCTGCATAAAGCACTCCGGCAATATGCCTATAGGATAGTGGCATATTGCCATGAACACAACCACAGCGCGCCCAAGTGCCCTCACAGTTCGATCACCGCAGGCCGCAGATGAACTTTTCCCCCAGCCCCTACGAACGTATCCCCAAGGTGGCACAGGCTGGAGAAGCGCCGCGGCCCGTCTTCGGCTGCTTTCAGAAGTGCGGGCCTATCGCCCAACCTGCCCCCGACTCAGGCCGCCCACTGCTACCGCCGGAAGGGCCCTTGCACCCGTGGAGCCCGTCTGCGGCCATATGAGCCGCAGTTCGGTCGACTCAAACCGGCCACCAGCGGTCCTTGGAACGCGCTCGCAGTGGGACATTTGAACGTCGGCTCCGTTCCTGGCAACGGCCAGCCCGGTTTAGCTCGGTGTCGCGCCGTTACGCTAAACTGGCCCGCGCAAAGTTAGGTGGAAACCGCACAAGAGGCTCTCGCGCTGCGCATCACGATGAAACGCCAGGATGGGCAGATAGCGCCGCGGGGCACGTTCGCGCTCGCCCAGAATCGGACGTTGTGTGCTTCGACGATTGATTGGCAGATGGACAACCCATCCCCAGGCCGATGGCTTTGGTCGTGTAGAAAGGTGCGAAAAATCGCTCGGCGTCATGCGGGGAAGAACCTGGCCCCGAATCGCTCACGGCCACGAGCACGCAGCCAGCGTCCGCTTTCCCAATGCTGATCAGCAATTGCCGCACGCCGTCGCTGACGCCGCTCATCACCTCCATCGCGTTGACGAGTTAGTTGAGGAAGACTTGCTGCAACTGGACCCGATCGACTTGAATGTGCGGCAATCCGTCCGCGAGATGCATCCGCACCGAGGCACCGTGGGACTTGTTCGAATACATCGAAGTGTTTTGGGCGACTGGCCCAGCGCCGAGGAGATCCCCATCGGGGCAGCGCGCCGTTAGAAGCTCAATCCGTGCTGAGAGTGTGGGACGGCCGGCAATCGCCGTCCGGCCGCCTTACGCCCCGTGGATCGTCAGACCACCACGAGCCGTTCAGCCTACGTGGCGCAACCAGGCGAGCCCGGCGCCCAGCATGGCCCCGAGCGCCGGCTGGATTCTGCCGGCGAGGTCAGGCCGGTAGTCAAACGGCGCTGTCTCGTTCATATAGAGGCTCTGGCACATCTCCAGTTGGATGGCATGGACACCGTCCGCCGGCACGCCATAGTGCCGGGTGATATAGCCACCCTTGAAGCGCCCGTTAACGACATGCGTCACGCCCGCGGCCGCCGCGGCCGGCAGAGGCGCAAGCACCGCATCGAGCAGTGCCGGCGCGCACGCCGCCCCGGAGTTGGTGCCGAAGTTCAGGTCGGACAACTTGCCCTCGAACAGGCGCGGCAGGACGCTGGCGATCGAGTGCGCTTCCCATAGCAGCACCTGGCCGTGGCAGGCCTTGAGACGGTCCAACTCGGCGCGCAGCGCATCGTGATAGGGCTGCCAGTACGCCGCGCGGCGGCGGGCGATTTCCGCGTCGTCGGGCGCGTGGCCCGGCTGGTAGAGCGGCACGCCGCGGAAGGTCTCGGTCGGGCAGAGGTCGGTGGTGGTCTGCCCCGGGTAGAGGCTCTCGCCAGTCGGCGGCCGGTTCAGGTCGATGGCATAGCGCGAGACGGTCGCGCCCAGTACTGAGGCCCCCAGTTCGCGGGCGAAGCCGTAGAGCTGGTCGAGATGCCAGTCGGTATCGCTGACGATCGCCGCTTCATCGGAAAAGCCAGGGCGGATGGACTCCGGCAGGTGCCGGCCCAGGTGCGGAATGGAAACCAGCAGCGGCGCCGTCCCGCGGTGCAGAGTGAAAAGCGGGTGCGAGGACGAGGACATCATGGTTTCCGCGTGGCAGACTGGTCAGTGGTAAGGATGGCATCGGCCGGCAGGCCGGGCAGCATGGCACGCAGGGCCGGCAGCATGTCGCGCGCCAGCACCGCACGGGTAATGTCCGCAATGTCGTCCGCGATATCGGACCACTCCGCGCCACGGTAAAGCAAGTAAAAGTCCCGCTGACCAAGCCGCGAGCATGGGATCGGCACGACGTCGACCTTGTCGAGCCAGGCACGCGACTGCCATAGGCACAGCGGCGTGCTGACCGCCCAGCCCAGGCCGGCCGCCACCAGGCTCAGTAGCGGGTCGGTGGCGTCGAATTCGAAGCGGCGCGGCGCGTCCACGCCGATATGGCGCAGGAAGCGCTCGACTTGCTGGCCGATCACCGAGCGTTGGGTGTAGCGGATCAGTGGCAGCTCATCCTGCAGGTCACCCAGCCGCTGGCGCAGATCCCGCGCCTCGGCCATCGGCGCCACGGCACTGCCCCTGGGGAAGACGGCAAGCCAGCTTTCCGAGAACAGCAAGCGCTGGGCGATGCGGGCGTCGGCAATCGGCACCTCGGTGCAGATGGCCAGATCGAGTTCGCGCCCAAGCAACTGCGCGTTCAGCCCCGGCGTCAAACCGGACCACAACTGGAGCTGGCGGGCCGTGCCCGACAGGCCGCGCACCAGCGCGGGTCCGAGCGTTGCGGCGAAGGAATCCACGCACCCCAAGCGCAGTTGGGCATGATCCAGTCGCACGCACTTTCGCAACTCTTCCGCCACATTGCGCGCATCGGCCAACAGCTGGTCGGCCATCTCCAGCAGCATGTTGCCGGCCCGCGTGGGCCGCGCCGGGCGCACTTCCCGGTCGAACAGCTGGATGCCGTACTCGCCTTCCAGCGAACGGATCATCTGGCTGACCGCGCTCTGGCTGACGCCCAGCCGCTGCGCCGCCAGCGCCATCGAACCGGATTCGCATACTGCCATGAAGGTCTGGAGGGCATGCAGGTCGGGCAAGACCCGCTCGCGGCGCGTCGCGAGCGGGCTGACGGAGCTTGCGGAAGGCATGGAGGAGGGCATAGGGGCGGATCTGGCCATTGCGTGGGCTTATGCTGAGCGGAAGCGCATGCGCTCGGCAGAACTGAAGCCATTCTAATACTTATCATCTAAATTTCTTCAGTTACCGGCCGCCGTCCGGTCGCTTCGTAGGCTTGCATCCAGTCCAATCCTCACTGCAGGGAGCCTCCATGCAAACCTTCGATGCGATTGTCATCGGTGCCGGCGTGATCGGCAGTTCCGTCGCTTATCACCTCGCCCGCCTGGGCTGCAGCAACGTGCTGGTGCTCGACCGCACGCAGATCGGCGCGGGCACGACTGCGCAGTCCAGCGGCATCCTGCGCACGCACTACTCGGTGATCGAGAACGTGCGCATGGCCCAGGCGTCTTGGAGGGTCTTCAACGACTTCGCCGGCTATCTGGGCGACGAGGAAGCCTCAGCCGGCATGGTCAAGTGCGGTTACCTGATCGCGGCACCGGACGGCGCCAAGCTGGATCCGCTGCGTGCCGCGCTGGATGCCCAGCAGGCGCAGGGCATCCAGGTGCGCCTGCTCGACCGCCAGGAAGCGCAGGCGCTGCTGCCAATCGCCCGCTTCGACGATGCCGGGCTGATCGGCTACGAGCCGGAAGCTGGCTTTGCCGACGCCTATCTGGTCACCACCAGCTTCGCCCGGGCCGCGCGGCGCCTCGGCGTGCGCATCCTGGAAGGCGTGGAAGTCGAACGCCTGCTGCTGGAAAACGGCAAGGTGGCCGGCGTCGAGACGTCGCAGGGCACCTTCCGCGCCAGCACGGTCATCAGCACGCAGAACATCTGGGCTACAGATATCGAGCGCTGGACCGGCATCGCCAGCCCGGTCGTGCCCGAGCGCCACGCCGTGCTCGCACTGGAAGAGGACGCTAACCCGTACACCTTCCAGATGCCGGTCTATAAGGACCTCGGCTCGCCCGGCATGCTCTATTGCCGCAGCTACGGGGGAAAGCAGATGCTGGTCAGCGAAGGCACGGTTGGCGAGACCCTGGCCACACCCGACAACGAACAAGGCGACATCAGCATGGACTACATGGTCGAGGTCGGTACCCAAGTGGCCGAGCGCTTCCCGGCCTACGAGACCGCGGGCGTGGCCTCGACCTGGACCGGCGTGTATGACGTGACGCCGGACTGGAACCCCGTGCTCGGCCGACTGCCGGATGTGCCCGGGCTGGTGGTCGGCTACGGCTTCTCTGGCCACGGCTTCAAGCTCTCGCCGGCGGTCGGTCAGGTACTGGCGCAGGCGGCACTGGGGCTGGAGACCGAGGTCGACATCGCGCCCTATTCACTCGAACGCTTCCGCACCGGCGGGCTGCTGACGGGCAAGTACGGCCTGGGCGCGGTATCCTGAATCGACGGGAGCCCGGTCATGCATATCCTCGTTCCCGTCAAGCGCGTGGTCGACGCCAACGTCAAGGTACGCGTGAAGCGCGATGGCAGTGGCGTCGAGACTGCCGGCGTCAAGCTATCGGTCAATCCGTTCGACGAAGTCGCCCTTGAACAGGCCATCCGGCTGAAGGCGCAGGGCCTTGCCAGCCATGTCACGGCCGTGACGTGCGGCCCCGCAGCCGCGCAGGATGTCCTGCGCACCGCGCTCGCGATGGGTGCGGACGATGCTGTGCTGGTCGAATCGGCCGAAGTAGACGATCCCGGCCCACTCGCCATCGCCCGCTGGCTGCGCGCCATCGTCGCGCAGGAGAATGCCACCCTCGTACTGTGCGGCAAGCAGGCCATCGACGACGACCTCGGCGCCACCGGGCCGATGCTCGCCGCGCTGCTCGACTGGCCGCAGGCGATGTCCGTCAACCAACTCGAGGTGCGGCCGGACAACACCCTGGCCGTGGCCTGCGACGCCGACGGCGGCACCGAGCGCCTAGCCCTGCCGCTGCCGGCCGTGCTGGGCGTCGACTTGCGCCTGTGCGAGCCGCGCCACATCACGCTGCCGGCGCTGATGCGCGCGCGCAAGGCCGCGATCCGCACCGTCCCCGCCACATCGCTGGCCGACGCCGGCACGCCGCCGGTCCGCCCGCGCGCGCTGTTGGAACCGCCGCCGCGCCCGCCCGGCGTCCGTGCCGAAAACTTGCCTGCCCTAATCGAACGGCTGCGCGCCCTGCTCGCGCTGCAGGCCGCCTGACCCGCGAACCGCCATGCCCCCCCTCGCCAACGTCCTCATCCTGGCTGCCCATGACGGGCAGACGCTCGATCCAGCCACGCCGGCCGTGGTCGCAGCCGCCCGCCGGCTAGCCCCGGCCGGCGCCATCCACGTGTTGGTGGCCGGCCTCGATTGTGCCGCCGTTGCCGGCGCGGCTGCGGTCATGCCGGGTGTCGCGCAGGTACTGCTGTCCGATAGCGCCACGCCCAACGCCGAAACCATAGCGCGCCTGTTAGTGGCCGTCGGCAAGGACTACCGCTGGATCGCCGCCGCCCACAGCCTGGCCGCCCGTGCCGCCCTTCCCCGCGCCGCCGCCCTGCTGGACGCGGCCTGGCTCGGCGACGTGACCGCCATCGACGACGGCTGGCTGTACCGCCCCGTCTACGCCGGCGCGGCCATCGCCGAACTGCGCCCCGAAACCGCGGTCACCTGCCTGACCGTGCGCGCCACCGCCTTTGCGGAGCTGGCCGATGCCACGCCGGCCTTGGCCGCTCCGACCGCGCCAGCGCCAATCATCACGCTGCCAGCAGCACCAGCAGATACGCGGAGTACCCTGCTTGGCCGCGAAACGGCCGCCAGCCATCGGCCCGACCTTAGCCACGCGCGGATCGTCGTGGCGGGTGGCCGCGGCGTCGGCTCGGCGGAAGGCATGGCACAGTTCGGCCAGCTCGCAGACCACCTCGGCGCCGCCTTGGGGGCCTCGCGCGCCGCGGTGGACGCAGGTTTCGCTCCCGGCACGGCGCAGGTCGGGCAGACCGGCAAGACCGTCGCGCCTGACATCTATTTCGCGCTGGGCATCTCCGGCGCGATCCAGCATCTCGCCGGCATTAAGGACGCGAAGTGCATCGTCGCCATCAACAAGGATCCGGAAGCCCCCATCTTCCAAGTGGCGGACATCGGCCTGGTGGGCGACCTGTTCGACGCCCTGCCGGCCTTGCAGGCCGCCTTGCGTGGCACGGCCTGAGGAGCAGCCATGCAGATCACCCCCTTTCCGCCTGGCCTGTGCCGTTTTTCGCTTGACGCTCTGACCCCGCAACTCTGGGCCAACGGCTGCGGGCTGACCCGCGAAATCAGCGCCGGCGCGCTCGCCCCCGGCGATGCCCCATGGGACTGGCGCTTCAGCGTGGCCGACATCGGCGGCGCCGGTCCGTTCTCGCGCCTCGATGGCATCGACCGCTGCGCGGCACTGGTGGACGGCGCCGGGCTAGCGCTGGCGTCCACTGACAGCCGTCTGTCCTTCGATGCCGTGGGTGACGTGCGCGCCTTCGCCGGCGAAACGGCCCTCGTGGCGCACCTCGGCGGCGGGCCCGCGCGCCTGTTCAACGCGATGGCCAGGCGCGGCCGTGCGCAAGTGCGGGTCGCCCCCCTGCACGGCCACGCCAGCCTCGTCACGCACCGCAGCCACCATGACGTGCTGGTGGTCGCACGCGGCGAGTTCGAAGTCTCGTTGCGCCAGGGCTACGCCGCGCCGGTCGTCTTACGACTGCAGGCCGGCGAAGGCATCGCGCTGCGCGATATGGCCAGCCTCCTCGACCTGCATGCGCTCGGCCACGACGCCTGCGCTCTCCACGCCACGGCGATGCCGGCGGCACACTGACTTACCGATAGCCTCCCATGTCTCACAACGCATCGAGCGCTGGCCGCGAGGCCATGGCATATGACGTGGTCATCGTCGGCTCCGGCCCTGCCGGCCTGGCAACGGCCATTCGCCTGAAGCAACTGGCACAGGATAAAGGCGGCGACGTCAACGTCTGCGTGCTGGAAAAGGGCTCCGAGCCGGGCGCTCACATCCTGTCTGGCGCGATCATGGATCCGCGCGCTCTTAACGAACTGTTCCCGAACTGGAAGGAGCTTGGCGCGCCGCTGAACCAGCCGGTGACCGAGGACAAATTCCTGTTCCTCAACGAATCTGGCTCCAAGGGCGCCCCGCTGCTGCCCGAGTGCTTCCACAACGAGGGCAACTACATCGTCAGCCTGTCGAACTTCGTGCGCTGGCTGAGCCAGCAGGCCGAGGCGCTGGGTGTGGAGATCTTCCCGGGCTTCCCGGCCGCCGAAGTCCTCTACAACGAGGACGGCTCGGTCAAGGGCGTAGCCACGGGCAACATGGGCCTCAGCAAGGAAGGCGAGGTCACCGACAACTTCCAGCTCGGCATGGAGTTGCACGCCAAGTACACGATCTTCGCGGAAGGTGCGCGCGGCCACCTGGGCAAGCAGGTCATTGCGAAGTTCAAGCTCGACGCCGGCCGCGACCCGCAGAGCTACGGCATCGGCCTGAAGGAACTGTGGGATATCGACCCGGCCAAGCACAAGCCCGGTCTGGTGGTGCACACCGCTGGCTGGCCGCTCGACCCGGCCACCTATGGCGGCTCGTTCCTCTATCACATGGAGGACAAGAAGGTGGCGGTGGGCTTCGTGGTCGGCCTTGACTACGCGAATCCGTGGCTGTCGCCGTTCGAGGAATTCCAGCGCTTCAAGACCCATCCGGAGATCCGCCATTACTTCGAAGGCGGCAAGCGGATCGGCTATGGCGCGCGTGCCATCACCGCCGGCGGCCTGCTGTCGCTGCCGAAGACCGTATTCCCGGGTGGCGCGCTGGTGGGTTGCGACGCTGGTCACCTGAACGCCTCGCGCATCAAGGGCAGCCACGCCGCCATCAAGACCGGCATGCTGGCCGCCGAGGCCGCCTACGACGCGCTGCAGGCCGGCCGTCAGCACGACGAGTTGACCGCCTACCCCGCCGCCTTCGAAGCGAGCTGGCTCCACAAGGAACTGCTTCAGTCCAAGAACTTCAAGCAGTGGTTCAAGAAGGGTCGTGCCACGGCCACGCTGATGACCGGCATCGAGCAGTGGCTGCTGCCGAAGCTCGGCATCCGCAACCCGCCCTGGACCATTCACCGCGAGAAGCCGGATCATGTGTACCTGAAGCCGGCCGCCGAGTGCGAGAAGATCGTCTACCCGAAGCCGGACGGCAAGCTCACGTTCGACCGTCTGTCGTCGGCGTTCATCAGCAACACGAACCACGAAGAAAACCAGCCCGCGCACCTGACGCTCAAGGATGCGAGCGTGCCGGTCAACATCAACTGGGCAAAGTATGCCGGCCCCGAGGCGCGCTACTGCCCCGCCGGCGTGTACGAGTTCGTGCAGAACGATGACGGCAAGGAACGCCTGCAGATCAACGCCCAGAACTGCGTGCACTGCAAGACCTGCGACATCAAAGACCCGACGCAGAACATCGTGTGGGTCACGCCGGAAGGCGGTGGCGGTCCGAACTACGGGGGCATGTAAGCGCCATGCCGGCGATCACGCTCCGCCCCGCTCACCCGCCACAGCGCGGATCAGCCGCCGCTGCGCGGATACACCGTGACCGACAGGAACTGGATGGGGCACTGCGCCAGCCGCTCCGGCCCGTGCGGCACTTCGCCGGGAAACGTAAGCGAGTCGCCGGGCTCCAGCGTGTAGGTCTGCTGGCCGACGCGGTACTCGATCACGCCTTCCAGCATGTAGAGGAATTCCGTGCCCGGATGCTGGAAGGTCGGGTAGCGCTCGGTGTCGTCCTCGATGGTGATAAGGAAAGGCTCGAAGGTCTTGAGCGGACCCTGGTCGTAAGCGAGCAGGTGGTAGGAGTGCCCGCTCTTGGTGCCCCGACGCACCACTTCCATCCCCGCGCCGCGCTTGACGTGCTGGGCCGACGCCGCCGCCGCGTCGTACTTGCTGAACAGCACCGACATCGACACTCCCAGCACGCGCGCGATGCGCGCCAGCGTGTCCATGCCGGCCATCGTGCTGCCGGTTTCGATCTTCGACAGCATACCCCGGCTCAGGCCGGCCTGGTCGGCCACCTGCGCGATGGTCAACCCTTCTCGCTGGCGCAGTTCGCGGATGGCCAGGCCGACCGCTTCTTCCAGCACCGGCGCGGTGCTGACGGGGGAATCAGAGGGGGAGTTCATAGGGTTTTGATTGTCTTCGCTCGGGCATTGCGCGGACTTTACGCCACGCGGACGCACCAAAATGATGATTCACAACAGGCACAAACGTTGCTCTACATGAAACACGATGGATTTCATCACGGATTTCCCCGGAAAGCCAGTCGTATGCCAGGCGCCTCGCAGCGCCCCCAACCACAGAGTCGGTAAGGAGCCAGGTCCATGAAGTCAGAATTAAACGCGCAGTTCACCGCGCCAGCCGGGGCCCTCACGCAGCCCCCGCGCTTCGACACGGTCAAGGAAGCCCAGGATTACCTGCTGGGGCACGGTGTGGGCTACGTGCTCGCCCAGTTCGTCGACATTCACGGCGTGGCCAAGGCCAAGTCGGTGCCGGTGGCCCACCTCAACTCGGTGCTGACCGAAGGCGCGGGCTTTGCCGGCTTTGCCATTTGGGGTGTGGGCATCGAGCCGCACGGTCCGGATTTCATGGCGCGCGGCGACCTCGGCACCATCAGCCTGGTGCCCTGGCAGCCCGGCCTCGCGCGCATCGTCTGCGAGGGCCATGTCGAAGGCCAGCCGTGGAAGTACGACAGCCGAATCGTCCTCAAGCAGCAGATCGCCCGCCTGACCGAGTGCGGGTACACGCTCTATACCGGCCTGGAGCCCGAGTTCTCGCTGCTGCGTCGCGACGACAAGGGCGGCATCGCCCCGTGCGACCCCAGCGACACGCTGGCCAAGCCCTGCTACGACTACAAGGGCCTGTCGCGCACCCGCACCTTCCTGGAACGCCTGTCGAACGACCTGCGCTCGGCCGGCATCGACGTCTACCAGATCGACCATGAAGACGCTAACGGCCAGTTCGAGCTGAACTACACCTACACCGACTGCCTGACCTCCTGCGACCACTTCGTCTTCTTCAAGATGGCCGCCTCGGAGATCGCCAACGAACTGGGCCTAGTCTGCTCCTTCATGCCCAAGCCCTTCGCCAACCGCCCCGGCAACGGCATGCATATGCATATGTCGATCGGCGACGGCGAGCGCAACCTCTTCTCGGACAAGGCCGACGCGCGCGGGCTCGAACTGTCGAAGCTGGCCTATCACTTCCTTGGCGGCCTACTGGCGCACGCCCCGGCGCTGACCGCGCTGTGCGCGCCCACCGTCAACTCCTACAAGCGTCTGGTGGTAGGCCGCTCGCTGACCGGCGCGACCTGGGCGCCGGCCTATATCAGCTACGGCGACAACAACCGCTCCAGCATGGTGCGCATTCCCAAGGGCCGGCTCGAATTGCGCCTGCCGGACGGCGCCGCCAACCCCTACCTGGCCACCGCTGCAGTCATCGCCGCCGGCATGGACGGCATCGAGCGCGAGCTCGACCCCGGCGTGCCGCGCAACACCAACCTCTACGAGTGGAGCGACGCCCAGCTCGCCGACGCTGGCATCGGGCTGCTGCCGCAGAACCTCGGCGCCGCGCTCGATGCCCTCGAAGCCGACTCCGTCGTCACCGGCGCCCTGGGCCCGGTGGCCGCCGAATTCCTGAAACTGAAGCGCATGGAGTGGCTGGAATACCAGCGGCACGTGTCGGAGTGGGAAGTCAGGCAATACCTCGAATTTTTCTGAAAGGACCTCACCATGTGCGGAATTGTTGGACTGTTGATCAAGACCCCGTCCCTGCGCCCCCGGCTCGGAGAACTGATGGTGCCGATGATGATCGGGATGACCGAGCGGGGCCCCGACTCGGCCGGCCTGGCCGTCTTCACGCCGCCGCTGGCTGGCGGCCGCCGCAAGGTGAGCGTCTATGCCGGCTACGCCAAGGACGGCGATGACTATGACTGGGACGCCCTGGTGCAGGCCCTCAACGCCAACCGCGATGCCGGCGCGACGGTCGAGGCCAAGGGCGGCAACCACGGCATCGTCGCCTTCAGCGGCGAGCCGGAGGACATCAAGGCTTGGCTGAAGGACTACGAGCCGGCGCTCAAGGTCTTCTCGGCCGGCAAGAGCATCGATCTCTACAAGGACATCGGCACGCCCGCCGAAGTCGCCACGCGCTACCAGTTCGCCGGCTTCGAAGGCAGCCACCTGGTGGGCCACACCCGCATGGCGACGGAATCCGCCGTGACGCCCGACCGTGCCCACCCGTTCACCGCCGGCGAGGACTTCTGCCTGGTACACAACGGCTCGCTGTCGAACCCCAACGGCATCCGCCGCATGCTGGCGCCCTACGGCATCGAATTCGATACCGACAACGACACCGAGGCCGCCACGCGTTTCCTCGAATGGCGCCTGCGCGAAGGTGACTCGCTCAAGGACGCTCTGCAGAAAGGCTTTGAAGTGCTGGACGGCTTCTACACCTTCCTGATGGGCACGCCTAACGAGCTCGCACTGATCCGCGACCCATTTGCCTGCAAGCCGGCCGTCGTCGCCGAGACCGACGACTACGTGGCAATTGCCTCCGAGTTCCGCTCGCTGGCCCACCTGCCGGGCGTGCGCCACGCCCATGTTTTCGAACCTGCCCCCGAGGAGATGTACGTATGGAAAGCGTGAAAGCTCCCATGAAATTCGACCTGGCCGTCACGCCTCTGCGCGAAGTGAACCAGTTCCTGCACAAGGAAGCGCCGGCCACGCCCGGCCTGCAGGTGAAGATCGAAAATCCAAACGGCGCGCATGCCATCGCGGCGGGCATGAACGCACCGCTGGACGTCACCATCGAAGGCCATGCCGGCTACTACGCGGCCGGCATGAACCACGGTGCAAGCGTCACCATCAACGGCAGCGCCGGCACCGGCGTGGCCGAGAACATGATGAGCGGCAAGGTCCACGTGAAGGGCTTTGCCTCGAACGCCGCGGGCGCCACCGCACAGGGCGGCCTGCTGGTTATCGACGGCGATGCCGGCCTGCGCTGCGCCATTTCCCTTAAGGGGGCGGACGTGGTGGTCGGCGGCTCGGTCGGCAGCTTCTCGGCCTTCATGGCGCAGGCCGGCAACCTGGTGGTGCTGGGCGACGCCGGCGAGGCGCTGGGCGACTCGCTCTACGAAGCCAACATCTACGTGCGTGGCACGGTCAAGAGCCTGGGCGCCGACTGCGAGGAAAAGCCGATGGGCGCGGCCGAGCGCGAGGTGCTCGCCGGCCTGCTGGCTCGCGCCGGCCACTTGGACGTCGATCCGTTCTCCTTCAAGCGCTACGGTTCAGCGCGCACGCTTTACAACTTCCATGTCGACAACGCAGGAGCTTACTGAGATGAACGCCCCCACCGTCCTCCACGAACTGGAACTCGGCGCCACACAGACGCCCCCGCGCTTCTCGGCCACCTTCGATCCGGGCACCATGGCGGAAATCCGTCGCGCCGCGGCCACCGGCATCTATGACATCCGCGGCGGCGGTACCAAGCGCAAGCTGCCGCACTTCGACGACCTGCTGTTCCTCGGCGCCTCGGTCAGCCGCTATCCGCTGGAAGGCTATCGCGAGAAGTGCGGCACGGACGTAGTGCTCGGCGCGCGCTTCGCCAAGAAGCCGATCCACCTGAAGACGCCCATCACTATCGCCGGCATGAGCTTCGGCGCGCTATCGGCGCAGGCCAAGGAAGCGCTCGGCCGCGGCGCCACCATCGTCGGCACCAGCACCACCACCGGCGACGGCGGCATGACACCGGAAGAACGCGGCCAATCGCAGACGCTGGTCTACCAGTATCTGCCCTCGCGCTACGGCATGAACCCGGACGACCTGCGCAAGGCCGATGCCATCGAAGTGGTGATCGGCCAGGGCGCCAAACCAGGCGGCGGCGGCATGCTGCTGGGCCAGAAGATCAGCCCACGCGTGGCCAAGATGCGCTGCCTGCCGGAAGGCATCGACCAGCGCTCGGCCTGCCGCCATCCGGACTGGACGGGCCCGGACGACCTTGAGATCAAGATCCTCGAACTGCGCGAGATCACCGATTGGGAAAAGCCGATCTACGTGAAGGTCGGCGCCACCCGGCCGTACTACGACGTGGCTCTCGCCGTAAAGGCAGGTGCCGACGTGGTGGTGCTGGACGGCATGCAGGGCGGCACGGCCGCAACGCAGGAGGTGTTCATCGAGCACGTGGGCATACCCATCCTGGCCGCCATCCGCCCCGCCGTGAAGGCGCTGCAGGACCTGGGCATGCACCGCAAGGTGCAGCTGATCGTGTCAGGTGGCATCCGCAACGGTGCGGATGTGGCCAAGGCGCTGGCGCTCGGTGCCGACGCCGTCGCCATCGGCACTGCCGCGCTGGTGGCGCTCGGCGACAACGACCCACGCTACGCCGCCGAGTACCACAAGCTCGGTACCGTGCCTGGTGCCTATGACGACTGGCACGAAGGCAAGGACCCGGCCGGCATCACCACACAGGACCCAGCCCTGTCGTCACGCCTGGACCCGGTGCAGGCCGGCCGCCGGCTGGCCAACTACCTGTCGGTGATGACGATGGAAGCGCAGATTATCGCGCGCGCCTGCGGCAAGTCGCACCTGCACAACCTGGAGCCGGAAGACCTCGCCGCGCTGACTGTGGACGCGGCGGCGATGACGCAAGTGCCGTTGGCCGGCACCAGCTGGTACCCGGGTCAGGGCGGGTATTGAGCGCGACGGGCGGAACAGGGTTGCCTGTTTCGCCCGGTCAGGCCGTGGGGATGGGTCGGATGGACCAGCAGCCGCGCCCTGCCGCCCCGTCAGGGCCGCAATTGCGACAGGCGCTCGAACAGGCCCTCCGGCACCTCCAGCATCACGCCTTCGATTCCCAGCACTTCCCCCGAGTCCGAGAAGACCCCCTGCCCGCGCTCGAAGATGCAGCGTTGCCCACCGTTTGCCGCGCGGATCCGGTAGGCCAGCGTGTAGGGCCGGCGCAGTTGCAAGGCAGTCTGCACCGTACCCCAGACGTAGTCCGCATCTTCTTGGGCGATCAAATCGCTGTAGGCCAGCGCGCGATTGTTGCGCAGCGCTTCCGCCTGATAGCCCGTCATGCCGAGCGCGCCGCGGCTGACGATTTCCATGGTCCAATCCCGGTCGTTGCGGCCGCGGTAGACCAGCCCAGGCACCCCGTCGAGCAGATTGCGCAGACTCTGCGCCCCGGCCTGCAGGGCTGACAGCTCGCGGCGGCGCTGCGTCGCGTCGCGCGCGGTGATCCAGGCAGTACCGCCGCGCCAGTGCAGGTCGATATCCAGCCACAGCAAGGTGCCGGCCTCGCTGATGAAACGCAGGCAGCCCGACCACTCCAGGTGCGCGTCCAGCACGCCTTGCCACGTCGGCCTGTCTTCGGGATGCACCCGTTCCGCCACGGCCGGCCCGCAGCTCACCAGCAGGCGCCAGGCTGCGTTGCTCGCCAGCAGCCGCCCATCGCAGCCGAGGCGGGCGGCTGCCAGCGGGAGGGCGTCCAGGTCAAATTCCGCGTCGGCAGTCATCGCCAGGCCCCCGCTGGCCGGTACGCCTGCACCGGCACCCCGCCGGCAGTACGGTACGCCCAGGCGGCCAGTTCCAGCCGCGAGCGCAGCCGCAGCTTGCGCAGCAGGTTCTTCACATAGATCTTAACCGTGCCATCGCTGATACCTAACTCGCGCGCGATCTGCTTGTTGCTCATGCCCTGCGCGATCAGCCCCAGCGTCTGCGCCTCGCGCGCGCTCAGCAGGACATCTGGCTCCGGTGCGGCCCCCGCGGCCTTGCCGTCGTCCTGCGCCAGCAGGCGGATCATCTCGTCGGTCAGCACCACGTTGCCGCCATTGCAGCGACGCACGTAGCCGACCAGCTCGTCCGGCTCGGTCTCCTTGAGCAGGTACCCGTTGGCGCCTAGGCGCAGGGCTTCGACCAGCTCGTCGCGCACCAGCGACGCCGTCAGCACAATGACTCGGGCGTCCAGCCCTATCTGGCGCACTTCGTCCAGCACCTGCATGCCGCCGAGGCCGGGCATGTGGAGATCGAGCAGGATCAGGCCGGGCTGCAGGGTGCGGGCCATCTCCACGCCCTGCCGGCCGGCAGCGGCCTCGCCGAGGACGGTGAAGTCATCGCAGCCGTCGAGCATCATGCGCAGGCCTTTGCGGAACAAGGGATGGTCGTCGATCAGCAGGAGTCCGGTGGTCATGGGCTTCCTTCGCCGTCCGGCAGATGAAGCACGATGCGCGTGCCGCCGCCCGGCGCAGTCTCCACGCTCAGCGCGGCGCCGATGGTGCGGGCACGCTCGCGCATGATCGCCAGCCCGTAGTGCCCGGCCTCCCCACCGTCCACGGACGCCGCCAGCACGGCGGCCGGGACACCGATACCGTCGTCCTCGATGACGATCTGCGCGCCGCCGCTGCCCCGCCCCCGCAATGCCACGCGCGCCGAACGCGCACGCGAGTGCCGCACGACGTTCGCCAGCGCCTCGCGCACGATCTGCAGCAGATGCAGTTCGCACGCCGGCGCAACGTGGCCTTCATCCAGCCGGTTGTCGAGTTCGAACACGATGCTGCTGCGGCGCGAGAACTCGGCCACGGCGTCACCCACCGCGGTACGCAGCGAGCTCCCCTGCATGCCGACCCGGGCGCCGAGGATCAGTTCGCGCACCTGCTTCTGCACGCGGCCCAGCACGCTGCGCAGTTCCCTAAGCGAGGCGCTCGCCTCGGCCGGACGGGCCAGAAGGCCTTCGACATGCCGCGCCTGAAAGCTGAGAAAGCCCAGTTGCTGCGCGATGGAATCATGGAGTTCATGCGCGAGCGCCTCGAAGCGGGCGATCGCCGGGTCCCCTGCCCCGGGCTGGCGCGCCGCGCCCCGCGCCGGGGCATCTGCGCCGGGCGAGCGCACAGCCCTCACCCGGCGCCGGCTGGCGGCGCGGCGCACCGGCACGGGGCGCAAGGCTGGCCGCTGCGGGCGGCCACTGGAGTCGTTGGGCATGGGCAGAGAGCCGGCGCAGGTGTCAGGTGGATCTATCACGGCCTGTGGCGGCCGCAACAAGCATGCCAGCCGCGCCTATCTCCTTCGGGGTATGCCATCGTCGTGATTGAGCGGCAGCGGCCGATTGCCACAACATGGACCTGTCCCCGCCAGGGGTTGACTGGAGTCCGACATGGAACCGCCGCGCAGCCTTCCCGCCCACTTCCCGCACAGCCTCCCCCGCTATGCGCCGCTGGCCACGCAGGACAGCGCCCAGCACCATCTGCTCGTCGTCGCCACTGCCGAGCCAGACGCAATGAGCATCCTGCCAGCCCTCGCCGGCGACCTCACCGGCCGCCACACACTGCTGCTGCAAGGCGGAGAAGACGACGGTGCCGCCCGCACGCTCGATCACGCCCTGGCCGCAGCACTCGACCAGGCACCGGCCGGCACCCATCTCTACCTGACCGGGCCCGAGCCGCGCATCTGGGCCCTGTGGAACGTGGCGCGCAGCGCCGGCCTGGCCCCCGACGCCATCCAGCTGGCACCAACCAGGCGGCACCTGCGCCAGGTGTACTGCGTCCACTGCGCACGGCAACATCTCGCACCGGCCGCCGAAGCCCTGACGGACTGCCCGCACTGCGGTGTCGCGCTGGGCGTGCGGCAACACTTCTCACGCCGGCTCGGCGCCTATCTGGGCGTAGCCGCACGCGCCGAGCAAGGAGGCCAGCCGTGAACCCTTTGCATGTGAGAGTCACGCGCGTTACGACGCTGACGCCCGTGGTCAAGGAATACCTGCTTTGCAGCGATTGCGGCAATCTGCCTGCCTTCTCGGCCGGCAGCCATGTCCGGGTCACCATCCCGGACGGCAACGCCACTATCACCAATGCCTACTCGCTGAGCGCCGCCACGGATCCGACCACCGGTGCGCCCGCCTACCGTATCGCCGTGCGGCTGCAGCCGGATTCGCGCGGCGGCTCACGCGCCCTCCACCAGCAGGTACGCGCTGGAGACGTCCTCCGCATCTCGCCGCCCGCCAACCTGTTTCCGCTTCACTCGCAGGCGCGCCACCACCTGCTGGTCGCGGGCGGGATCGGCATCACGCCGTTCCTCGCCTATGCTGACGCACTGGAGGCCACGGGCGCCAGCTTTACGCTGCACTACGCCGGCCGCCCCGGGCAGACCGACGCCTATGCCGGTGCCCTGCGCGAGCGGCTGGGCGAGCGCTTCCATGGCTACAGCGGCGCGCCCGGCGACCGCCTCGACGTGCCAACACTGCTCGCTGGCCAGCGCGCGGGCACCCATGTCTACACGTGTGGGCCGGCAAGCCTGATCGACGGCGTCGCGGCCGCGGCGCGTGCGCTGGGATGGCCGGCGTCATCGGTCCATGCCGAAGCCTTCGCGGCGGCAAAGCCCGGGGCGCCGTTCCGCGTCGAGCTGCGCCGCTCCGGCACGGCCATCGACGTGCCGTCTTCGCGCAGCCTGCTGGAAGCGCTGGAGCAGGCCGGCATCGCCGTGCCCAACCTCTGCCGCGGCGGCGTGTGCGGACAGTGCGCGCTGCCCTATGCCGGCGGTGACGTCGAGCACCGCGACCACTTCCTCGCCCCCGGCGATCGCCTGCAGTTCCTGATGCCCTGCGTATCGCGCGGCTGCGGCACGCCCATCTTCCTCGACCTCTGAGCTTCCGCCATGACCGCCCGCAGCCCTGCGCTCGAAACCTTCCGCGACGACTTCACCTACCGCAACAGCCCGGCCGCCATCGCCCGCTTCCCGTTCCCGTTCCCCGAAGACCGCTACATGTACTCGGTCAACATCGAGCCTGCCACGCGCAAAGCGCATGGCTCGGTGTTCGCCAACTGGTTCGACATCGACGAGCACTACGCCGGGGAAATGGCCGAGCGCGACCAGGCCCTTCGCAACGATCCACGCCGCGCACTGGTCATGCCCCACATGGCGACCGCCGCATGGGATGCGCTCGAGCTCTACATGGAAACGCTGAGCGCCGACTACCCCGAGCACTTCACGCTGACCCGCGACGGGGACCGCTGGCACTGGCAGAACCGCCTGCTCGGCACCGCGCACGACTTCGTCTTCGGCCAGGCCGGCACGCTGCCGTGCGACCCGCTCGAATTCATCGCCCGCCAGGTGCAGGGCGACATCGCCCTGCTCGACCAGCGTGACGGGGACCTTTTCATGGACGCAGGGGTCGTGACAGGTCCGGCGGACTGGTCGCTGGCCTTCGATGCCGGCATGAGTTTCAAACAGTGGCACGCACCGGTTCCGATGGCCCACGAACTCGGTGTGTTCGACCGAGCACTCAAGTACCTGCTGAACATCCGTTCCAGCGAGCCGGTTCGGCGGCTGAACTGGACGCTCACCATCAACCCGCGCCTAGACACCTCGCCCGAGACCTACCACCTGTGGGGTGCAGACCGCGCCTCTGTCACGCCGGAGAACGCCGGCCGCAAGGTCCACCTGCGCGTCGAGCTGCAGATGATGGTGCGCCTGCCGCGCAGCAACGCGCTGCTGTTCAGTATCCGTACCTACCTTGCCAGCATGGAGGAACTGGTCACCCGGCCGGGCTGGGGCCAGCGGCTGCACCGCGTGCTGCGCGACCTGCCCGCGCCCATCGTCGAATACAAGGGCATGGCCAACTACCGCGAAGCGCTACTGGCATGGCTCGCGCCCTATGACCCCGTCTGATCTCCCCGCGCATTTTCCCAGGCACCGCCTGTCCGACAAGGAGCACTGCTATGTCCACTAGCTGGCGTATTTCCGCCCTCGCCGACCGCCACCGCGCCCTCGGCTCCCGACTGGAAGATTGGAACGGCATGGGCACCGCCTGGACCTACTCCAGCGACCTCGCCGACCACCACGAAACCATCCGCACCCGCGCGGGGCTAATGGACGTCTCCGGCCTGAAGAAGGTCCACTACGTTGGCCCGCATGCCGAGAGCCTGCTCGACTTCGCCACCACGCGCGACATGTCCAAGGTCTATCCCGGCAAATCGGTCTACGCCACCATGCTCGACGAGCGCGGCAAGTTCGTCGACGACTGTGTGGTCTACCGCACCGGCCCCAATGCTTTCATGGTGGTACATGGAGCCGGCGCTGGGCTGGACATGCTGACGCGCGGCGCCCAGGGCAAGCAGGTCGCCATCCAGTTCGACGACGACCTGCATGACCTCTCGCTGCAAGGCCCCGCAGCGGTCGACTTCCTGGCCGAGCACGTTCCCGGCATCCGCGACCTGCCCTATTTCCACCACATGCAGACGCGCCTGTTCGGCCGGCCCGTGATGCTCTCGCGCACGGGCTATACCGGTGAGCGCGGCTACGAAATCTTTTGCAAGGCCGCCGACGCGCCCGCCCTGTGGGACACCATCCTCGACCAGGGTGCGCCGTTCGGTATCGCCCCCTGCGCTTTCACGGCGCTGGACTGGCTACGCGTGGAAAGTTACCTGCTGTTCTACCCCTACGACAACTCCGAGATGTACCCCTTCGTCGGCGAGGTCGCAGGCGACACCCTGTGGGAACTCGGGCTCGACTTTACCGTCTCGCCCGGCAAGACCGCCTTCCGCGGCGCCGGCGAGCATTTCCGCCTGCAAGGTCACGAGCGCTTCCGCATCTATGGCGTCGCGGTCGACGCCGGGCGCGCTGCCGCCAGCGGCGACACGCTCTGGCGCGACGGCCGACAGGTGGGCGTCATCACCTGTGCCATGTACTCCCGCCTGACCGGCCGCTCGCTCGCCATCGCCCGCATGGACACCCCTTGCGCCAGGCCCGGCACCCCGCTGGAAGTGCGCGGGAGCCTGCAGGCCAGCGCCACCGCCGAGCTCATGCCGTTTGACGACCCGACCAAGAGCAAGCGGATGGCCAAAGGCTGACCGCACTCCTCTCCCCAGCCCCGCGAAAACATGGATACTTCCCCCAACCACTACGTCATCAAGATCAGCTGCGAAGCCACCTCGGGCATCGTGGCCGCCGTCACCGCATGCCTGGCCGAGTACGACTGCTACATCACCGAGCTGTCGCAGTTCGACGACGAGGACACCGGCCGCTTCTTCCTGCGCGGCGTGTTCCGATTTAACGACCCCAGGCGCGAAGACATCGGTGCGCTCGGCCGGGGCTTCACGCCTGTGGCGGAGCGCTTCGGCATGCAATGGCAGCTGTTCAGCGCCGCCAAGCCCATGCGGTTGCTGCTAATGGTCAGCAAGTTCGACCACTGCCTGGCCGACCTGCTCTACCGCCGCAACAAGGGCGAGCTCGACATGGAAATCACGGCGGTGGTATCCAACCATCTCGACCTGCGGCCGATGGCGGAGCGCGAAGGGATCCGCTTCATCTACCTGCCGGTAACCCGCGACAACAAGGCCGCGCAGGAGGCGGAACTGCTGCGGCTGGTCGACGAGACAGGCACCGAACTGGTGGTGCTCGCGCGCTACATGCAGGTGCTGTCCGACACCCTGTGCCGCAAGTTGGAAGGCCGCGCCATCAATATCCACCACTCCTTCCTGCCCGGCTTTAAGGGCGCGCGGCCCTACCACCAGGCCCATGCGCGCGGCGTGAAGCTGATCGGCGCAACCGCGCACTATGTGACGGCCGACCTCGACGAAGGGCCGATCATCGAGCAGGAAGTGCAGCGGGTGAACCACGGCTATACGGCCGAGGAACTGGTAGCCGTCGGCCGCGCCACCGAGACCATGGCGCTGGCCCGGGCCGTGAAGTACCACGTGGAACACCGAGTCTTTCTAAACCGGGACAAGACCGTCGTATTCGTCTGACCCCCCGGCAGCGCGCACCACCGGCAGGCATAACCCCAGGGTTGGTGCGCCAGCTGCAGCCTGGCTTCAGCTAAGCGCGCGCCGTCACCTCAGCTACCGGCCTCACCGCCACACCGGCACTGGCACACGGCTTGCACTACCCGGGAGCCCGGCCTCCAGTGCCAGGATCACGCCAATTTCAGGAGAAATCATGGGATCTTCGATTCGTTCCAGCCTGCGCCATGCAGCCCTCGGGCTATTGAGCGCGACGCTCTGGCTGCCGGCACATGCGGCAGATACCGCTGCAGCCGCCTCGAAACTGAACACCGGTGACACCGCTTACCTGGTCACTTGCTCGCTGGTTGTGCTGCTGATGACCTTGCCCGGCCTGGCACTGTTTTACGGCGGCCTGGCCCGCACCAAGAACGTAATATCGGTGCTGACCCAGGTCTTCGCCGTGGCCTCGATGATCTCCGTGTTGTGGGCGCTCTACGGCTATACCTTCGCCTTCGACGACGGCGGCTCGCTGCAGGCCTGGATCGGCGGCACCTCCAAGCTCTTCCTGCACGGAGTGACGCAGGACGCCATGCGCGACACCGTGCCCGAGCTCCTGTTCTTCCTCTTCATGCTGATGTTCGCCGCCATCACGCCGACCATCATCGTCGGCGCCTTTGCGGAACGCATCCGCTTCTCCGCCGTACTGGTCTTCATGGCGGTATGGTTCACCATCAACTACGTGCCCATGGCACACATCGCCTGGGGCGGCGGCTGGATGCTCACTCTCGGCGTACAGGACTTTGCGGGGGGCAATGTCATCCACATCAACGCCGGCATCGCCTCGCTCGTGGCGGCATGGATGGTCGGCCCGCGCCATGGCTACGGCACGGCCGCCATGGCCCCGCACAACATGACCATGACCATGACCGGCGGCTCCATGCTGTGGGTCGGCTGGCTGGGATTCTGCGGCGGCTGTGCCCTGCTAGCCAACGGCTTCGCAGTCCTCGTCATCGTCAATACGATGCTCGCGGCTGCCACCGGCGCACTGTCCTGGATGCTGCTGGAGTGGAAGCATCGCGGCAAGCCGAGCCTACTCGGCGTAGTGTCCGGCGCGGTCGCCGGGCTGGTGGCCATCACGCCGGCATGCGGCTTTGTCGGACCGATGGGTGCCCTGGTGATTGGTCTGCTGGTTTCGCCCTGCTGCATCCTGGCTATCGAGAAGTTCAAGCCGATGCTCGGGCTCGACGATTCCTTCGATGTATTCGGCGTCCACGGTGTCGGCGGGCTGGTCGGCGGCGTGCTGACGACGGTCTTCGCCCTGCCCGCTCTCGGTGGCCTCGGCTTCGCGGAAGGCCGGAGCTTCGCTACGCAGATGCTGATCCAAGTCGGCGCCATGGCCTTCAGCGTCATCTTTTCAATCCTGACCAGTTGGATCTCGTTCCGGGTGGCCGCGGTGCTGTGCGGCGGCCTGCGGGTCGACCATGCGCATGAGTCCGACGGACTGGACCTCGCTTCGCACGGCGAATCTGGCTACAAGTTCCTCCCGTAGTCCGAAGAGCGCCTTCGATTCGCTATGCGGGGATATCCCATAGCGATTCGACCCTTGCGCAGCATGCCAGGCAAACGCTGCTCGCGTTCGTCCAGTTCAGCGACAAGGCTAGCGATTCACGTGTTCAGCACACCTCGACCATACTGAAGATGCGCCGCGTGGCGGGTTCGCTCGATGTGGCCAGCTCACGCGAGATGCGATGGAATGTATCGAGGAACGCGAGCGCGGGCCCGTGCAGGGGCTCGTAGCGTCGCGTGATGAGGCAGGTGCCAGACTCGGGCATCGCCTCGTCGAGATTGAGCGCGACGAATCGGTCCCGCATGTCGGGCGTCTCGATCAGCGGCCACGGCACGACGGTCAACATGTCAGTGGAACGCACGATGGCCAGCGCCGCCTGGACGGAGCGCGCCGCATGGGCGCGGACTACGCGTGCCTCTCTGGGCTGTTCGATCAGCTTCCTGAGCGCCGGCGAGAAGCGGTCAATCGGTCGGCTCAACAACCAGTCGTACTCGCGCAGTTCCGACAGCCGCCTGGCCGAGGCCGCGGGGTGGCCCTGCCGGCAGACCACCGCGAACGAATAGCTGAACAGGAGCCGGCTGTCTAGCGCGCGATCCTGCGCAGCATCGGGTTGCGGACCGAACGCGAAGTCAAGATCGCCGCTGCGCACCTCGCGATATTCGTCGCCGAGATGCTCGCCCACCACGAGCCGCACGTCGGGATGATGCAGCCGGAAGTCCTTCACAACCTGCGGCAGCACGGCATGCATCAACCATGGGGTGACACAGGCGCGAACCGAGCCTCCGCCTCGCGTGGACAGATTCATCACATCTTCACCAGCACGGTGCAACTGACCCAGAATCAGGCGGGCATGGGCCAGCAACGTGTTGCCGGCATCGGTCAGGTTCGCGCCATCGGCCACGCGTTCGAGGAGCGCGGCTTGCAGTTCGGTCTCGAGTTCGAGAATCGCCTTGCTGACGGCAGCAGCGGAACGGCCGAGCGCGACGGAGGCCCTGCGGACGCCGCCGTTGTCGGCGATCGCCACGAGGCACTCGAGTTGATGCAGTTTGAGACTCAAGATACCTCATTCCCCGTTTTGGGGCCGTCCGTCATATCGATGGTCCCCACAAATAAGTGTCAATCTTAGGTTGACACGATGGCGATGTCGATCTTTTTTTTCCTAGGCGTGCTCTCTACCATGCGGGCATCTCGAGACCAACCCAGCGAACGATGTCCCACAAACGATTGAACGGGCGCGAATCCTCTCAGTGCGCCCGTGCGGCACTGCTTTCCATTTCCATGCTTGCGGCCGCCGCCTCGCCCGCGATGGCCACGGGCGTGCAGCTATACGGCGCAGTCGACAGCTACATAAGCTTCGATTCCGGTGGCCGTGGCAGTTCGTGGCAGATGGGCAGCGGCGCAGGATCGACGTCGCGCTTCGGCATGTTCGGCACCGAAGATCTCGGTGGCGGCTGGTCCACCGGTTTCCGGCTCGAATCGGGCTTCAACACGGACACAGGCGCGCTGCAGCAACAGAACACGCTGTTCAATCGCGAGTCGAATGTGTGGCTAAGTTCTCGCCAGTACGGCACGGTGAAGCTCGGGCGGCAGTTTCCGACCATCTTTTCGTTGTCCTCGCAGGTCGATCCGTTCGCACTGACCAAGCTGTCGATAATGGCCGGACTCGCCTATTCCACGCAGGGCCTCGGCGGCGACGCCACCGCGATTGATTCGCGCGTGCCGGATGCCATCAGCTATATCACGCCCAATCTAGGTGGTTTCTCTGCTCAGGCGCTGTACGGATTCAGCACCGCGTCGGCTTCGGGTATGCCCGCTCACTTCACGGGCTGGCTCGCGCAGTACGAGAACAAGGATCTGTATGCTGGGCTCTCGTTCAATACCGTGCGCAACACGCAGTCCGAATCGACCGATCACTACGGTGCGGGCATGGCGTACCGAATCGGCCCGCATTCGCTGTCATTGGCCTACAACCGCATCGTGCCGAAGGCGGCCGGCGGCCGCGTGGCCAACACATATCTGCTGGGCGCCACGCTGCCGTTCGGCGTACACGTGATCAAGGTGTCGCTGCTCGAACGCGTGGTGGCGGGGGGCAACAACCACGCCACCGGCGCGCTGCTCGGCTACGAGTACCTGCTTTCGCCCCGGACGGCGCTGTACTCGCGCGTGGCCTATATCGCCAACGGCGGCGCCTCGGCACTGACGCTCGACAGCGCCGTGACGAGCCCAGGCCGGGACGTGCTCGTCACGGCGATGGGCATGACGCATCGGTTCTGATGGTCGCGCGCGACCGTTCCACTTCCAATATCAGGAGATCACAATGACCGTCATCAACATACCGTCCGGAATTCTCGACGGCGAAGAGGAGATGCGCGAGCTGCGCCATCGAATCCACGCGCATCCAGAACTCGCCTATGAAGAGTTCGCCACGAGCGATCTCGTGGCGGAGAAGCTGATCGAGTGGGGCTACGCCGTAACGCGCGGCATCGGCGGCACCGGACTCGTGGGCACGCTCACCGTGGGCAACGGTCCACGCCGCCTCGGCTTGCGCGCCGACATGGACGCGCTGCCGATCCAGGAAGCCACGGGCAAGGCCTATGCAAGCCGGATTACCGGCAAGATGCACGCGTGCGGGCACGACGGCCATACCGCGACGCTGCTGGCGGCCGCGCGGCACCTGGCACGCACGCGGCCTTTCGATGGCACCCTGAACCTGATTTTCCAGCCCGCCGAGGAGGGCCTCGCGGGCGCGCGAAAGATGATCGAGGACGGGCTCTTCGAGCGCTTTCCGTGCGACGCGGTGTTCGCGTTCCATAACATGCCCGGCCTCCCGACCAATAAGTTCGGTTTTCGCGCAGGGCCGTCGATGGCGTCGTCGGACACCGTCGTCCTGACTGTGCGCGGCAAGGGCGGTCACGGTTCTATGCCACACGACACCATCGATCCGGTCCTCGTCGCATCGCACCTCGTGGTGGCGCTTCAGACCATCGTGTCACGCAACGTGGATCCGCGCCGCATGGCCGTAGTAACCGTGGGTGCGATTCACGGCGGCGATGCGCCGAACGTGATTCCAGATGCAGTGGAGCTGCGGCTGTCTGTGCGCGCGCATTTGCCCGAGGTGCGGCTCCAGCTGCGCGAGCGCATCACCGCGCTGGTCGCCGCGCAGGCGGCCGTGTTCGGCGCCGAGGTAGACGTCGACTATCGCTGGCGGTATCCGGCGTTGATCAACGATGAGGCAATGACCACGTTCGCGCGCGACGTGGCGCTCAGCTGGTTGGGGCCCGACGGCCTGATCGAGAATTTCGAGGCGCTCACCGGAAGCGAGGACTTCTCGTTCATGCTCGAACAGGTGCCTGGTAGCTACTTCGTCATCGGTAATGGCGACGGCGCAGGTGGCTGCAGCGCCCATAATCCGCATTACGATTTCAACGATGCCATTCTGCCCGTGGGCGCGGCGTACTGGGCTCGCCTCGTCGAACGCTTCCTACCGGCAGGCACGCAAGCAACGGGGGGCGCTGAATGACGGCATTCGACAGCACGAGGCCGACAGGCGGCGCGGTCATCGTCGACGCGCCAGCGAGGCCGGCTTCGCTCGGCCGGAAGATCACGGCAATCACGCTTGGCAATGGCCTCGAGTTCTTCGACTTCGCCATCTATACGTACTTCGCAACGATTCTCGGCAAGCTGTTTTTCCCGGGCTCGTCGCCGCTTTCGCAATTGCTCATGTCGCTGGCGACGTTCGGCATCGGCTTCGTCGTGCGTCCGCTCGGCGGTATCGTGATCGGCAGCTATGCGGACCGTGCGGGACGCAAGGCGGCGATGACACTCACGCTATGGCTGATGGCCGCCGGCTCCGCGGTGTTCGTGATTGCGCCGACATACGCGCAGATTGGCATCGCGGCACCACTGCTTCTTGTGGCGGGACGGCTGATCCAGGGATTCGCCGTCGGCGGCGAGGTGGGTGCGTCCACCTCAATGCTGCTTGAGTACGCGGACGACAGCAATCGCGGCTACTTCGCGAGCTGGCAGCTGTTCAGCCAAGCGCTGAGCACGCTGCTCGGCTCTCTCGTGGGCCTCTGCCTGACGGCAGTACTTACCACCGAGCAGTTGCATGCGTGGGGCTGGCGTGTGCCATTCCTGATTGGCATGGGCCTTATTCCGCTCGGCACGTACATCCGCCGCAGTCTCGACGAGACGCACATCATTGAGGGCGCCACGCGCTCAGCCGCCACGCCGATCCGCGATGTGTTCCGCCTGCATCGCCGCAAGGTCGTGATGGGCGTGCTGATGACTGCGGGTGCTACATCGTCCAATTACATCGTGCTGCATTACCTCACCAACTATGCGGTCGGCGTGCTGAAAATGCCATTCTCTGTGGGTCTTTGGGCGTCGTTCGTCGCCGGTGGCGTCCAGCTCGCGCTCGCCGCGGCCGCCGGCATCGCTAGCGACCGTTGGGGCCGCAAGCGGGTCGTGACATGGGCGCGCGTCAGCCTGCTGCTGTTGATCGTGCCGGCGTTCGCGTGGCTGAGCGTCGCGCCCGACACGATGCGCCTGCTGGCTGTTGCCTCGGCGCTGATGGTGCCCGTGGTGTTCATCTCCGTGGGAACGATCACGATGATCACTGAGATGTTCCCGCGCGCGATCCGTGCCACGGGGCTTTCGATCGTCTACAGCCTCGGCGTGTCGATCTTCGGTGGCTTCGCGCAGTTCTTCGCTACATGGCTCGTGGGCGCCACCGGCTCGAAGCTGGCGCCGGCCGGCTACGTCATCGTGATGGGATGCATTGCCTTCGTTGCCGTGCTCAAGAGCAACGAACTGGCCGGCAAGCCGCTCGACTGACCGCACGGTCGGACGGACAGCTCGTCTACGGTGGACAGGTCCATTTGCCTTCGACAGATTGGCCTGCTCCACGTAACCGAGATCGTCTCGCGCCTGACGAAAGCCCACCAGGCGCAAAGACCCGACCCCGAGGACTGCTCAGCGCCACAAACTCGAAGTCTGAACGGACGCCTTGGTACCCTTCGCTCCTGCCATTGAGTCCCCGTGTGAGGAATCCATCTATGCCAACAACACAGGTTAGCATCGGGCCTCCGTGCGAAGTCTCCTCCATTCGAGCCCGAGCCGAGGCGATTCTCTGGATCAATTCAGCCACCACCTGCCATGGCATTTCCCTGCAGCAACTGGAACTGCCCGGGTGCTTTGTCTCTGTGAAATCAGAGGCCATGCCCAAGATGTCTGCCAAATATATTGATGCAGCGGGGAATCTCTGGGACGGCACGGGATCCGTGTCCGAGTAGTTGCAACGGGCAATCAATTCCGGTCAATCCATGGAGTTTCACGAACGTGAAATTACATGTTCCGGGCGGAAACAATCCACTCCGCCTGGAGTTCGCATGAAAACCTGTGGGATTGAGTGGCGCTCTCACTGATAACCCTTGCCCTTTCCGCTAACGCTGTGATCCGGCCCGCCGGTCACCCTGCACCGACGGCACTTACGGCAGCGCCGACGGCAGCCCCGTCACCCGAGCAGCGAGCCTGACGCCCGGCGTGCGGTCCCTTTCGCCCCGACAAGACCCGAATTTTGGTAGCAGCTAAGACACCGTCGTCGGTGTGCAGATAGATCGAGGTGGCAAAAGGCTGGCTTCGTTGGCAAGGAAGCCGAGGAAGCGGTTAGAGAAGCCGATCTTCTTATGGGAGGATCAGGAAATGTTCGGGGCATTGCAATCGGAGTCGCCCAAAATGGGTTATCGGGGCTCACGCGAGAGGTCGCCGGCGCGGATTGAGCTTATCTTGGTCAGACCCCAATTGCGGGCGCTAGGCTCGCGCGAGATCGGACGTCTGTTATGTTAAATGCACTATCGACCGTGCGAAAACAGCCTTGACCGCCCCATGCCCCGGGGCTTTTACACATCACAGGATCTCGAAATTTCGAAATATCGCAATTTAGTGCTTCGGGGCGTACGCTGACCTGCGAACCGTCAGTCGACACCAGGCTCGCGCTCAAAGAACGGACAGGACAGCGCGCGGGTCGGCGCATAGGGTTCGGCGTGCACGCAGTCCATCCACAACCGAGGGTGAGGAAATTCTGGCCGAACACCGAAGCGCAGCCGTGAGCAGGTGCGGCAGATCGAGTCCTCTGGCACGACGTAGGACGGCATCGGTGGCTGCGGGGGTTGGAAACCGGTACTCACGGAAAATACTGGATATTTATACAGTATCCCCATTGTAGGACGGCTGCGCCACCTTGCTGACCACTATGGCAACTAGAGCAACTAGAGCAACTAGCGCAACTAGAGCAACTAGCGCAACTATACAAAATTTTGTATAGTCATCCCATGACCGAACAAAAGCCCGTCGAGTTCAGGGGCACAGCCCTGGACGACCTACGTGCGTTCCCGCTCGCCGCCCGGCGCGAAGCAGGCCATCAAATCGACCAGGTACAACACGGCCATGAGCCTGACGACTGGAAGCCCATGAGCACCGTGGGCCAAGGCGTGAAGGAGATACGGATTCGGGATGCCGCCGGGGCATTCCGGGTCATCTACATTGCCAAGTTTGCCGATGCCGTGTACGTGCTTCACTGCTTCCAGAAGAAGACGGAGAAGACCAGCAAGGCCGACCTGGACTTGGCCGGCAAACGGTACCGCGATTTGTTGAAGGAGCTGGGCCAATGACCAAGCAACGATTTACCAGCGTCTGGGATGCCATCGAGGACACCCCGGAAGAAGCGGAAAACATGAAGCTGCGCTCTGTCCTGATGACGGCGCTGAAGAACCACCTGACCCGCACCGAGATGAGCCAGGCACAGGCCGCCAAACTCCTCGGCGTGACCCAACCGCGCGTGTCGGACCTGATGCGCGGCAAGATCAACCTGTTCGCCCTCGATGCGCTGGTGAACATGGCAGCCGCGGCGGGCCTTCACCTCGAGCTGCGAGTACTCGAAGCCGCCTGACGGATAGAAAGGATTCCGGGAAAGTCGGAGCCGCCCTTCCCGGGACTGCGCAGTGAGAAGGACATGGACGCTCTGATCTACCGCGACCGCGCAGCCGCAGCGCTAGCCGCCATTGATACAGCCCGAAGCTATCATCTGACCGCCCATGCGACTCTGCGCGGCGCGTTGCGCGCGTGGGCGTTCGATGACGCGCAGGCGCTCGCCGAACAGGCTCACTCCCGCACCGTTGCGATGGGCGCAGCACTTGATGCCGTCGCTGGCTACCAGGCGGCGGCTAGCTTTGCCGAAGCACTGAGCTTGCGGGGCGATTCCGTTGCTCCTGACGACCTAGACGACTGGCTGCGCGACATGTTGGAGGGCGCAGGCGGGTTGGTAGATGGTTACCTGTAGGCGAGGAGAAGATGGCACGCAAACTCGGAGTTTGGAACCGACTTGCGCTGGTGCTTACAGTGCTCGTCACTGTCGCACTGCCGGCCACATACCTGATCGGTGAACTGCAGAATCAGGAGGATTACGAAAAGTTCAGGACCACTGCGTGCTACGACAGGCAAGTTGAGGGTGTGCAGAATTTTGTGTAAACGGACAGTCCACCGCCGGCGCAAGCTGGCCTATCCGTAAGCACAATGAGCACCAAGAAACACGACGTACCCGAAGAACTGCTGTCTGGCCTGCTGGCCAACTACAAGAAACCCGAAGACCTCATCGGCGAGAACGGCCTGCTCAAACAGTTGACCAAGCTGCTGGTGGAGCGAGCCCTGGACGCCGAACTGACCGAGCATCTGGGCCACGAACGCAACGAAGCGGTAGCCAACACCACTGGCAACACCCGCAATGGCAAGAGCAAGAAGACCCTCAAGGGCGATTTCGGCGAGTTGCCCATCGAGGTGCCACGTGACCGCCATGGCAGCTTCGAGCCCCAACTCATCCCCAAGCACCAGACCCGCTGGGCCGGCTTCGACGACAAAATCATCTCGCTGTACGCCCGCGGCATGACGGTGCGCGAGATACAGGCCCACCTAGAGGAGATGTACGGCACCGAGGTCTCGCCCAGCCTGATTTCCTCGGTGACCGACGCCGTGGCCGATGAGGTCAAGACCTGGCAAGCCCGCCCGCTCGATGCAATCTACCCTATCGTCTATCTGGACTGCATCCATGTGAAGGTGCGCGAGGGCGCTGTGCGGGTCAAGGCGGTGTACCTGGCCATCGGCATCACCATGACGGGCGAGAAGGAGGTGCTGGGCCTGTGGCTGGCGCAGACCGAGGGGGCCAAATTCTGGCTGCAGGTCGTGACCGAGCTGCGCAACCGGGGCGTGCATGACATCTTCATCGCCTGCGTCGATGGCCTCAAGGGCTTCCCTGAAGCCATTGAGGCCGTGTTTCCCAGGACAGTGGTTCAGTTGTGCATCGTGCACATGGTGCGCCACAGCCTGAACTACGTCTCGTGGAAGCGTCGCAAAGAAGTGGCCGCAGACCTGAGACGCATCTACACGGCAACCACCGCCGAGGAGGCCGAGCTGATGCTCGGTGAATTCGAGGCCCGCTGGGATGCCGAGTACCTACCCATCGGCCAGTCCTGGCGCAGGAGCTGGAGCCGGCTGATTCCGTTCTTTGACTACCCACCCGAAATCCGCAAGGTCATCTACACCACCAACGCCATCGAGTCGGTCAACATGAGCCTGAGGAAGCTAACCAAGAACCGGGGCTCGTTCCCCAGTGACGAAGCGCTGACAAAACTGTTCTATCTGGCCCTGCGCAACATCAGTCAGAAGTGGACCATGCCCATCCGGGATTGGAAGGCTGCGCTGACCCGCTTTACCATTCAGTTCGGAGACCGCATCTCCGTCAATTGAAGTCCGAACCGTTTACACAAAAATTCGGACACGCCCGGCAAGTTCTTGATGACCGAGCCACTTCCGCGACGCTGACCACGTGCTTAGCGTCTATCGACACGGCCCTGACAACCAGGAAGGAGCAGGCGCTTACGCGCGGCCTGCCCCTGATGATCGGAATTGGCTTCGGTCTATGCGTCCTCACATACTGCTGTATCTGGACCTGCGTTGCCGTTGTTCGATGGATCTTGCGTGGGCGCAAGACTTCGTAGTCCCACTACGTTTCGGTAGTTCCGTCATGCCACGCCGGCCACCGATCGAGCTCGCTACCATCGAACCCATGCTGCCCATGGTTAGCAAGTTACTGCCCCGCTCCGGTAGCTGGCACCACGAATTTAAGCTAGACGGGTACCACGTCCTAGCGGCTCGCGAGGCCCTACGCACAAAGGGCGGAGTCGATGCAACGACGTGGTTTCCGGAGATCACCGCCTCGCTGACGGGACTACCGACTGGCCACCACATTATCGATGCCGAGGTGTGCGTGCTGGTTGACGGGCGCTCGGACTTCGAGCAATTGCACAAGCGTGCTTTGAGACGCCGCTGGTATCCGGGAGCCCCACCTGTGGTGCTGTGCGCGTTCGATCTGCTGGTGCATGCCGGTGTTGACATTCGCGGCAAACCTATCGAGGAGCGAAAGGCGCGTCTGGCCAAGCTTGTGGAGGGATTGCCTAGCGTGCTGTACGTGAGCGCCATTGATGACGGCGCGGCTGCGTGGAGTGCGGTGCTAGCGTGGCAGCTCGAGGGCCTCGTTGCAAAGCGCGCGGGCAGCGTCTACGTGGCTGGGCCCTCTCGTGACTGGCTGAAGATCAAGCGGCCTGGCGCTACCTTCCGCGGGTTCAAGCGCGATTTCTGAACTGCAAAAGGAAAACGGCCGCAAGCGGCCGTTCTTTTGCGTCTTGGAGCCTAGCGTCCGTCCGAGGAGGGAGCTGCTAGACCATGTGACCCAAGCGATTACACGCGAAGTGTAACACTCGGGTTGAGATGCGTACACCCCATCACCCTCAAGCGGCAGGCCCCGACCTCCATCGCCTCAGTACTGTATATTTATACAGTCATGCTATTTGAAGTGATGAAACTTTGTCAGGAGGGGCGCCGGCTGCACCGCGGATGGTGGGGCGGGCAGCTACTTTGGCGCGGCCAGGTGCTTATTGAGGACCGCATGGATACACGCGCCCATCGGGTAATGCCCCATGCGTTCATGGCCTATAGCAAGCATCAGGACGTGGCGGAGCTAGGCGTTCTCTACGACGCGCGGATAGTGAAACTCTCCTCCGACGACATGGTCCTGACGGGGTTTGAGCGCGCCGACTTAGATCTGCGGGAATACCGCCAAGCCTGGCTGTTGCGGCCGATCACGCAGGCGGAAATGGACACCCCCATTCCTGCTGATGTGGTGCGCCAGCGCGGCAAGGTACCATCACCACCACCCGACAACGGAGACAAGCCATGTGCGTGAACTATGCCCCCGTGCAACGCCAGGTGTTACGTGACGTGTTCGGCGTCGAGCCTCCTGCAGACGAATGGCGCGCGGAGGCATGGCGAGACTACCCTGCCCCGATCATCCGCGCCGGCGATCACGGCAAGCGCGATTGCGTGCTGGCCGGTTTTGGCATGGTGCCCAAAGCGGAGATAAAGCGGCGCAATGAGGAGACGATGCAACGGACTGGCGCTCCCCCAAAGGTGCGGGACTACGACACCATGAACGCCCGCGTGGAAACCATTGGCAAGCTCCAGTCGTTTGCAAAGTACTGGCGTGAATGCCGGCTCGCGCTTGTGCCGGCCACCGCCGTGTATGAGCCGTGCTGGGAGACAGGCAAGGCCGTGCGGTGGCGGATCGGGCTACCTGATGGCGAGCCCTTCGCCATTGCCGGCTTGTGGCGCGATTGGCCGGACGGCGCGGCCACCTTCACGATGCCGACGGTTGCGGCCGAAACCCATGCTCTCATGCGGCGCATGCACGCGCCAGGCAAAGAGAAACGCAGCGTAGTGATCTTGCCTCGCGACGAGTGGGACGATTGGCTGGCCTGCCGCGATCCGGAGGAGGCGCGCACCTTCCTTCGCCTCTATCCTGCAGATGCCATGGCGGCGGAGGCAGCACCGGTGCCCCCTCGCAAGAAAGCCGTCGAGGCCTAGAGCGTGGGCCACTCGATTTTCTCTTGGGGTCCAGTCTCGTCCTCCCAGGAGATCTTTACCTGGAACTTCCGTTCCGCGAGCCCTAGGTGGGCAGTTGCAATCAGGTCCACCCCGCACTGCGGTTCCAGCCGCTCCAGCGGGAAGGTACTGCGCACCTGTGACTCGACCAGAATGCTATTGCCATCCACGAATTCGATGCGTACGTTCCTGGCAGCGGCCCGCCCCCGGTTGAAAACCTTGAAGCGCCTGTCGTTGGAACCGCGCATGGCAAACGCAGTG
>NZ_WHLX01000005.1:0-251750 GCF_009793345.1 Cupriavidus sp. SW-Y-13
ACGTCAATGAATGGTGAGCGCCGGATGCGGCTGTCCGATCGGTTCATGGATCCGCCGGGCACGGCGCGGCCGGATTGCCTGATCGCCGCAGCCATCGCCAATACCCTCAAGCGCACGTACGAGGCGGAAGGCAAGCAGGACATGGCGGCACGCTTCAGCGGCTTCGACTGGAAGACTGAGGAGGATGCTTTCAATGACGGATTCCGCCAGGCTGGGCAGCCCGGCGCAGCACCGATTGATAGCCAGGGTGGCAAGACGGGCAACCTCGTTACCTTTGAGCGCCTGCGCGCCATGGGCAACAACGGCGTTCAACTGCCGGTTCAGGCGTATCGCGATGGCAAGCTAGTCGGCACCGAGATGCTCTACACCGACGGCAAGTTCGATACCGCCGACGGCAAGGCAGAGTTCAAGCCAGCAACCTGGCCCGGCCTGCCGAAGCCCGTAGCAGACCAGAAGGCCAAGTACCATTTCTGGATCAACAACGGCCGCGTCAACGAAGTCTGGCAAACGATGTACCACGACCAGTTCAACGAATTCGTGCGCGCCAGGGTGCCGATGGCCTATCTCGAAATCAACCCCGAGGATGCACGTGCGCTCGGCATCAGCTCCGGCGACGTGGTCGAGGTCTACAACGATTATGGCTCGACCTACGCGCTGGCCTATCTCGAGCCAGACATCAAGCGAAATCAGACCTTCATGCAGTTCGGCCACTACAACGGTGTCATGGGCAACGTGACCACACCGTGGACGGATCGCAATGTCGTGCCTTACTACAAGGGTACTTGGGCAGATCTTCGCCGAATCGGCAGCAGCGAAGATTTCAAGGAGACTGTCAGCTTCAAGAGACGTCGCTTTGAGTCGGCCTAGGCGCGCATCACACTGCACGCCGGCGTTCGCGCCGGCGTCGACGGGCCACCAGCCTCAGGCGGTGGCCTTCGTCATGCAAGTCGCAGATGCTGGACATAGAGCGGCGAACTGCGCGCTGGATTGCAGTGCTGCGGGCGCAGCGTTTCTCTCGACGATCCTGTACCCAAGATTGAGAAAGTAGTCCGCTGCGGAGGTCGTCAACAGGTAGAGTCGTCGTACACCGATCGTCCCGGCATCTCGTTCTATGAGGTCCACCAGGACGCGGCCGAACTGATTGTGGCGGGCATCCTTCGCAACGGCGACTGATCGGAGCAGTCCATCCGTCCCATAGGGCTCTAACCCAGCACAGGCCAAGAGGCTTCCGTCCTGTACAGCCACGAAGAAGCGGCTGGAGTTTTCTGCAGCTACGTCCTCGACAAGGAGGTCTTCTTCGGCCAGCAGCGCACGGATGGACGCGAAGTCGTCGGGGCGAGCAAGTCGAAAGGTCGGAGTCGACATAGGTTGCCTTCAGTACCGACCCGCCCGATGCTGATCGGAAGACTCAATGAAATTGGCGCAGCCGCCGCGCGCTTGCCGTGGCTCTTGTTGCGGAATTTCCGTCAGCATTGGCATGAGGTAGCGCTGGCTTCCAGGCAGGGATGCCCCTGGCAGCAGTTGGCCGTCAGGAAGCCGAGCAGCTCGTTCATATGGGCGAACTCTGCCCGATAGATCAGATTGCGACCCTCACGCTGCTGCGTCACCAGGCGCGCGTGCATCAGTTCCTTCAAGTGGAACGACAGCGTGGCGCTCGGCACGTCAAGCTCCTCGGCGATGGCCCCCGGGGTCAAACCTCCCGGGCCAGCGACTACCAGCATCCGAAAGACTTGCAGGCGGATGTTGTGGGCTAGCGCCGCGAGGGAGCGGACAATGTCTTGCTCTTCCATATTTCCAAGCTATGCGAAAGAGAGGAGTAATACAAAGGAGTATGCGCCACATGGGCGACTCATGTTGCTCCTATCAGGCATAGCTGACCAGCCTTCCAGTGTTTTGCAAACGAGCTGAGCTTTCCGATGGTTTCGGCGCGAGCGTTGGCTGTGGGGTAGTAGCGTACGCCGGGTGGAATCTTCCCCTTGGGCACCATACTGAAAGATGCGAGCACGGCTTCACGCTCACCACTCTCAGTTGCGCGGATGATCGGGGCAGAGTAGTCAGGCCAGGCTTCCGATCGCCATTCTCCGACAGGCGGTTCGACGCCAAACACGTTCCGGAGCATTTGCCGTTGGACCGGCGCGTAGTTGACGCACATCATCACCCTCCATTCAATTTGCCGGACTTCCCCCGGCCGCGTACCACGTCGGCAGGGATGGGCGTTTCCATCTCCTCGCGCGTGATCGGCCGCATTAGCCACGCTTGCCGATATTCCTTCAGTTCGAAGTCGGCGCGCTCGAATCCCGTAAGGACCAAATCGTCTCCGGACATTCTCACGATCCGCGCGTCATACAAGATGCCAAGTTCGGCTGTGTCTTGGTGCTTGCTGTGGGTCATGATCGCATGCGGTATGACGCGGTGGGCGCGCGTATCCATCCGGTCCTCGATTACCACTTGGCCACGCCAAAGCAGCTGCCCGCCCCACCATCCTCGGTGTAGCCGGCGTCCTTCCAGGCAGAGTTTCATGACTTCAAACAGCATACTGTATAAATATACAGTGCTCATCGATCTTGCGGCAAGGCACATGCACGGTAAGTGGTGCGAGAGCTGTATCCCCCAAGTGTCGGGGTGACAATGAAGCACCTCGGACTCACAATCCCGTGTTCGTGACTTGACCCCACGAGGACTATGACGGCCCGCAATCAACTGCGGGTCATTTTTTTGGCTCATCGACATGCCCGGGTAACCAACAATGGCGGAGGTATCTGTGGGCCGCACGGGCTCGGAGCCTGACGCAAACAACGAGAGAAAAACTATGGACAAGCCTGCGGTCTATATTTCCCAGGAGACAATCAGCGATTCGCTGACAAAACAGGGAAATCCATCGATTTTTGAGGACAGCATTGTCAGCTTGCTCAATGGCGGCTACTCGGTTGGACTTGGCAATGCCGAAGCGCCGGTGCGAGTATTTACTGAGGCCGATGAATTTTCGGCGTGGTTCAACAACTTGCGCGTGGCCATCGAGACTGCGTGACTGTTTTTCGCGAGATCAGGGTCCACGCCTGAACGCGCCGTGCTCATGCACTCCACGACGCCTTACCTTGATCCAGTCCACCGAAGGCCCGGCTCGATAGGGGCTGCTGGCACGCTTGCAGACGATGCCTTCTAGATTGAGCGCCAGCGCGTTCGCGAAGAGCCAATCGGACTGATCAAGGACAGCCTGGACGTAGAGAAGGCCGGGCAGGGAAGCGAGTAGCGGGCGCAGCATGGCCTTACGCTCCTCGATCGGCAGCACTCGCACGTCCCGACCCCTGAACGCAAGGATGTCGAAGACGCAGTAGACAATCGGATCAGCGCCTTCATACCAGCACTTGCGCCTGGCCCGCCGATGCAGCCGCTCAAAGTCGGCGCGGCCGACGGCATCCAACACGCATACCTCACCATCGAGCACGGTGCTGGCGGGAAGGGCCCTGAGGCTTTGAAGCAGTTCTGGGAACCAGGGGGTGCAGTCCGCACCGTTCTTCGTTCGCACAGAAGGGACCGAGCCTGTTAAGGCCAAGGCTCGATAACCGTCGTACTTGACCTCGGCCCACCAGCCTTCGCCGCGTGGCAGCGACTTACGCAGGCTTGGAAGCATGGGCGCGAACGCGGCAAGATCCAACTGCGCCATAGCGCGCGGCATGGGACTTAGCCCTTAACGTCTCGCGGGTCATGGCCGAACGAGTTTCGCTCGCGGATCTGGCCGTCGCGGCCGTGAATCAGCAGCTCGACCTTGTCTTGCTTGGCGCGCTCGGTGCCAGCCAATATGGCTTCTTCCTGAGTGGCGAACATCGTCCGCTTGCCCCCTCCAGCCGCCTCAACCGCCCAGCCCTCGCCAGCCGGAACCACGTGAATATCGTTGGCCATGATGGTCTCCATTGTTGACCCTCTTCTAGTGTTCTCCTCGGGGCAACATTGGGGTATCAGGTAGGGTCCTACGGACGTTCTGCGAGCTCTTGGAGCATCGACCGATACCCTTCATGCGGATACATTAGCCAGTGCTCGGGCATGCACACGTCCTGCTTGTCGATCTCAGTGAAGGCAGCATGCCAGTCTGAACCAGCCGGAAATACCCAACCGGCAAGGCCGATGGCGCCAAATTGGTCATAAGTGATGTCGACAATGACGCCACTGGTTTCGAACCACGCGTGACTTTGCGTTCGCTTCAGAAGAGGGTGGTAAGACCCGCAAACGTAATGGCCGTCGCAATCCAACCTTTCTTTCAGAATTCTGCCAACTAACTCCGCCGCTTCGCCACAATTTCCGCGGGGGAAATCGCGGAAGCGGGAGCTTTGTCTAAGCGCTAAAAGGCCGGTTCGGCACGCCTGCGCGATGTTTTCGATGGCTAGTAGGTCGATCATTTGGTGGACCTAAAAAGAAAGAGCCCGCACTCGGCGGGCTCTTCTTTTGACTCATCGAGTCTGCTTGGCAAGATCATGAACGGTCGCGCGGACTTCGTCGGTAATCTCGTCGTCCGAGAGCCCGTCGAACCCGAGCGCACGCATCGCATCCTGCTCGTTCTGCTCTTCTACGCTGGGCGCATAGTTATCGAGCTCTTCGTCTTTGTACGAAGACATATAGGCACTCCTTCGCCAAAACCGCAGCGAGAATGATTTCCCGGCGGGGAGCTAGTGTAGCGGCAGGTTCTCGACGTGTGGGCGGCGGAGCACAAATTTAAAGGCGTGTGGCGCAAAAGCTACCGAATGTGATTTATTAGCTATTCTTGGCACCTATGGCCTAGTGTTGCGTTGGTTTTGGTTTTCAGATTTTGTTGTATTTCAGCCGGAAGACGGACGGATTTTCCACAGGGCCCCCACTTTTTTGGCTAGCACGTGTTGCGTGCCCGTGGCACCAGTCTTCGTTGCGTTGAGCTTTGTGTGGAGGCGCAACGGAAGGACACGCCAGGCCGGGAGTCTGACGGCTGCGGTGTTGCGCGTTGCACACTTGGGCGTGGGACTACTATCGCGTCCTTGGTTTGACCCCCAGTTCCCACAGCACGTCGATGTTGCGGAGATATATGGAGACGTTCTCGGCCGAACTGTGGATGATCGAGTGCTCGCGCCCATCGACGGAGTCAACTTTTGCCGTCCACGGATCTTCCAGGCACTGGCAAACATCCTCAATATCGTCGCGATACTGCTGCAGCGCCTTCGGGGTCCAGGTCCGCATTGCATTTGGAGCCAACAACACAGAGAGCGTACCCTTGCGCTCCCCGATATACCGCACAGGTGAGAGCAGGCCGCCGACGTAAAGCATCATGAGCGCGTCGATCACGCGATCGTCATGGTCCTCGTCCCAGATGACTGCGAGGTCAAGGAATGCGCAGCGATCGAGCCGGTTCAGAAGCTCGTCATGCCAGACCGGCGCCCGAAGGATGGAGTAATGTGTTCCCGGCCGAGGTTGCCCACAGGGCGGGTTTCGTCATGCAGGGTCTGGAAGAAGGGCAATAGGACATGAACGCTCCTTTCGGGAGAGAGACGGCTTCCGCCGCGGAACCGCAGCCATTTCGTGGCTGCGAGCATCAATGCAGACAGTATCACGCCGGATGGCATTCAGCGTCGCCGCGCTTAGTTCCGGCGTTTAGGATTCTCAGGCATCGCGACGATTGCCGCTTCGGGTAGGGCGCCAAGTTTTGCAAGCTTGTCCGGGCGTCACGATACTGCTCGTAGAATCTGGCCCACTTGCTGAATCCGCCCAGCTCACCAACGGCACGTAGCATTGCGAGGTGGAAGCCGTCAGCAATTGCACGGTGGCTTCAAGCTCCGTAATCCTGAGGTCCTTGTCGGCAAGCGTCGCGGCCATGTCAGCGCCAGGTCGCTTGGCAGCGCGGCCACGCCAGCGCCGGTATTCCGCTTGGCGCTGCTGATACTCGGCAAGCAGCCTGCGGCGTGACTCGCTGCGGGTGATCGACGACGCTGCCTTGATGGACGGATGCAGCCGGGCGACGGCGCGCGCCGAGATGTCCTCGTCGTCGGTCAGCAACAGCTCAAGAATCTCGCGCATTTTCCCATCATCGGCCGACGCCGCTTCATTGGCTTTATTCATCAAGTATTCCCTGTTGTCGGGGCAAGGAGAGGTCAATGCCGTCGGGGAAGGGACGGTCGCCCGGCCGCGTTTTGAGCAGCCCTTGTACGCCAGTCAGCCGTTTTTCCGCGTGGTCGAGCTGGTTTTGCCAACCAATGCTGATCGATGGGCGGGCCTTGATCGTTTCCACGGCGAGCTTGAGCTGACCCTCGAGCCGGATCAGGTTCCGCCTGTGCTCCGGCAGGTCAGTGGCCGAGAGGTGACGACAGTCGGCAAAGCATTCCAGATGCTTGGCGCACGGATCGACCGTGAACGAGTTCAGGCAGTGCCCATAAGGGGTGGCATGGAATCCGTCCGCTTCGGCGCGCAGGTACTCGTATGCGGCCGCGTCGCCCTCCGTTTTCTGGATGCGCCGGAAGGCATCGACGATCGGACCGCTTGCCTTGCCACCCTTGATGAGTCGGGCAACCGTGCCGGCTTTTTCGCCGAGGAGGATCTCGACGTCCTGTGGAATTTCAATCTGGTCAAGATCCTCCGCCAGGCTGCGATGGTCGTATTCATAGCTTTGTGCAACGCTGCGCCGGTTGAAGCGCTTTGAGATGATCGTGTCGGCAACGCCAAGCCGGAACAGCTCGGTGTTCTGCATGTGGCGCAGCATGTGTGCCTCGATCTTCAAGGCCCGGTCTTCGTCAGTCTGTCCGTACTTTTCAAACAGCGTCGGCAGTTGCTTTGCGTCACCCAGTGACTGTCCGATGAACGTAGGGTCTGGTCGGTTGACCGACATGTAGCGGGTCACATCGCAAAGCCCGTCGTCGCGTTCCTCGGCCACGGACCGTTTGGGCTGCACGAACAGTAACTCCCAGGGCCCAACGAACCCAGTGGCCAGCGGAAGCCGCATGGTGTCGGATATCTTCGTTGGCGTCGTGAACCGCATATGCTCCTCGAGCTCGCCAACGTGCAAGTACGCAGCGTGCCACTCCATTCGCTTTACAAGGCTGATCGGCGAGCCATTAGCGTATCGGAAGCGCATGCTTGTCTTGCCTTCACGCATCGCCTTCACCAGACGATTCCCAAACACGTAGACAGACATGTCGAGGGTCAGTGTGCCATTTCGCCACAGCGCACACTGGTGGTCATACAGTTCATCAAACACTGACGGATCGAGGCCATCGCGGTAGCGTTTTATGAACGGATCTCGCTCAATGCCTAGCCAGAACGGGTTGCCTGCCAGACGGGTGTAAAGCTCGATGACAGGTACGAGACTGTCGACCGGATACCATGGCAATAGTCGCTCCGTCTCACATTGCAGTTTCAGCGTCGCGCGGAGCGGTTCTGTGAGCTTGGCTACACGGTCGAGTGTCTCTGTCAGCAACGCCCGGAACATTTCCGGGACCGGCTGAGCGCTTTCAAACAGGACGCGACTGTCCGTTTCAGCGTCCTGCTGCTTTTCCGCAAAGTGGCGGACCATCAAGGATGTCGAGATGCCACCGGACTCACCGGCTGGACGACCCTTCGAGTCCAGATACGTCCGCTCACGCTTCCAGTCGGCCGGCAGCAACGCAACTTCCCCTGCACGCATGCCGGTCACGATCAGAGTGCGCACTGCAGCGAATCGCAGCTCGTCCATGAACGTGCGTGGCCGTTCGGTCATCACGATGCGGGTCAGCTCCCAGAACGCCCGGCGCTCAGGCAGGCGTTCGCCGCGCTTGCGAGCCTCCAAGTCGGCCCGTAGTTCATCCTGCGACCAGGTATGCTTTGCCTTGCTCGTACCTTTTACTTGCATGCGCGGCACAGCTAGCGACGAGTACAATGGGCCCGCATCGCAAATGTGTTGACCATCAAACACCGTCTTGACGATGCCGACCACCTGATCCCCAGTTTGCCGGTCGCCTGACATGCTGTTGCAATACGAACAGCCGCACGCAGATCGTCGGCGGTCAGCTGCCACGGGGCCTTGTCCACGCACGTAGCGAGCACCCGCAATGGACGCGCGATGCTATGTGCCACATACCGCGTGGTGTTACGCCTGAACAGCAACTGTTCAGCCACCGCTGCTTTAATCAGGTCTTGCCACGAGACAGCCAGCGCTCGCCGGGGCAGTGGCATCAGGCCACGCTCGACGCGCTCTGCATTGACGATAGCCAGCGCCTTCGCCTCAGCGCCGAGATCTCGCAGGTAGTGGTTTGGGGGTGGCACGTCACCGGTAACCGCCGTCAGATTCCAGCCGACACCGTCACGAGCAGTGCCTGCCTCGTCCAGAGGTATGTCCCAGTGCAGGCCCTTTTCACGGACGAGTGCCTTGCCCAACTCGATGAAGGCAGAGTAGTGTGGGTTCATCGGCGCTCGCCTTCCAACTCGTCGATGACCGCCTGTATTTCGGCGATCGTGCGCTGCAGTTGCAGGTAGGCCGGCGATTGGGCATCACCACGAGAACTCTGCTCGAAGAGCAAGACCACTTCACGCATTGCGGCCAGCACACTCTCGTGCATCGTTTTGTCGTGCAAAGGCATAAACTTCCTGCACCCGTAGCACGACGTCACCGGATTGTAGGGGCAGGCTGGTTGCCCCGACGTGCAGCCGCCGATGCCGGCGATCGGGATGCCGTGAGGCACGCCGGCGATCTGCTGTTCTCCCTTGAGCTGGGTGAGTTCTTCCGGGGAGATGAACCGATCGTGCGCGATCTTTGCCACCCGCCGGTATATATCTGACGCGCCGAGTGCTCTGTTGACCCGTTCCGCGTGAGAGGCTGATGCCGCAAAGTACACCAGCCCCGTCCGTACATCGGAATGCCCCATGAACTCGGCGAGTTCTTCGTGGCTTGCACCAGCGTCAACGAGGCGTTGGGCTGCCGTATGACGAAGGTCCATCGCGCAAGCGCCGTCCCCGATGAGGCGTTCCATGCAGCGGGCGATGCGAGAGCCGGCCTCATGATTGGAACTGACGTCGAAGACGCGATCGCTCGCGTCACGACCTTGCAAATCTGCATAGGCGACCAGGGCCGTGAACAGCACCGCCCACTCCTGTTTCACACGACGGACCATCGGCCTTTTTCGAAGCCTTCCCCGCTGCTTGACCATGAGAAACGTGAGGTGAACGGCCGGTTCGCCGCGGGGCTCTGTCTGCCAGACCCGTACATCACGCATCGTCAGCATCGCGACCTGAATTGGGCGCATGGCGAACTGATAGGAACAGAGCACCATCGCAGCCTCGCAAAGCTCGTCGTGCGCGATGCCTGACCAGCCTCGGGCCCTCACGAGGTCCGACGTTTCGTCCAGGTAGCGAACGATTACGGCTTCTTCATCAGCACTCAGGAAGACATCGCCCGACCGCACACCGGCATATGAGTCCGACGCGGGGCCGGGCAGGGCAGCGCTGACATAGGTCAGATAGGACTCGGACCACCCGTGCTGGCGATGTCTGCATAGCAGCCGCAGAACCGCCTTAACGAAACGATAGGCGTGAACCGGCAACTGACGGGCGCGCAGCGCCATCCATATCGTTGATATGCGGGTTGGGCCGGCTGCAACAACGCGGTCGACGTCATGCACATCGAGATGCATTGCTGCGATCAATACATTGAAGCAGGTCGAGATATGCAAGTCTTCGCCCAACAGGAAGACCAGTAGATGCTTCTGCACAGCGCCGTAGACAGCAGGATACCGGCCAAAGTCGAGCCGGGACATCCGACCATTGATGTGAAGTCCGAAGACATCTGTCTGACGGACTGCCGGGATGGAGCGGAGTTGGTCGTCGAAGTCGTCGTAGTAGCGTACAACGGGCGGTAGCTCCGGCAGTGACGCCACCATGCTTTCGAGCACCGATGGCTCGGCTTGCCCACGAAGCCGGGATGGGAAGGCCTCCAGCATGATCAGCGTCCCTGCGGCAGCGCGCGCAGCAAGGCCACACGATCGTCGAATGCGTCGTTCCATACGCTCGCGAGTCGGCTTTCAAAGACAGCCCTAGCATAGCGCGACGGCATGTCCGACTCTTTCGACCATCCGAAGAATGTACGCAGTTTCTGCAGCGCTTCGGGCATCGAGTCGCCTCGCTCCAGCAGCTGGTGAAGCCGCAATACGGCGCTGGTGTGCCGGAGGTCGTGGCAGGTGACCGACTTCTTTCCGGTGCGGTCGTGCAGTTCCTGCAGCACATCCGTAGACAACGCTTTCGATATCGTTGTAAAGATCTTCGTCAACGACTCTGTGGAAAGAGGGCCGCCAGTCTGGGCGCTTAACATGAACGAATGGGAAGGCCGGCCCCGGTAATTTTCGCAATAGATCTGCACCAGGCCCGCCGTTGCGTCGCTGACGGGAATTTGCCTGACCGAATGGAGCGTTTTGATGCTGGGTTTCGAGTAACGGCTGTCGCTGCCAACTTCTTCATACTCGTTTTGCCGGACGTTCAGCCAGTACCTTGTCCGGCCAAGTTCGCGGTCATAGCTGCTCTTGATGGCGTCTGCTGGCAGCAGCAAGAGTTCGCCGCGGCGCAGACCCTGATGCAGCATCAGCACGAAGGCGATGAAGACCCGCCAGCGGGTGTGCGCGCGCTGGAAGGGATTGGCATCCGATTCCGGATCCAGGATCTGATAGAGATTCTCGACCACGCTGGAGGGCAACGACCGAACGGTCTCGCTGCGGGCACCTTGGCGAATGTGAAGCTGACGGTAAAGCGTTGATAGTCGGTGGATGCGCGCCTCGATCTGTCGCATCTTCGCGTCCGCCGACTTCGACAGCCATGTGACCACCGATGTCACGAATGCCAGTCCGGTCTGCCACCGGTCCTCATTGCTGCGAGTGGCAACAGGCTGATTACGCAGACTCACGAACCACGACTCGAGAATGTCCGCAAGCCGGGCATCGTCAAGGTCGGATAGCGCGTCATCCAGCGCATTCGCTTTGAATGACCGATCCGCATGCTCATACAGGTTCTCGATGTACCGCAGCCGCATGGTCTGCGTGGACGTTGCCCATTGCGCACCCGCGATGACCAGCCAGACCGCGGCCCAGTACCTGGGCATGTGGTTGCTGTCGACCAGCGCAACCCCCCGGAGCGCCCGTGGCACGGCGGCGGCGCTGACCTGAACGAACATAAAACCTAAACCCACAACAAAACGCAACGGCGAAAGATACCATAAAAGCACTTTTCCGTTGCGGTATCTGAAGTCTCCGTGCCGTCCCACACGCAACACTTCAGAACATACCAACAGAAAGCATAATTAACCTTATGTTCAATGTAAACAAAGCCGTTTAGCCGGCTAAATGGCGCGACACAAGCGCGACGATAGATATCTAGTAGCTACTAGATATCTATCAATTAAATTGCAAGGGGTCTTCGAATACTGTATATACGTACAGTATGCAGAGAGTTCGCGCGCACCATCCGCCTGATGTACCTACCCAGCAGATGTCGCTGTTGGGTGACGTGGAGCCTGTTCGCCCCATCGCCACGAACCTTGCCCTGCAGCCACCGGAACCAACAGAACCAAGCAGATGCTCCGGCAGGTTGAACCCCCTAACAGATCCAGGCGCGATCCACCCTTCTCTATGGCGAGCCAGCCAACTCGCCCGTCCCATTGGCAAAGTTGTGCCGAGCGGCATCGATGTTCTGGATGGGGAGTTGCCTGGCGGCGGCTGGGCAGAAGGATCAGTGGCCGAACTAATCGTCAAGCATTCGGGCATTGGCGAACTATCAATGCTTCGAGGAGCGCTGGACGCAGCGGCACAACGCAATCGCCCGATATGGTTGGTAGGGTGTCCATTTGCTCCAAACGGGCCCGAGCTTGCGCGCATTGGCGTGGGCAAGCACGTTCGATGGGTAAAGGCGGAATCTCCGGCCGACGCACAGTGGGCGTGCGAGACCATCTTGCGGTCGAATGCCCTCGGCGCGCTTGTGGCATGGTTGCCCCGGGTGCGGCCAGTAGGTATCCGGCGCTTGCAGGGCCTGACCGCGGCGACGGACGCATTGGTGTTCGCCATTCGTTCGGCATCGGCTGCGAACGACGCATCCGCATCCCCGCTTCGTATTGCGCTTGAGCCAGCGCCAGGAGGTTTCGTACGCGCGCAAATACTGAAGCGGCGGGGTCCGGCAGCTTCCAATACTCTGCTGTTGCCGCTTGGAAGCCTTGCACACTTGTTGGGCGTCAGCGGCGGTAATCGCAGACAAGTTCAACCTAGTCCAGAGACGAGTCAGGACAAGGACAGAGATAGCAAGAAGGTCGCGGGAATCGCCGAAGTGACCGGCGCTGGCACCTGAGTTGCGGGCAAACGCCATGCCGATAATTTCAGTTATCGGCATGGGGGGCTGTCGTGAAAAAGCCGCCTCGCGGGCGGCTCGGGGGAACAGACGTCTAACGCAGAGTCGCGTGCCCAAGGGCCGTTGCGATAGCCCCCCGTTCTTCGGAAGACTTAGCTTTCTTCAGCGCGGCGATCAATTCCGTTCTCGCTGCCTCGCCTCCAACCACGCCGAGTCCCGCTGCGGCGCCAGCACGGTCAGTGCCGTTTTTCCCGTTATGAAGTAGGTCGACCATTGCATCGATTGCGTCTTGCTTACTCGCCATTATTTGCGCCCTGATGTGAAGTTGGGAGCCTACTGTCGCACATGGGGCGGGACTACGCTATGGGCGCGAATACCACAAAGGGGGGCGTTTTCTGTCAAAGAGCCTGGTCCGTGTCGTTGCCGCAGGCGTCGCAGGCATAGTCGGCCACGGCATCCGGCGCGCACGGCAGCTTTTTGCCGCAGCCAGCGCAAGCCTGCCAAACAATCCAGGCGCCTAAGTACGGCTCGCACTCGCAGCCATCCAAGGGCCGCACGCTGGCCAGCGCATCGATATCCCGATCCGGTCAGCCGCATTCCTTCCGCATGAAACGGCGCGCAGCTTGCGCGTCGATGAAAAACCTTTGCATCACTGGGACTCCACGAGCTCACCGGTGTAGGTTTCACCGCCTAATTGAGAACGCACAACGCTATTTGCGAATGTCCACAGCTAGGTGGGTAGCTTTCGGCTACATGTAATCCAAAGCTACCCATCGGCCCAGAAACTATCCATAGGCTTTCTAAGATAAGTCTCAAACCGTGCGCCGGGCGCGTCGCGCCTGCTGCGAGTCGAAATGCGCCGCGACGACGGCCACCCACTGGCCGTGACAAGCTTCCGAACAACATGGAGTCCAGCCGTTTTCGCCTGTGGCGACAGGCTTGCCACAACCGTTAGCGCACCAGCGGGCGCGGTCCAGGTAGGCAGCCGTGGCCGCCCGCTCGGACTGGAGGCGTTTAACCTTGGCACGCTTGCGTGCAGTCTTATGGACGGCACGTGTCCGAGGGTCGGCGATGGTTCGTTCGAGGATGTAGTTGCGGCCCATCGTCTGACCCTCCAGAAAAGTAGTTTCCTATTCTTCAGGCTGACGCCCTACTACGGCTAAGGGTTGCCATTCACCTGCCGTGTACTCAACGCGGGGAAAATCGCCATTGGCAATCAGGCGGCGAAGCTCTGCGAGCAAACTGCTTGGCGCCTCGCCATTGGAGGCACGTGTCGCGGCCGTCTTACCGATGCTGTAGCGACCTCCACAAGCGGGGCAGTCATAAAGATAGCCGTCGGTACTCTGACGCTCCGGCTGGCGCCAGGCCGGCATATGGCATACCGCGCACGGCGCGGCTTCATTCGATCGTTGCACAATGGGCCTCCATCAGGACGCGTCGCTATGTTACCGCTATAGGCCGCTTGTCAGCGCACCCAATATCTCAGCCTTTGTCAGGAGGAGGCTGCTTGTCGCGCGCCCCCTTTTGCTGGCCAGCGGGCATTTTTCGCTCCGCCGACACTGGCCCTGCCCCGCGCCGCAAATCCACCGGCCTGCGCAGTTCGCGTTCACTACGCGCTCGCACAAGGCGACCGTCGACCAGCTGCGCCGTGAGCTCCTTTATCTGACCGTTCGCTTGTTCTTCGCGCGTGGACACGGTGCGGAGCTCCGTCTCGATGTGCTGGCGTGCCTTCTCCTCGCCCTCAAGCCGGGCGGTCGCAACTGCAGCAGCCTGCTCGGCAGCAACGCGATCGGCGCGTTCTTTCGCAGCCTCGGCGCGAGCGGTTGTCAATTCTTCCTCCAGGCGCGGCAGTGCTTCCAGCCGCAACAGTGCCTTGGCCAGATCCGTTCGAACGCCGGCGGCGGCCATGCGCTCCTGCTCGGCGTCACTACGGGCAAGCTGCAAATCAGAATTCTGCTGCTGTGCACGGCCCGCCAACGAGTCACGCTCGGACTGGCAGGCAGTAAGTTCGGCCTGCAAAGCGTCGATTTGGCTGATGAGCCGTTCGTTCTCCATGCTGAGGTCCGTATTGACCTGTTGCTGCTCCGCCAAGTCAGCGGAGAGCTCCACCTTGCCTTCAGCAACGAGCTGGGCGAGATAGTCGGCGAGGACGCGTTGGAGCGGCGCGGGCAACGTTATGGGAGCTTCAGGAATTTGTACCTGGCCTGCTCTCCACACATCCAGCATGCGTCCCACGGTGGCGTGAGAGCCAACGTCCCCCAGTTCTTTTCGCACTGCGCGAACCGATGGCTTCTTGCTGCCGGCGGCACGCAGCGCGTTCGCCGCAGCATTTACCTGTTCTTGGGTAATCGACGCTTCGCGTACCATAACAACTCCATCTATTTCGTTATGTTATGTTACGAATGTTATGTTATGGCACGAATTGGCGCAAGGCGTGAACCTTGACATGGCCATTTGGTGCGTACGCTAAAAGGGCAATTTCGCCACATCGCCCCAGTGCCCGCAATGCAACTCGCCCTATTCCAGCGAAATACCGAGATCCAGTTTGATCCATCGGCGCCTGCCCTCCTCCTCCTGGCCTGCTCTGGGAAAAAGGCGACTGTTCGCGCGCCTGCTTTGCAGCTCTACCGGGGCGTGATGTACCAGACCTACCGTGCGCATACTCGACGCGGCGCCGCCCTGGCGATGGTGATCCTCTCTGCCAAGCACGGTTTCGTGGCGCCCGACGACACGCTTGACCCGTACGACTTGCGAATGACAACTGCCCGCGCAGACGAGCTCTTGGCAAGGTTGGACCAGTCCATCACGCAGGTGGCCTGGCCACGTCGGGCCAGCAGAGTCCTCCTCGCTGGGGGTCAAACCTACCGGCGCGTGATGCGCGCTGCGATCGGGCTGGTCGGTGCGCCGCACCTGCCGATCGAGGAGGTCTGCGGAGGCATCGGCTACCAGCGCTCCCAGCTTGCGAACTTTCTCGCCGAGCAAGGCCGCCCTGCCCTTGCCGACCAGATCGGTTCCCATCCGAATGGCCAGCCGCTGTACAGGAGATACGGGGTCTATGCGGTCGGAGACAGCGTGCTTTTCAACGACCCTGGCCCGGGGCGGCTGGCGCTGAAACGCGCAGTACTGCGTGAGTTGTTCGATGGCCCGGCGGGCCCCACTGCATGTGCCGACGTCGACGACACGGTTGCCGGCCGTCCGCGCGTCGTTTCCAGGTGGATCTCGCTCGCCGGAATTCGATGCCGCGCCGAGGCCCTGGCAGACCGCCCCCCACTTTTGGAAGCGATGGCCGCATCAAAGATGCGGTGAAGATTGTCGGGAAACGCAACTTTCAGTATATAAATTCGGCCTATGGATACCCTTTGGCACCTTGACCCTGCGCGCGCTTACGCCGACTGGCAGACGCGCGAAGCCGCTGGCGCTGACCGGCGACCGTTCTCCCAGCAATCCATCGTTCAGCACCGGGCGATGTTCGACAGGTTCCACCGATACCTGGTCGGCCGCGGTGCCACGCTGGCCGGCTTCGGCGCCGATGTTCTCGACGGATTCTGGCTCGATGGCGATGCCGCAAACTACTCGCCGGCGACGCGCATGCGCTATCTCAAGCTCATCGATCGCCTTTGCAGGCATTTGGTGGCCATCGGTGTTCGAGATGCCAACCCTGCCAGTGACCTCGTCCTCGGTCAGTACTGGCCCGGCGAAGACCCCGATGTTCTGTTCCTTCCCCAACACGTCGACCGGGATATGCAGGACTTCGTACGGCCACAGCCGCACGACGATCCGGCCACGCTGCAGAAGCGGGCGATCGTCGCGCTGTATCTCGGCACCGGCGTGACGGCCAGCGAGGGCCGTGCTGCCTGTATTCAGGATCTGAATCCGCACGCATCACCTCCGTATCTCCACGTGCCGGCGCGGCCGCCGAAAGTATCCCGCACCATCCATCTGGATCCATTTGCGGTGGCAGCTCTGAGCGCCTGGCTCTATGCTCGCCGAAGCTGGCCAGCCGATGGCGACCTCCTCTTCTCCCTCAAACGCACGGGCACACCGATCACCGACATGAGCCTTGGCAAGATCGTGCGTGAGGCGTTCGCCACCATTGGCCACGAGGCTGACGACATGGGCCCGCGCATTCTGCGAAACACCTACTGCCGGCGGTTGTTGATTCGTGGCGTTGCGCCCGACACAGTCACGGAGCGGCTTGGTCTGGCCAGCAACCGAACGGTTGAACGAATCGCCGCAACAATCGACGTACCCGTTAGCCAGGATTGCCCCCCTCTTTAGCCGGGAGGCCGTCTCAGGCTTGCTACGCCATACTCGCAGCTCGAATTTCCGGATCAAACGAATTGAACAACACCGGGAGACGCAGCATGGTCACAACCCTCGCATGGGCTCTCTACGCCCTCACCCTCTTGGCCGCGCTTTTTGCGGGCCTGCGCTGGATTATCACCAACGACCCGAGCTACGCATGGGCCGAGTAATTAGCCGCTTGGCTGCCCTTGCCTTGATCGGCGCCTCGGTGGGCACAGCCCATGCATTTACGAAATGCCAGCGCGCCAGCCGAGTGTTGTACACGCAGGACCTGTACTGTCCGACCGGTTTTACACCGGTCGCAAGTCCCGCCGTTGGCACGGTCTCGACTATCGGCAAAAGTGAAGGCGTCCGCCGGCAGGAGCAGGAGTTTCTCGATGCCCGCGCCAGCACGGCTCGATCAGCGCCACCGAACGCCATCGCAATGACCACGTCGGTGCAGAACCAGCCCCAGGCAGCAGCATGCGATGCGCTAGCCGATCAGGCCAGGGCCGTTGAGGCTGCGATGCGGCGCCCCAACTCCGTGTCCTGGCTAGACAACTTGCGTCAGCAGCACCGCGGAATCCGCGACCAACAGTACCGGATGGGATGCTAGGATTCTCTCAGTCTGAGAATCGATAGTCCGTCGCACAGTGAAACAAGCCAGTCCCAAAACGTCGCAACGCGCGGCGGCGGCACTCGCCCGGCTCCACGCCACCGCCATTCAACAGGGCTTCACCTGTCACGCGACGGATTGGCCTGGCGTCAGCGCCAAGATTCCTCTGGAATGTGCCAATGGGCATCGTTTTGAGCGAGCTGCCTACGGTGTCCTATACAAGGAATCAGGTTGCCCAGAATGCAGCCGCGCCAGCGTCGCAGAAAAGTTCGACGGGCTCGTGGCAGCTTACGGCGGCCAGTGCCTGAACGAAGGCGGATTTCTTGGTGGCGCAGCGATCCACCGGATACGCTGTGAGAACGGACATGAATGGTCGCCGGAGGGCCGAAGCATATTGGCGGGCTATTGGTGCCCCCGTTGCGCTGGCAAGCCCGCGGTCTCAATCCCCCAAAGGAAGCCGTCAAAGTACGGGTTGGCAGACCTGCACGCAAAGGCCGCCGAGCACGGTGGCAAGTGCCTCGCGGCCGAGTGGAAGACCGGGCGCGATCATTACCCGTTCGAATGCGCGGCTGGCCACAGGTGGGAGGGGATGGGCTATAAGGTTCTCAAGCAGGGGAACTGGTGCCGAGCCTGTACCGATACCAGACTTGGCGCGCAGCGTACTGATACTGACGGCCTGACACGTATACGAGGCGCCGCGCGCGACCACGGCGGCCAATGTTTGAGCGCCACTTATCATGGAACGGCCGCAACCTACCGCTTCCGATGCAAGGCCGGCCACGAATGGAAGGCACTCGGCAATAACGTCCTCCAGGGAGGTGGGTGCCGCCTTTGCCGCAACGAGGGACAGAGGCTGGGCATCGAAGCGATGCGTGCCTTGGCGCGGGAGCGCGGCGGGAATTGTCTCTCCAGCACCTACCACACCGGCAAAGCGAAGCTCAAGTGGGAATGCCATCGCGGCCACGTATGGGACGCGACGCCGTCAGGGGTAAAGGCCGGCCACTGGTGCCCGTCCTGCGCGATTCTCAACACCATCGCGCCAAAGAATTATCACAAACGCCAGCGCTACGAGGTCGCAGCAAAGGCCGCAGACTAGCAATTCCTATTGCACGAAGCGCGGGCTTCTCGCTAAGCTATTTCGGTCCGGCCAAATGCCGGCATGGGTTGGCGATCCGCAAGGTTGCCCTATTGACTCGCCTCCGTTATTTTCCAGCCGCCCCAACCCACTGCTACGAGCGACAGTCGCAAAATCGGGTGGTACTGTTCAGTCACTGTCACAGCAATCTCGCGATCTGGCGCCTTGTCTACAGAGGTTGCCGCCACGCCAAATACGTATCGACCAGGCGCAAGATTGACGACCAGCTTCTCTCCGCTGCCAATTCGTGCGACTTGCTTTCCGTCCACAAAGACACTCATCAGATAATAGTGACCGGGAAACGTGTCCCGCTTGAAAACAACTGGGACGGTTCCCGGCGTGGCTTCGCTCAGAGCTGTAGCGTAGATACGGTCGGCTGGAACAGGTGCTGCAGTGTCGGTTATGACGTTCGTCGAGGCGCAGCCGGCAACGGCTAAGACAACCACCAGCCCGGACAGTAACTGGAAACTAAGATTCTTAGCTTTTGTAATCATTGTTAATCGCTCGTCCTTTGTGCATGACGCAGAAGTCTACCGCTGATTTACCCGGACTGTATGCCAGCCTCCGCTGAGCACAGCCATGAAACAGGTTCGAAACCGCATTGGGTCGGAATTGCGCGATCGGCGGCGGGCCAATTGCCCGACTGAAAAGGGACGTCCAGCCACCAGGGGCCGGAACCGGAGCTCACGGATGTCGGACACTTGTCGGCTGTTAGCTGCCTCCCCGTAACAGATACATGGGCGGGGGCGATATCCGGCCTAGCCTCACAAGGAAAAAGCCCCGAACGTCGCAAGGACGCCGGGGCTTTTTGAAGGGACTTAGCAAAGGGCAAGTTGCGCCTGTTCACTACCATAGCGTCCCCAATGGGCACTCGCCGTAGGTGGGAGCTCCTCAAGCGAGACAGACCTGGCCACGACGTTCTTGACGTCGTAGCTCAGTGTCAGACCCAGGCGGTCCTTAAACGCAGTTCGTCGAGCGATATCGTCGTGCTCGACCTTCTGCGCGTGAGAAAGCGTCAAACAGCCGTAGTTCGCGTACCAGCGATACCCCGCCGTCACTGAGCCTGGCCCGCCGTCTGCGTCGTGCATATCAAGCAGCCGATCAGTCTCGAACTCCGCAATGAGGTGCGCAGCTTCGGCGTCGACGTCAAACTGCTGGGCCGTCTGAAAGTCCAGCACTGCCCGCCCGTCCGCCGCAATTGTCAGATTCGACTGGCAAGCACTCCCCTCCGTCAAGGCCTCACGCATAGGATCGCGCAATCCGGTCCAATCGGCATCGGGAGCCGTGTCGTCCCATTCGCTGCCGACGTGCAAGTATCGTGCGATCGGCATCGCAGACTGCGGAGCGTCGGGCACTTCCGGCACGTCGTACCGGACTCCGCGAACCTGAATGTCCCGAAGGTCGGCCCAGGCTGCGAAAGGCCTCGCAACTCCGTTCAGCGACTGCATTGCGTCGACTGCGATCATCATGTCGAGGGGCAGCAACTGAAACTTTGGTCGCTCGCCAACGCCTGCAGCCCGTCGCTGCTCGTCGAAATCCAACTGCAGCATGTAGCGAGTCAGCGCCCGCAACATCGAGGGATGGTACGTATCGGGCATCACCCGGATGTAGCCACCTCGAATGGTGCGACCGATCCAGTGGCGCCGCGACCAATCGTACCGAGTCGCCCGGATGAAGCGATTCAGCTTTTGCAGGCCTGCGGCATACGCGTACCGGTCGTCGTACGCCACCATGTTTGCGAGGCTCTTGTCCTCGGCCATCTGGCAGACGTGACAGCCCAGGCGCGCACCACATTTGCCTTGCCGCCGGGTACCGCTACCGTCCAGTATCGCATCAGCCACGACAGCACACGAAGTCCCGACGGAATGGGCATAGATCCGCCGCATTTCTTCGAAATCCGAGTACCCAGGTCGCGCATCGCCTGCATACAGCCCCACGGCTTCCCAAATGTCGTCATCACTCCAATGGGCCACCGGACTGATGACCAGGTCACCATCCTTGTTGCGTGAAGCCGTGATGTCAGTGTCTCCCCGCAACCGCATTCCGGCCGCACGTCGCGTGCTTTCATCGTATCGGCTGCCGAGGCAGGTCACCGGTTCCGCGAGCCCCTGCTGTTCAAGCTCACGAAATAGCCTCCGCCGAAAGCTCCGCTGCGGCCCGATTTTGAGGTCGGTCGAACAGTCGCCCTGCGCGCCAGGAAAGCTTGGCAACGCACGACCAGAGAGCACCTTCACCTGAAATGTCGACGCCAGCGACGGCGTGACGATATGCGCCGATACAGTGATGCCATGCGCCTTCCCGAATGCGCGCATACGGCGCAGCTCCGCGCGATAGTGTTGCGCGACTTCCGGGGACTCCACGAGGGTGTCTCCCGTGGTCACGACAACCATCGGCTTGCCGCCGGCGCTGTGATGCAATAGCGCAGCATGCAATACAAGGGCTGCGACGACGCTACTGTCCTTGCCACCGCTGTACGCAACGACGACAGGATGACGGGCGGCGAACAAGGCGACGATGGCTGCGATCGCCTTGTCGGCCTTACGGTCCACCGGGTCGCATGCGCCCTGCGGAAATAGAGAAATGGTTTCCATATGGTCCTCGATAAGGACCAGCACCCAACGGGCACTGGTCCCGTTGGGTTGAAATAGCGTGTCGACCGACGGCGTCTCGTCGTCACAGAACATCGCGGAAGCGAAAAGGAAAATGCCTATGCGCCCCGGATGGGATGCATAGGCATGTAGGTATTGCAACGAACTTGGATTCCGCCAAGTCCGTCAGGCGGCTTTGCGGCCGGGAGGCAGCAGACCGAACTTGGCCAGCGCCTTCAGGTTGGTCTCGATGTACGTCACCATGCCGTCGATCTTTACCGCAAGGTAGTGATCGAAGCAGGCGGCGTCTTGGGAGACCTCAACGTTCTTGGCAGACTGGAACACTTTTAGCAGCGCCTCGCGATCCATGTTGTCACCCTGCCATCCAAAGATGCGGATAAACGTGTGGATCTTCCGGCGCCGCGGCAGCAACTTTTCAGCCTCTTCGGCCGTGACGAATACCTTAGACATGTTTTCGGTGTAACTGGGCTATGCCTGAATGATTAACGGATCGAGGGCGCTCAAGAGCAGCCCTTCGGAAGGGGGATAAAAGCCAACCGGCATTTCAGTCTTGGCATCGATGCCGTACTGGCAAACTGGTCCAGTGCCGCAGTAGCCGCCGCCGCAGATCTGTTGGCAGTAGCTCTCGATGCCCTCGGCCCGGAGTTGGGCGAAGACATCTTCAAGACATTCCTTAGACATTGGAGACAAAAGAAATGCCCGCTCCCTTTCGGGAAGCGGGCATGTGGTTAACGAATGGCGCCGGACCTACTGCAGCGCCAGCGCAACGACATCGATGACGCCATCGGCGTCGTCCACCAGGTCTGGCGTCTGCGAGATAAAGTACTCCCGCTCATAACCGCCGACCCGCAGCACCTCGCGCTTCATCTTCATGAAGGCGCGCTTGCGCTCCGGATCCAATGGGCCATCCGCTTCATCGGTGAACAACGTCTGGAAAGGCTGCTGCGCATCCTGCGCCCGATACAGGGCGATTCCGCGCGTCAGGCACTCGTTGATCCAGACCTTTTGCCCACCCGACATCACGCCAAACTCCTTCGTGGTGTCGTTGTCAGCGTCGATCACGTTGATAGAGAAGCCCTCGCGCAGTTCGCCGCTGGCCAGCGCTGTCTGTGTCTGGATCGCGATGGTGAATCGCGGTCCGTAGCAGGCCAGGAGCAAGTCATTGACGATCTGAGTGATCGCCGGGCCCGCGTCATCGATAGACAGCGCGATCACGCCATCGTTGCCCAGGCCCTTCGCGAGCAGCTTCCACTGCGCAATCTGGTCGGACAGCGCCTGCGCCTTGGCTTCGAGGTTCGGCATGCCGACAAGCTCAACATCCAGACGCTCGCGCTCGGACACGAGCATGCTCTCCTGCCGAATCAACGCTTCAATCCGGCCGGCAATCGCAGCGACAGCCTCCCGGCTGGCGGCAATCTGGCGGTCCATGTGGGCCAGTATGCCGGTCACGTCCTCCGTGGCCAGCGTCGCCAGTTCCCGACGCACCGCTTCGACTTGGGATTGCACGTCCGCGATATCGCGCTTGTGGCGCTCAATGCGTGACGCATCCTCCTCGCTCAATGCCGTCAGATCGCGTTCGGCCTGCGCCAGTCCTTCACGCGCGGCGTCCAGCAACGGCTTCTTGGCAGCCATTGCCGTGAGTCGCTGCAGCAGTTGCTGATCACGAACCAGGTGAGCCTCCAATGCCGACAGTGCAGCGCGTGCCGTGGCACGCTCAGATAGCGAACCTTGCATCGATTGCACCTGCTCCAGCTTCTTTCGATAGCTTTCGCGCAGTGCTTTCACCGACACCACCTGCTCTCCGAGCTTCACCTTGGCATTACGAGCGTGTGCCAGTAACGGACACGTGGCGTGCATGGGATCATCACGGCATGGGACCGCTTCGATGACCTCGGCTTGCAGCTTCAACGAATCGGCCAACTTCGCACCTGCAACGCCTTGCTGCTCCAGGCCCTTGAGCTCTGTACTCAGCGCCGCGTGCTCGACCTGAACGGCGTCGAGCTTCTCCACGATCGCGCGCTGGCTGGCAATTTCGTCCTGCCTCCGGCCAATAGCCAGTTGCAGAACGTCTCGTTCGCCGGATGCCGCCTCAATGTCTGCGGCCTCCGCCAATACCGCACGATGGCCTGCCACTTGCCGATCCAAATCGCGCCGGCGTGTCGTAACACGTCCGGCGGCGACCTGTTCATCGTTGGTCAGCGATGTTGCACGCTGGTCCAACTCGCCCTTGCGCTGGTTCAGTTCCCGCAACCGCGCTTCGGTACCGGCATTGGCGGCCTGCTTCGCCGCCAGCGTCGCGCGCTCCTGCAGCAGCTTCGCACCCTTCGCTGTTTCGCTGTCACGTGCATTTCGCTCGGCGTCCAGGCCTTCACCCATCTGCCGGATCTCGCGCGCCACGACCACTGCCCGATCGCGCTTGCCCGTGAGGGTCAGCACGTCGCGCTGCAGGGTGTCGAGCGAGCGGGTAAGCAGCTTGGCGACCTCGCCTGCCTTCGCCGACAAGTCGCGCAAGTGATCGATCCCGAGCAGCTCGGCGAGCAGCTTCTTGATCTCGCTAGGTTGATAGCTGGCGAGCGGCCGCCTGTTTTGAGCAGAAAAAACGCTGGTGAAGAACGCCTCGAGAGACCCCAAGACGGTTTCGAGACACCGGTTGTAGGTGTCCGCCTTGCCGTCCGACAGCGTGCCGTCGGCCAGTTGCACCGGCTTCCAATCGCCATCGGCGTGCTTCTCAAACAGGTAATACTCGGCCTTCCGGCTCTTGCCAGGGTTACGAAAAGCGAACGCGGAGCGGTACGTCTTGCCGCCATGCTCCCATTCCAGGTCCTTCTCTGCGCGCGGGGCGCAGAGATGGTCCCAGTACGAGAACGCGTCGGCCGACATCTTGCTCGCGTGGCTCGGCATGATAGGAAACGGATGCAGGTTATCCATGATCGTCGTCTTCCCTGCCCCGTTGGGGCCGACAAGGGCGATCAGGCCGCCGGGCAGCGTCGACAGGTCGACGGTGACGCTATCACGATGCATACCATCGCGGATCCCGTGGAATCCGGCAAGCGTCAGCTTCAGTGGGCGCATTCGGACACCTCCGAGCCGTTGAAAGAATGGAGATAGTCGGACGGTACTTCCATCGCGCTCTCGTCCCATTGCGGCACATCGGGCAGCGAAGGTGCATCTTGCTCAGGCTTACCGGCGACCGCACGTTCGACGGAGCGACGCGCTGTTGAAAATTGCTTGCCTGCGAGCTTCATCACGGCGTCCCAGTCCTGATGGCCGGTGAGGGCTCGCAGTTCCAGCTCGCTCCACTGTGATGCCAGGCCGTTGGAGAACGACCAGATCAATTCCTGCAGTTCCTTGGACGGCGCCACGGCAAAGAAGGTGTTGCCACCCGCCTCACCCAAGGCCATCACCAGCATGTGGTCGCGCTTGGCGATCACAGCGCCGCGGCCTGGGCCGAACGGCTCATACATCATGCACTGCGTAAAGCCGTGCTGCTCGCAAAGGCGCTTGGCCATGTCCGAGCGGTTGATAAAGGTCTCTTCAATGAAGAGCCATTGGGGACCAGCCGGGTAGAGAATCATGTTGAGCACTCCAGAGTCGGACGGAGTGCGCCCGGACGGGAAGCACCCGTCTGGGTAGATAGAAAAGAAATGGATACTGCGGGGTCGATGCGTCAGGGACGCGGGTAAAACCAGTTTTCGACAACCTCAAAGGCTGTCGGAACATGGCTTTCGCAATGTTCTAGGGATTGGCGTATCGCTACGCAAAAAGATCGTCGGTCAACCAGTTCATTGGCGCCGCCGCGGTGGCAATGGGTGCTACCGGCTCCGCTAGCGATTCCAACAAGGCAGACGTCGCCTCGGGTGCGACGGCGGTTTCATCCAGGTCCAACTCGCTCAGTTTCGCAATGAAGGGCAGCGCGGCAGCTTCCACAACGCGGACCTCCTGCGTTACAGGGATGGACGTCTCCGCAAGACCAGCAAGCACTTGATCGGCAATCGCCTGTGCGTCGAGGTTTTCCAGCATCGAAAGATTGTCCAGCAACGGATTCGCGTCGACGCCCGTCAGTTCGCACCATCGTCCAACCTTCTCGGACAATGTTGCGGCCCGACTGATACCTTCGGCGCGACTGCGGACAGCCGGCAGCACACGTGCTTCCAGCTTGACTTCCGCACTGGCAGCGAAGACCGCTTCGATGGCCTCACGATCCACCAGTTGACGATGCTCCTCGTTGACTGTCCACCGCACGCGCACGTACTTGTGGGCAGCATCGGCAGCAATCTCGGCAAGCTTTGCCATGTCAGGCGGCCCGTCGAAGTCGATGCAGACGGCCTCGCTCGCCGGCGTCTTCACCTGGGTGGCTACCGCCTCTCCCGGTGAAACCTGCCACTGCAGATACCCCTTCGCTCCGATCTCGCCGTAGTGGAACCGTCCGATTGAGCCCGGGTAGGCAACCACCCTGCCCTCACGTTCCCACTGCTGGGCCCGGTGAATGTGGCCAAGCATGAACGCGTCGCAGCTGGCCTCGAACAGTGCCCCGATAGTGAACTCGTGGTCGAGTCCGGCCATCGGCACGCCGTGCTCCGTCTGGCAACCGTTGACGGTACCGTGTGAAACACCAATCGTGCGAACGCCCTGCGACCGCCATTGACGATTCACAGCACCCGCAGCCGCCAGATAGTCAGCCAGGTGATTACCCACCGCCGTCGCAGCGTTTGCCACGCCAGCCGCGGCCGCCAACACAGCCTTGTTGACCGTTGGCACGCAGGTGAACACAACGTCCGGCAGACCGTGCTGTGTCAGCAGCCGGTCCATTTCAACCTGGCTGAAAATCGCTCCATCGCTTGGAAAGAAAGCCCCGCCAACGAGCGCGACCTGGTGAATCCGATCCGCAACGTACACGGGATAACTTGCGCCGATCAGTCGAAACAGATCCAGCGTGCCGGGCGGTTCGTGGCTAAAGGTCCCTTGCAGCATGATGACCGGCAAGTGGGCCGACAACTGATGGATGCGCCGCGCCAGCGCCGAGAGTGCCGGCGTGTGGGCATCGAGCCGGTGGTCGGTCGAATCGCCCGACACCACAGCCACCTGGCAGCGACTTGCGATCGCGTCCTCTACAGCGAAGCCAAAACAACGATCCGCCTCGGCCAGATGACCAGGGGAGTAGTGCAAATCAGAGAAATGCGCAGCCAACAGGCTTTCGCCATCGTTGAGCATTGTGGAACCTCCAAGGGAATGTGCCGGCATGCGGCAAGAAAGAAGAAAGGGAAGCCCGTGGGCTTCCCTCAACTGCCGGCACAAGGCTGGCGATAGTTACGTAGCGACGTCGGCGGCGATGGCCGCCACCTGCTCACGGAATGCCATCGGATTGGCCAGCGCAGTGCGAAGTTCAGCCAAGAACCGCCGCACATCCTGATCCCGCTTGGACCAGCCACGTCCGAAGGTCGCCGCTGCAAAGGCTTTCAGCTGGCGGGTGCCATCCTCGCTGTTGAGCCCAAGGCGCTTCACGAGATCGAGGTATTCGCTCTCCAGGTTCTCGGTACCCGCCGTATCGGACGCGGGTGCCGAGCTAGCGGCCTGATCTACGCCAATCTCCGTTGCGCCGGCCTGCGGCGTAATGGTGGCGTCATCGGCCTGGCCGTCATCTGGCAGAGGATCTTCCCGGTCGCCTTCGAGCATCGAGGCGGCCTGTTCTGCCATCTCCAATGCCGGCGGGCGCCTGTCCGAACCATCAAGCAACGCAGCGATGTCGATCTCCGCGTCGAGCGTGATGAGCCATTGCATCTGGCGCACTGGCTGACCGGAGTCATCGATGCGGCTGATCTCGATCTCCTGTTTCGACATCCAGAACTTGATGCCGACCAGCTTGCCGCGAGCCATGAAAACGGTCTGCATGGCGGCGTGAGCCTTTTGCAGAACGTAAATCGAGGTCGTGGGCATTTCGATCAGACCGAGGCCAATAGCGGAGGGCACGGCAAAAAAGAAACTGGCCGAGAGGTTACAGTTACCGGCTTGGTACTGTGGGCACTCCTGCGGATCGCAAATGCCATCCTGGATGTGTTCGTCCTGACGCAGGATGACGGTGCGGCCGTTCCACGTGCGCTTTGCACGGTCGGCCCGCGCATCGCGGACGGGCGCAGCGTACATCTTGCAGTAGCGCCTGCCGTCAGGGCCGTACTCCGAGAAGTACTGCCTGCCGCTCTTCGTCCATGCAACGAGTTGGTTGGGCATGTTGCTCAGCCAATCGTCGAACGCAAAGACCAACGGAAAGCGCCAGAGTCGCCGTCCGTGACCATCATTTCGGTCCTCGCCGTAGCGCTGCACGATGTCTTGCGCCAGCGCCGGGTTGGCGAAGTCAGAACCCCGGCAGGTGAACCACGGGACGTTTTTTGGAACCATCGGCGTCTTGATGCCAGTCGCCCTGGTGATGTCGGCCGAAATGCGCTCGAAGCTCTCGCCTCTGGCCAGTCCGGCATCGTGAATCCTCACGGCTTCGGGCTTGTCGCGCGCAGCTCTGGTCAGGACCTTGATGCCGGGCCGGATCTTGCCAATGACAGGCGGCCGCATGGGCCGCTCTTCTAGCAGGCTTCGGCGTCCGCCGGGCTCGCTGTAGGTGATGGGTGCATGCATTCGCTCTTTCTCCTATCAAGGAAACGAACGACATTCGCCCGGATGGACGCAGCATGCTCCCGAAGGCGCAAGGCTGTGTCTGCCCCGCGCTGGGTCGTTACTAGATTGAGGAAGTTCGCTCTCGCGGCTTCCGGTAGACCGGCGACGTGAGCCGCCTCACAAAGTGCCCGCCACGCCTGCGGCATGTCCTTATATTCGGGACGGCGCAGGTTCAGCGTTGCCGCGATGGCGGCGGAAATCTCGGCGTTCTGGTGGTGCATCGGGTGCTCCTGGAATCGAGGTCTCTCATCCAGAAACAAAAAAAGCCCGCCCCGGTTTGCGCCGGCAGCGAGCTTTGTTAGACAGGAACCTGCAACGCCACGCCCCTTCCGGGGGCGTGGCATCGAGGGAGCGGCGCACGAATGCGCGCTGCTCTATGTTGAGGACGTAAAGTCGCCCTCGTGCAGCATGGTCACGCTGCACAACAACCCTTTTCGCGAACCCACAGGTTCGGCCGCAGGTTCACGGATCGGCTCGACGTCTGCCGTTCTGCCTAGGAGGGGCCTTTGAGAGAGCTCCACATGGTCCCAGGCTCGAACGGTGTCCTGCGTGCGCTCATGAAGAGGCACAGCAAGGAACGCGTATTACGAGCTGATGAGGGGGAAGTGTTCGGCGAAAACACTTAGCACAAGAAGTATCCACACTGGTAGCCAACCAGTCGGCGCGTGCACAGAAGCACGACTTGATTCAACAGATGGACTCACGAGGAGTCGGGGTCGATGCGTCAGAGACGCGAGGTGTGATTGAATTCTGACACAGAGGCCTCCTAAAAAAAGTCAAAAAGCTCGCGAATTTCGTATAGCTTTCTCGGGGCGGTCTCGGCCAATTCTCGCTCACAATTTGTTACTGAGAGAGATCCTATAACACATGGAACATGGCCGAACCCTCCCACCACCTGCCAGATGGTGAACCGCGCCCGGTACCCGTCGTTTCATCCGGTGACGTGCCACCTTCCCCTGCCTCCAGCTCGGGCCCGAAGCCGATCCGGCGAATGCTTAGCGAGACGCGCGTCTCGAAGATCGTTCCTCAAACGGATAGCGGCACAGAAATCGCCTATTGCACAGACTTCGTACGGAACTTCCTTCGCAGCGACTACAACTTTTGTGCAGCCAAGTTTTCTGTTGCTAGTAAGTCAAAAACGCTCGCACTGGACGAGGCATTCCGTGAAGCTCAGCAATGGATGGACAAAAAGCTAAGCTGGATCGAGGACAAGCCTCGCCGGTACATCAGCATGAAGTTCAGTGATCGGCAAATCGTTGTGACCCACCCGCTTGCCGGCCGGCTAATCCGATTGCTGAACCAGCATGATCGCTTAGTACATCGAGCCCTCGGCGCCTACGTCGCCCAAACCATCAACGACAAAGAAAAAGACGACGCCATTCTTGGCGCGGCTCGGCACATTCGAGCCATTCATCGGCTCTGCATCCCCGATAACGACAGATTCTCCCCGGATGGCAAGCTGTCTGACGGAGCATAAGGCGATCAACGAATAGGCATGAATAATGGACATTCAAGAACTGCAGAAGCTTCATAGTCAATACGCTCAGCCGCCCCTTACCATCGACGTTCAGTCTTCCGACGCCATCTCCATGGCCCCTGGGGTTCACGCTCTCCCCGGCCCGGATCAACCGAACACATCCAGCGAAAGTCAGGGGAACCTCGGCGCGTTGCAACGTAAAGCCCTGTTGGTCGGGCTTGTCCTCGTTATGGCGGCCGCTGCTTATGGCATTGGGAGCTGGATGGGATCTTCACAGAAGCGCAAACCGGTGGAAGAGCGCGAGCAGGCAGCTGCGCTACAAAACCGTACTGGCGTAACAGCATCGGACCACGAGTGGCCGGCAGCTTCCGCAGCTGTGCCTGGCAAGCCAGCGGATCCAGCCTCCGCACCGGTCGTCATCGAGCCGCAGAGCCAAGCCACGAACGTCCGAGCAACAACAACTCAGGAGCAGCCCGCCGAGCAGCGGCCTGAGGTAAAGCTACCGCCGAAGAAGCCGCAGGTCACGAATGCGCCCCACCCCGTCCAGCAAACTGCGCCGTCTCATCAGCCTGTGAAAGCGGTATTGCCGACCAAGCAGCAAGGCAATGAGATCACCCTTTTCTGAGAGCATTGGCCAATGACACAACCAGCAAATTTCAGCCTCATCCGACCAGGTCTCAGCATCCACGGAGATATCGTTGCAGATCACGGCATCAGTTGTTTCGGGCTCATTGATGGAGACCTACGCGCATCGCGGGGGTTGGTACACATCGGAGCGGAGGGACTGGTCCGAGGTATGGTGCAAGGCGAGCACGTCGTTATTGACGGCACTGTTGAGGGCGACGTCGCAGCAAGAACATCGCTTCATATCAACGGCAAGGTAAAAGGCCGCATCATGTACGCTGGCACGATACGCCTAGGCGTCTCCGCGTCTCTCGATGGCACAATTAGCCGCGTCTCATCGACGCTTTGCACGGATGCGACCGAAGCGACGATCGCTTCGTCGACAGCGATGGAAAGCGAGACCATCGAGGCCAAAGTCTGAGCGTGCTCATCGTAAAATCCCGAAAAGGCAGCACAAAAGCAACGTCTTTCTAAGGTAGCAAGCAAAAATAGGGGGCCAACACACGAGTGTGTCGGCCCCTTTTTATTCCCGCTACAGTTGCTTCATGCTGACGATCTCTTCGACTGTGAAGAGCCTTTTGACTGTGATCCAGGGTCCTGGATGGTCTGCTGCATCAAGAAAGGCGACAAGCGGTACGCGGCTGTCGATGATGCAATCAAATTTTCGTGCACCCCTCACGTAGTCCTCTATGAGGTAACGCTTTCCGTGGCGCAGTTCAAACTCCAACAAGTCCTGCTCGATGCAGATCCCTGCGATAGCGCCGTTTGCGGGCGTCGCAGCAACTCTGAGCCAAGCATCGAATGAATCGAATTGTTCTTGAAGTCGTACATTTGATAGCCACTCTTCAACGCGAACGGCAAGTCCGTGTCGCGGCAGCCTGTCGACTTTGATATGTAGTGGATGGGATTCCAAGGCATGCTCCCTGGTCCCTCCCCGTCGTACGCAGCCACGTCGAATCCTATTGCCATATGCAAGGTCGTCGCGCAACGCGATTATCTTGGCAAATGGAACAATCCGGCTCATGAGCTTCAATGCGGCGTAAGTAATAGACGATGGAGTTCCCAAAAAGAAAAAAGCCCCGGGGTCAGCCGGGGCTTCATACCTGAAACGACCACTCCAATACCAGACTACGGCATCGGAGCAGATCGCTTGAGGTCGGGTTTAGTAGAAGGGCTCCAGACCCGAAGGTCTTAGGCCGCGTCAGCTGCGAGTTCGAGGGCTGCGTCCCAAGCGCGCTGCTTGAGAATTGCGCCGGGGCCGAACCACGCCGAATCCAGACGGTTGCCAGGGTTGCGTGCACGCTGCTGGTGATCGACATACTCGGTCACGCTGTTCACGAGACCCCAGGCGGTGCCTGCAGCCGATTGCAGCGTTGCACCGCGGCCATTACCTTCGAAGAGACTGAGCACTGCCTTCAGGCCGCGCTCATTCATCTTGGGATTGTCCGAGGGCTTGGCAGTCGAGTAGGTGAAGAGTCGCTGGAAGAACCGCTCCGTCTCGGCCTGGCTGACCTTGCGGTCGGCCAGTTCGTGCATGTTGGCCATGAAGCCATCCCACGACGAAATGGCAATGCCAAGCTCTTCCTTCACGGCGCGCGGATCGAACTGGCTACGGTGCGGCACCTTCACGGCGCCACGGTTGCGGCCCAACGCGATCTGCAGCGTGTTGTTGCACACCACGCGAACCGAGGTGAACTGAGCAGTGGTGGCCAGCGTACCGTCGCAGGCCGTGGCCAGCAGCAGGTAGCCGCGCACCTCGTCACCGCCCTTGAGCGTGGCCGATTGTCCTGTGCGCGCGAGCGCCCAGAGCTTGCGGCCCTCCTTCAGCACACCAGCCGTTTCCAACTGGTATCCGCCTACCTGAACAAGGTCCCTATAAAATTCTAGGATCTCGGCGGGTTGGACAACCTGGTACCGCTGCGATACCGTCGACAGCGGCTTGCCGTTGTCGGATCGGTACAGCACCTTCTGCTCAGGGAACGACTTGATCGGATCGAGGTCATGCGTGCCAACGCGGAACATCACGTCGGTCTCCTCGATGCGCCAGTTCATGCCTGCGGCTTCGGCCCAGACTTCGAGCGGCTGATGCTCGGCCAACCGGTTACCCAGGCCGTGCCAGGGGGTTGCGCCAGCGTAAGCCATCGTTTGAACGAGATGGGACATGGGATTGCTCCTAGAAATGGAATAGCGCGAGCGAGAGCCAGTGCTTTCGATCGCAAATGAAATAAAGGGAATGAAAAAAGAAGAGAAAGACGGCCGGGCCGGAAGCGCGGTCGCCTGGGAGACGCTCGCCATCACCGCCGGCAGCGATGAGTGACAACGCGCCGCGTGGCTACAGCAAGGTGAGGTACATCGGAATCGTGGAGATGCCCACGGAGCCGTCCCATCAGGGAGCGGTCCCTGTGGGCGGTTTCAAGAGATAACCGGCGTGCCGGCGTTTGGGTCGATGCGTCGGAGACGCGGGTAAAACTCGGTTTGGACTGAACGGTTTTCAGTGCAAACAGAGCTCTGTCGGTATCGCTAAGGCTATCGCGAAAGCGGTGTCGCGCACCCGTCGAAAGCTCGGCATTTGGGTAGCTGATTTGAGAAAAAACCCCCAGCCAAGACGGCCGGGGGGGTAATAATCATGCAATCGCCTCAGATGCGTTTTGCTCGAGGCGCGCGCGCGCGTAGTCCAGCGTACCGTCCTTGGCGCGCAACGGCCGCGAGATCCGCTTCACCGGATCGTGAATCCAGTAGCGTGTGACGCTTCCCCGCCGCTCGTCGAGGAGCCGCGAGAAGCCCGCAGCGATGCAGAAGTCAACATACTCGCGCCCGTTCATGGCCTGACCGGTTTCGAGTCGGTAGGTCGTGCCCTCGGCGCGCGACTTCGCGTCTGCGACCACCCTATCAGCCCGCTTGCGCGCTTTTGATATGGCAGCCTGGGCTTCCCACTCCGCTTGCTCGGCGAGCGAGAATCCGCACAGGTCGAACAGGCGCCGTCGCCGCTCGGCAGAAGTGCATTGCAGGACATCGACACCATACTCATCGCGCAGTGCGCGCTTCGACTCGGTGTTCCAGTCTTTGGGCCCGTCGAAGATGTCCAGCACCACCGCGATATTGCGCTCCATGACGGCCAGCGCGACCCGATTGGGCCACTCGTAGCCATACCCGTCACGCTCGATCACTGCCGCCCGCAATCGTCGATCCAGTTCGCGCTGGCTGATGTTGAACGCTTCGCGCTCTGCACCGGCCCTGTCCACAGCTTCCTGATATCGCCGCTGGCAAATCAGGGTGCGAATTCGCGCCGCCAGCTTCGTTGCCGGCTGAGCGTTCGCTCCCTCCAGAGGCTTGGGTGTGGGCATGGTCCGCGGTGGCAGGATGCCGGCCGCGTACAGCGCGTCGTCGACGTGCACATAGTTCCCGTCGCGCGGCACGTCTCGCAGCGCAGCGATCAGCTTGCCGACGTTGTGTGTCGTGATTTCCAGCTTCTCGCTGCGCATGGTTTGGCAGAGCGCTTGCAGAACGCTGGGCGACAATGCCCCGCGCAGCGCCGGCACCTCGATCAACGGACGCATCCACAACTCGGAGCGGGCGTGATGCGGGTTGTCGCGATAGGTGTTGATGATGCATTCGCGCACCTTTTCGCCACGCATCAGCGCATAAGCAACATGGACTTCGTGACGGCAGTTGGGAGGCGCGGTCGGGTGATACAACGGCCCGTTCGTGCCATAGCCAAAGCGGCGGAAAAACTCGCCGCAAATGAAGTCGGTAATGTCGAAATCCCCCTGGTCTTCGAAGAGGTCCACTGTCTGGAACAGCGGCCCGGCGTCGGCTTGGGACATATCGATGGCTTCTGCCGGAAAGTACGCCAGGCGGCCGGCGGCCACCACGGCGCCCCAGGCGGCGCGGCTCATCTCGTGGGGGCGCAAGATCTTGCCGCCGACACGAACAATGAAGCGATCAACCTCGTCGAGGATCAGGGAAAGGATGGCACGGCGGGTACCGGCCGGCCGAACGGCAAAATTGCCGCTGGCGAGTCGTTCGACAGGGATCGCACCGCGTTCAACGTGGCGCACTGCGATATCTTCGACACGCGGCGCAGCCTTGCCGTCGCGGTCATCGTTCAGATACTGCAGCACGCCAGCGAGCGTCGTGCGATGTTCGGCGCGCTGGCCGATGTGAATGACGTACATAGTGGCTCCAGGACGGAGCATGCCCCTTCGGGGACATGCCCCGATAGGGTTGGAAGGGATGGCTTATGCAGGCTCTGCCGCTCTCGCGACGTGGATCGCCTGTAGCAGTTCGGGGGAAGTGATGCGCCAGATGGCACCCCGGAGGTTGCCGACGGCAATCGTGCGAGTCGGCTGGAGGCAGTCTGAGTCGAGCAGCGCAACCACGGTCGACATAGGCAGGCGCCAGATGCCGACGATCACCTCATCGTCCGCAAGCGTTTCGCTGGGGACGTTAGCGGTGAAGGTCTCGTAGATATCGCCGGTCGTCATTTCGACCAGCGACAACGCAGGGCGGTCGTTGACTGCATAGACCTCCGCTGCGATGTGCAATGGACCGGGCGATCCGGCCAGACCGGTTCCGTCGATGGTGATGGGCATGGGAATCTCCCATAGGCCCACCGCCTTGCGGGATGGGCCCGCAAGGGTTGAAGGGATCGGTCAGGCGACGACGGCCGAGCGCCGCGCGGCTTTGCCACGACTGGCCACAACACGTGCCGCCGCGACTTCCGTAAGGATTTCGGCATCGACAATGCGCCAGACTTCGCCCCGGTCAAAGCCGACCTGGTTCCAACGGCCGGTTTGCACGAACTTGCCGGTTTCAAGCAAGGCAGCCTTGAGGTCGAGGGGCAGGATCCAATCGTCCGTGACGAGGATCTCGTCGTCGGCAAGCGTGGCATCAGGCAGATTCACCGACAGCACGCCGTAGGGCATGTCGTCATCAGCGCAGACAAACGAAATGGCTGCGCGAAGGTTGGTCGAATAGACGCTGGCGCGCAGCAGGACGCCAGCCGGGTAGCTGGCCAGGCCTGCGCCATAGACGGTACTGTTCATCGGGATGCATCCTTGGATGGGAGACGTCCCGACGGGACGGCGCCCGTGTGGGTGTAGAAAACAAAAAACGCACCCCGAGGGGTGCGTTCAAGCGGTGAGCCGACGAATCGGCTCCTGAGAAGGGATTGGCTAGTCCTTGTGGATGCGGCGGCCGTTGCGGTCAGCCCACAGCATGTATGCCGCGATCAGCAGGCCCAGCAACAGAACAAATGGTCCAAACATCACTTTTCTCCTTTAGAGAGGACAGCGCCTACGGCGAATAGTACAACACCGAACGCCAGAAGGCTTGCGCAGTTCACGACGGATGTTGCGGTCCAACCAGGCAAGCCTGCTCCGTAGCCAACAGCACCAACTACCGCCGATATCGACAGCGTGTGGCAATAGCGGCCATGCTGCAGGCGCTGGTCCTTCGTCGGTGCAATGACCGAGGATTTGAGCTCGTCCAGGAACCCGGGACGCGTGGCATGCGAGCGGTCGACGCGGTACGCCCCCGTTTCGTCACGAACGAGCGGGTATTCGAAGCCGCGCTCGACAAGCAGAAGCACATGCTCGTCACCGCTGGCGCCGATCTGCTCGACCAACGATGTGATACGCGCCGGCACGGCGACGAGATTCTGTGAACCTTCATACCGGACCGAACAGGAGACTTCGACCCCGTTCGTGGCGCGAAAAACCACCTTTGCAATGCGCGACATGAGCAGCTCCTCAGCCGCGCCGGCCGGCCACCACGCGCAGCGTAGCGACCAGATTGGCGTAGCCTTGCTCGCTGGCCAGCGAATCAACGCTGACCGCGTTATCTCGGCCGCCGGTGAGGTCATGGCGACCGCGGCATGTCCGGTAGGACATAAGCACGCCACCTTCGGCACCAGCGGGATGCTGGATCTCGATGAGCAGCGAGTCGGTATGCAACGCGAACACGTTGACATCGCGACGACGCTGGCGATGCTCGCGGATGGTGTATTCGCGCGGGCTGAGCGCCATGTCGCCGGCGAAACGACGGAGAACACGGCAAGCATCCCGACGAATTGCCTGGCAGGCTGTGGAATTGGTCGGTTGGTGCCGACGGGTAAAGGACTTGGGGACTTTCATGGGAGCCTCGATATAGACGGGACATCCCTTCCCCATGGGACGAGTGTCCCAGCTGGGTTGGTGGTCCGGACGATGCCGGACATGGGTCGATGCGTCAGTGACGCGGGTGAAAACGACTTGCCGAAGCCTCAGGGCTTGGGCAAGCCCTCTCGGGCATGCACGCTGCGATGTCAGGTGACGTCGAGCAATTTACTGATCGCACGAACGAGATCCCAGCCATGCTGTTGGGACAACGTCTTGCCGATCAGGAGCTTTTGCAGGGCTGTCGTGCGCTTTGGAGCCTCACCGGCATAGCCGATGTGGTCAACATAGACAATCCAGCCTTCCGACGTCCCTCTGTAAAGAGAAACGGCGAGACGATCGCGTGCGCCGAGTTTCGGCCACGGCCGATCCGGCTTAGGACCATACAGGGCTTCGTTGCCATCGCCCGGAAAGTTGGCGGAATCCAGCCATTCCGGCTCCAGCTCGGTACCCCGGAGGGCCGCTGTGATCTGGTCCAAGACCTCTGCAATCGATTTGCCATCGGTGAGGACGGGCGAGAATTTCGGGGGTGCGTCTGCCACGGGTGGCATAAATAGCTCCGATGGACGCACGGAGCCCCGCACGGGGACTCCGTGCGGGGAAGGTGAAAGAATTTGGGGATCCGACTGGAACCCGATTGAATTAGCGCGTCAGACGGTAACCGCCACCGGACGCCACGAGGTAGAGCTGCTGCCCCGTGACGAACTGTTGGTCGGCATCCTGCGTGACGGCGATCTGGCTGCCATTCTCCTTGCGGACAATGACTTCCAGGCCTTCGCGGCGGTTCATGCGGCTAGCCACAGCTTGCGCTGCAACAGCCGACACCGTGCCGGACATCGCGCCGGCAATGTAACGTCCATTGCCGCCGCCAATGACACGGGCACCGAGCAGGCCACCCACGACCGCCCCAACGATACCGGGGACGCCGCTATTGGCCGACGTGTAGCCATCGCTGTCGACGATCGTGACCTGGCGGACACGGACGACAGTGACAACTTCAACGGCGCCAGTGCGCAGAGCTTCCGAACTGCGATAGGCATTCGGAGACGTCTGCTGGACAGCGCAGCCGGTGAAGATGACCGAGCAAAGGAAAAGCGAAACGATGCGCTTGAACATGATGGCCTCAAATGAAAAAAGGGCCAACATGCCCACGGGCAGGAAGGCCCGTAGGTGGGAGAAGAAAAAAGCTGTCCGGCTATACAACCGGAAGTGTCGATGCGTCTGAGACGCGGTAGGTGCACGAATCTTAGCAGCCGTTACAGGAATCAGCAACGATTGATGCGCGCGATTGCCAGGGCATCCACGAGTGAGATGCCGTACTCCGCAGCGGGGTCTGCATGGAGCCAGAGCGGGGAACCGCATAGGGGGTTGAAAATCTCTTCGCCCCCCGAGACGAATACCAGTCGCGGAAGCGGTTCTCCACTTTCATCGTCATGCATGGTGATGTACAGCCCGAGCCGCGGATAGCGACCGTGGTACCGTGCGAGGTCAGCGACCGTCGCACCGCGCAAGCTTCCAGCATCAGCGCCGAAGAACCGGAAGCCCGGAACGGAAACCTCGCGACCGAGCTGCCGCGTCAATGCAAATGCGCGCTTGGCAGTCATGATGGCAAGGTATTGTGCCAACCCGTAGACGTCGAAGACGAACTGGTTGGCCAGCTTGCCCGTTACCGCGCCGACCGCCCCATGCGAGGCAAATTCCCAATACGCCGCGTAGCCCATGTACACGAAGACTTGCACAAAAATCAAGGCGGCGGCCGCATAGTCGTCGACACGCCTCATCGCCTGAGAATCAACAGCGACTGTGCGCGAGCGGACAACACCCCAGAAAAACCAGCTGATTGCTACCAGCATGGCCGGAAACCCGATGGCGGCAAGGAAATGCTCGCCGCAGGCCATGAGCTCCCGTGGAATGGCTAGCCAATCCGCCGCGTAGTAGCCCTTGTATTCGAAGTATCGGAAGGCGCGCGACGCCAAAGCAACGCCGCAGAATCCAACGGCGAGACGAATATTTGTGAGAAGAAACTTTCTAGCGTTCATCGTTGGAGAGAAGAGGAAGGAGACGCGCCGCCTCACAAGGCCAGGCGGCACGTTTCGCATTGCGGGTCAGGCGAACGAGTCCAGGCGGATTGACGTTGCGTTCACGGTGATGCGGACCTTCTGAGTCGCAGGGATTTCCAGCGCCTTGCGCAAGTCGACCAGCGGCAAGTGCTCACCAAAGTCATCGCCACCGAAACTGCGGCGCGCGTTTTCATAGAAATCGGCGTCCTTCGCAGGATTGCAGCCCTTGAAATAGAACAGGCACTGCTTATCGGGCGTGGCACCCGTGCTGTAGCCGACATACGCACCGTGGTCCTTCGCGATGAAAAACTGGTCCGAACCAGCCGCATCGCAGAAGGCGACGAGCGATGCGACCTGCGTGCGGGAAAGAGTGATCTGAGGCATGAAAGTGCTCCTAGAGATGGGCGGAGCACTCCCCCAGCGGGATGTGCCCGCGATGGGTGAAAGAGAAGGTTAGAAACTCAGACGCCGCCGACTTCGCGGGCCAGTTGGTCCAGCATCGCTTCGATGATTCGCTCGCGCCGCGCTTGCTGCGGCAACGCATTGAATCCCTCGCCATCGGCGAGATACGTGAGCGCGTCGACAACGGCAATCCATTCGCTGGACTGCACAGCAATCCGAACCGCTCCCGGCAACGGAAGCCGCTGGCTTGCAATGGCCAGCACGGCATCGAACCGAGACAGGTCCAGCCGACGACGGCAGTCCAGGCGCTGTTCGATATAGCCGGACAACCGGAAGGACGCATACGCACACAGCGCAACGTGATCCTCGTCTGCCAGAGCTTGCATCCATTCGAGTGCCGCCGTTCGGACCATCACGTGCAACGACTGCCCGTGAATGGCAGGGACGGTATCGTGACGCGCCAACTGCCATCCCCAACCGAAACCGACGGCGTAGAGATCCATCAGCTTTCCGTCGACGATGTGGGGTTCGGCGTCAAACCATTCGGTACGGCTTCCTTCGACGTGCCGCACCGCATTGCGCGACTCACTGAAGGTTAGATCCGGCAACAGCTCGCAAAGCCGCTGCACATCCGCACGACTAAACATGGGATATGTCAGCGTGTGCCACGGCTTGCCGTTCCAATAACCAGTAGCGATAACGCCAGCAGACAGCCAGGGGCCCGTCACGAAAATGCGACGAAAGGCCGACTGGGCCGGGACTTGAGGGGTGGAAATGCTCATGTAGTGCTCCGAAGAGGATGGAGCACTCCGCCAGGGCAAGTGCCCCAACGGGATAATGAAATGTGTGGCCTAGTGCCACGGGTCGATGCGCCGGAAGCGCGAGGTGTGGCGCAATAGTAGCAGCCAGGCCTGCCGTCCTGCAACGAGCGCACAAAAGAAAAAAGCCACTCCCGCAATGGGAGTGGCTGTTCAAACGGATTGGCGCGTCTTGCGTTTGGCACGAGCCTTAGTCTCACCCAGCTTATAGCCGAAGCGTTCCCATGCACCCGGATCCAGCGGCAGCGGGCTTGTACGCCCCGTCGCCAGATTTACAAACGCACCGCAGTACTGGAGCGTCCCCGTGCGGAACAACGTCCACAACAGGTTGTACGCCTGTACTGCAATCACCGAGTTGATCACCAGCGACTGCTTCTGCAGCGCCTCCGCCATCGAGCACGATGGCGCGGTGTCGGCCTTGTCCCCTTTCGGGTCCAGCAGCTCCGGAAACAGGTCGCCCACGTGGGGCAGCCGTTCCTTTGCCTTGCCACGCACCTGCCCAAGAATCACCTGGCCGCGATCAGACTCGTTGCCGCAGTCGATATAGTAGCCACCGGTACCCCGTTGCATCGCGCCGAGGATCGCCTTGCGAGCGCCCCGTGTGTCGACGCAACCAATCACCATGTCGCACGCGAAGCGGTCGCCGCTTCCAATCCGGCGGGTCTGCGCTTGCCAGCGCGTACCCATCAGGTTGTTCAGGCGGTTCACGATCAGCGTCGCTTTGGGCTGTCCCACATCAACCGGGTAGAACCCCTGGCGGCCGACGTTGGTCTCGCTGACGGTATCGTCATCGTAGACCGTACAGTCAATACCCCCAGGATGGCCAAGCTCCAGCATGGCGTGATGCAGCCGCGCAAGGTTTGGCAGCAAAGCGCTTCCGGTACCGCCAGCGCCCACAACCGCTACTTCCCATGCGCGAGTGGTCATCTCCTGCGGAATGCGATGTGCGAAGGTCATGCCAAGACCTCCTCGCGCGCGGCCTCGTACCATTCAGCCGGTACCTTCTCCACGTTCTCAAAGATCCCTTTGGCGCAGAGACGCAGTGCCAGCGATGGCACCGCGGCCTGGCAATTTCCCATCACGAACGCGAACTTCACGTCGTGCTGGTCATCGGCGTTGTCCGTTCGGGAAAACCCCGCCGGATGGCAACCATGCGAATGGCAGTCGACTACCAGGACCTCGCCAGTTCGGAGCGACGGACGGTCATACTTGAGGTGCCCGCCACTATGCTCCAGGATTTGCACGGGGACCAGTCGGAATGCCGCCGTTGCGGCATTCCAGACAATCCACGCGCCCGTTTCCTTGGGGTGCGTAGCACGCGCCATCGCAGCGAACTCGCCGATCAGGTCGGCGGGAACTCGACTACAGCGCAGTTCGGTGGCTTCAGCCACCTCGCCATAGGGGATCGCCGTGCGGTACTGGAAGGCACCGAGACGACGAACGACGCGCAGCCAGGGCCGCACGATTTCCAGAAAAACACCGTTGGCCGCGATGAGCAAGCGCTCGCCGGGCCGCTCCATAGTGGCCAGCGCACCGAAGCGCGGGACCATCACGGACGGAAAAGACTGCTGCAGGGCAGCGTCAGCAGGATGCATGTTACTTCTCCAGTTTGCCGGCGATCAGATCGGCCAGCGTGGATTTCATGGAAACGAGGACGTGCTTGGGAAAGTCAGGAAACTGACCGTCCAGCATGTCCTTCCAGAAGGCATAGGCGCCGCGCTCGTACTTGACGCGCTTGCCGCCGTGATTGGGATGGGTGAATGCCGAGTTGAAGAACCCGTCTTCCCAGCCCTTAATCGAGGCAACGTCGATCTGCTTTGGCACGTGTGCTGAGCCGATGCAGATCTTGCCGTGGTCCCACGTGTTGAAGTACGGCGGTTCGAACAACACGCTCTCCGGTACCGGGCGCTCTTCCCCTTTCAGGGCGAAGACCTTGAAACCGGATTGCGATGCCTGGAAGACCAGCGCGGGGTGCGCAACGATGGCGCTACGCTCACCCAGCTCCTTGCACTTGAAGAACACCCGACGGCGTTTGGCTGGACACCACCACGTCACCGCACTCGTGCTGATCGAAAGCACGTTGGGTGTCAGGAACTCGCCCTTGGGAAGGGCGTGCTCTGCTACCTCGCGGACTGCGTGGATCAATGCCATGCGATTCAGTGGCACACCGGCGCCAATCACCGGGCGCCCGGATGCTTCCGATTCGATGCGATGGGCGGTGGCATAGGAAAACTGCCCCGGCCCTTCCCCATAAAGCAAAATGGCCCCCTGGAGGGCCACTTCATGCGACCGCGAGGCGGTCAGGATTTCGGCCATGTGGCCCCCCTAGTCAGAAATAAGTGTGAGTACGCGATCCAGCGCCGCAATGATCTTGAGCATGCCGCTCAGATCCTTGAACTGTTGCCGAATCGCCTTTGGCTCGTCCGCGATGGGAATAAAACACTGGAACATCGTTGCATCGCCGTTGCAGTTGAGTCCGTCATAGAGGTCATCCAGCACCTGCGTGACATAGTCCGACTGCATATAGGCAAGGGTGGCCGCCGCATAGGCCGGTTCGGCCCATTGGGAACCCGAAACAGCCGATCGGTCACCCTGGCGCTTTACCGCCAGGTTCAACTCCGCCAACGCCACGCACAGATCCTTGATCCAGCCTTGATGGCTGCGAGCCAGCTCGTAGAGCTTCCGGCTACCAAAGGCCCTGAGTCTGCGCGACTCCGGGTATGCGTGACAGAAGGATGGGAGCACCTCATCCGGCGCCAGTTCCGGCCGAACCGCGGACGGCAGGTACCGCGCGATGTCGTCCTCATCCAGGCCGCACTGTTCCTTGAGGAACTCGCGCGCGTCGTCGTCGTTGGCAAGGGTGCAGTCGTACTCCCAGTGCCACCGCGCGAACAGGTCGAGCAGTACCTCTGGCGTACGGAGAAACAACGATTTCGCACCCGCCAGGTTGATCAGCGACATGGCGGTGTACAGCAGATGGGGATGCACGGACCGCAGCGCGTTCGCGCGAGCCTCACCGATGAAGTACGCCTCGTCGCCAGGCATGTCGATGGCCAGATACAGCGGCGCATCCACCTCATCATCCCAGCCGAACTGCATCAGTTGATCCCTCGCTGCGCCGATATCAAGGAGCGAGAAACTGAAGTTCAGCCGCCGGCAGCTTGGCATCCGCGCCGCGAGCCATGCGAACATGGCCTGCGCGAACGCATCACCCGCTCCAGTGGGATTGACGACGTCACTGGCACGTAGCACGCCCGTTGCGAACTGGGCGCGTGCCAAATCCACCGCTTCGACCTCGTCTCCGAAGGTCAGAAGCGCACGGCTGGGGATTCCCTCCGGGATGGCAGGGAGCGTCAGAAAATCATGGGCAGGTCGACGTTTGGCAACGGGATGCTGTCGCGCAGGCGTCCATGCGGGTTGTCCAGCATCGACCGCTGGAACAAACGACCGAGGGTCGAACAACATTGTTGAGTCTCCTCAGAATGTAAAAAAACCGCCCTCTCGGGCGGCTTCGTAGTGGAAGAGAACTGGGCAGATGCCAGCGCTCTCATCAAGTCAGATTTGCGCATGCGCGCCCTTTGCGCCGGCGGCGCGGACGAACGTGTAGCGAGCGACACCACCCGTCACTTCCGGGCCGTCCACCGCGGCGGTGGTCAGCTCGGGGTATTGAGCGGAATAGACATCGCGCACCTGGTCGGGCGAGAACTGCGGGCCCACGTCAGGAAGCGTCATGCCGTTGTAGGAAAACTCACGGGTGAGTTGCGTTACTTCGAGTGCCATGTCGGTTCTCCTTTACAACAGGGAAGCGAGGTCGGTACCGGTGGACGCCGGTGCGCTCGTATCAGCTTTCGCCTCGACTTGCGCGCCGTCACCGGTTTCCGACTCGTCAGCATCACCGCCATCACTGGTGGTGTCGGGCGCCGACGGCGATGCGGCCTTGGCCAGCGCTTTCGTCGCCTTGGACGATTGCGTGGATTTGGCGGCATCGAGAATCGACCTCGTGGCCTCGGCCTGCTCGGCAAGCGAGCGATGGGCTTCGGTCACGCTGGTGACGGCCGCCGCGAATTCGGCATCCATTTCCGCCGGCGTAGCCGACAGCATCAGGGGCCTTGTCAGTGCGGGGTCCGCAGCGTCCTTGATGACGGGCATCACGACGACGGACATCGTGTCGCCTTGCATTGTGAGGGTGAGAACGACCTTGTCGCTCGCGCGAACGAGCGGCATCAATTCAGTGAACATGTTGAATCCTTTGGGGAAATGAAATGACAGAGGGCGCCTGGGCGCCCTCTGCAGATGGAGAGTTGAGTGGATCAGTAGCCCAGAACCTTGGGCAGCTTTCCGGTGTAGTCGAAACCTTCCACCGCCAGCAGGCCGGCGATGACTTCGGGCTTCGACTTGTTGAATAGCTTGGCGAAACCATCGCCGAGCGCCTTGCGGATACCCAGTTCGTCGGCGAGAACCTTCATCTCCGACTTGGTGAGCATTTCGAGGAAATCCTGTGCTTGCTGGAGATTCCAGTGGTTGCGCAGATCCAGCTTGTGATACCGGCACAGTTCGCGGAGATTGCCTACCTCCACGCCATCGATAGCGGCAACGGTCAGTCCGATCGTCAGCTGCTGGCGCTTCTGGTCATCCAGCGCGTGGATGGCCGTCAGGCAGCCCTGCAGCGACGATGACGACTTCTGCTCGGTCAGCTTCTCGAAAAACTTGCCCATCACGTCGCCGGCGATATTGCGCGCCAGCCCGTTCAGTGCAACCGCCAGGAGGTACGAGTTCGCCTGTTCGGCGTTCTGCGCAACTTCCTTGCGCAGTGCCTTGCGCCAGAGCGCGGTGCGGTACCCCTTCACCTTTTCACTCTCGCTGATCGACGTCACCGGCTTTTCGGCCGCAGCAGAGGACTGGTCGCCCTTCTTCGCAGGCGCCGCCTTGCCACCTGCTGCCGGTTTGGCTGCAGGCGCCTTGGTGGCATCCTTCTCGGCCTTGATACGCGCGGCAACCTTGCTCTGGTTGCAAACGGTATCGAAGCACTGGCCACTGTAGACCTTGCCCATCGAGTCGGGCAGGCCACTGACGGCGGCGCCGAAGTTCTGGCACGCGTGGCAGGCTTTCGCCTGTTCATCGCCCACGCCAGTCGGGCCTTCAACCTTCAACTGGATCCGGGTGTGGTTGTCACCCACCCGGATGATGCGCACGATGGGATACTCGTCCTTGAGCCCATAGGCGATGCCTTCGAGCTTGCTGGTGAGCTTGCCGTCGTAGCATGCGCGGTTTGTGCAGTTGCCGGTGGCAATGGCTTCGCTGAACATCTCCGTTTGCAACGACGAGTTGTGCGGGCACGCCGCGCACTCAGTCTTGTCAAAGATGGCGGCTTCGAGACTGCACGCGGCGGCCTCGATCGTCTTCTTCAGTTCCGCAACGGGCTTTTTCTCGCTCACGATGACCGGCAGGAGCTTGTCCTGCTTGTCCTTGGCGAGCGTGGCCAGCAGTTCGGCATGGCCGAGCTGGATCGTACGGGTGTTGAGCGCTTCCAGAACGGATTCGCTGCAGTTCATCAGCGCCAGGCGCTTGTCGAGCGTTGAGCGCGACCAGCCAAGCTGGCGGGCCGCTTCGTCGCGGTCGCCGTTCAGTTGACCGACAATCTTCGACGCTTGCACGGCCTCCTCGGATGGAGCCATGTCGGCACGCTGGATGTTCTCGATCAGCGCCTTACGATCGGCTTCGGCATCGGTCATCACCTGGATGTTGACAGGCATCTCGTACCTGTCGCCGTGGGCCGCCATTGCAGCACGATACCGGCGTTCGCCGGCTACCACCTCATACTCGTGGCCGTGCTCATCATCCTCGATGGGACGGATCAAGATGGGCTGGATGACCCCGTCTACGCGGACGGATTCGGTCAGCTCGGCCATCTGGGCAGGATCGAAGTACTTGCGCGGGTTGCGGCCAGGACGGATGCTGCCAATAACAACGGTAGGATTTTGCATTGTGGGTTCTCGCGAGAATAGGGGAACCCGTTGCCGCACCGGGAACATGGTTCCCGAGGGGATAGAAGGTTGGACTACCAGGCTATGCTGGCCGGCCACCGTACTGCAGAAGCTGGCACCAGGAGGTGCGGGGTCGATGCGTCTAGGACGCGGTAGGTGCCGTGAGGATATCCTAGGCCAGTTTCGGAATCAAGCACCTGCGATAGTAGGGTGCGGGATCCCGCAGTCAGGCAGATCCATGTCCTTTTCCGTTGTCAGTGTTGTCGCTGCCCGATTGCTTTCGATTCGCGCAGCTTCCGCTCAGCCGTGTCGTGCCTCAGACGGTCCAAGGCCGCGAGAGCAAGACGCACTTCGTCGCGCATTTCCTCCAGTGTTTGCCAATCGCCTTCCCTCCGCGCTCGCTTCGTCATGGCGTCCAGGACAATCGGCAGCCGAGAAGGGTCATCGAATCGCTCGTACTCTGCCAGATGCTGCGAGGCCAGCCGCCACTACGCCACGCAGAGCGTCGCGCAAAACACCGCGAGGGTGATCCCGAGATATAGAAGCCGATATCATTTCGCAGGCGGTCGCGGAGCTTCTTCTGTTCATCACGATCCGCCCTGCGAACCTTCCGTTGGAGTTCGCGGACTCGCTCTGCTTCGGCCTGAAAGAAAATACTCTTTCCCTTCATACCGGCTTCTGTCGTCCTATATCGCGGTTATCGAACGCGCGTTCGCCAAACAGTCAATATAACCACGAATGCGCTGCCGGCCATGCCGATCAAGCTAGCAAGGATGGCCGCCGGGTTGCGCGAAGCAGCATTGAAAAAGATCCCAGCTACGCAGCTGCCGAACACAACACAGTTGAGAATCAGTAGTGCCAGGGAGGGGCCGGAGAAGGAGAACCTCGCCTCTTCGGCGTCGCGCTCGCCGCATTTTATTGCAGTACTTTCCACCATTTCTGCTTTTCCTGTCTATTGCGACTGCGTTAGGACGGCTTGCCCACCGTTACGGATACGTCGTAGGGCCCCGTGGCACACGCGGACGTGATCGACCGCTCCAAGGGCGCGTCACCGTACGGCTTGACAACGGTGTTGTTCACCACGGCCTGCACCACGACATCGGGCCGCAATGGCCGGGCGTTGCGCACGAAGCTCTCGCAGGCCGCGGGGTCCTTTAGGACCCCGCGTACGCGCACTGCGTCACCGCTGCGGGTGAGCGTCGCCGCTTGGAAGGTCGTCCCTGCCGGTGGCTGCTTCTGGCAAGCTGCGCCTTCCTCCAGCCGGCACTGCGCGAACGCGACGCTGGCCATCGCCAGCTCCCAGCCGGCGTCCGAGCAGCCCGACACCCCCAGTGCCGCCATCGTCAATGTCACAACGGGCAAAATTTTCATGGTTCAGTCAGTCTTTTCCGTTGTCTTTTACCCTGCAGCGCCGAGCTCGGCGAAGTCAGCAGGAAGCTTCGGAAGCTTGCCATCAAGATCACCATAGCCGCGCACAGCATTCCATGTGTCACGCAGATCCTCGATCGCGCGCGAGACCGCAGACGTCCATTCGGAACCGCGGGTCAGTTGCTCTTGCGGTAGCGCGGCCAGCTTCGCTTCCAGTGCGGCCATTGCCTCATTGAGGGTGCGACCGGTTTCCATCGGCAGCCAATCGACGCTGAATACGTACTCCATTGCCGGGATCATGTCGAGATCGCCCGCGCTTGATAGGTCGCGGACGGTATCGATCATGTTCTCCCACACCCCGAGCGCCGCCCACACGCCTTTGCCGTAGCGGTCTTGCCAGGCCTGAAAGGCGAAATCATGCGTGGTGATTAGTGCGTCAATTCGCTCGAACATCGTCTTTCCACTTTTCCCTTGTCTTACTGGGCGGGCTTCCAACCCATATCTTGGTGGCACACTACCGGCGTGCCGTCGGCAGTTGCTTTTACCCCTTGCTGCGCGATACAAGGCGCACCTTGAACGGCCGGGCGCTTTTGCGTCAGGATGTTCCAGGCGTAGGCGAACATCGCCAGCGCGATTACGAGCAAGACAAAGTTCGTTGCTATCCTCATACTTGAAACGCTCCTTTTCCTTAGTCGAATGGGTTCAGCACTCGGACACCCAGCCCCCCGAAGTCTTCTACGTTGCGCGTTACAACGGTCAGGTCATGTATCAGGGCAGTTGCAGCGATCAGCTTGTCTAGCGCGTGCTCGGGATGCGGAACCCGAAGGCGTCCCCACACTTGGCCAACTTCCTCGTCCACCGAAAGGATGTTCTGCGCGAAATCACTCAGAACAGTCTCCAGCCATGCGTCAAGCATTGCCGCCTGCTGCTCATCGCCACGGTGACGAACCACCTCGACACCTCGCCGCAACTCGCCCACAGTCACCACGGACAGATAGAGACCGTTATCCTTTTTGACTGCCTGACGAAAGAATGCCAGCACACCTTTGTTAGCACGCAGGCGCTTTCGCACCTCGCTGATGACATTGGTATCAACCAAATACACGCGCGACCTCTCCCACGTCATCAACGCGTGCAAAGTCGGCATCCTCGCCAACGTTGGGCATGCTCATAAGGACTTCCGCAAAACTCTTGCGCTTCGTCCCGCCCAACGCTTTGGCCAAGATTTCACGATGTTCGGCTTCAGCGCTACGCCCGTGAGCTGCGGCCACTTCACGCAGTCGTTGCACGAGTCCCTCATCGACATTTCGAACCAAAAGATTTGCCATTGCCACTCCTTGTCGTCGCGCTATCAATGATAGCACGCACACAATGAAGTGCAATCATTGATAGCGTCAGGGAGTGGCGCACCAACACCTCGTTGAGGTATCGGCATTTGTGCTTAGATCTTTACATTCAGCCAGCGTCCAACTCGGCTATCGCCTCTCGATATTCTTTCTTCGGCACTTCCAAATAGGGAGCAACATGATCCAGCTCGGCATGTCCCAACAGCAGTTGCGCGGTTTCGAGCGAATGCCCCTGCGCCAGAAGCCAACTGGCGAACGTCCGTCGCCTTGAGTGGCTGCTGTAGTCCCTCCCAAGCCCGGCCGCTCGATAGAGCCCCGTCACATAGCTTTGCAGGCTGTCGGCTGCAAGGTAATCGACCCGTTCGCCGGCCTCGTTGATTCTGCGCTTGACGCTTAGTTCATAGGGCCCGCCCTTGTGCGTCAGGATGAGCCTCGGTGACGCGGAGTAGGTGGCGGATTTGGGAAGGTTTGAGGGTCTTGGCGCCCTTGATATTCATCCTTGTCCATCTCGGAATATGCTCGATTTCGAACTTGTTACGAGAGAAAAACGCGGAGCGCTCCCTGCTTGGCGTCCTCGGAAAAGGCGATGGACAGGCATTGGAATGCTTCGCCTCGAATTTCATTGCTCTCCCAGTCGAGTCACCGTCCGGATTTCCGCGGAGTGCCTCGCACTCGCAGGGATGGCAGCCACACGCCAGGCCCCGGCGCTTTGACTACGGTGCCCTCTACAGTCGCTTCGCGGCCAACGAGCGAGCGAGCCTCGTCCAAAGGCATTCCCACCAGCTCCCAGGTCTCATGGGCAGCCGTCTCCAACACCACGGTCGGGAATGGCTCGTTACCCTTGATGTGAATCTCCCCCACCAGCGTTTGCGTCTGAGGCTCCGTTGCCGCGCCCGCGCAGGCCGCAAGGCCGAGTGCCGTTAGTGCGGTCAGTACGATCTTCTGCATGACAATCCCAAAAAACGAAGGGGCGGCTGTTGCCGCCCCGGGGGTCTTATTGAATCACGACCGACAACGTCGAGTTAGGCGGAACCTTGACCGTCTCGCTATACGTACCGTTCACGGCCTTGCGCACCACCGGCAGGCTCGCGTAGGGCTGGAGCGTCGACGGCACCGTCTGCGTCAGCGTGCGGCTGGCCAGCTGCGCCTGCGGATCGATCACCGGCAGCGTGAAGCCACCTTCCGCGCGGGCCGGGAAGCCGAAGCCGGTCGGGCTCGGCGCCTTCATCAGCGCGCCAGACGTGGCGGCGAAGCGGCGCAGCTGCTCGCCAAGGCTGGACGTCGGCGCGATCGCCTTGATCGACGCGTCAAGCACGGCAACGGAGTCCGTGCTGCCGACATTGGTCAGCAGGTGCTTGTAGAAGCCCAGGCCGAGTTGCCGATCCAGGAAGCCGCCCAGCGAGCCGGACACCGAATAGCTGTCGCAGGCCGCGCCGAATGGGTCCCACGTCAGCAGGCTGCAGTTATACGAGCCTGCCTTGTAGCCGATGTAGTTCGGGAAGCGCACATCGCGGATCGCGTTGTAGGTCGGGTCGATCGACTGGCTCGCGAAGTCCTCCATCATCATCGCCGTGCCCTCTTCCAGCCACGTGGCAAAGGCGTAGGCCGGACCCTTCACCACGCCGCGCCGGTAGAAGTTTTGCATGTGCATGCCTTCGTGCGCCATCGTCAGCAGCATCGACTTCATGCCCGACGCGCCACCCAGGTATAGGGTCTCGGCATCGAGGTACAGCGACACCGACTGGTTGCTGAGCGGCTCGGCGGCAGCCGTGAGCGCATTGCGACCGTAGAAGTAGCCGACCATGCCGAACGGCGTGGCGTTGTTGTCGAAGTTCAGGATCACGATGTCGATCGGCTGCGCCACGGCGCCAGAGATCAGGTCCGTGTACACGTGCGGACCCCACACCGGGCCGCCGGTCTGCTTGAGCAGGTCGTAGATCTTGCCGGCCGGCACGAAGCCCGCTTCCAGCGCGGCGACGATGGCCGTGCTGACCTTGAGCGGGTTGTTCTCCGTATCCTCGACCCAGAAGTTGACGACCGTGCCGTCGGCGGTCGTATCCGTACGGACCAGCGTGGTTGCCCGCGAGCTGTTGTCCTCGTGATACCAGTTGCGCGTGTCGCCCACGGTGTAGGCGGCACGCAGCGGCGGCGTGGCGCCGAACGTCGACAGGCTGGCGCCGGTGCCCCGGGCGCCTGCCTTGGCGGCCCAGCCATCGCGGTTGTAATCGGCGATCCGGCCCTTGGCGGCGCTGACGCCGTCATCCCACTGGATGGCGCTCGCGGCCACCGTCGGCAACTGCGACGCGGTCAGCGCGACAGTCGGCATCGTCTGGGCGGTGCCGGATTGGTTCGTGAACACCAGGGTCACGTCTTGGCCGGTCAGGCCGGCGATGCTGATCGGCATGTCGACGGCTGCCGTCGTGGCATTCATGCTCTGCCAGACACCGACGCCAGAGCCGGCGTAGGTATTCGCATCGACCGCAGCGCAATTCGAGCAGGCCGGTGCAACGACACTGGTTGGCTTGGCAGCCGGATCGGCGGGCGTCTGGGTAGCCGGACCGCTCGGCGCGGTCGCGGCCGTTGTAGTGGATTGCGTGGCGGGCTCTCCGCCATCGCCGCCACCTCCGCATGCCGCTAGCACGGCCGACGTCAGCAATGCCAAAGCAAGAGACCCTGGGAACGACAAAGTGCGCTGATTGCGCATGACAATTTCTCCATGTTTCGTTGGCCGCTACCCTTCAATTCGCGGCATCTGAATATCGGCGGATTCGCCGTGCCCTGCACCCCGCTTATGGGGGATTACCCTAACCCTCTGGACTTGCCGGTGCATCTGCGGCAATCGCCCACGGCTTCAAAAAAAAAGCCCTCACGAGGAGGGCGGGGAGAACGGGTCCATCTTGAGAGAGTTCCGTAGCGGGGCGCTACGGAAACCATCTTATGGCTTAGTGGGCCGGTCGATGACCCCGAAAGGTTGGCAATTTCGGCGTCTTTTCGCCGTCAGAACAGCGCAAGCTGGTCATCTGGCACGAAGACCCGCATCGCCGGTGTGGTTAAGCGCGCCTGCTCGGGATCTGCACTCACGTGGAGAATGGATTCAACCTCAAGGTCAGTCGATCCAGTCGGCAACGACGGGGCAGCGGATTCGTCGGTGTCAACGGACTCCGGAGTCAGCGATTCCATAGCCTCACGGAACCGCTTTACCCGCAGCTTCGCGCCCCAACCACCGAGGATGTGAGCCGGCGTGAACCAGGTGCCCCAAGCCTCGACGGAGAGCGCGTTGCCGTGTACGACGATGGCGGGGATATTCAGGAGCGACAATTGAACGTACGCCATGTGGACGCACCTTGGATCGATGTCGATGCAGGTCGCATGCATCGTCTGCTGGTAGTTGCGGCCTGCGTCATGAAGTGCATCCGCGCAAGCGATCACCATCCCACCGGCACCGCATGCCGGCTCGCTGATCGTGACGAACCCGTCCCGGTCAACGTACGGATTGCCGTCGCCGATATTGATGCTGGCCATCAGGCGAGAGACGCTGTACGGGGTAAAGAACTGCCCTGCCCGATCGTTCCCGAGTTCGAGCATCATGTATGTCTGGCCAAGCACATCGGCCAGGCCGTCGCCGTGGGGCACCAGTTGCTGCACCCGGTCTTCGAATGTCAGCGTCAGGGCCCCCAGCATGTGCGAGAAGCGCTCCAGATCCTCGCGCTCGTACCGCTTCACGATTTCCAGGTAACGCTTCTCCCGCGCATCGAACTGATGGCGATCGACGGCATTGCTGATGGTCAGCGCCGACAACTCGACGAAGTCGGAGAAGACCTCGTGCATCGAGTGCCGGTGGCCGAAGGCCTTGAAGAACGACAGCAGCTGCTTGTGCGGGTCGCTGGCCGTGCCTTCGAACTTGCGTTTGGCGGCCTTGCTCATTGACCCGGCCTACGCAGAAACGGGTACGCGGCAGTACTGCAGCAACGGAATTGAATGGAATTTGGGGGCATTTCGTTGGGATCAATGGATCCGGAAACGCCCCCTTGCCGGGAACGTTCCCGGACGGGGTGGAAGAAAAGGGTTCAGGTGCCGACGAACTGCGCCAGGCGCTCGGCAAGCTCTCGGTGCAATCTGATCTCCCATTGCTCGTTGAACTGGCGGATCTCGACACCAGGGAAGGCGCGCCGCTGGGGAGATACAAACGGCGCGTCGACGCGAAACTCACTGAGGCAGGCGGCCATTGCCAGCTCGCCAGAGCGTTTGGCGAAGACGGCCAACCCAGTTAGAACCAGGTTAACCCGGTCGACAGCGCCGGCACAAAGCCACCGCATACCGGGCGTATGGCCGGCCGCCGGCTCGGACGGAGCCGCAAGGCGCAGGATTCCGAGTTGCCGCGTCAGCCTCATGCTCAGGTTCGTGTTATCCGCGAAGGCGCTTCGCAGCACGCTTACGGCCTGCTCGATAGGCAACGGCTGAGCTTTTGAGGCAACCAAGACATGCCAGAGCTTGTCGAGATCGGGAATCTGGCCGGCGTCAATCACCTGCCAGACATTACGGGGACCATCCAACTGGACCCGTGTTTCGTCGACGCGCTCCCCGATCTGCGTACTCGCCTTGTCGACAAGGTTTGCTGCAAGGCGCTTCAGGAAGGCACGACGGTACCGCAGCCGAGATTCACTCGAACGCCGGCAGGCGAGGCGCGCCGCATTGGGGAACAGAGTGGCCTCCAGCTTGGCAACCCGATCCATATCGGTCGTGCTGAAGTGTTCCGCGGCCAGAAACTGGCCGATCAACTGGTTGTACATATGGTCTCGAAGGAATATCGGGACCGACCCGCAGGGACTCGGTCCCATGCGGGGAAATTGCGATGCTCAGTGCAAGCCGAGCGATGGCACGGCGGGGGAAAAGCCCATAGCCCACCACTGCGCAACAGGGTGATTCGGGAATTCCGGAATCTCTTGCGCCCGGAATATCTCCGGGACAAGGGCAATGGCCGACGGCCGCGCAAGCACTGTCTCGCGCCACTGCTGCTGAAGGCGCAACCACGTCAGTTCGGCGCGAGCGACATGATCCCAAGCGTGCGGCAAGCGGTCTTCGTCAAATACTTCTGCACCTTCTGCCGTCATGACTGCCACCACCTCGTGGTACCGCCCGAGTTCATGCGGGAAGCCGCGACGAACAAACTTCAGGATGGTCGCGTCCGGGAAATTGAAGACGCGCTGCAATTGCCGGATGTACACAGCGCATTCACGTCGCGAGCGCTCGTTGTAGTCGTCGCGGCCAACCTGCGCACACGATTCTTCGGCCGGGACGGGCCCGACTTCGATGTCAATTGTCTTGGGGCGGAGCATTGCGTTTCCTAAATGGGAGACGGGAAACGCCCCATCGGGACGCTTCCCGGATGGGTGTGGAGGGCCGCGCGTGCCGGATGGGCAGCGCGCGGCGATGGTCAGACCAGCTGGCCCGACAGATGAGAGAACCTGGCAAGGACCCACAACACAGCAACCACCAGAACGGCGACTGTCAGCGTGGAAAGTTGCAGGTACAGCAGCGGTATGCTCACCGTCGTAACGATGAAGAAAAGCGCTGTGAAAAGAATCACGACCAGTGCAACGATGGCACCGGCAGTTTCAGGGGCGTCGATGTGAGACATGATGGCTCCAAAGTAATGGGAGCCATGACCCATGTGGGGACATAGCCCCAATGGGTGAAAGAAGAAGATGGCCGGTACGCCGGCGAGGTCGATGCGCGGTAGCGCGGAGAATCGAGTGGATAGTACAGCGCACCAGCGCCTAGGGCAAGACGCTAGTCATGCATCGGGCTTCTTCGCCGGCATGCAATCCGCAAAGTCGGCGTGGAGTGCGCGCACGGGAACCATGTTGGGCTGAGCGTCTGTCGAGACCAGCGCAGCCATCTGCGCCGCATAGGTGACCAGGCCATTTGCGCACCTGACCACATTGTCAATCAGTCCCATCGGGTAACCGGAACCGGATCTGGACATGGGATTCATACCGCCGTGCGTGAAACTGTTCATGGCGCGCAGGGATTGCTGGCGATACTCGTCCAGATGCCCCACGATTCCTTTCACTCGCGGGTCATCGAGCTTGAGCAGCTCGTCGAACATGACCTTGAGGCCCGGCGCCTTGTCCGCTGCCCGCGCCGACTCTTCGCTAAGTGGCTCGTGATACTGCCGCACCCACTTCTCGCCTGCCGCTTCCAGCAGCCAAACGCCACGGATCAGGGTTTCGAACTGCGGTCGGAAAAGTGCCATCGCGGCATTAGGCATGCCCATCGTGAGCAATGCAACGGCGCCTGCTGCATGTTCCACGGACATTAACGCGCATTGGTAAGCACAGATCGTCCGCGGATGATCCACGGGCGTGGCGCGGGCCATGCCAGTCACTGCGGCGTTGTGGAGTTCCGCCGAGCGGCTCAGGATATCGACGGCCATCGGCTATTCCCCCTTTGTTGCATGTCGGGCCAGGCGGTTAGCCTCCCGGAGACGGTTCACTACGGCCCAGCGCCGCTGCTCAACCTCTTCCGGGTTCTCCAGATTGGAATAGTCCTGCATGGGTCCATCGCCAATGAACGCCCTGTAGTCCTCAGGAAGCTTGCCTTGCGCCTTCAGCTTGTCGCGCTGCAGTCGCCCTAGCCCATCCGTCGCCTCGGTGATGGCCACGTAGTCCCAGCGCGCTGGCACGGCCGCCTCAGAAAACCAGACCTCCCCCTCTCCCTGGCCCACGAGTGCGACCACGTCGTACACGCTACCGACAGGCGACGGCACAGCGCGCACCTCGAAGCGCAGCACCTCAGGGCGAGGGTGCCAGAACACACGGTCGAGATAGCGTTTGAAGATGAAGGCGTCGAGCCTGGCGATCTCGCCGTACTCCGGCTCTCCGGGCGCGATGAACTGCGGCTCGCTTTGGGGGCGGTTCCCGAGGGATACCTCTCGGCTGATGGGTGTGTGCGACATGGTTTTCCGGTAAAAGGCGCCCCAAATTCTATAGCTTTCGGGCCTAACCCCGACGGAAATCACCCGGAGAATGGTTGGCGGCGAACTACGCCCGCCGGCCGCCTTGACTTCGGCGTGGGGCCGGTATCTTGGTCTCAGACCACCAAATACCTAGCCGCCATGCGATTTACCCGACACGGACGCCACGATCCCATCAATTTCAATGCACGCCGCCAGGCTGCCTTCGCCCGCAAGCAGCAACGCGAGCGCGACAGGTACCCGCTCTTTGCGGAACACGTCGCGGCCGAGCAGCACTCGCCGGACGAGGAGTTCGCGCGCCGTCAGCGTCGCTCAGACAACCTGGAGCGCACGACGCGCAGCCTGCACGCCCGGATCTGGCGTGAGAAACGCGCCGTCTACTTTTCCCTGGCAGCCGAACTTCGCGCCGAAATCCGTACGAAATGGTTGGCGTGGACGGGTCCTACAACCCCCTTCTACTTCGCCTACATCGTTGACATGGTCAGCGGCGAAGCTGCACGACGCGCAGAGGCCTCCCGCGCAAACATGCTCGCGGTCCGTCGGCGCGTCCTGGCCATGATGCCGGAACAGGCTGCACTGGAGATTGCATGAAGCCAACCGCTGAACAGGATCAGGTCGTCGAAGCAGTCGGCGCCGGCGGCGCCGTCAAGGTCAAAGCGTATGCCGGCGCTGGCAAGACCTCAACGCTGCGCATGGCTGCCGAGGCTCGCGGCCGTGCCCGGGGTCTGTACCTCGCCTTCAACAAAGAGATCGCCAACGAAGCGGCCCGCAAATTCCCGCAAAACACCCGCTGCCGCACGGTGCACTCGCTGGCCTACAGCGGCACGCGGCCCGAGATCACCCGCAAGCTGAGAAATCCGGTGGAGCCGCCCCACCAGTTGGCGTTGCGCTATGGCTTTGGCAAACTGCGCCTGCCTACCACGATTGGCAAGGATCTGGAACTCAGTCCGAGCAAGGTCGCCCGGATGGTGATGGACGGTGCCGCCCGCTTCTGCCGCTCCGCCCAGTCCGAACCGCTCGCATGGCACATCCCGGTCGAGGCGATCGTAAAGGACGAGGAAGCCGAGCATCTGCGCGAATCGCTGTTGCCGTCCGTCAAACGCCTCTGGTCGGAATACCTCGATCCGGCGGCGCCATCAGCCATTTCACACGACTGCTACGTAAAACTCTGGCAACTCAGCCGGCCCCGCATCGGCGCAGATTTCATCCTGTTCGACGAGGCGCAGGATGCGGATGGCCTCATGCTCTCCGTGCTGCGCGCCCAGCAGTGCCAGGTCATCTACGTTGGCGACCCTTACCAGCAAATCTACGAATGGCGTGGCGCCGTGAACGCCATGGAGCATATCCGCGCGCCCGAGTGCGCACTGACTGAATCGTTCCGCTTCGGCCCCGCTATCGCCCAGCTCGCCAGCCGCGTGCTGCAATTGATGGACGAGCAAACGCCCGTACGTGGCCAGGACCATGTCGCTTCACGCGTCCTGCACGAGTCCTCCCCCGGCCAAGACCGATTCGACGCCATCCTGTGTCGGAAGAACGCCACGGTGCTGACCCACCTCGCGCAAGGCATCGGCCGCGGTGACCGTGTGGCGGTCCGAGCCAACGTCGATGAGCTGCGCGCCTTCGCGGACGGCGCAGAGCAGCTCATGCGCGGCCAGCGCGTCGGTTTTCCAGCGACCCTCGCCCTCTTCGAGACGTGGGATGAGGTGCAGGAGTACGCCGAGTCGTTCGCAGGCCGGGACCTCAAGCCACTCGTCACGCTGATCGACAGCGAGGGGGTCGACTACCTCAGGCTCATCCTCACGCGCGTTGCCCCGGAGGACGAGGCGGACTACATCGTTTCCACCATCCACCGCGCCAAAGGCCTCGAATGGAACCGCGTCCAGCTCGCCGGCGACTTCAAATTCAAGAATGACGAAGGCCAGCTCACGATGGCCCCAGAGGAAATGCGACTGCTCTATGTCGCCATGACCCGCGCCAAGCACGTCCTGGACGTGAGCGAGATCCGGCGCGATCTCTACACCATGTTCCGCGATGCAGGCGTCTGAGGAGAATCAATCATGATCACGGTGCGGATTGGCGGGACCGAGTTCCCGTTGGGCGATGTGTTGGAAGACCCGGGCCGCTATGCCCGGCAACTGGAACGCGCGAAGACCGTACAAGGGTTCGCAGAATGCGGCTGCACCTCCAGCCGTCCACGGCCCAAGCTGGTGATCCGACGCCACCGCGATATCTTCCTGCTGGCGCGCTGGCCGGACCAGGCCCATCACCACGGCGGCGCATGCCCCTTCCATCGGCAGGCGCAATCCAAGACCAATGTCGTCGACAGCCTCGACGCTTTCCGCGTGCGCGACGGCCGCCATGACATCCGCCTGGATGCCACGCTGTCTGCAAGCACGCGAACGCCGGCGAAGACCGTGCAACGGACCCCGCAAGCGCAGAGCACCAAGCCCCAGCGGCGCTCCGCAGGCCTGCTCGCCTTTCTCGAGTACGCGTGGGAGCAAGCGGGACTGAACGTCTGGTCCGGCAACGGCTCGCGCGGCTGGAACGCGTGCTGGTCCCAGCTGACCACGGAGCTAGCCGACTGCCACATCAACGGCAAGCCCGCCGCTGAATTGCTGCACGTCATGCAACGATGGGACCCGGCGCGCAAGACAGAAATCCTGGCCGAATTCGACGCGTGGCAGGCCCGCCTCGCCCCCAATTCGACAGGCAACCCGCGCGGCATCGTAATCGGGGAGGTCGAGTCGCACGGAGCCACCCGGTATGGCGGCAAGCTGGTGTTGCGCCAGAGCACGCAGCGCTTCTTCATGGCGGCCGAGATCTACGCCCGCCTGCAATCTTCTTTCGGCGGGGCCCTGGCGGCACTTGGCAAGGACGACCAACGCTGCGTCGCCGTCTTGCTGGTTGAGCGATCGAAAGCCGGCTACCTGACCGTGGTCAACGTGGCCGCAATGCTCGCGAACCGCCAGTTCCTGCCGTGCGATTCGTCGTACGAAGTCGCTATGGCCGATCACCTGGTCGCCCAGCGCCGTGCGTTCCGCAAGCCCCTGCGCCACATTGGCCGCGCCGTCGTCCATCCCGACTTCGTATTGACTGATGTCGAACCGGAGGTCGTCATCGAGGTGCTGGGCATGACCGGAAACCCGGAGTACGACGCGCGTATGGCGGCCAAGCGCCAGCACTATCGTGCACAGGGTGTCCCGTTTGTCGAATGGGATGCGGTGTCGACGTCCCTCACCCAAGTGCCGCTGCCCCAAGCCAAGTCACCGTCGCACGATGCACGCTGATCGCGAAGCCCTGTTCGCAAGGACAATTGCGCTTGTCCACGAGCATCGCGCAGCGTCTGTTGTGCTCCTGCAGCGTCATCTTGGCGTCAGCCACGACACGGCAGAAACGTTACTGCTGCGCATGGCTACGGAGACGACTGCGGTGCGGCGCATGCAGAACGGGTTGTTCCTCTACACGCAGGGACCTATCGGCGAGGAACTGGCGGCGCTCCACGGGTTCGCACGCGCCGTGCTCACCGCGCTGGCGGAGGACAACGTCGATACCGAGCTGCTGCGAGCGGCTGCAGTCCGTTTTGGGTTGGCTAAAGGCGAGGCCCTCCCTTTGACGCTCCAAGGACGCTTTCCACCTTGACTTCTAACGTTGCCCGCTAGGGTGACGAAACGCACATGTTTTGCGTCTTCACCAAAAAGTGCGAGCAAAGCGCGAACGCACGGCTCGCGATTAAGGTTTCAATTGTCATCCTCACCATATACAAGGAGCAAGCATGACAGTCACGGAAAACGGCACGCTTGATGCCGGTGGCACGACCAACGGCAACGCACGCCAGGCGGGGCTGACGATTGCGGCGCAAGTCGCGCGCAATCGCGGCCTTGACCTGCACGCCACCGAGCTCCGCGCCATCCTCGCCGCCCAATCTGGGGATGTCAGCAACGCTGCGATCCCGCAAGGCTGGATGCTAGTTCCCGTGAACCCGACCGAGGAAATGCTTCATGCGGTTGACATCGGGCGAATCGTGCCTGCCAGCGTTGGCGAGACTGTGAAGCGCTGGGACCGCCGTCGCAAGGACTGGGCTGTAATGCTCGCAGCGGTTCCTCCCGCGCCCAATACCGATCCTGCCAAGGATGCCAGCAACGCAGCGACGGGGCGAGGGCTGACGGCGGAGCAACGCAAGCAAATTGCATGGGACGCCCATAACACGATGACGCGCATTCCTGGCGCTTCGATCTACAACGATGCAGAAATGACAGTGCCAGCAACTCTCGAAGCCATCGCTGCGCCCGCCGCACCAGCGCCGAAGCTGACGCCTGAGCAGGCTTACGCGGCATGGTCATCCATAGCGCCATACGGCACTGGCTTGGAGCCGGAAACCATCGTGGCATTTGCCGAGGCAGTCTGTGCCATGATCGCGGCGCCGGCACCCGCTGCGCAGGCGGATCTCACAACGATCAACGTCACGCAGCCGGGCGACCAGCGCTTGATTGACATGCTGACGCAGGCTTTCGGCTCGCGGCACCAAGCCATTGACGACTTGGCCGCACTGATTCTCCGCGCCAACGCGAAGGCACGCACCCAGAGCGGCGAGGCGGGGGCGGATGCGAAGGGAGGTACGTGATGGATTTCGATTGCCACAAATGCGGCGGAGAGAAAACCGTCTGGATACTCCCAATTTCAGGGGGTCGCGGAACGGGGGAGGCGACTGCCTATGAGGCGCGCTGCGAGACATGCATGGTGGTTCATGCGACCGAGTTGCCTAGCAACAACGACGGAAGGAAGTCGAGCGCAAAGCGTGAGTTCCAGCGCATTCAGCACGCCGCCATGCGCGATCAGCGGACCGTGGAGGGGTGAGATGGCGAAGCAGATCCTTGATCTGCGGCTCCGATTGGAAAGCTGATTTGGATTCACTGGAGCGGCTCGACCAACCCAACGACGGCCGCACCTTGGATGCGATCCAGTCCCGTTTCCACATCGGCTGACGCGCGCGTAGGTCGCCCCGACTTGACTTTGCACGCCAGCGGCTAGGCTGATGACACCATAATTTCGTCCTCTCCCTCACACCATGATTTCGCTTCCCCGTTTCCCCGCCGCACTCCGCAAGATGTGGAGCGGCGCCGAAGTTCAGAACTGGATCGATACCAATCTCGCCCCCCTCCTCTCCCGGCAAGACATAACGTGCGGTAAACTCCGCGAGGCTTTGGATCGGATGGACGCGCTGCTCGACCCCGCCTGCGGCTTGTTGAGCGTGCCAGCTGAATCTGCAACTGCACAAGCCAGTGTCCGCGACATGGCCATGATCCGCGCCGCCCTCGTCCCACTAGACGAAGGAGTGTCTGAGGCCGATGCCCGGCTTCAGATTGAGCACGTCCTGCACACGCTGGACGGCGGGTACGTCATGGAAATGGGTGGGGACAGGATCGTCGAAACCGTGATGAACTTGGTCCGACGTGCCGCCCTTACCGTCACGCCACCGTCGGCGTGGACAAACGACCGCTGCGAGCATGAAGTCTGCGACGAAGAAGACGAGCACGACACGAAGTGCACGGCGTGGTCGACGCAGACCCAGCAGCATGAGCGACCAGCATACGGTCTCACCGCAGAACCTCTGCCCACACAGGACCGCATCGAGTATTGGATTCATGAACTCCGCGGCAAAGCGCGCACCTGTCGTGCGGTGGCCTCCGCCATCACTGCAGATCCCTCGGTCCAAATCGGTTCCCCGGAGGAAGTCGCTGGTGGTATCACCCAGGATGCGCACGCATTCGAAGCGGCCGCGACCCTGATCGAGGATCTGGCAGCCGAACTTACAGCGCCGGCCGGTGGACCGCCACCGTTCACCGGGCATTGGCGTGGCGGCAATGGGGTGATCTCTTGCGGCACGCTGCGCATTTTCAGTGAGAACTTCGACACCAATCCCGCGAGCGACATTAAAGCCGTGATCGTGCAATGGGTGTGCGACACGCTCAATTCCGCCCAACGGCCAGGCGTTGTGGCTGGCCATGACGCTTCGGCCGACGCCGGTGTTCCCTGCGTGCCGGCTGCCAAAGCTGCCCCCTTTCACCCTCCGTTGCATCTGGTCAGCCACATTGCATCGCTAATCGCGGCGGATCTGCTCGGCCAGTCCAAGGAAGAAGATCGCCAACTGGTTGCCCTGCGTCTTGTCGAACTCCTCGTGCGCGCGAATGCCCACCCATGCTGCCCGCCCCCTGCAGATAGGACCGAAGCACAGGAGCGCCACCATTTTGGCTGCGCGCACTGTGGTACAGGCATTTACTTCGCCGCACCCAGGCGCCCATGATGTCCAAGGACGATCGCTACTTCGGCAAGACCATTGCTGAGCACCGGGATATCGGCACCTGCTGGCTTTGTGGTGGCCGTGTGGAGCGCGCTCAAGGCTACCACGGGGCCACTGGTGCTCATTGGGAATGCAGCAAGGCTCTCACGACGCAGTACGCAAGACTGACCCATAGTGACTCGACCCCGTTTCTCGCCCGTGCAAATGGCGGCTTCTTCGTGCACACCGTTGACCCGGTAACCGGCACGTCGTTGTGCGGACACAAGCCGAAGGACACAGCTCGCCAAATGCGACCGCGCGCCCGTTGGATCCCACTCGATCGTGTCCCGCGTGGGTTCAAGCGCTGCCCGCACTGTGCACGAATCGTTGCCGGTGCCGGTCAATCAGTTGCAGCCCATCAGGCCGACTCCGGTCGGTCGGCTGTTACCAAAGAATCAGAACGAGATACCCGCACCCGGGATCTCTTCGAGGACCACATTTCATGAGCGAAAACACGAACATTGAATGGACCGACCACACTTTTAACGCTTGGGAAGGCTGCCAGAAGGTCGGCCCCGGCTGCGACCATTGCTACGCTGAGACGCGCAATGCCCGGTTTGGCGGGGGTGTTGCCCATAACTGGGGCCCAGGTGCGCTACGGCGCCGCACAAGCGCCGGCAACTGGCGCAAGATGTTCCGGTGGAACGCCGCGCATGCGGCCTTCGCCGCGGTTCACGGGCGCCGCCAGCGCGTTTTCTGCGCGAGCCTGGCCGATGTCTTCGACAACGAGGTGCCCATCGAATGGTTCATCGACCTGCTCGATGTCTGGCGCCAGACGCCGAACCTCGACAAGCTGGTGCTGACCAAACGCATCGGCAACGCTATGAAGCGGCTGAGCGAGGCATTCAACGTTCTGATGTCGCGCGAAGACTTCGCCGAAAACCCACTCGTGCCGTGGCTGGCCACCTGGCTCGCTGGCAATGCGCCCGCCGATATCTGGCTCGGTGCAACGATTGTGAACCAGGCCGAGGCGGACCGTGACATCCCGAAGCTGCTCCGCACGCCGGCGAAGATTCGTTTCCTGTCGATGGAGCCGCTGCTTGGCCACGTTGACGTCTTCTCCGCCGCCACGGGAGAGCTACTGCATACCTCGGGCAACGAGTACGATCCAGGCGCCATCGATTGGATCATCGCTGGCGGCGAATCCGGTACAGGTTCTCGATACATGCTGCCCGCATGGCCCCGCAGCCTGCGCGACCAGTGCGCAGCCGCCGGCGTGCCTTTCCTCCTGAAGCAATGGGGGGAATGGCACACAAACGCCGTGTTGACGACGACCGGTGAGGCCGTCTTCCGGAGCTTCGACACGTTCGAGCAGTGGGTGAACAAAGCACAGACCTGGATCGCCGGTGGCATTTGTATCGACAGGCATGGGCAGCAGCTCACGAAAGGGGAGGATTTCATGCGGACGCGTGACCACGGGGCTTTCCCCGTGACCATCATGCATCGTGTCGGCAAGAAAGCGGCCGGACGCCTCCTCGATGGCGTCCTCCACGACGCTTTTCCGCCCCCCCAACTTTCCCCCTCCAACACCGACGGCGGTCACCTCGACCCCGCCCGCGCATAGGCAACACAACCGACTCAGCATGCAACACAACGAACAAGAAGATCGGGAATATCCCGAGCCCGAAACCGTCCTGGCCATCCGCGGCGCCATCGTCACCGGCCAACTGGGGGGCCCAATGGGTCCGCCTGGCCATTGGTTGAATGAGTTCTGGCAGATCGGCGCCGCGCTGCGCGATCACGCCGAGATGCTGCAAGGCTTTCAATGCACCGCCCGGCGCGAGGTTCTCAGTACGACAAGCGAGTACCTGGCCTTCCGGGAGCCGATCACCGAACAGCCCGTCGGCCAATTCTGACTGGCGCATGTCGCGGGCAGGCATAATCCCGGGATTTTCAGCACCGGACCCTGCCATGCCCAGCGGCCTCCTCCAATGCGCCCACTGCGACGGCGCTCCCCTCTACATCGCCGGCCGGGTGCAGGCAGTCATTGTGTGTAAGGAATGCGGCATATCTACCCCGCCAATCCGAATGGATTCGGGAGATACGGATACGGTCTTTGCCCAGCTGAGCGCCATTTGGAACAACCGCGTCGAACACCGGCCTGCGGATCAGCAAGCCATTGCGATGACGGCCCGGCGCGCGCTCACTGCATCCGATATCCCCTACTTCCTGAACCTGGTCGCTTCTACAAGCACCGACTGGGAAGAGAACGGCCCCAAGTTCGCCGCTATGGCCGCGGCGCTCGCTGAACCCGGCTATGAGTTCAAGCACGTCGACCCGCCGGAAACCGTCGTCTCGCAGGCGGCCCGCTACCAGAAGCTTCTGAAACGCGCCAAGATTATCTACATCGATGGCGCCCCGATGGTCCGCTTCGACCATGTGCCCGCAATGTGCGCGGAGATTGCGGAAGAGTCCCTGGTCGACAAGGTTTGGCCGCTGCTAGACCTTCAGGAGTTCATCGGCAAGGCCATCGATGGCCTGCCGGATCATTGGCAACCTTGACTTTTCCGAGGTGCAGGCAAGCTAGAAGTGTCTTCACTACTCAGGGTACTTCCAGCATGATCCGCCATCTCGCAGTAGCACTCACCCTGGCGCTCGGCACGGCAGCGGCGTCCGCCAAAGACACAGCGCAGTGCCCGCACGTTCTCACCGCAGGCACGCCCACGGTCGCACAGGCGGCGAGCAATAACCGCCTGCTCTGCTACCGGGCCTACGCCGTTCTTTACTCGAGCCAGACCCGCACTGCCTTGTGGTCGGCGGAGCGCCTCACAGCCGCAGCCGTGGACGCAGCCCGCACGTTGCCGCGAGACAGCGATTTCTACGAAGAGGATCGTCTGCCGGCTCCTGATCGAGCACGCCTGGCGGATTTCGCACGATCTGGCTGGGACCGAGGCCACCTATCGCCAAGCGGTGATTTCGCAGACAAGGCATCGCAAGCCGAGAGCTTCAGCTTGGCGAACATCGTGCCGCAGAATAGCGTATCCAACCGTCGCACGTGGAGCCACATCGAGACTTCGACGCGTCGGCTGGCGCGACAATATGGCGCCATCCAGGTGGTCACCGGCCCTATGTTCTCGCGCGACAGTGCGACCCTCAACGGTAGGGTTCGGATCCCCGATTACCTATGGAAGGCTATCTATGTGCCCGGCGTCGGTGCCGGCGCCTATGTTGTCCGCAACGACGCAACGCCGGCATACAGCGCCATCAGCATCGAAGAGCTGGCGCACTTCACGGGCGTCGACCCATTCCCAGCGCTGACTCGCGCGCAGCGAGCTTCGGCACTCGATCTGCCAGCGCCTACGCCGCATCCTGGCGAAAAGATCTCCCGCCGCGTAGCATTCGCATGGCTAGTCTCGGGTGAATCGCTTGGGGATAAATCTGCTGCGCCGTCGCTCAACCGCCTTGTCGGCGATGCCAGTGCGCTCGCCACCATCATTCTTGCCTACGCGCGTTAGACGCTGATGGCCCCAGCGCCGAAAGGAACATGTTCCTTTCAAAAGCGACAAAAGAGGGGCCTGCGGACCCCTCTTTTGCCTTCAAAGCGCCGACAGATTTCAGCGTAGTAGCCAATAGGCTAGCGCACCGTAGTAGAGCGACAACGGAACGGCTGCACCGCAAAGCGAAGCAGCCACAAACCGGAATCGCGATGGGCGTGCGGCATGGGCGAGTTCGCGAGCACGGCTCCGAACCTGCGCTACCGTAGCGCTAACGAGACCGTCAGCGGCGGCCCCGTCCCAGGCAGCGAGCCATTCCATGTCCGAGTTATGTACATCACCGACGAAAAGCGAGATATCGGCCGCGCCCAAACGCCGTGCACGCTCCACGGCGAATTCCAGCATGAAAACGCTTCGCAATGGAATGTTGAGTTCCGGCTCGATCATCGCGAGCCAGCTGTAGTCTTGGTCGGGGAAAACCGGACCTGCCCTGTCGCCCTTCCCCACACGCCTCTGACAATTGAGCTCTAGATACTCGGCTGGCGCAGGAAAGCCGGCGATCCTGCGCCGCTCCGCAGGCGATATCGCGTGATATGCCGCCGAGCCACCGATGTCCTGCAGTCGTCGATGGCCGTTGCGCCCAAACCGGTCTGCCGCCGTCCGCTTTTCCCGCCATATGCAGCGACTCAGTTGCAACAATCGTGCCGGTGTCGCTGCCGCCTTAAGCTGCATGACGAAAGCGTCCCGGAGCGGGATCTGGGTCCAGTCGTCCATCTCGACTTGGATGCCACGGTAGAGCTTCGCAAACTTCGTTTCACCGAATACGAGCTCACCAGAAGCTGCCGCGATGGTACGTTCCACGAGGGCCTTGTACTGGAGGTTCGTGCCGCCGGTCAAACCATGCAAGACGCCATATACATGACAACGCACGCCGTTGTACTCAAACCTCGTCACATCGATGCGCTGTGGAACCTCTCCTGAGTCATTAAGCAACTCGGCAACGGACATGTACTTGGGCAGCTCGCCTGCGGCGCACTCCTTAGCCATGCGGCACCGCGTTGACCGCGTCCTTAAAACGCTGCCCAGCCTTGAACTTCACAGTGTTCGCCGCCTCGACCGTGATCTCTTCGCCGGTGCGGGGATTTCGGGCAAGCCGTTCGGCCCTTGTCCCTTTGCTGAAGGTTCCGAACCCCACCAGGCTCAACGATTCGCCTTTAGCTACCGCCTGGACGATGGCGGTCAGCGTGGCATTGAGCACCTGCTCAGCTTTCGTCTTGGACAAGCCATCGACACGTGCGGCGATCGCATCGATCAGTTCTGCCTTCGTCATTTTCAATCTCCAATTTTAAGAGGGAATCCGATTCAAGCATGCCGCGGTCACCCAAATTCCCCGAAAAGACAGCAGAAAAGTCCGAGCTTTCCGGTTTTTTAGCATGAGCACGCTCAGGCGAAGGGGGCCCATATCGCCGATGCCTAACCGCGCCTACCTTCGCGCCGACGCTGTCGGCAGCAGCGCGTATAAACATCTAGCTTGCGATGCGCCGGTATAGACTCTGGCGCGTTATCCCTAGCTCCGAAGCGGCTCTGCTCTTATTACCGCTGTGTCTGCGCAATGCCGCCTCGGCATCTTCACGAGATACCTCGGGCTTGCCGGCGGCAGCCATCGCAGCAAAGGTCGACAAATAGGCGCCACTCTTCGACGGCTTACTGTGGCCAGCAGCAAGAACGACCGCTTGAATTGCCTGACGATGAGCCTCCAGGTCCGGCGCCGCGCCACCCTTGACTGGCGCCGGTGCCCCCGCCTCCTCTTCGTACACCTGGTGTGCCCACCCATGCCGCAAACCGTGACTCGTTACGCCCAGGCCCTTTTTGTACACACCGTGCTTCCGCAGAACCGCGTTGTAGTAGTTTCGCCAGCGCTTCATGGAATATGAAGCCGGAGTCGTAGACCCACTCACGGGATCGATGACGCGTGCCGCCTTTTCCAGAACCATTAGCTGAAGTCGAATGGGAACCTCCCGCTTCCGGCCACCCTTGGTACCGTCGACGACCCGCAGTGTGTCCAAGTTTTTCAATGCGGTAGCGATCTTGAGCGACCAACTCTCCTCAATTCGTAACCCGAATGCGGCTTGTAGCTCCAATTGGATGGCTACACGCGGATCATCCTTCGCAATGTCGGCGATCACTGCCAGAGCGTCCACACCGCATCCTTCCCACGACTTGTCTCTCGTCGTCACATATGACCGAACGAGTCCATTCTCCTCGCGATCTGTGTAAGCACTTAGCGGACGAACGAGGTCGTGCTTGCCAAGCCATTGGCAGAAGGCCTTGAGGTGACTGAGCTTGTTCTCAATCGTCCCCCCTGTCTGTCCTTCCCGCACCCAGTACTCGACCAATGCCTGAATGTGCTTGTGCCGTAGCGAGTAAGGGCTCTCGATCATCAGGCCAAGTTCGCGGAGCTCCGCGAGTGAGCGACACACGGTGTACATCCGCCGCTCCTGCGTTTTGAGTGACGCGCTCTTGAGACTCATCCGTGTCTGGCTAAGGATCTTCCTCAGATTGTCCGAAAGTACCACCTCGGTCTCGGACTTCATTCGTGTGGGTAGGTCGTATTTAGCCAAAAGGCCCCGGATGTCGAACACCGCCGCCTGGCGCATGATTTCGCTCCTCTAATTGCTGTTCTCGACGCTGTGCGATCACGCGATGCCCCCGTAACACCGCGTTTGGCCTCAACGCCCCTCTCTGCCGTTTAACCACCGACCGTGGCCCTGCTCTTCCAGGTCCTTTAGCGATTCCATTGGCTGGTCAGCCCTCACGCGGAAGAAGCGTGCATGACTGTCCCGATCGAACCAACTGCGCTACGCGCAATAGGCTCGACGGGCTACCCGGTTGCTGGAGGGAACCGCTCCCCAACATGAACGCCACATGGTGCAAGCACCACGCTACGCCGCCCGCGTAACTCTTGTTGCGCTGTTCTTTTCTACGGCCGCGCACGCCGTTCGTATGAAGTTGGAGCGTCTGGTTGATCAGTTCAACCCACGTCCTGCCCGTCAGGTAGCGACATCTGAACCGCCGTGTATCGGGTTCACCGTTCGCATACCCCGCTTCTCGCCGCTGGGCTAGTGGAATAGATAGAGGCAACAATGTGTCCGGGTGTCCGGTTTGCACATGTCCTCATTTCAGCTCATTCCCCAAAACCGACCGCAAAGCCAATTGGTATCGCGGTGTCCGGGGTCCTCAGTGTGGGCCAGTATGTACTTGAGCCGATTGAAAAAAATGCCGCGACATTGTGCGGCTCGGACAGATGCGCCCCTAAACCCATTTGTAGGAAGGATTCAGAGGGTAGATTTGCCGCGCAAATGGCGGCGAGGTCGATGCGTCGGGGACGCGGTAGATGCGCCAAGCATAAACCACGATTCAAGCGTGTGGCAACGTATCGAAGCCTAATTTGGCGAGCTTTTGCGGACTTGACTTTGGTTTTGCGACGGTAGAGTGGGCTGTGACGATGTGCCACCAAGTCGGACCAACTGGCACTTGATCCGTCCATGTCCGAGATAGTGGCATCAAACTGAACCAACATCGTGGGACTTGGTGCCATCAACTAGGACATGGTGGGACTTGTGCGGACGTTTCCGAACTGGCGCATCGAGCAGAGCAACACAAACCATCTGAGAGGAATTGCGGTCATGAAGCAACACGCCGAACACATTAAGCACACGACCTTCGCCATCGACGTAGGCTACGGCAACACCAAGTCAGCCTGGGCTCAGGGCTCGGAGATCGCCATGAACATGTTTCCGTCCCTCGCACCGCTCGCGCCAAACACCGCGCTGAATAGCTTCGGCGGCGGCGTCTTCAAATCACGCAACGTCGTCACCGTGGAAGTGGATGGAGCGCGATACCAAGTGGGACCGGACGTATCGATCAGCGGTGCGCACGTACATACAGGTCGATCTCTGTCGGAGGATTTCGCAGCTACGTCAAACTATGCTGCGCTGCTGGCGGGTGCCCTTCATTACGCCGGCGCGCGCGAGGTAGAGCGCCTCGTTCTGGGGCTGCCGGTCCACAACACCCAGAAATACGCCGCCCACCTGAAAGACCGCTTCGCAGGCACGCATGATTTCGGGTGGGGCGAGATTCAGATTGGCAATGTACTCCCCCTGCCTCAGCCGCTCGGCACCCTTATCAGCTACATTCAGCAAAGCGGTAAGCAATACGATCCCGACAACGCCTACTTGGTCATCGACGTAGGCTATTTCACCACCGATTGGGTGGTTGCACGCGGCTACACGGTGGACGACACCCGCAGCGGTGGTGTGCCCGGCGGCGCGGCTCGCGTCTACCAGCAGGTCGCGAGCCTGATCACCGCTGACCGTGGCCAGCCGGACGCGGGCATCGAGCGCATCGACAAGGCCATCCGGGAATCCAAGCCCCTGGTATATTTTGGCGAGGATCTCGATATTGGCCCCTATCTGTCCGAAGCATTGGCGATCACCCAGCAACCAGTCAAGGAAATTCAGACCCGCGTCGGTCGTACTGATGATCTGCGCGCGATCATTTTGACTGGCGGCGGTGCACAGATCTATGCGCCGGCGATCCGCGCCGCCTTTCCCCTCAATGTCATCCACATGATGGATGCACCCTGCTTCGCGAACGTCCGCGGTTTCTACGCGATCGGGGCTGCGCGGCATGCAAACCGCAAGGCGTAAGGCGACGTCATGGACAAGCTGCAGATGACCGTGACGCTGTCCGAACCGGAGCTGCTCGCGTATGTACGGCAGTTCTCCGGGGCACGAGAGCGTTCCTTCATGTTGCGAATGCTCGCTATGCGTGGCCTTCAGGCGGGGCTGCAGAGTGGAGCCGATGGCGCGCTTTTGCCGCTAATGGCAAGCCCACCGATAATGCGCGTGGCGGAGGCGGACCCATTGCAATCCGCCAACTCCTCTACTGTCACCCAGGAAGAAGAGTTCCGGGATTCCGCGCCGCCGCTACGAGGCCAGCCGCCAGTGGCACCACCCACTGCGACACCTGACGGCGCCGCCCGTTCGTCTTCGATGCAGACCGCCGATGCCATGAAAGAACCGAGCGACGACCATTTCGATCCGCTGGCAGGCCTGGACATCGATGCACTCAATGACGCAATGGCCCGATACTAGACATACGCTTGACCTCAGCGAGTTGTGTGGCAATCTATAACAAACCTCAGGAGAATTCATATGAAGTTCTTTGACTACCTCTCGACCAACCACGACATTAACCGTTTCGTGTTCGCAGTCGTGATCTGCTACTGCGTACTGGAGGCGGCCGTCGCTTGCTACCGCGGCTTCAAGGCGCGGAAGCCAGCCTGATAAAAGCGGCGCGCGGAAATAAAAAAGCCCGGCATTTGCCGGGCTTTGTGTTTAATGGGATGGGTCCGCTTCAATGTACCGTCGTGGGCGTCAGGCAATAATCCATCGCCGAGTCAAATGAAAGGCCCTTCTCGACCAACGTCATATCACCGGATGGTTCACGTCGATAGACGTCGAAGAACTGCGCGTCCGACTGATTGGCCTGAACATCGCGAGTCAAAGTGCGACGCATGGCTTGGATATGGAGCTTGTTCACGATCGCGGTGAAACCCTTTTGCGGCATTGCATTTCTCCTGAGAGATCCTGCCACATTGGGAGTCCGCCCACGTGGGACAGACCCACGGGGCAGAGGTTGAAAGAGAACCGCCGGTTGGCGGGGAAAATCAGGCGGTGACCGCCTGTTGAGAAATCTGGCGCAACTGGAACTCTGTTCGCCATTCGTCACAGAAGTCCGTGCCTCGGATCTTGGGACGATGAAGCACTACCTTGAAGCCGGCTTGACGCAAGCGCCTTTGAAGCGCGAGCGCATCGGCTACGCCGGGCGACTTCCCCGTCTTCACATCAACAGCATCGAAGTCCGCGAAGATGTGGATCGTCTGGATACCAAGACCGTCAGGTACAACGAACTGGCTGAGAAGTACACGGTTAAGGCAGTACCAGGTCGGCACACCGAACTGCATGTACGCGGCGTAAGCCGTTTCCAGCCCTTCGGCGATACCCAACTCGCCATTGCGCGGCGCCATCAAGCGGACAGCACCGCCCGCCGGTGGAAGCGCCGACACGTCGTTGCGCTTCGAGGGAAGAATCTCCCCGTCTTCGCTGATCACAGTGGCCTTCTCAGGCCGATTGGGATCCAACGATGTCCGATGCACGGTTGCCATGCGGCCGTCTGGCAGCGTGAACTGCGCAACGATCGTCGGGAACCGTCCGATCAATTGCTTCTCGTGCCAGTACTCCTGTACGGCCAACCGCAACGACTGCGGCCGCGGGGCGCGTAGCCCAGGAACCCGGGCGGCAAGGTACTGCATCGCGAGGTCACCCGATGACAGAGGCGATGCCTTGGACCACTGCTGCTCGATCCGACGCAGCTTTGCCGCCGAATCAAGCGGCTTGCGCGTCGACACGGGCCGATCGGGTAGCTGCAATGGCGCCGGCGGCGCCGCGCCATTGAGCCGACACTTCAGCTCGTAGTAGGACATGTTGGTGTATCGGCGGACCAGCTCGAGGCCGTCACCGCCGCCAGGATTTCCGTTATTGCATTTGCGACACACCCAATCTCCGCGATCACGCTTGCGGGTGTAAGTGAACCGATCTTTCCCACCGCATATCGGGCAAGGGCAAGGTCGACCGCTCCAGAAGGCATCCGTCAGGACGCCAGCAGGTAAATACTCTGCAATGAGTGCATCCCACTGACGGGATTCCCAACTCGCAACAATCACGCTCAGATCTTTCATTTTCATGGGATGCTCCAGGTGGAGTAGGTTTGTCGATGCCTGAGACAGGCGAAGGAACGCTTGCTCAAAAGACATCCCGGCGGGTAGCCAGAAGGTCTTTTCAGCATGGCGCTTCGAGGGAGATGGAAGAATCAGTGGCGCGGCAGCGAATCGCCGGCAACGTAAGGAAGGTGCAACCGCTACCGGGAACCCGGCAGCAGTTGCAAATTGAAATTTCGACGCCTGGCTCCGGCTGCCTTAGCGCCGGAACGGTATCCCATCGAGCGCCAGAGGAGCCGCGAACGGTATGTCGTCGTCAAACTGATCGAAGCCATCACGCTGCGCCCCGCCACCGCCGTAACCTCCAGCCGGCTGTTGCCCAGCGTGGCGTTGCGACTGTCGATGGCCTTGTGCAGCACCGCCGGTGCGCTGACCAGCATTGCCACCTTCGTCCAGACCATTGTCATCGCCGCCGGACTGTCCGCCCTGACGGCCACCCAGCATTTGCATCTGGTCAGCAACGATCTCTGTGCTGTACTTGTCCTGGCCGGACTGGTCTTGCCATTTGCGCGTACGGATGCGGCCCTCAATGTAGACGGATGAGCCTTTCTTCAGATATTGGCCAGCGATCTCCGCCAGCTTCCCGAAGAAGGCAATGCGATGCCACTCGGTCGCTTCCTTGAACTCGCCGGACTGCTTGTCCTTGTAGCGATCCGTCGTTGCGAGGCGAATGTTGGTAACTGCGTCACCGCTCGGCAGGTAACGAGTTTCAGGATCGGCCCCGAGGTTGCCGACGAGGATGACTTTGTTTACGGATGCCATGTTGTTTCCTTGTCAATGAATACGGTTAATGGACCAGACCCAACGGTCCCAAAGCTTCTGCTTTTGCGTGCCCTTTTCGAAGATGGGACGACCGGTCGCCTGGTCAAAAGCGAGAACTTTCTCTTTATAGAGACGCTTGATGCCGACGCGCTCACCGACTTTAGAGCGCGCGTCCGCCAGGACGTCCTTGAGGCCTTCGCCCTGCAGCGTCTTCACACCATTGTTGGTGTCAAGCTTCACGGCGAAAGACGTATAAGTTGGCTTGCCACCTTGCTTTCGGTTGGGGAACTCCATTTCGCCCCATTCGATGAGCGTTCCGACGGTGTAGTCAGCTGACGAAGCTTCTTCGTGCGACGTGGTATGCGCGGTCCGCGCAATGGCAGAGCCTCGCCGATCCGACAGACCACGGCCATCGTGCGTCTCTTGGGCCGCCTTGTGCTCCACCGGCGACGACTGCGTGGGCTGCTGCTTGGCGTCACGCATCACCGTTTCCGCGACCGATTTGGGCGTCACGCCCTTTTCGTCGTAGACGCGCACCTTGGTCCAACGAGGAAACACCTCCGGCAGCAGCTTTGAGCCGAACGCTGTTTGCTGGATCAGGCTATCGAACTCCGCTCGAAAATGGACAACGCAGTCGCCCTCATCACGGAAGAGATGCGGCACGCCGCTGATGAAGATCTCGTATTCGTTATCCGCGCCGGTTCCAACAGCTACTTCTGCGGCTTCTGCGGCTGTACTGGCACCCTGCCCCAGGATGGCAACAGTCGCCTGCTTGATGAACTTGAAAAGCGACATGAGATTTCAGAGAAGAGAGCCGCAGCACTGTTGCCTGACCTCTTCGAGATCAGCCTTCAGTCGGGCATTGTTGAGGACAACGTCTTGCAGCACTTCGGGGCTAACGCCACACACTGCACAGACGTATATGTAGGGAAGCGCTCCGTCCCAATATCCAAAGATCCAACCGAGCGTCATGCAGTACTCCTCATGATCGAGCGGCTTCCTTCGGATACGAGCGCGCAAGAGTTCTGCGCAGTCAATCAACGATTCAGGCATGTTGTCGCCGCGACGGCTGTCACAGGCCAGGCTGATCAACGCATCGACCATCTTCTCCCGCACCGCCTCGCTCCAATGCGAGGGGTCAGGCAAAGGGTCAAGCTTGGGAGGCGGGACAACGATGGCGGCCGCTTCACCGAAGAAGTCCAGCTGCCATCCTGCTGTGTTTGTTTCCATGATGGTCTCCGGACAGGCATCCAGAGACCCACCTGTCGGCGGGTATTGGATACCCGCGACAGGTGGAATGAGGCCGCCCAGGATTGGGCGACTAGGGATTAGGAACGATCGTGCGTTCCGGTGCGACGGATAGGCGTGACCACGGCCGAGCGTTCGTACTGCTTCTCGGGTGGTTGTGCCGGCTGCTCAGCGGTCGCTTGCGGCTTCGCTGGGACATCAGGCATCGACACCTTGGGGGCGGCTGGTACGACCTTGCTCCACTGAATTGCTTTCTCCTTCAGAAAGAAGAACGCAACAACAGTGACAAACACACCAACGATGAAGGACTGTGAAGCCAGATACAACACCATAGCCAAAGCGAGAAGCTTGAGCGGGCGCTTGATCAGGTTATTGGCGAAGGATTCCATGGTTTCTCTCGAGAAACGTTGATAGGGGGATTTCCTGGCGGATGCCGGGCGATTATTCGATGCTCGAGGAGCAAGGAATCCGATGGCGGGCGCAACGCGCTTGCGGCATGCTCATTGGCATGGCGTAAGCACGCTGGGATTAGAAGGCGTCAGTGAGATGGCACCGTATGAGCTATCTGGTGCGAGTCGATGCGTCGATGACGCGGGGATGATTCTGATGCTATGGGCAAAACGTCGCCAAGACATTGGAGAAAGCTCACAAAAAAGGCCCGTCTTTCTGGTTTTTTTCGATGAGCGTGCTCAGAAATCCCGCCAACGCATACACGCACCCCGTCTTTACTTTTATTTACCTTTGTCTTAAACGTTGCTTATATGGACCCCTGACCATAGGGGTAAGTGCCTACAAGCAAGGCTCCAGCGTCCCGATAAGACACCCTTAGGCAAACAGCTTTCCACTCCCCTCCGGAAAAGCCGCATCGAAAAAGCGAGCTTTCTCCGATCTGAACGCTCCCTCGCTTTCGTAACCTTCACGTTAGCTTGACATCGCGTTCAGACCGATACGCTGTTTGTCGGGACATCAACAGAGAGTCGAAATGCCTCAAGGTAAAGATAAGAAAGCTCAGGCCGAGCAGCAGGCCGATATCGTCAACTACGCGGGAAGCACAGACACGGCACGATACGCGCTTGCACTGCGCCAGGCTTTCGGCGACATCCCGGTCAGCGAGGACATGCTGAGCCGTTTGCTGGAATGCATCCGGAACGTTCAACGCACCACGGACAAGATCAAGCGTCTAATTCTTGACCTGGGCGCGGACCTGCAGCAAATTCACGACTCCGCAACCGAGATCGCCGTCACACACTACGGCGATTCAAGAGCCGCACGGTCTCGCGGCTGGGATCTCTTCTTTCACATCGCAGAGAACCATCTTGAGCTATCCCGAAGCAAGGCAGAGCTCTACCTGAACCTTTACCGGCGCTTCTTGAGCCATAACGGCGCGTTGTCGAAGTTGAATGTCGGCGAACTTATGATTCTTCGCCGTAATGACTATACGGACGATGAGATTGACGCCGTCATCGAATATAAGGAAACGGACCCAACGTATCACCGAGACAACATCCGGAAGTTCGTCGACAAGCTTCGCCGGCAACAGGAAGACCTGTCAGAAGTTCAAAACAGGCTAGACATCGCCACCGGCGAACTCGCGAGCACTGTCGCAGAGAACACGGAAAAAGACTTCGAGATCCGCAAACTGAACTCCGAAATCTCTCGACTGACGGCCGCTTCGGATGCGAACAGTACCGCGCTGAGCGCAGCACGCGAAGAGCTGACGCGTCAAAATGCCACGTTCAGCCGGCTGCAAATGCAGATTCACGACCTCGAACAGGAGAAGCAAGAGCTTCAATCGCGGATCGCCTACTCCAAGGCCCATGCCCGCCCCGAGACCGTCCCCATCGAGATCGTGCCCCCAGGCTACGCGTCGCTCGAGGAAGCGCTCACCGCCAAAAATGAGCAACTGGCTGCTGCCCAGGCAGAATTGACCGCCCTTCAGAGCAAGCGCGACGCAATCGACCACGAAATTTCCGAGAACCAGGACGCGTTGGACCGTCGCACCCGTGCCAGCGAGAGCCTGCGGAAGCTCGTCCAGATGTTCGAGTCGCTCGTCTCGACGTTTGCTAGCGCCCAGTTGGCGGTCCAGCTTGACGGAGAGGTTGAAAAATACCGCCCCACATTGAGCGTGCTCGACGGCATTGTCATTCGCCTTCAGGCGGACATCCGTGCAGCCCTGAAGTCCGCATAAGAAAAGGAGTACATCATGCAAGCCCAATCTCCAACAGCGGATTTCGAACGACTGCTGCTTTCGCGAATGACACGAGACCGTATTCGCTCCGCCAACTATCATCTGACCGACCATTTGGCAGAAATTCTCTCGCACCACCCCGAGCTTGAGGCTACGCTCCAGATCGGGCATGAAAATGTGGAGCGCGTTCGTCAAGCCGAGGTCACGCAGCGCGAATTGATGGGCACGCCTTTCCTCGTCGTTACGCCTACGCTCACCGATGTGCAGGACTGGCGCTGTTTGGCAGAGAACACAACGACCACACTGGCAATCGATGAGCTGCGCTCCAACATGCCGCCGTGGGACACCGACGATAAGCTGCGACTGTTCTATAACAACCGCCACTACATCTGGCTGCTGGCAGAACTGCTCCACGTCAGCATCCTTGCGGCACCGCTTCTTGGACTGAGCAAGGATCTCGCAGAGTATCTCCGATCGCTACCCCAACATGTGCTTGACCGCGCGATCGCCCGGATCGATTTCCCGATCTTCAAGTGGCGGCTTCCAAGCAAGCCGTTTTGGATCGACTTCGATACGGGCCGCATCATGCCCGACACCCTTGCGCACCATTTTATTGCCGCGACGCCGATGCGTGCCGACAAACTCGCTGGCAAACATAGTTGGACACGCCTCACGTTGGAGCCGGTCGCCAAGCGCGTCTACTCGGATCTGATGATCCGTCAGAGATTCCGCGCGTCGATCGTGGCGTCGTTGCTCGGGATGAGCGGAACGTACACGCGGAACCAGTTCCAACAAATTCACGGCGACTCCTCCCCTTCCGGCCAACTCCCGTCCTCTACCGCCTGGTACTTCGAGCACGCCACGCATCGCCTCCAAGCCACGGCTATGGTTTCGTTCTACAGGATAGCGCAGTCCTTCGGTGCCAACGTCCCCGAGGCATTGATCGCGGCATACGACCTGTTCGAGAAGATCTTTGGCACGATTTCGAAAATCTCAGCTGACCGAGCGTGCCACATCTGTCGGATTATCTCGACAGAAGCCACGCTAGAATTGGCGCCCTGCCGTGTTTGCAGGACTCCCTATCTCATTGCCAACACGGCTCCCCGCATCGAACTCAGCCACAATTTCTCCTGCCCGAACTGCAGTGGCGCGCTCGGTGGCCCACACGCTGATTCCCGAAAGAGGAAGAAATAGTATTTATGTACATCGCACTTTGGCTGCCAGCCATACTCGCCTTCTTCTTGGCCCCTCGCGTAGGCCGCAATCGCTTTCTCTGGACAGCGATCTGCTTCTGCACCTCGTTGATTGGCCTCGTTGCGCTGATCTTGCTCCCCAGCCGGAAACATCCGAGGTTGGCGGAGTATCTCCAAGCCCATCCGCAGTGCCAAACGCAACACGGCGTCAGCTGCGCCTACTGCGGCTCGCGGAGCATTCGTCTGTGGAGGGAGACCGGTTTCATGGTCGCTCGCCAATACCACCTGTGCAATTCGTGTGGAAAGACTCTGTACACGTCCTAGCCAGCACCCCCTGGACGTGGGGTAAAAATTGGCGCTTTATTGCCGAATAGTCAAATGGGCGGTGATGTATCCTTCTGCCCTTGTCATTTTTGCCATTTGCTTGCAACGATGCGATTACTCCTAGCCATTCTGCTGCCGTGGCTGCAGTTCTTCACGATCGGGAGACCGTTCGCCGGCGTCGTCTGCTTGATACTTCAGGCAACAGTGATCGGCTGGATTCCGGCGGCCATTTGGTCGGCATATGCGTTGAGCCAATACAAAACCGACCAGAAGATTCAGGCCGCACTTAACAATCGCGGCCGATGATTTTTTCACGGGCTTGACAAGCGGATTAAGCCCGTAGGATGGAATTAAGCGGTTCAGATCGAGCCGCGGTCCATACCGAAAACAGAGGAAGAAGAAATGCAAAAGACCAAGTTCGCACTCTCCATCGTTTCTGCTGCTGCACTGCTGACCCTGGCCGCCTGTGGTGGCGGCGGTGGCGATAGCGCTTCTGCGGCGCAGCAGCCTGCAACGCCGACGCCGCCCGCGCCGACCATTACCGTTCAGGGTAGCGCCACAGTGGTTTCCGGTGACCCTCTTGCCGTCATCCTCGTGCCGCAGGGCTCATCGACCACGAAGACTGTTACCGGCACAATCTCCTCGGCTAGCTTCGCGGCTCAGTTCCAGAAGGCGACTGCCGAAGGCGCGTACACACAGTTCGGCGTTGACGCAAATAGCCTGGTGACGCTCAGTTCCGGCAAGGTCGTGGACGTAGCGGGCAACGGTGACTTCGCCATTGGCCGGTGGACTGACGGTGGCAGCTCTGTTGGCACAATCAACAGCAACCAAGGTTCCCACTACGCCGTAGGGAGGCCGATTAAGCTCCTTCCCGACTTGACTGTCGGAGCCCCGGATATCAAAGTGAATTGCTCTGCCGTAGCGAGCACTAGCCCCACCGCTGTAAGCGGCAACTTTGCTCCGGGTAAGCTCAACTCGGCCGTAGCAGTCGTTGATTTGACATTTGCCACGCTTGACAGCTTCAATCTCGACGTCGCCATCGGCTCCGATGCGCACGCCACCGCAGCTGTGACCGGCTCAATTCTCAACGGCGTTTTCATTGCCGGCGGCGTTCTGCAGCAAGTTCAGACTTTTGGGCCTTCTGCAACGAAGCCGTACTTGGCCATTGGTTATGCCATCCCTACCCCCACGAGTGGGGACGTTACTGGGGTCGTCGTTCTGAAGTGCCAGTAAGCCCCTCGCACGGCGTATGACGGCCAGCCCTGCTGGCCGTTTTTTTTGCTATCTTCGGAGAATGACGCGGCCTTCACGCGTTCATCACCGGTAAGGGTGCTTAAGAGTAGCGGATTGACGGTGAGGTCGTTGGCGCTCACTGCCTGCCCTTGGCATCCTATTCCTTGCCCTTTTCACAGCTAAAATAATAGAAATAGCCCCGTCGCGGCGGGGCTTTTTGGGGTCAAGAGCGACCTGAGTTAGCCGCCGTTGCCGCCCCCATCTTGAATGATGGGGAAGGCTTGGACCCACGCAGTGCCCGGCGGGCACGCGTATCCATCGGTCTGCCGATATCCCCTGTCGCCAAACGGCGAAAATGCGTCCGCAACGGATCCGGCACGATTGTCCGTCGAGTAGGCGCCAGCCCCCTGATAAATTCCCGGTGACCCTGCCTTGTAATAACAGAGCATCGGGTAACTATTCGCGGCGCCCGAGCCTCCATATTGCCATGTCATAGAGTGTATGCCCATCCCACCACCGGACGCAGCCTTCCACACACCCGATTGGCAAGAAAGTATCTTGCCCGATGCGTCGCTCCGAATCGACCCTTGGGGGTCCCCGCATGCTTGTCCGTCAAACACTTGCTGCGATGTACCTGTTGAAGGGACCAAGGCACCGGCAGCGTATATATAGCCGTCTGTCACAACTGACCCGTTCGCCCTCACGTTCCCGTACGATTGGATCGCAGAGGCGTTAACTTGAGCGGCACCTACGATTCCCGCAATGGATGCGTTTCCGTAGGATTGAAGCCCGTTGGCTGCCACGAGGTTGCCCGTAACGTTACCGCTCGCGGCTACATTCCCGGCTGCCGACACAGAACCATTAGACTGGAAATTCCCCACGCGATTCATCGCCTGGTTGTTCGCATCCATTGGACCGGTCAGATTCAGCGAGCCGTCGCGCTTGTAGAACTGATTCATGGACTGCGCGAGCAGTGAGGTATTACCTACTCGCATCATCAGCACGCCGGCCGGCGTTCCCGGCAAAGGGTTCGCCGCCGACCAACTTGCCGCCATTCCAGTGATAAGGGCGGGATTCTCCGCGTATGAGGCACCGCCATCCACGCCGGCCATTTGAACTGCGGCTGCCATCAGGTCTGACCGGATATTGCCGGTCGCATCCCGATAACCGGCGGTGGAATACATCTGCCCAGGGATCGTGCAATTAGTCAGACCGGATGCGCAGTTTGTGGGCGTCAGATTGATAGTGAAGGAGATGCCCAATGGACTCTTGTCACTGAATCCAATGGGCAACAACTGCAGGTTCACCAGATCCTGAATCGTCGGCTGCAACGGCTTGGGTACGGTTGCAGTGACGCTGCCCGCCTGAATGCTGGTTGGTGTTGTCGGACTGGCGGCAAGCACAGTCATATTGTCAAACACGTACGTGTTCACGACCTGCGCCACGTTCTGCATGTACTGCCCAGTGCCCATCGCAAGGGCGTCATCGATGGCGCTGTTCGTGGTGTAGACCATCGTGGCCAGCCCCACCGCAGAAATCGTCAGCTGAAAGGCGGCATCCGTCATCAGCATCTTGGTTCTCCTTATGCGAAACCCGGCCACACGGCCGGGTCCTTATACCTCAGTATCATGCAGCCAATCAGCAGAGTATTACCGCTCAAAAGCTCGGCAATTTGCTATCGCTTTTGGCGGCAAGGCTTAGGCAACGACGATGTTGATCGTGTTGTTCCCGCCTGAGCAGGAAATCTGCGACGGATCGACCGAGCCGCCCACTGCCTTGATGACGGTACCGTTCACCACGATCTTGCCGGCGCTACCTTGGTATGCCGCCACGAGGGAGCTGCAGGCAGCGTCAGGCTGCTGCGACAGCGTCCACTGGATGGCATCGTTCGCGCTCAACAGCTGCGCCGGCGCCACAGCCAGTTGCGCACCGCCGGGCTGGACGATCACGTTGCTGCCCGCCACCGTCATAGTCGTCAGATCCTTGAAGATGCCGTTGTTGATAAGGCCGGACATCGAGACCTTGCTGTACTGGCCGCGGTAGGTCGCTTTCGTCTTGCCCACCACCGAGTTCAACTCGGAAGTCAGTTGCTGGACTTCAGTGTCCGTCAGCGTACGGGCGAAGGCCACCAGCACGGCGATAAGCACGATGCCGGCAACGAGCAGGTAGATACCGTACTCCTCGATAATGCCGGCGCCGCGCTGACGGCCGAGCCGGCTCTTCGAGCTGATCGGCCGATCCTTGAGGGGCGTCAGCGCCGGAGCTTTCGTGGCTTCGATCGAGACGTCGTGTTCGTTGATTTGTTGGCTCATTTTTAAATCTCCTGGGGAATTGAAATCAAGGTTGGGGGGTGACAGTTGACGGCGCGACATGCTGTTTCGACATGCCCACAATCTGGGAACGTCCCTTCATCTCCATAGCGATGAAGAAGGGGGTGAACGACAAGCCTGTAATGAGGAACGCCATCGCAACCGACATACGGCGATTGAAAGCCGCAGCCTTCTTGAGCATCAAGGCGGGGGTATCCTTGAGCATGTCTGCGGCCACCTTGCTCAGCATCTTCGAGAGGTCTTCCTCGTACTCGGCGATATCCTGGATGTTGAAGCTGGTGTCCTTGTCGAAAAGGCCCGTGTCGAAGACCTTGCCCCCTTCGTTCGGGATGTACTCCAGGTTCAGCTCGATGCGCTCGATGTGGTACGCCAGGTAGGGATACGCGTTGTCCCGCATCAGCGACAGACCTGCCGACAAACTCTTACGATCGCCGCCGACGCGCTTTGTCACAGCGGACAACCCCGCGAAAAACTGCGCCCCCTGGAAGCGACGGAAAAAGTCGAACGGCAGCAGGTTCCGATCCATCCAGCCCCGGTGCTTGCCGACGTATCGCGTCAGCGCCCGCGCCGTCCATAGGACGATGCCAATCTCGGCAGCCAGCAACAGCCAGCCCCAATGGCGCAGGAACGTCGTTCCGATGTGGAATGCAGAGCCAAGCGGGCCATATTGGCTAGGATCGAGCAGCGCCTGGAACGACTTCTCCATCTTCGGGCCGGCGTAGAACGCCATCGTCCCCAAGTAGACGTGAAGGATCAGGAACGTAAAGACGACGCCGGTCAGAATGGCGACCATGCCTGTGCGCGCCTCTTTCAGCGCAAGCAGGTTCGCACCCAGCGTTTCCAGTCCTTCTCGAATGTCGCCGCCCTGCTCTGCCACGGCAAGGATCGGGATGTCCTCATCCGGCACCGTCCCTCGGAAGATCTCCGTGACCGTGGACTGCTGCTTCTCCCCGTCCAGGCCTTCGAAGCGCGCGAGCCAATGCGCCGACAGCTTTCCCAGCGGCTCACCAGCCCGGCGTGCGGCATCTTTGGCAAAGAAGTTCGATATCGGCTCGCCGGGCATCGCGGCAATACGCTTGGCCAGTGCGCTGTAGTACGTACCGCGCTCGGCGCGGAACCGGAACTTGGCCCAGAAGAGACGGTCGGCAAATACGCGGTCGCCGGCACGCAGACCGGGACCAACAACCTTGCCCTGCACAATCTGGCCAAAGCGCTGCATGGATTTGAGCACTCAATTTCTCCGTTGCATTTCACGCTGGCGCTTTGCCTCATAGGCGTCCAGCGACGTGATGCGTTCGACTTCGCGCGGATCCACGATCCCGGCGAAGACCTTGTACATGGCCACCTCGAATACCGTCTTGCCCGTGCTGTCGGGGATATCGAAGCCTGTCGTTCGCTTGGTGCGCTGATAGGCCGCGAGCTCGATGTTCATGGCGTCGCGGATGTAGACGAGATCCTGCTCGTCGGGCTCGAACATTTCGGCCACCACCGTACGCCCACGTGCGCCATTCAGGTCCGGCAAGTTCGGCCGGGCGCAGAGTTCGCAGCCCGCCGGGTTGCGCAGACGGATGCCCTCCACATCGAACTTGAAAAGTCGCTCGATCTGCTGCAGCTTGGCCGCGCCCAGAACGTTCTTCATTTCCGCGCCATGCAGGCCGCAGGAGCAGGTCTTCGGGAGCAGCGCCTGGTAGACGTACAGGTTGATAAAGCCGGGCGTAGCCAGAACGCTGCGCGGGATGCGAAGCTCACCGTCGGACAGTCGATCGGGCGCCGTCAGGGCACTTGGGGCGTGGACGGTCGTGAGCGCACGCAGGCCTGCACCGGCGACGTCACGGAAGAGACCGGCGGACTCGTGATCGCGCAATTCCCCCACCATCACAAAATGGGGGTTCATCCGCTTGATCTGCCGCTTCATCGCAATGAACGGATCTTCGTCGCGGTTGCCAGCATCCAGCGTCCGGGAAACCGAGAAGTGATGCGTGCCCGGTGCGATCAGCTCCACCGGATCTTCCACAGTCATCTTGTTCATCCATGCCGGCAGCCGCTGCATCACGGCCTGCGCGGAGGTGGTCTTGCCGGAGCCGACCACTCCCACGAACACGGTGCCTCCGCCGAGGTTCAACGTGCAACGATCCAGGAGCGCCGATTGCTGCGGGAAGTAGCCCAGATCCTCCACAAAGTCGAGGATGTGAGTTTGAGCCTCTTCGCGATGAACCCGCATCACGGTCAGATGACCGTTGACGCTCTGCGCAGACGCCCAGCGGCAGACGACGCTTTGCCCGTCAACGCGAGTGCGAATGCTCGTCTGCTGTGGTAAAGCGCGTGAAAACGCGTTGTGCGAGCCGCCCTTCCCTTTCTGGAATATATGCGACAGCGTGTCCAGCAGCACACCGGTTTCCATACGAAACTCGGGCGGGTCCACCAGATAGCCATCGATGGCGAACCGGATCTGCGAATGGGTGCCCTGGTCGACGATCTCCCAATGGATGTCGGAGGCCGTCTCCCGTAAGGTGAAGCGCAGGATGGCTTCAAAGTTGTGCCATAGCGCGCTTGCTGGGCGGCGGCCTGTCGCAGGCGTGCCGTCGGCCAAGCCCATCGGATCCACACCGCCGCGCGAGAGCGTCACCATCACCTGCGGCGCGGCCACATGCAACATCGGGGTCGCCGCGTCGTAACGCAGACGCAGCTGGCGCAGGATTTCCTCGGTGACGTCCGAATTGACCATCTCTCGGGTCAAGATCACCGCGAAGGTGCCACGACCGGCAGCGCCGCTACCTTCCGACACCAGCACCGGGCAGATCGAGTGACGCAGGGACTGCGACAGACTCAGTTCCTCGTAGAGCGTACTGAGGAAAACAGGCAAGTCATCTGCCGTGCCGATCTCCGTCGCGACTGCTGGCGGCGGCGCGAGGGTGGGCTCGACCGACGCCGCCGGCATGAACGACGCGCCGTTGCCGGTCAGCACGGTGACGCCATTCATACCGGCCATGCCGGTTTTGGCCTTTTCCGATTTGGAGAACAGTCCCATTTCGGCACTCAGCGCTGCGCAACCGGCGGCATCCCACCCGGCTGGGGCGGCGCGATCGGGGGCATGATGGGGGCAGCCGGCATCTGTGCAGGCTGCGGCAACGTCGACGGCATCTGGAAGGATGGAGCGGCCGCGCCGGGCAGACCACCTTGCGGCAGTGGCGACGACGGCCGCGCGGCGTTCATCCCCTCGCCGCCAGGTCGTTGTTCAAACAGGTTCACAGCATCGTCCTGCTCGTAGGGCGCGAAGAGCTTGGACTTGCCCTTCGTAAGCGTGGTGCCGCTCTCGGTGATGGCGCTCACGGTATAGCCGCGCCACTTTGCCCCCACCCTGGCTGAATAGGTCTCGCCGCCCCATTGCACATAGCTGCGCAGCGACATGGCGCCACCGGCGGAGCGGCCGTCAACGCCATAGAGGGCGATCGTGCGCGGGCGTGAACGCTCTACCTCCGCCTTGGCCTGCGCAGGGTTGGGTGCCGCCGACACCGCAGCGGGCGGCGCGCCCTTGTTCAGATCCTGCTCGATCTTCTGAAGCGCCACCCGTCCATCAGCGTCGATCAGCTTCTGTGTGATCGTCTTGGTGTCGTCGTCGGCGTAGGCACCGCCAACAACGGCGAGGCCCAGGATCGCGGCCAGCGTGCGGCCAGAGTTTCGTGCGAAGCGCATGGGGTGTCCTTTAATCGCGGGCGTAGGCATCGCCCTTGACCGTCAACATGAATTTGGATTGCTTGAGATCGGGCGCGGCGTCAAGGTTCACGGACAGCTCAATGAAGGTGACCGTCACCGGTGTCGGGAACGCTTTGAACTCCGTCGCGTTACGCAGCGGGCCGGACAGTTCCCAATTACCCACTTTTACGGGGTGCTCGATAGAGGCAGGCCCCTGCGGTGGCACGAATCCGAAGTGGCCGAACTCGCCCAGCTCAGCCTTGCCCGCCACGGGCCGGAGAACTTGCAATTGCGATCCGAAGTCCGCACGCAGCGACATGGAAGCCGGCAGGCGGCCGACCACATCGCCCAGGCGCCGGGCCTCGCCCATCCGGACGCGAGCGGATACATCCACGGCGGCGTCACCCTTCTGGAAATGCGGATTCGCTGCCCAGTCCGGGATCGCCTCCAAGAACGTCCGATTCGTGGCACCACGGGTGGTGTCTTTGATGACGTAGGTCGCAACGCAATCCGACTCGGGGGTTACGACCTGCTCGCATTTGACCGTCGATAGCGTCCAGCCGCCCACAGACAACGGCGCCACCGCGGAGAACCAGTGCGTGAATGCCGGCAGTGCACTCGCTGCCGGTGCGACAGGTGCAGCGCTGCGCGAAACTAGATCCTCGGCATACAGTTCCGCAGGCGTCTTCTGAGGCGGCGGCGGATGCAGACGGCGCTGGTAAGCCTCATATTCGGCCTTGCCGTAGTGCCACCCGACAAAGCCGACGGCAGCAAGCGCCGTCACGATCAGCAACTGCTTGCGCTGCGTGGTCGCCCGCGGCTTCTTCAGAACCGCCGCCGGACCGGCCACCTCTACCAGCTTTGCCAAATCAAACTCGACGTGCGAGACGCGGCGGTCCTGCGGGAGCAACGCCAGCAGTTCCGGCGAATTCCCAACCAACTTGAACTCGCCCTCGAACTTCGTCGGGAAATCGGCCACGAGCGCAGACAGCGTGCGCTCTTCGGTCACGACCTGATCAAAACCTACGCGCGGCCTGCCTTTGACGATGCCGCATACAAAGTAGATCGGCGCGGCGCCGGCGTGATCGAACCTGAAAACGAACAGCGCGTTGGGGACCAGTTCCGGCACGCGCGAGAGCGCGGCCGCTGCCGAATACAGCTTGTCCTTGATCTTGGCCTGCGCATCGGCTCCGCTGAGATAGCCCATGTGCAGCGCCTGGTCCTCGTGCCAGATGCGCGCGGCACGGACTTCCTTCGCAATGTTGGCAGCCAGTGTCGTCGGCGTGCCGCTCCCCGTCAGGGTGCGCCACTGCATGCCGAACACCAGCTTCTTGCCGTGGATATCCAGAATCATTGCGCAACCCCATCAAGAAGCCCGCCGTTTGTAGCCCCGAAGCGGTACCGCTTGCGGAGGAACGCGCGGAACTCAGCCCCATCGCGTACCGGTACGGACTCATTGCCCCGCATGCGATGCAACGACAGATCCCCTGTCGACGGTAGATCCAGACGGTTGCGCAGCGCATGTTGCCACTCGGCGCGGAACTCGTTACGGAATCCAAATTGCCGATAGGCGAACAGCGCGCCCATCATCGCCACAAGCAAAGTCGCTCTCAAGAACAGTGCGAGGAGATCGGAAAGCCGCTCGGGCGCCACCTGTGCCGCGAGGAGGATCGACTTGATGCCGGTGACTGTACCGGTGCCGTCCAGCAGCAATGCGCCGACGGCAGTCCAGAACATCATCAGCGGCACATATCGAGCCAGCCAGCGGCAGACGTTGACCGCCAGCACGCCGGCGTTGCACAGCTGACGAAGATACGTCGACAAGGAGAATGCCGCGCGATGACGGATGGCAGCGTACTCATTCTCCGGCACGGCGCCCAGGTCAATGCCGTCGATACGCACATGCAAGAAGCCGACGTCCTCCGAGTCGATACGATGCTCCAAATGCAATCCGTAGGCAGATAGCGTTGCTTGATACGCCAACGTCAGCAGGCACGTGGCCAGTGCACAACCAATCATTTCCGCCGGTCGCTGCATCGCGAGCATAGCGATGCCGGGTAGCCACATCAGCACGGCGACCCAGTAATGATCGCGGTAAAGCCGGGCGATATCGGCCCAAAGTGTTTGGATGCGCGCCATGTCAGCTGCCGTGTTGAACAGAGGGCTCGCCCTGGTCCTGCACCATGACGGTCGCCAGCACGAGGGTGAAGGTCCGGGTCTTCGACGCAGTCATCGAGCCCCCGAGAATCATCGGCAGTGACTCGCCGAGCGTGCGGCGCGTCAACTGCGTGTCATCCTGCTCGAACGCGGTCATGACGACCGTCTGGCCGTTGCGTACGATCAAATCCTGCTTGGGGATTCCCTTCGCCACGAGGTTGATGTTCTGGATCGACTGCTGGTTATCGCCCGTGCCCGAAGTGAACTTCTCCAGCGGCCCATCCTGCTTCGACTGGTCGAAGGCGATCTGCAGGTTCACGTCGTCGCGCGTGGTGGCATCGGCATAGACCTGCAGCTTGAAACCCACCGTGGCCGTCGACGTGCTGATACCCGGAATGCCACCCGTGCCGCCAGCGGTCGTTGTCGCCGGCGTGGTGCTTGAGACGTAGGAGAAAGTGCGCCGGTTGTTGTACTGGAAGGCGTGGCGGTTACGCATCGACACGGGAATCGTCACCGATGACGTCACGGTGCCGTACTGCTTGAGCGCGCTCATGATGGCGTTGGTGCCCGCGAACTGGCCCGAGTTCATCGTCAGGCCAAAGCTGCCGGCCGTGCTCGACACCAGCGTCGACGGCGATAGCGCCGACAGCGTGAAGCCCGGCACGTTCTCCAGCGCCTTGGTCAGCACGGCGTTCCAGTCCACGCCAGCCTCGCCGTTGTCGGCAACGGACAGGTCGATCATTTGGAACTTGAGCGTCACCATGCGCGAGTAGATGGCGATCTGGCGACGGATGATGTCGTCGGCCGCCTCCACCGCTTCGCGCGTGTCACGCATCGTGAGCAGGCCGGTACCGCGGTTCAGGTCCAGATCCCCCACCATCGTGCGCACTGGGTTCAAGCTCTTGCGGACTTCCTCCAGATCATCGAGTTCCTTCAGCTCGGCCTTGGCCGCAGCGTCAATCTGCGACGAGTTCGAGCTACCGCTGTTGCCCGTGCCGCCGGACCCCTGAGACGTTTGCTTGAACTCCGTCGTAAACGAATTGGTGCCCGGCTGAATCGGCAGTTGCCAGGTCTTTGTCACCAGCCGGTAGAACCGAATGACGCCCTTCGAAGGCAGGAATTCCCAGTTGATGCCCAGACGCGTGGCCACCAGATCCAGCATGGTCGCGAGCGGCATTTTTTCGCTGTTCTTGAACTCAACGTTCAAGGCGTTCTCGACCAGCGGTGTGGTCTGGATGCCGGCAGATCCCCCAGCGGCAGTTAGCGTAGAGGGCAGCGGGCCGCCTAGCGACGGTGCGGGACCGAGAGCGCCCGCCGGCGTCGGCGTACCACTGACCGGCGTACCCCGCAAAGCCTGCTGCGCCTGTGGGCCCAGCGAGCGAGGCATCAGAACGTTCGAAGGCAGGTACACGTCCGAGTCGATCTTGACCGGGATACCGGTTGCCATCGTGATGCGCTGGCCGACCACCGCAAGCGGCATCGTCTTCTCGGGGAACATCACCCACGTGTCGACGTTGTTGCGCAGTGCCAGCGGCAGCGTGACGTTCCGCGCGACGGCCACGCGCTTTCCCACCAGGAACGGGCGGTCAACGTCCTGCTCCGCTTCCACAGCGGCGCGGTCTTGCCGGATACGGGCGTAGAGATCCTGGGTGGTTTGCGTGGCTTGCGCGCGTGTGTCGTCGGTCGTCTGCCGAACATCCTTCAGCAACGTCGGCGAGACGCAACCGGCCAGCATCGATGTAACGAGCGCGGCACCAGTGGCGGGACGGAGAATGCGGTTCAGCTTCATTGTTCGCCTCACTTGGACGGATTGCACTTCGTGGTCTTCTTCACCACGCGCACATAGTTGTTGGAATAGAAGCAAGGCTTCAGGCTGTAGTCGGTCATCTCCGTGGACGAGAGGACGCGACGAAGGGCTGTTTTGAAATCTGCGGTGAACGCATCGTTGCCACCGATCTCCACGTCCTGGTCCAGTTCCCAAGGCGCAGCCGTCCAGCCAGTCTCCCGGGCCCACTTCTCGACCAGCAGCCTATAGTTGCCGTCGGCGGTAGAGACAGTCCAGTCGCGCGGGCCGGAACCGGTCGGCAGTGCTGCACCCGCAGCGGCCACCGGCGTCACTACCGTCGCGGGGATCGATTGGGCAATCGGCGTCGAGGTGTCGCTTGCCTTGGCAATGAGTGCCGGAGCCTCGCCTACCTTCGGCTGCGCGTTGCCACGACCGTCCGACAGCAGCTGCCAGCCGCCACCGGCCAAAGGCTTGCTCGGCTCAAAGTTGCCCGATGCGGACGCCCCAAAAGGCGAGGTACCGGGTACGGCTGCGTGAGCGCAGACGGCGATAGCGGCGGCGCCGCTCAGCAGAACCCGGCACATCCGGGACATCGATCGAGGCTGGTACATGGCTGATTTCCGTTATGAATTCGTTGGCTTATTTGCTGGTGGACTGGAGCTTCTGATAGACACGGTTGGCGTACCGGAGCCGCTTGTCTGGAGCGCCGGCGTTGTAGCAACCGACCGCCGTCCACGTTTCCCCGTATCGGCTCAGGCAATCCGCGAGAATCCACGTCCCCACGTACGCGTTCGTACAGGGGTCGAACAGGCTCTGCCGCGTAATGCCAAACTTCGCCAGGCGCGGCAGGTGCGCCGAGTTGATCTGCATCAGGCCGATGTCCTCGCTGCCGTTCGTGTTGGTGTTGGTCACCCACGAGCGCATACCGGATTCGACCTGCGCAATCCCGCGTGCAAGCGTCGGGCTTACGCGGTGGAATGCTGCGGCTTCGTCCAGGCAGTCGGCGTGCGCACCGCCGGCCACCGTCAGCCCGGCAACGACACACAACAGGAGGTAATGGCGCTTCACACTCATTGAAGGGCGGCTCGCTCGTAGAACCGGACTTCTGGCAGACGGTCCACCCGGACGACATTCCCGTCCGCGATCACAGTAAGGTGATCGGACACTCCGTTGAACTTGAAGTACCGGTCCTTTTGCTCGCCGCCGCCCTGGTGGTTGTCGCCGAATACGGAGATGCTGGCCGAGGACTTGGCAAAGCTCAGATAAGTGGCACCGTCCTTCTCAAACACGCGCTCCAGGCCCGCATCGTTCTCGCGGGGGAACAGGAAATTGATGCCCGGCACACGTGCGACTTCGACGCGCTTCGCTCCACTGCTCGCCGTAAAGCTGTCGACCGTCGGGAAGGACAGCACCTTTTCGGCGTCATCCCATCGCGTACGGAGCTTGTCACCCGCGCCATCGCGCACTTCCAGATCTTTCGGCTCGGTCTCGAAGCGGACTTCGATGCGACCGTTCTTGGCGTCGCGGATTGCCAACGCGTTGAATGCCGAGGCCAGTGTCGGACCTTCAGGGAGCGGAGTGCCTGCCGCGGGTGCGCTCGCGGCCGGGACCGGCGTCGGGACTGCCGGCGTGGTTCCAGACGTGGCCGAGGCCCGGAGCATTCCGCCGGTCGCGGTCTCCACGGCGAACGCCTTGGGCGGCGTGGCACGCAGTGCAACGTTCCGGCGGCCGAAATCCACCTCTGCGTACAGGTTGCGCTGCTCAAGCACCTGCGCCAGCGCCTGCAGCCAGTTCTCCCCGGCCCGGGCATCCAGTGAGACATCGTCCGTCAGCGGAATGTCTTTCTGCGCCGTGCCGCTCCAGCCGTTCGGCGCGATGGACTTGACCATCTGCGCCAGCGGCAAGGAGGACCGGCCGGCGCGCACCAGCGCGATATCCGAGTAGCTGCCAATCAGAGCCAGGCGGCCCGAGATCGCGGCGAGGCTGCGCGGCATGTCGCCACCGGGGTTGGCTGGCTCGGACGTGAAGCCATTCGCCCGTTTCCAACGTGCTACAACAGGCTGTCCGTTCACTGAATAGCGGACCACTTCCGGCACACCTTCGATGACCCAATAGGGACCGTTCTGGATCGCGCCATCGGCCTGCACCGATTGCCCGAAGCGCGGCTGGATGTACGTGGACAGTCCGTCGTTGAACACCATCGCAGGCCGGTCGGACGCGCGGGCCACAACCTGGTAGTCGAAGTCGAGCGGGTCGGTATCGGCCGCGATGGCCGGCGCTGCCAACAGCGCCAGTGCAGAGAAAATCAGCGGCCTGATCATTGGAAGCTCGCAACGTGTTTCATGAAACGTGAGAAGTAAGGCCCGCCACGCTCCGGGTTGGCGCTGTGGTACCAGGCCACGGCCTTCATGGGGGAGCCGCTGCGCTGGAGGTTCTCCGCAAGGATGTCCTCAGCCACGCGGATGTTTGTCGCCGGCGCCAGTGCTTCCCACGGGGAGGCAAAACGCTTGCCGTGGTAGCACCAGTTGACCTGCATGAGGCCCACGTCAAAGTCGCAGCGGTCGCTCGCCAGCAAACGGTTGATCGCCGAATAGGCTTCTTCCCTCGACGAGAAGAACATGCCCCGCCCCGCAACGTTTAGCGTCCACGGCCAAGGGCGGCCGCGATACGACGACTCGTTCATGGCAATGCCAGCGGTAATCTTGGGGTCCACGCGGCTGCCCATCTGGGCGAACGGCTCGGTCTTTGGCGCGCATGCCCAGCCGCCGCGGCGCTCCGCCAGCGCTTCTTGAGCGGCGTCATCCAGATGTGGCGGGCGCAACCACCCTTCCCGAGCGAACAGACGAGCAAGCGGCACCGTCTTTCCCGCCAACGTGACGGTCGGGCCTTGGTCCCCACCCGCCTCGATCTGCACGCCAAGCAGCCGCGCCGACCAGGCAAGGAATGTGTCCAGCCCGCAGTACAAGACGGGCTTGCCTTCGAGGGTGTGCACGCGCGCCTGACCATCGGCATTCACGACAATGGCGTTGGGGCTGATGACGGCATCGATCGTTGCCCCACTGGCAACAAAGGACGCGGAAGCGCAAAGCAAGAACGCCGCGAGCCGCTTAGTCACGATAAGGCTCCAGCACGATGTCATGCTTGACCTGCACCATCATCTTCTGGCCGGGCTCGGTCGTGATGGTCGGGCGAATGTTCTGGTTGCGATTCAGGATCGTTTGGGCCGTCTGCGTCGCTACCTGCCCTGCCGCGTTGCCGTATGCCACCAGTCCGGCCGGCCCGACCGTTGTGGTGGTCGGGTTGTCGTTGAAGCGCAACGACAGCGCGCCGATGATGAGCGCGCCGCTAAAGATCTTCAGGAAGTGGTTGTTGACGTCACCCGTATTGCCGGCGGTGCCGTCCGGATCTGCGCCCTGCATGCCCATCAGCGGCACAGTCTTGCCATTGGGCAGTTGCATGCGCACGAAGGCCGTGAGGATGCGTTCCTGGCCAACTGCGATGTCAGCGCTGTACATGCCGACCAGCGTGCTGCCGGCAGGGATGATCTTGCAGGTGCCCTTCACCGTGTCGTAGACGTCCTGCGACACGGTTGCACGGAATTCGCCCGGCTTGTCCGAGTTCAGACCGCCCGCAAAATTTGCAGGAATGTTGAAGCCCCGGCTCAGGGTGCAACGGGGGAGCTTGCCGTCGAAACCTGTACGCAGTGTGGTCATGCTGCCGGCGTCGCGCAAGAATTGGCGATCGGCAGACGCCGGTTGAGCCACCGCGCCCTCAGGATTCTGAGCCGCCGCATTCGCCGCCGCTGCCTTCGCCGCCACAGCCTGCTGGATCGCGCGCATCTGCGCGGGATCGGTGATGTCCGCTAGCGCCGCCGTTGGCTTTGCCTGATTGACTTGGGACTTCCGCGTCCCGCTCTTGAAGACCGGCGCAGTGAAGAGGTCATCTTGCGCATTCTTCTTGGCATCCGGCGATGCGGGCGTGCTCTTGGCCGCACTGGTCAGATCGCCAGCGGTCATGACAGGCGCTTTCGTGTCCGGCGCAATCGCCTCTTTGCGCTGCTTGTCGGCTTCCTCGCGCGCCTTGTCCGCCTGTGCGCGAATCGTGGCCTCCAGACTCTGGCCCGTGTCCGCGCTGCCCGCGCGCTGGGCGATCTGGTCGGTGCGCTGCTGCTCGGCCTTGGCATCCTGCTGCTGGTCCGAAATCGTCTGGTAGTAGTAGCCCAGCGCGCCAACCATGACGGCGGCCACGCCACCCAAGGCGAGCACAACGTTTCGCGGGAGCTTCCCCTTGACAGTACGCTCCTGCGCTTCCGTCACGTCGGTGACGTTCTCGGACTTCTTGTTGCCGCGCATCAGAACAACCCCAGAATGCGGCGACGACGCTCGATCTTGACTTCATCGCTACCGGAACGCAGCACCACGGTGTCGGCCAGCCGTTGCACCACGAGATAGCGACCGCGCGTCACGGAGTTCACCACCACGTAGTCGCTGCCGTCCTTGATGAGCGGGACCGGCCAGTTCTGCAGGGCACCAGCCGGCAGGCGCAGCCAGAGCGCCTTGCCATCGTCAAAGGCCGTGTCCGGCTTGAACGCCGCGCCCCCAGAGATGCTGTAGTCGAAATTCAGCTGGTCGGGCGGTACGCCAACGGCATCCAGACTCCGGCCGCTGTCGGATTCGCCAGCCTTTCCGTCGTCGGCCTGCTCGGGCCGCGCGTCATTGCGCGCTTTCACCTTTGCAGAAATGGACGTAGGAATACGGAACCGGACCTTCTGGTAGAAAATGCCGCCGAGCGGCGAGGAAACCAGCGTGAATTCGTAGCTCCGCTTGTTGGTGTTCACCGACAAGGTGTTGACCAGGCCGGCAGCTTGCGGCTTCACGTACAGGTGATTGGCACCGTCGGTATCGTAGTCCCACCTGACGTTCTCACCCCAAGCCGGATCACCAATGATCTGCTCATCGTCCGGGAACTCGATGGTTGTCACCTTGAGCGGCGCGCTCAGGACACGGAAGATCTGGTCGCGGCTGTAGGTGAACACAACCAGCCGCGAGTCGCCCGGCAGCGCGACCGGATCCACGCCGCCGTTGAACGGGTTGGTGGGATTCATCGCATCACTGAGGTCACCGATACCAAGACCTGCCATCCCGGCTCCTGGGCGACGGGGCATCTTTTCGGCAGCGTGGCCATCCGGAACAGACAGCACCAGCGCGATACAGCAGGCGATGGCGACAGGGAGGAATCGGGAAGAAGTACGGGCGTCCATGAGCGTGTGCGCGGATCAGGCCGCGGATTTCTGAATGCTGAAGAAAATGGGGTACACGCCAAACGGATTGGTGCCGAGCACGGCTTCCTTGTCCGCCGGCTTGGTCTGGTACCGGAAAGTAATCGTGTATCGCTGCTTGCGCGGCTTGAAGCCGTCTTCGGTGGTCGTAGTCACAAACTCGACGACCACGGTGCTGTCCGGCAGGCTCGCGATATTGGTGAACTTTGGCTCCCGCGTGAGCGTGGGCGACGACGTGACCTGACGGAACGGCTCATCCTCGTCCACCCACGCCTTGAACTGTTCCTTGGCCGAGCCCAGCATCTGCTCGCGCACGGAACGTAGGTTCGCTGCCATGCGAGACGTTTCAATTTGGGAGGTCAGGATCGGCTCGATGGTGAACCAACGTTGCACCAGGTCCTTGAGCGCGGCCTGCACCTGTCGCTCATCCGGGCGGAAGGCATCCAGTTCACGCGTGATCGGCTTACCAGTCACGTCCGACGACACACCGACCACTTTCACGACCGAAGGCGGTGGCTCACGCGTAAGGATCGCCGCCACTGCGATTACGCCCAACCCAACGGTGGCCAGCTTCCAATGATTCCGGTCCACGCTGATTCGCGTGGTACGGTCGAAGATGGCTTGCTCCGGACTTTCATCGCCATACATCCCCGGCGCAACGGTCAGGGGCTTGGCTTTGTCGGAAGATTTGCGAGTAAGGCGCATGCTGCGGCTATCCAATTTGATGCCGCCCATTGAATCAGCTAATGCCCGCCGACTATCACCAAAAAGCTATGTGATTTCACTCAGCTTTCTTAAATTCTGCGATATACCTGAAAAGTCGTATGCGCTGAGTCACCGGCGCAGCCAGATCGATGTCCCTAGAAAGACGATACAAAAAAGTGAGCTTTCTAGGATTTTGTGATGAGCGTGCTCAGACTTTTGATACCACGCCGGGACTGGCGCGGCGTGACCGAACATCAAATCCTGAGAAAGCTCGCCAAAATCCCATAGCTTTCGGCAGTCCATGCATAACGTACCCCGCCAACAATACGGGGCATGGAATCGCCGACCAACGACCACCCTCTTCTACAGCTCACGCAGCTGGCCGAAAGCGCCGTCTCGATGTTCTTCGAGTCGCTCGCGCCGCTGCACGACGTCATCCATGCGCCGGACGTTGCAGAAGTCATGATCAACCGCCACGACAGCATCTGGGTGGAACGCCGCGGCGTCCTCACAAAGCTGGACGTGGTACTTGAGCCATTCAAGGTCGAGGGCGCCGTCCGCTCACTCGCATCCTCCGTCGAAAAATCCGCAGTCCGCGGCACAGAGCAAGGCATCATCAATGCCGGCCACAAGGGCCTGCGGATCGCGGCGGTCATGCAACCGACTGCCATTGATGGTCACGCGCTGAGCATCCGTAGACACAGGGAAACGAACCTGTCCCTCGCGGACTACGCGCGAGCCGGCGCCTTTTCATTACGGAACGCCACAACCCAGGAGGAAGAGCCGATCTTTCTTGGCGGGGAGGAAGACGAAGCTCTTGCACGCGCCCTCGAACAACTGATGGTCCGCCGCAAGAACGTCATCGTCGCCGGTGGCACGTCCTCAGGGAAAACGACTTTCCTCAACGCCCTCGCGGGCAAGGTCCCGGCAGGCGATCGTGTTCTGACGATTGAGGACACGATGGAATTGAAGTTGACCGTACCTAACCAGGTCCGCTTGCTGTCCAACAAGGACAAGGGCGTCACCACGCAGCACCTCGTCGCCTTGGCGCTGCGCTTCCGCCCCGACCGCATCTTCGTTGGCGAAGTGCGGTTTGGCGAGGCGTTCGACATGCTGCAGGCACTCAACACCGGCCACGATGGCGGTATGGCCTCCCTTCACGCCAGCAGCGCACGCTCCGCTCTCTCCCGACTGGAGAGCATGGCTTTGCTCGGCATTCCACCCGGTTCCGGCTGGAAGCTCGACGACATGCGCAAGCTCATTGCCGATTGCATCCACTATGTGGTGCACATGAAACGAACCGGCGAAATGCGTCACGTCTCGGAAATCATTGAAATCAAAGGCTTTCGCGACAACGACTACGACCTCAAACGTGTCTTTTAACCAACGGAGTCTTCCTCGAAATGCAGCTCGCAATCCATCCGCGCGTACGCGCCACCGCCCGCAAGTACGCACCCTCCGCCATGCTGATGATCGGCATGATGGCCGTCGCCACATCGGCGGTGGCGGCTGACGATTCGTTCCTGGGCAATCTCGGCAACTTCATCTGCGGCCTGGCGACGTTCATCAACACCAAGTACCTGTTCGTGCTGGGGCTCATCGTGATCGTGCTTGGCGCGATCGCGTATGCCAACGCCGAATCCTCGCTCTCGAAGTTCATCTCTGGCGCTTGCGTGGGCATCGGTCTGGCCGCCGCTGCGCCGTCGATCCTCAAGACGCTGAATATTGTTGCGTCCTGCACGGGCTTCTGAAATGCGCAAACACCACGTGAGCATCGGCTTGTCCATGCCGCAACTGATTGCCGGCGCGGTGCGGACCTTGGCCATCGCCAACGGCACGATTACCGCACTGCTGATCTACGTCACCTACCGAAGCGGCTGGCAAATCCCTGTGACGTTTTTTGTCCTGGGATTGAGCGTTCATGCGCTACTGGCGTGGCTGACAAGCCGAGATCCGTGGTGGAACCAGATTCTGAACCTTTACAACCAGTACGGCGACCTCTACGAATCACTTCCGTGGCACGGCAAGTCGCATCCAGTTTTCCGCCGACCCTATGGCTTTGACAGCGACCTGCCATGCTGAAACTCAAGCGACGCCCGCTGGCTGAGATTGCCCCTTGGCTCACCTCGATCACACCTGAACTCATCCTGAACAAGGATGGCTCTCTGCTGGCCACCTACGAGTTCCGCGGCGTGGATGCAGACAGTGCCGACGCAAGCGATATCACCTCCGCACGTGAGCAGCTCGACCAGGCCTGCCGCTCGTTCGACAACCGCATTACCGCATGGTGGCGCCTCACGCACCGGCGCACCAAAGGTTACGTCGACGGCGAATTCAGCAATGGTACCGACGCCCGTCTCAACGCCCTGAATGAGGCGCACATGACGACCGGGCGCTATTTTCGGAATGCGCACTCACTGAGCATCGCCTATACGCCCGAAACCGGCGTAGCCAAGTTCTTTGAAAAAATCGGCTATCACATGACGGTCGGCGGCAAGAAAGTCTATGGCGCCATTGTCGAAGCTGCCAAGGACACCGTGCTGTCCCGCAGTGCCTTCGCTTTCGATATGGAGCAGATCCGCTCCGACACGCGCCGCTTCGAGGCCATGCTGGATGCCTTCACGGGCGGTGTTCCGCGCATCAAGCCAACCCGCCTCGCCATGCAGGAAAGCTACGAGGCGCTGCATCAGATTGCGAATCCCAGCGTGCCGAAGCGACGCATCCGGTTTCCCGTCACATTGCTTGACACCCATCTGAGCGAATCTGAAATCACCGTGGGCGCTGAGCGCCTGCTGTTCGAGTCCGCCCACGGCAAACGCTACGCAGCGATTGTGGCGGTAAAGGAGTGGATGAGCTTCCAGGAAGCCGCGCTCGACAGCCTTCTGCAGGTGGACGCGGAGCTGGATATTTGCATCATGTTCCGCTTTCTCGATACCGCGCGGGCCACGGCCTACATCGAGAAAGTGCGCCGCTTCTACAAGATGGCGGCTGTCAACCTCCGCTCGATGGTCAAGCAGTATGTGGCGAAGGAGGAAAACGAGAATGATGAGGGGCGCGAGGAGCTTGCCAAGGAAGCTGGCAAGGCCCTGAAACGCCTGACGGCCGAAGGCGTCCAGCACGGTTTCGCCAATATCTCCATCGTCATCTACGCAGATACGGAATCGGAACTGGAGGATTCAGTCAGCGAGGTGGTCGGCACGCTGACGAACGCCGGATTTGGCGCGATCCGCGAAAAGACCAACCTGATGCCGGCGTGGAACAGCACCCTCCCTGGGCGCTGGGACAAGCAACGGCGACTGCAGTTTGTCGAGACACCTGCTGTATCCGATATCGCACCGGTGCGCTCGGTGCTCGAAGGTCCAACCCGGAACGCCTGGCTATCGGAGAAGAGGGGTACCGAAGTGCCGCCGCTCACTTGCCTGCCGACACGCCACCGCACCCCTCAGCGCGTCGACATGCACCAGCCGGGTGGCAACGGCCACCTGTTCGTCATCGGCCCGATTGGCGCCGGGAAGTCCGTCTTCCTCAACTTCCTGGTGTCGCAAGCGGACCGACACGGTGCACGACGCATTCGCTTTGATAAGGATCGCTCCACGCGTATTCCGACATTGCTGAGCGGTGGGGCATTCATCGACGTAACTGGAAAATTCCAGGCTAGCACGCCGGTGAATCCGCTCTCACTGCTCTCCGATCCGGGTAGCTTTACCTATGTCGCCGAATGGCTGACGCTCGCCATTGAAGACGACAGCTTTTCGACCACACCGCAGCAAAAGCAGGACATCTTCGAAGCAGTGAAGCTGCTGGCGAGCTATGGCCCGGAACGATGGACCCTCAGCAACTTCGCCACGCAGGTCCACGGTGAACTGCGCGAGCGACTCCAGATTTGGCTTAGGGGCGGTCAATACGGTCACTTCTTCGATCACGTGGATGACGCCTTCGCCGTGAGCGACAACCTCTGCATCGAGTGCGGCGAGCTATTTCAGAAGTTCCCGCGCGCGGCTGCTCTCTTCACCGACTACGCGTTCTATCGGATCAGCCAGTCGATGGACGGCATCCGTTACACCGTCATCGAGGTGGAGGAATGCGGCTTCTTCTTCCAGAACGAACGGTTCTATAAGCGCTTCGAGGACTGGATTACCACTATCCGAAAGCTCAACGGCTCGATCTGGGCGGCGACCCAATCCTTGCGCCAGATCGCTCGCGTGGCGAATTTCGAAATCCTGAAGGAGAACATCGCTAACTGGATCTATCTGCCCAACAGCCAGGCCAAGACGACCCCTGAGCTCTATGGGGAGAAGTTCGGTCTGACCAACGACCAGATCCAGATGATCTCCGACGCGGTCCCCAACCGGGACTACCTCTGGATCACCAATACGCAGACCCGGATGCTTCAGACGGCATTCAACGACGAGATGGTCGCAATGCTGCGATCCGACGGCGTCGCCCAGTCTATTTGTGACAACCACCATGCGTCGGGCGAGCCCGATTGGCAGGAACGCTACGTCCGCGAAATGCTCGCGCGCGCGGCCTAACCCAGGGAGAAGAAGAAAGTGAAGAAGTGGATCGCCAACATCGCCGTCGCCGCATCGGTCTCGGTTGCATCAACCGCCCACGCCGCACTGCCTGTCACTGACTGGGTGGGCCTCGTCCAAACCACCATCTCGGCTCTGCAGTCAATCAAGTCCGAGGTGTACGAAAACACCAACATCGTCTACCAATACCAGATGATGGCCAACCAGTTGTTGCAGGCAACCGGCCTCGACCCCGAGGCCATTATGGATCAGTTCAACAGCATCAAAGACGAGATCGGCAAATACGAAGTGTACGGCACCACGCTAAAGGATCTTTATGGGACGGTGCAGGATAACGCCGACTACCTGAAGAAGATCCAAAGCATGGTCGTGTCGTCCGGGAAAACCAAGGAGCAATGGTTCGAAGACCAGCGTTCCCTGCTGACCAATGGCGACAAGACCGCCAAGGCGCTGTTCAGCCTTGGCGAACAGGTCTTCAAGAACACCCAGTCGGTTGCCAAACGTCGCGAGAAAATTCAATCGCAGATCAAGCTTTCGCCAACAGCACAAGCGACCGCCCAGACAACGAACCAGATGCTGGATGTGCTGGCCAGCCAGAACTCCGATTTACTCCAACTCATGAGCGTTCGCGCCCAGTCCGATGCCGACAAGGACCAGCAGAACGTTGCCAAGGAAGCGCAGAGCGCCGATGCCATGCGTGCCATTAACGCGGCGCAGGATGAAGAGCTGAAGCAGCTGCGCGCACGGGTGTACTCGCGCAAGTTGCAAGCCAATTGATAGAGGATTACCCGATGTGGTTCGCTCGCGTCATCGTGCTGCTCTTCTCGGTACTCGCGCTGCACTCCGGCGCAGTCTACGCCCAGGCCTCCGGGCCGGACACGGGAACCGAGGCCCAGCAACCAAACAAACCTTCAGTGGGTCTCGGGGCACAGAAAGGCACCATCGGAGAGTCAATCCAGAAGTGGCTCGAACAATTTACGTCGTTTAGGACGGGACTTATTGCCGGCGCGACAACCTTGAGCAAGACAGTGAAACCGGACGCGGACAAGATTGCGTTCGGTCTTGGCATCATCACGCTGACGTTGGCGGGCTTGCGGTTTGCCGCCACGTCGGACCCTGTATCCGCGTGGACTGACTTCTTCGAGACGATTCTACTGCTTGGCATATTTGCGTCGATCTACGCGGGCTATGACAAGTTCGGACCCGGCATTTACGACTACTTCCAGTCCCTTGCCACCAAAATCGCGGGCACAGACGCCACAACACCTGGCCTTACACTTGCCAGCGTCGGGGCAGGATTCATGGACTCGTACATTGAATCGATGTCGGCGGCCCAGGGCATCAGCGATGTGCTGAAGATCATCTTCGCCGGCATCCCTCTTGTCATAGCGTTTGTCTTCTGCGCTGCGGCTGCCTGCTTGTATGTCATCTTCATTTCGTTGGGTGAGGTCTCCGCGGCCATTGGCATCGTTATCGGCCCCATCGCCGTTGCATTAGGCTTGTCTGAGTACACCCGCCGCTACTTCACCTCCTGGCTCGACTTCATGATCGGCGCGTCCATGTACACAGTGGTTGCAACGATCATGGCGAAACTCGTCTCAAGTGCCCTCGTGTCGACGCTTTCGGAGCAGAAAGGTGTTGGTACAGCAACCTTGGCGGGAGCAGCATACGCGATGAGTGTCGCTATCTTCATGTTAATCGTGGCTTTGGAACTCCCCAAGATTGCCACTGGGATCTTCGGTTCAGGCGGTGGCGTCAGTGGCGGCGGCGCAATGCGGATCGGCCTGAAAGCAGCGGGTGGAATCGGCAAGTTTCTCAGCAAAAAATGAGTACACATATCCACCAACCGTTGCCTCCTGCGGCCCTCCTATCGGCGCAAGAAAGCCGTGTAGCGTTGATTCGGCAATACGCCAATGAGACAACGCCGGCGGAGTTCGACGACAAATGGTTGAGCATCCTTATCCGGTGCGCAGAGTGGTTTTCTAGCGTACCCCTTCGCCCAAATGAGCATGCGGAACCTGGGGGCGCCTTCCGTGCCACGATCGAGGCTGCATATTTCGCTATGCGATTGTCCGGCGCGCAGAAATTTGGGGCAAATCAGCCTTCGGAGCGCCGGAGACTGCTTGAACCCCAGTATCTTTATGCACTGTTCCTCGCAGCATGTTGCTCGCGGCTCGATGAGCCTTGTCGCCATTTCCAGTTTTACCGCGACAGCGACGGCGCTGAATGGATTCCTGCCGCTCATGGTGCGTTCTCAAACTGGGTCGGCACAGGTAGCTATCGTGTGTCGCGGCGGGAAATCGCTCTTCAGCCGGAACGAATGCGCACGGCACTCCTGGCGCGCGAGATCCTCGGCGCAGAACGCCTGAGCCGTTTTGACAGCGAGGTGCTGACCGACCTTTTTGGCGCCATCAATCCTGATCCGCGTCCTAGCGGTCTCGAATCTCTCTTGCACAAAGTGGCCCGTCAGGCCATTGAGACCCTGACAACCTTCGAGGTGAAAGCCCGTCAAGCCGAGTTTGCTCCGGACTCGACGCCGGCTCCGGCCGCGGAGCTGTTGGCGAAAGCGGACGGCGTTCCCGTTTCCGGCCCCTCTTGTACCGCAGTGGCCAGTCCGTCTTCTGTGCCAACTGGCGAAGTCAAGCAGCCGGGGGCGCCGACTGCTGCGCCGAGTATCGACAATAAATCGCCGTCTACACCAGAAGCGCAAGAGCCATCGTCGCGGAACGTCCTGCAGTTGGACGGCGCGCGCACGCTCCGAAAGGAAACGCTAGCGGACGACCCCTTCCAGGCGTTGGCGGGAACGTCCAATCTCATGCGTGAATTTTTCAAGGCGCTCTCGCAAGACGTGGCCACCGGCAAGACAAAGGTCACTCGCGTGGATGGGAAAGTGGCCGTTAGCAAGCGAATGCTCGGCAACTACGGACTGGCGTCTGACACGCTGGTTGAACACCTCCGCAAGGGCAAGCATCTCTACCGGGTTGACGCGCAGAGCATTCTGCTGGTCGACGAGGTGGGAAACCTCATCGCTCCGATTTCGTCGTGATGAATCCCTATACCAATCATTTCCGACCGATCTACGAGATCCGAGCCGCGCTCGGATGGAGCCTCGCCGCGGTGTTTGTCCTGTTCAGCGGCATCCCCCACGCTGGATACTTCGCGCTGCTCTGCCTGACGGTACTACTGTTCCGCTCGACTCAAGTCTGGCGCGCCCTGAAATTCCGTCTCGCTATTTCCACGAAGTGGCTGACGGTCGAAAGGATCGACTCGCTTCTCGCCCAGAGCCAAAAACTCCGTTCCAGGGACAAGGATGAGGATGCAATGTACCTCGGGACTGGCTACGAATGGACGCAGAAGCACTGCCAGCTCGCGCACGACATTCTGCGCATGCCTTCGACGGACATCCCTGGGCTACCTAAGTGGCTCCCCAAGCAGACTGTACGTGCCATCGAAAAGGCGTTCGCACCGGGGAGCAGCATCGCGGACCGCTCGCCCCAGGGCAAGCCTTGGATCGCTGGCCTGGAATCGACTAAGCACCCTATTCCATTTCACTACAAGGCAATGGGCGGTCATACGTCCATCAGCGGTACCACCGGAGCGGGGAAAACGCGCACGTTCGAGATCATCTCGACCCAGGTTATTCACAATCCCAACGACGTGTTGATTGTGATCGACCCGAAGAACGACCCCGAGTGGGTCGCTCGATGCCGGCGAGAATGCGAGCGTACGGGTCGGAAATTTCTGTATTGGAAACAGGCGGCGCCGTCACAATCCATTCGCCTCAATCCGTTGGAGAACTGGTCGCAGCCCTCGGAGATTCCGACGCGTATCGCGCAGCTCATGGAGGAAGGCCCCTTCCGGCAATTTGCGTTCCTATTTATCGACCGGTCTGTCAAGGGCGAACTCTATGTGGGCGACAAGCCCAATCTGCGCTCGATCCTTCAGTACGCACAAAACGGCATCAACAACCTGCTCGAGCGCGCGCTGCAGCGATTCTTCCCAGAAGCCGGTAAGCCAGACTGGGATGAAGAGGTTGCCGGCTATATGCAGCAGGTCGGACAAAAGGGCGGTGGCACGCGGCTAGATGCGATGGTACGGATGTACATCGAGCGCTTCGCAAACGTCGGCAACGGTCACGAATCCATCGACGGCCTCATCTCGACTTTCCAGCACGATCGGGACCATTACGGTCGAATCATCGCGTCCGCCCTGCCCCTTCTGCAGATGCTGGCCACCGGTGAGACTGGGCTGATGCTGGCGCCGAAGGCCGACGACTTCCATGACGACCGCGAGATCTGGGATATCGACAAGGTCATAAAGCAGAAGGCAGTCCTTTACGTCGGCGCGGATTCCCTATCTAACTCGATGGTGGCCCAGGCCGTCATGTCGATGCTGCTTGCCGACATTGCGTCGGTCGCAGGGGCGATCTACAACTTCTACGCCAAGCCTCCCGAGATTGTCATTCAGGTTGACGAGGCGGCTGAGGCCATCAACGAGCAGTTACTACAGCTTTTGAATAAGGGACGCGGTGCCGGCTTCAAGGCATTCATCGCCTATCAGACTCGCTCCGACTTCACTGCCAAGCTCGGAAACGTTGCAAAAATGAACCAGGTTCTGGGCAATTTGAACAATCAGATCGTCTTACGATTGGAAGACATCGACACCGCCCAGTGGTTTGCGGAGAAGGCTGGGACCACCGCGATTCGGAACCTTGTCGTCTCCAGTAGTACCAGCACCGGCACCGAAGCCCATGTTGGTGAGTTCACTGGCTCGGTATCTCGGTCGGCACAGCTCGAAAAGGTCCCGCTCATACCGCATGACCTTCTCATGCAATTGCCCAACCTCCAGTTTTTTCTGCGGATCTCCGGTGGCGCCGTCTACCAGGGCCGTATTCCAATTATTCAGGACTAACCATCCATGCGCAGCAGTCTGTTCCGACAAGTTGTCAAGGAAAACAAGCTTTCAACGAAGCTCGCCCCTATTTTCACGCTTTCGCCCGATCTCGATGACGTTTGTACTCGTGTGGTCGACTACATCGGCGTGAACTTCCGGGTCCGTGACGAACCCTTGGTCAAGGAAATGCTATTGGATGCCATCACCGCCTGGCGTGCTGCGCGCAAGCAAGGTGATCCGAATGTCGCATTCATGAAAGGGCTGTTCGGGCGCGCTCATGATCTCTATGAGAAGCGCTACGCCGCGTTCAAAGGGGAGAGGTACAACGTCTGGGATCCGTTCCAGGAATCCATCCCCTCGTTCGAGCAGCGCCAGCCTGATGGATATGTCTGCCAGGTCGTCGAAGAACGCGTACCGGGTCCGGTCACACAGCGATGCGCCGCTTTCCAACTGGCTGCTCGCGTGCTCACGGGCTATGCCTTCTCCCGCTACTTTGAGAGCTACGATGTCGCTGGCAACTTTGCACACTGACGCGAGGCACGCTGCCATGCTGTTCCGGCAGGCTCCGGCCCGAATAGCCGCCCGGGTCTGCGGGGTGGATACCACCCTGGCACTGGCCATGCATGAGTGGATCACTTCGACCGCACCGGACAAAGGGGAAAGACCGGTGGCGTTCGCTGAGGGCGCCGCCCCGGCGTGCTTCGCTCTCGTGCAGATCGCCGTCATCAAACCAGCGATGTTTTGGGCGGCAATCGTGGCTATCCCATCCTTTCCCGTCTTTCTAGCTCTGCGTTGGTTCTAAATCATGGCCGGCAATAGCAGATTCGCTTCTCATGTTCGCCTCTGGCTCATCGTCTCGCCATTGATGATCTGCACTTTGGCGCCCTTCATTCAGGACCAGTCGGCATTTGAGATCAGCGAGGCCGAACAAACGTCCGTTGAACGAGTGCTGGGTCAGAGAAAAGCCCAAAGCGCGGTTTTGCTCGCGAACGCACGATTTCACAGGTGGTTCATTGAAACCGGTGCCGTTAAGGCTTCATTCTCTGGTTCGGATACTTCGACGGCAGTATCCGACGGCGGTGCGTCGGATTTCGGCCGCGGTTGGATGAAGCATTTTTGGCTGACCATTTACAGAGCCTTGTACCGCGCCGGTGTGGCCTACCACTGGTTGTTCGGCGCACTCTTCCTACTGCTTGCCGTGTTCAACGATGGTTCTGTCACCCGGAAGATCCGCGCTGCCAGTGCGGGCTTTGCGAACCCTGTGTCGTTCCACGTTGCAGCGCACGGCCTGATGCTTTGCTTTGGGCTGGGTGCTTCCGCGCTGCTGCTCCCCTTTTCCTTGCTCGCCAACTGGTGGACCTATGTCGTCTGCCTGGTGGGCCTACTCTGCTGGCGCCTCGCAGCGTCATTCCACGTCGGAAAATAATCCGGCCGCTTGCTGACTACATGGGCCATGCCCAGGAGAAATTCATGACCACGACCGACCTCACCCCCAACGAAGACCTCCCAGTGGATCCGGCGGCGACCACGGCTTCCCCCCCGAATCCGAGCACGCTCGGTGCCTTGGACAGCAGCGGCGACGTCGAACGCGAACTCAACGAGATGGAGGCCTCCGCCGATGCACTGCGTAAGGAAGGCCTAATCTCCACGGCCGACCACGAGCAACGCAAAGCGGAAGTCGAGCGCACCCGGAAGCTTTTTCGTGAGCTACAGCCTGAACAGCGTCAGGCAATTATCCGCCGCCGTCGTGAGCTCGGCATGCAGATCCTGGATCGCGAGCTTGCCGGCGCTGCTGTTGTTCCCATCGCTCTGAAGTTGAACCATACGCGCTTGCGGCCCCTCTTCGAACAATGGTGGCCGTACATGAACCGCATGTCGCTGAATCTTCAGCGCTTCGGGCAAAGCACGTTCACTCGCACCGAGTTGTCCACGCTCGAAACCTACTTCGAGCGTGAGCTTTCCAAGCTTGAGGACTACGTCGACGAACAGCTGCAGGTTGCCAAGGCCTATCGTGAGCAGCGAGAGACCGAAATGCGCAGCAAGGAGGAGATCGTCTTTGTACCGACCATCCAGCGCCCTTCGCTCTCACTCGAGGTCCAGGCGTACTCGCGTTTCGCCGTGCGGGCGCTACAGGTACTCATCAAATTCGACCAGACTATGGATCAGTTCGACTTCATGGTGTGGAACGGAATTCGCGACCAGAGCGATGTCAATGATGAAGTAACCCGTTTCTTGCGAAAGTTCCAGCCACTCGGCCTGCGCAGCTACACGACGCATCTGAAGCTCATGACAACGGTTCGCGGCATCTAGTGCTTTCGTGCACAACTATGGTGGCACCAAGTCCGTCGCAATGCGATGTAGTGGGACTTGGTGCCACCAACTGCCAGATAGCTGATCGGCGTCACCCAGTTCGTTAGTCTGACGTTGTGCCAGCAAGTAGGACATGGTGGGACTATGTCCCTCCTAGTGCCAGTTTGTATGGCGGACCGAGGCTTGCTACTGGCAGTTGCTGGCACTTTCTCCTACTTGCAGGGACCAAGTCCGACCATGTCGGTCAATGGCCCTCCCAAGGCATTCGCCACACCGAGTTATGTCTCTCGCTGAAGTTCTCGAAAAGCTGAACGCGTCGCAGCGCGAAGTCGTGGAGTGCCGCGACCATTGCGTGGCCGTAGCTGTTCCTGGTGCTGGGAAAACGGCGACGATTGCCGCTAAGGCCGCATTGCTACTGAGCGACCCATCACTGACCGTAGGTGCGGTCACTTTTAGCAAGGATGCTGCAATCGAGCTTCGCGACCGGATACTCGCACTGGCGGGCCCAGCGGCAAAGAAGCGGCTGATCGCCGGCACCTTCCACTCGCTCGCATATAAGCAATTGGCGTCCGTGGCTGGAAAGCGACCGGATATTGCCTCTGATGGCGATCGTGCGGCATTGATTGTCCAGGTTCTCCAGGAGATGGGGCTTGAATGGAAGATCGAGGAAGCGGTTGCGGTCATCGAGCGTCTGAAGGCCGAGCTAGGCTCACCCACAGACGATAGCGTTGAAAGCCAGATATATGTGGCCTATCAAGCTGCACTGGAGCGGAATGGGCGTGTGGACTTTCAAGACTTGATGCGGCACGCGGTCAAGGGGATGCAATCCAGTGCTATCAAGCCGTACGCCGTCGACGTGCTATTGGTCGATGAGTACCAGGATTGCGATTCGCTTCAGGCACTTTGGACTGCAATCCACGCGCGATCTGGGTCCACGACCACACTGGTAGGGGACGACGATCAGTCTATCTTCGGCTTCAGGTCGGCCCTCGGAAAAAAAGGGATGGATGCCTTCGCTGGCGAGTTCAGCGCCCGCCAGATCGTACTTGGGGTCAACTACCGGTCGCACTCAGAAATCCTTAGTGTGGCCGACAACGTGATCCGCAACAACGAGGAACGGATCATCAAGGAACTCCGCTCCAACAAGGGCCAAGGTGGATCTGTCCAGTTCCAACGGTATGACGACGAGTACAAGGAAGGTGTCGCTGCGGTTGAGGCCATGTCGGCGGCCGTTCGCGCCGGGAAGAGCGCGGCCATCCTTGCTCGGACGAATCGTATTCTTGACCCTGTCGAAGCAGTTTGCCGTTCGCATGGTGTGAAGTACTACCGCGCTGCGGGACGATCGATCCTGGATCGTCCTGAGTCCGCACTGATGGGTAACTTGCTCCAACTTATTCAGCAAACAACGAGCAACGGCCTTGACGGAATCCTCGGCTACACCGGCATTGGGTCCACGGATTTGCACACGATCCATAAGAGGTTCGCTGCCGGAAAGGTTCCCGAAGGCGTCAAGAAGAAAGACTTGATCGAAGCAGGCCTCGGCGAGGACGCGGCAGAAAAATTCGTCGAACTGACCAAAAAGATGGCCGAATGGCGAGCGCTTTGTGAACGGGAGTTTCACGCCCTGGTGCTTGATGGCGTCCACGAATGGATGCTGAAAAAGGCGACATCGGATCAGGCCAAGCGCGCGATCAACACTACGTATGACGTGCTCAGCAGACTAAATGGGACGTTCTCCGACCGACTCGATTTTCTGCGTCGGAAGAACAACGAGCCTGGCGAAGACGCCATCGTCCTTACGACCTTCCATTCCAGCAAGGGGCTGGAGTGGGATCAAACGGCGCTGATTCGTCTCGAAGAGACGGTGATTCCGGACGAAGGCAGCACGGAAGCCGAAGAACGGCGGCTCTTTTATGTGGGTCTCACGCGCGCTCGAAGCTCCATGTTTCTTTCAACTGCCAAGAAGAATCCGACGTCGCGATTTGTCGTCGAATCCGGGCTTGCCTAGCGGCACGACTCTTGTAAGTGCTGCTTAAGACAGTCGCACAAATCTGCCGAAAACATGGGCCTGCCTCTCTCAGCACTCTCCAAGCCTGAGACAGGGCATAAAATGCATTATACGGCATATACGATGACCGAAAGCATGCACTTCGGTTGGATAAAAGCAACAGAACCAATCTACTGCGAAAACATGTTTCTATTGGCTAATAGCCTGCGGCACCGCAACATTCACCAACAAGGCACTTTTTATAGCGTAGCCCGTAATTTTTGCTATGATAGGGAAATCGTGCTTTTTTGCCGAAAAACCCTTTCAGGATTGCCAAGTGCCAATCAAGACTAACAAGTACCGTCTTGCAGACATCGTCCCGATGCTGGACGTCAGCGAGGCAACCGTCCGAAGGATGATCGAAGAACAGGGGATTGTTCCTGATCGGGTTCCGGCAGGCAGCACTACGCGCCCTGTCTATTCGCTCGAACAGATCCTCCAGTTGGCGAAATCCAAGCGCCATCGCGGCAAGGTCAAGTTCAAGCGTCCACTCGTCATTGCCGTTTACGTACCGAAGGGTGGCGTTGGCAAAAGCACCTTGTCGAACGAGTTCACGGCGGAACTGACTCTGCAGGGCTACAACGTCATGGCCATCGACCTGGACGACCAAGCGTCGCTGACCGTTATGAACGGGTTCCAGCCAGATGAAGTCGCGGACGCCGGCAAGCCGAATCAGTGGCTCGTCAAGCATACCTTCCTCAATGCCTTGTATCCGGCCAATGGGGAAAAAACTACGCTGCCGCTGTCCGAGATCATCGTGAAACCGTATGGGGAACATGGCCCCAAGCTGGTGCCTGCTGACATTACGCTTGGCGAGCTGGGTTATCGACTGGCAATTCAACCGAACCGCGAGCAATTTCTGCGGAATTGGATTTCAGCGCATGCCGACAGCGACCTCAAGGATATCGACATCATCCTGATCGACAACGCGCCGTCTACGTCTGTCGTGTCTCGTGCGTCAATCGTTGCAGCCGATTTGCTACTGATTCCGGTTCGCCTCGATGCGCTGACTGTGAAGTCGCTCAGTTTCCTTGCGAACGAACTGACGGGGCTATCGGAGTCGCAACTGCCGATTCCCCAGGTCGTCGCGGTTCCCAATTTCTTCAAGGCGAATAACAGCCGCAGCGCTCGCGTCATGAGCGCCTTGCAGCGGTCTTTCGGTGACGATGTTCCGATTGCCCCGCACGTGGGTGAATCCGAGCGCTTCCCACGTTCGCTGATGCATGACATCGGTCACGAGCTTGAAGAGGTGCTGCCCGTCACGTTTGAGGGGTGGACGCGCGCACTGGAACGGCAGCACGAAGAGATCCGAAACGTGTGCAAGTTTGTGATGAACATTGCCGAAGAGACGTTCGCACGTGGCGAAACGCCGGGCTTGTTCGACGACGCTCCCGAATCGAGGAGGGCGACTAACTAATGACTGAAAGAAAGCGTTCCTTCCAGCCGCCGCCAGTTGCAGAAGTAGCATCGCCGGGCGGCGACACGCCGGCCGCGGCACCCGTGCCAGGCGGCGGCTTCAAGATTGCGGCATTTCCCAAGCGATCGGCCGGCGCCGCCACGGTCCCGGTGACCGATGCTGTGACGACTGCGCCTGCGCCCGCTATCGTCGCGGCTGAACACGCGCCCGTAACGGTTTCTGAGCCCTCCATCCGCTTGGATGACGGGGCCGTAAGGGGCTTTCCGGTTGCCATTGATCGACTGGAAACCCATCCATGGAATGCTCGGATTCATCGTTCGGCAGCTCGCATCAAGGAGCTAAGCCTCCAGATGTCCACGGACGGTCAGGAATCGCCAATCATTGTCACGAAGAACCCCGCTAAGGCGGGTTATTGGTTCATCGTCGATGGCGAGACGCGTTTCCGGAGCGGGCAGAAGTTGGGATGGAACCAGCTTTGGGCGCTTGAGCGTGCGGTCGATCCCAACGATGCGAAAGAGTTCTATGCCGTTTCGTTTGAGCGTACTGACTCGACGGAGCCAATTTCTCAAATTGACCAGGGTCTGCGCTGGGCCGAGCTCGTCGGCAAAGGTCACGCCACGCTGGAATGGTTGGCTGAACGGCTTGATAGGAGCAAGGCAACGATCAGCAATATGCTGTCCTACGGGAAGTTCCCCCAGAAGGTAACTGACCGGATGGCCGAGCATAGTGAGGCATTCCCCTACACCGTCGCGGCTGAGTTGTCACGGCAGATTGGGGATATGTCTCAGCTGGGCGACGATCAATTGCTCGCGCTCGTGGACAAGGTCATCGACGAGAACGTCTCCCGCCGCGGTATCGAGGCGCTGGTCCGTCAATTCGTTCGTGAACCTGGTGCGAAGCGGGAACGCAAGGCCGCACTGACGAATCGCCCGATTATGGTGGGTTCCGCCAAGGGCGGCTCACTGCGTGAGTACGCCAATGGCGGGATCGAACTAAAACTCCAGCCGTCGGCTGCTCTTTCGACTGAGGCGAAGCAGGAGTTGCTCGAGATCCTAGGTGCCGCTGTCGATGCGCTGAACAGTGGCGGCGGCGAGGGAATCAAGGAAGTTCTTCTTGAGCGCCTCTCCGCCGGAAAAAGAGACGTATGATGCACTCAGTCATGGCCGACATGCATTCCCCTTCCATGCAACGCATGGGGAAGTCATTCGGCCTCGACATTGCTACATCATTAAGCCAGTTGGATGCTAGTGTCCGCTCAGGCGGACTGGTATTTAGCCGGCTAAACGCCCTTACCCTTCTCACTCTGATCGCGCAGCCATTTAGCCGGCTAAACGCTGGCAACCTGCGGACCTTTCCTGCGTTTAGCCGGCTAAACGCGTTCGTCCCACCGTTCTCGTTTAGCCGGCTAAACGTTCGGCACGAGCATCCGGACAGTCAGCGATACGGGTCTCCCTGGTCCGGTCCATTTAGCCGGCTAAATGGACCTCGATCCCAGACACCAAAAGAAAACGCCCCAGTAACCCTGGGGCGTTTTCTTTTGTGGCCTTTGAATCGACTGGAGCGCCAATGAGCCCCTAGACGCAAAAGACAAAAAGAAAAAGCCCGGAGCTGCAACTCCAGGCTTTCTCAGTGATGCGTTGACTTCGGTCTTACTTCCAAACTCAAGCTCGCAACTGGAGTGTAGGAAGCTCGGATCGTCGTGTCAATGCTCTTCACGAATAAAAACTAAATGAGCAAACGATGACGACCAATACAGCAGTCGGTGGAGAGCTTATTTTCTCTGCAAATAGTGCGTACGCTAAAGAAGCACAGTTTGCGATTAATAAGCAGACATCGCTCGCGCAATGCGAAGCGGTAACTCAAGAAGTTTCCAATAGCTTTGAAAGCCCTGATTTTCTTCCTTCGCGCGTTATGAAGGCGATTGCACTCGCGTACGAATCCCGATTTTTTAATGATCTTTCAATCACGACCCGTCAGGTATTAGCAGCATTGATTCGGTTCTCTCTTAACGACAAAAACATGCACCAATTAGCCTACGTTAAGAAGGAAACGTTGGCCCGTCATGTCGGAGTTAGCGAAGCTACTGTCTATCGTGCGTTGTCGACCCTGGAAGGGCAGGGCCTTATCGAACGCGAGAAACAGCTCCGTACACGAATGAAGCTTCAAAACATCGGAAGGATTCGATTCACTCTGAAGTTATTAGGAGCACTCGGATTTTTGCAACGTACTTTTGAGCATGCGGTCGCTCAGCACCGCGACAACGCTGTAGTTGCAGGTGCTTCCTCGCGCACCTCCGATAACTTGACAGAAAAATCATTTAAATCAATGACTTACAAGCCGCCGAGCATCGGGAGCAAGGAGGCCGAAAAGAACCTATCCGAGCGGAAGCACGCCTTCAAGACCATCAATGGGAAAGCAGTTCCTTCCGACTTGGCCTGGTTGGCCGAGCGAAACGCATTGGCGGTCACAGCCATCTTCAAACTCATGAAGGCTGCGCGCGCAGCGGGCAAGCGGCTCTCCGATGTGGTGGCAGTGACCAAACACGCTCTTCAGAAGCTGCAGGGCAAAGAGCTTTACGCCTACCTGAGTTCCCTGTTGTCCAAGGACGTCGACTTCACCTTTATCGCGAAAGAGCATGCGGATATGGCTGACCAGGAACAGCAGCGAGAAAGGAAAGCCGCCGAAACGCAGAACCGGATCAGCCAATTGGCAGTGAGCCTGCGCGGCAAAAAATTTGAGTTGCCGGACGGATCGACCATTTCGGTCGACGAAGTGTCTGTGGTCGTCCGCCGAGGCAGTTTTACGTCATCCACTCCGTTGCATGCGGCTTTGGGTCAGCTCGAGGCATTGGCCTCCGGCCAAATTGCCTCGCTCACCCCAAAGGAAATGCGCGAGCCCGATCGACGCAGCCGCAACGACGTGGCCGGCCACCTCGCCCAGTCGCTCGCGCTCTTGCGTCAACAGTTGCCGGCATCAATTCGGCGCAGCGAACGGCTGGCGGGTTGAGGAGCGGCGATGGTCAACCATCTCTCACCAATGCGAGACGTTAACCCCGTGGGTAAACAACCAGTCTTCTACGAAGAAACAGTCCAACCGGGAATTTTCTTGCAGACTAGGCACGACAAAACCGACCGACTGAACTAAATTTATATACTGAACGTACGACAAAATGAGTCTCGGCTCCGACACGCCGCTGTGACCAAAATGTGCCGCAGTGGCAGCCAAAGGCTAGCAAGAAGGGGGGAGCCCCCCCCCCCCCGAATAAACTACCTCATCTACCGCCAAGCACAGCGCTCATCGCCGCAACTAGGGACCAGAACGCGAAAACACCGGGGAGGGCGTCGGGATTGCCTATTGCCGAGACCGTGGCCATTGTTGGAACAGCCGTACCGATACAGGTAGCTGCAATTGCCGTCGCCAGTGACCACTGTTTTTGCGACCAGCCATGAAAGCCGCCAAATGGGAGACCGAGGGCCAGGAGAGCGCCGCCGATTACGACGTACGCGAATTCTGGCCAGTTGGGAAAGAGGGTGAAGATTGTCATTTCAAGCCTTGTAGAAGTGCGCCACTCGGGATTGAACGACGCTCTACGTATAGCTCGAGGGACCTTATATTCGACGCAAAAAACTCACCCCTCTGAAGCGGGGGGTTCCATCGTCTCGCTACGGTCGGAGCTCCAGACCGCAAGCATCGCCGCCATGCGCCGTGCTTCTTCGGTGGTGACGTACTTCGTCGTCGTATCCAAGGAAGCGTGGCCAGCGTTCTGCTGGACGACTTCCAACGGTGCGCCAGCGGCAAGCGCGTGCGAGATATGAGTGTGGCGAAGCCAATGAGTGCTGGCAGCGGCCAGCCGCTCAGCTCCACGCTCGTCGTGAGGTTGCAGGGCAGTCGCGCACTTAGCAAAGAACCCCTTCAATTGCTTGTATAGGGTGTCAGGCGTGACGCCGCGGGCGGCATCTGGCTGTCGCTGCATCATCCAAGGCGCTAGTTGGCCAGCGTCAATGGCCTCGCCCAGGAGAAAGACGCTCCGAGGCAAGCGCCCTTGGTCAGGCTCTGACCGGAATCCGCGGTGTGCGAGGTACGTGGCCAGCTCGCTTATGACGACGGGCGCCATCGGCACGCGCCGGAGCTTACTTCCCTTTCCCAGCACTTCCAGACGCCAACCCTCCACCGGCCTATCGCCACGGGCGCCTGGGAAACTGACCCACTCCAGGTGATCAGTGGTCACGCTTACGGCTTCTGACAGCCGCATGCCCGTGGTGTACAGCAACGACAAGGCGAATCGAAGACGGAGGTTGGCCGACGTCTGGGGCAGGGCGGTGGCCTCTGTACGGACAAAATTCCACTGGGCCTCGGTGAAACTGCGGCCTACATCGAGCTTGGGCGCGGCGGTGCGTGGCACGTGCACGCCATGCCATGGATTGCCCATCAGATAGTTCTGGTCCACCAAGAACCGGTATAGGTTGTTGAGCACGCCTATCGAGTAGGCGCGCGCCCGGTCCGACAACGGTCCCTCGAAAGGGCGCCAGATCGGGCTCCACCGCTCGCGCGATCGCGGCGCGCACCAGTCCGAAGGCGGCGCCGCGAGAAATTCCCGGTAGGCAATGCAGTCTTCGTGCGTCATTGAAGAGAGCGGCTTGCCACGGACGAGGATTGCCCATAGCAGGAGGCGTTCGGCTTCTTTCCGGTAGGCGCGCTGCGTGTGAGAGAGCGTCTGCAGCCAGTCCAGCGGGCCGGGTACCGTGCTGATGTCGCGACGCTTTTCGCGAATGCGAGAGACCTGCTCAGGCGGGAGGCCGGGCTTCGCGCGCAGCCAGGCGAGCACCGCCTCGTAATCGTTGTGGGCGGAGAGCAGGCATTGCGCCTGTGGTCGACGGTAAGTTCCGGCCCGGCCATCCAGTTCCGCTGGGACCACGAGCTTGTCTAGGGGCACCAGCCCCGTCGCGCGCGGCACGACGCGGGCGAGCTCATGCGCGTAGCGCTGCCGGCGGGGCACCGCGACGTGCTGGCCAATCGTGCGGGTAAGCGTGTCCTGGTGGGCCTCAAGGAACCGCTCCACGGCACGGGCCTTGCCGGCGCCGATGCCGGGCAGCGCCGTTGACCAGCCTGTACCCAGGCCGTTGATGCGGTCGATGAGTTGGCCGATCGTTTCGACGCCAGCAGCTTCTAAGCGACTGGCCAGCGTGTCGGCGAGCCAGGCCCGGCAGCCATCATCCACCAGCACCGGGCGCGCATACTGCGTTTCCAGCCAGTCCATCGCCTCCAGCTGCTTTCGCATGAGGGCGACGCGCTTTTTCTCCCGTTCGAGGGCCGTGCCGTGCTGCTCCTGATAGGCGGCCAGCTGCTCGGCCTCGCTGAAGCCGTCCAGCCCTTCGGCGGCGGCAAAATCCTCCAACGAGGGGAGGCCGGCGCCCGGCCGACCGATCTGGCGCAGATCCACGCGCACCAGGCGGGCCATGCTTGGACGCTGCGTGCGCCGCGCAGCTGCCGCCAGTTCGTCGCGCAGCCACGCCGTGACGCGCCTGACCTTGGGATGGCGCGAAAAGGCGTCAGCTTCCCCGCCATCGGCCGCGGCGCGCGCATCCGCCTCAGCCTCGATCTCCCCTTCTTCCGCTAGGTAGCGGTCCCACATGCTCCGGGCGTGCAGACCCTGAATGGTGGCGCGCAGAAAGCCGAAGTGACCGCGATGGAGTTGACGCCGAGTGACGGACCTGCGGCGCGAGCGAACCGTGGCTGTCATCTGCTTTTAGCCTTTCGACGCAGTACCGAGCGCGTCGTGAAGGTGAGCGACTTGGGCGGAAAAGGCTGCCTCGTCGCCCACGGAGTCGATGAGGCGACTTTGCCAATCGGGTACGAGTGACGAAATACGCGCCAGGGTGGCGACCGGCAACAATTTTGGAAAGTGTCTGCTGACGATCTTCGCGGGGATGGAGTGGGCAACGAAATGCGCATTCATGGGGTATGCGCGAGCGAAGATTGCGTAAGCCCGCGCAATGCCGCGTACGTTTCCCGCGTCGGCAAGCGCGCTGAGCAATTCAAGGATTGGCCCGGACTCGGTGACGTAAGCTTTCGAACCCTGCTGGCGTATGGCTTCTCTGACCCGCTGGACAAGATCGTCCCTGCCGGGAACGTCCAATTCCTCTAGGCCGATCAATTCCTGTGCCAATGCGCGCCGCTCGGCGCCAAGTTTCTTCACAGCATCGGCATCCTCTTGGGACGGTACCCACAGGCGGACCTCGACCCAGTTTGCCCGCTGGCGTGCAGCGCGCTGATCGTCTACCCGTTCTTTGTTCGACTTTGCCATAACTGCTCCTCGTAGGTGATTAACGGCCGTTTCGTTATACACCTACGAAAACGATTCGTCCAGCGGGACTGGTAAATGGTTTGATCTTCCGGCTGGGGCACCTGCCAGATGCCTGGAAAACCGCTCCAGCTAAGAGGGTTGCAGGCCGAGCTTCCGATTGTAAGCTCTAGAGTGTGCGTTCAAGTAGGTGACCCGTACCTTATTTTCGCCATTCTTGATAAGAAAGATTATCAAGAAGCAGAAAAAGTATGTTTTGCGCACGTAAGTGACCCGGCCAGCATGTTAGAATCCTGAAAACAATCTAAAGAAGTCATCGGATGCCAGACCGCATCACCAGCCAGCACTTCACCGGGCAGTCCGCCGTCACGCTCGAGCCTGGCGCCGAGAACCTGCCCGTGCCGATTGCTGATGTACCAAAGCTCATTGGGGCTATCGACGGCAGCGAAATTTCAGTGTCATTCGACGATGAGACCTACGTCTTCGAGATCCGTCACCCGTGGCTAGAAGACCCAATGATTCGCGTGCTTTCGTGGGACGCCGACGAAGGCGCCCGTCGCTTGATCATTAATCAAAACTTCAAGATCCTTGGACCGCACCGGAGGAAGGGGCTAGGGGTGCGCAGCATTGCCACCGAAATGCGCATGGCACTGCACTTGGGGATTCCGGCGGTGTCGTGCATCGCGGCAGGCGCGCCCGGCGATACACTAAATGGCTACTACACTTGGCCAGTGCTCGGATTCAACGCGGATCTCACTCCCCACGACATCCAAGCACTTCCTCCGGATTTTGTGGGGTGTAGGTCGCTCAATGATCTGATGCAGCGGCGGGGAGGCGCTGCATATTGGCGCGCGAAGGGACATGGCGGCTTCCTCACATTCGACACCGCGCCCGGAAGTAGCTGCTGGGTTATACTTGGCGAGTATATGAAGCGAAATGGAGTGGAGCTATGACGACGAAAAGCAACGCGCTGACGCCGCCAGCCGACGTCGTGGCCCGAATGATTGCGGTATTGGAGCGCCGAGCGCCCCAACGGGCGGAAGTCGACGACCAGGTCACGCTGGAAGTATTGGAGTCCGGTACCGGACATCTTGAGGCACTCATTCGTGAGGCAAGGCCACGCATTCGCCCATCTCGGATTGCTCTTGCGCTTGCTTTGCGCAACGGCCGACGCTGGCAGTCCAAGGTAGGCGCACAGCAGGTACGAATGAAACGAAACAAAAAGATTGCGCAGTATATGGTCGAGCTGCGACGCAAGACCATTCGAAAGGAAGCCGCCTAATTCAGGCGGTTTTTTTTTGACCGAGTTTGCTCTGAACCGGGACTCTCGCTGATCGCTTTCGGTTCCAAAGCTGCGCAGACCTCCGCGGGGCAGTATTGTCTTCTCCGGTATGGCAATATGCGCATTCATTTGGCATGGTGGGAATATGGCGATCACTCCTTCTTTCAAGCGAGTTGCACTCGATGACCTATCGCTGTCGACCATCACACATCGTGCAGCTGATAGTTTCGAGGTCGAGCTGGATGATTGGTCGCAGTTTCATCAGGCGCTCGCCAAACTCGAGTCAATTGACCGCGAGGCCGACACGGCAGCTCTGGGCTCGACGAAATGGCTCTTCCGCGGCCACGCCGATAGCGAGTGGCCAATCATCAGCACTCTTGAGCGGTTCAACCCCAGTATCGACACTCTGGAAGAGTACTATGCATACGCCTACAGGCCACGATACGGCATTGAGTCAGCAACTGGACAGCAGTGGAACATCCGACCTCCACATGAGTTTGCCGAGGAGTTTGGCCAGGCGGCCGTAGTGTTGACAGGGTTCAATACGCAGCCCGACGAGTACGCGTACCTGGTCTATCTGCGACATCACGGTTTCCCTTCGCCGCTACTGGACTGGACAAGGTCGCCGTACGTTGCCGCATTCTTCGCATATTCGAGAGCATACGAACAGCGCCAAGAGCGCGTAGCGGTTTTTGCATACCTGGAAGCCACGGGAAGGGGAAAGGCAACATCGCCTGCGAGCCCGACCATTTACTCGTTCGGTCCATATACCAGGACTGCGCCTCGGCACTATATACAACAGGCCGAATACACACTGTGTCTTCGGAAGAGGAGCGGGGAAGGGCGGCATGGAATCTGCAGCCATATGGAGGCATTTGCGAGCCGGGACGCCATACAAGACGTACTCGTAAAGTTCACGCTACCAAGATCTGAATGGCGGCGGGCACTCGGCTATCTGGATCAGCACAACATGAATGCTCACACGCTGTATGGATCGGTTGATCGACTCATGGAGACGGTGGCAGTCCGTGAGATGCTCCTCAATGCTGACTAGGACTTTCATGGAACTCGTGACTCCGCCAGCGTCTCTCTACAAGTTATATGCATTAAGTGCAGCCGTGCAGTGGGCCAGGTTCGAACGTCTACTCAGCCACGGGGAGATCTACCTCGCCAAGCCCTCGGACTTCAATGATCCATTCGACTGCGCCCCCAGCTTCAATCCACGCGCGGTGCTGGACCGGAAGAGTGTTCTCAAGCTCCACAATAATGCAGGCCGAAAGCAGGGCCACAGCCGGCAGGAGCGTCGCGGTCGCGCCTTTCGATTCATGGCGCAATCGAACACTGAAAAAATCGAGACGTACAACACGATAGGCCGTCGACATGTTCAGAACGTCGGTGTCTTTTGCATGACAGACAGGCGCGACCATCCTTTGATGTGGTCGCATTATGGCGACAAGCATACGGGTGTATGCGTTGAATTTGCGTCTGATGTCGGACCGTTTCAGTTGGCGAACAAGGTGGCGGTTTCAAGTCTGAGATGCAACACCGGTTCGTAATTTGTTGATCTCTTCTGCCATGGCTTCTGCCGGAGTGGCGAAGTCAAGGACCGCCCGAGGGCGATAGTTCAACGCTTTCGCGATCCTGTTCAAGTACCCTTGTGAGAAGATCGATAGGTCTTCGCCTTTCGGTAGATACTCACGGATCAGTCCGTTCATGTTCTCGTTGCTCGGCCTCTGCCACGGACTGTGCGGGTCGGCAAACGTAGAGCGTATTAAATCTGTCACTACCCTTGCCGTTAGCTGACGCGGCTTAGCGCCGTTGTGTTGACACATTTGCTTCCACTCGAAACGCATTAAAAGTGTCAATTCGCATAAGTCCGTATTAAATCTGTCAATTCACCTCCTACACTTCGAATCCCATCCGTAAGCCCTTGATCTTATGGAAGATTCCCGGTCGATTGCGGGGCCGATCACCTTTGCTCGGCCGCGAGGTGCGCATCGGTTCGAAGCATTCAGCCCGAAGCTTGCGCGGCGCGTCATGTTCTATCAGCGCCCCGCCGTCGAACAGTGGCTGCTGCTGGAAGCAGATCCGGCAGTCGTTACGTTTTGCGAACGGCCGGGCTATGCGCAGATCGATGGTTGCCGCCGTCTCGCCGATTTCTGGGTTCGCTATGGCGATCGCGAGGAATTGGTCCTTCTTGATGATGCAAGATCCGAGGACGAGGTACCGGCTGCGGATAGCGATCTTGACGACAAAGCCCTTTCGATTCGGTACGTCGCCCTGGCTGAGCTGGCTGCCGCGCGTATTTGGATCGATAACTGGCAACGCATGCTGCCGTACCTGGTCGCAAACCGCGGTCTTGTCGCGCCAACGCTGCCTGGGGCAATCGTGCGCTTCCTTAAGGAACCTCAACGCCTGTTGGCCATCGAGCGCGAATTCTCGACGGGTGATCCGGTCCTGGTTCGCGCGGCGCTGTTCGGCTTGCTGCATGTTGGTCGAGTCACCGCACAGGAACTGCGGACCCAACCGCTGTCATTGCTCACGATGTTCGTGGCCCAGGAGGCGAAGTCATGAACCGTCGCAAACCGGCGCTGCAGTCCGTCGATGCAAGTGCCTGGCCCACGGTAGCCTACACGGAGTTCGACGAAGCTGCTCGACGCGTATTCGAAAGGCGCCGGCAAGCGTTGGAGCAGTACGTGGCCGGGGCGCCAATCAAGGCCATCGAGCAAACGACGGGCGTCAATCGGCGACAACTGTACCGCTGGCTTGAGCGGGCCATGCAGGCGCATCCGGACGGCAGGCCATTTGGTTTTCGTGCACTGATGCACTACACGCGCATTACTCAATACGCGCGGGTGTGTGACGTGCAGATACGCGGCGAGCGCGGCAGTTGCGGGGCGGCTGGTGCCTTGTCTCAGCTGTTTGAACGCTACCCGGCACTGGCCGGCTGGCTGCTGCTCCAGGTCAAACAGCGCAAGGTCGTGCTTGAACAGATCCATACGGATGGGCGTTTGCGCACCCGGCTGCGCGGCTTGCAGGCGCTGCATGACGATTTTCTGCGTCAGTGTCGGGCCGTGGGCTTGACGGCCGCCAACTATCCGTTCAACACAGCGGGTCATGCGATTCGTTCGTTGTCGCGGCGATTGAAGGCCGAGCTGTTGCACAGTTTCGGGACGGCGGCTCGTGCGGCCGGTGCGTCGCACCTCAAGGGACTGCCACGCACCGGCACCACCGCAGCGTCTATCGCGACGCGCCCGTATCAGGTCGTCGAATTTGATGGTCACCGGCTCGACATCCGCCTCAAGGTGGTCGTTCGCGATCCGCTTGGATTTGAGCACGAATTTGAGATGGAGCGGGTATGGCTACTCGTCATGATCGACGTGTGTACGCGAGCAGTCCTCGGCTACCACATTGCGCTCGCCAGGGAGTACAGCCGCTACGATGTGATCAAGACCCTCGAGAACGCGCTGGAGCCCCATCGTCCACGAAGCTTCACCATTCCAGGCCTGACTTATGGTCCGCAGGATGGGTTCCCGTCGCAAAGGCTGCCGGAACTCGCCTATGCCACCTGGGAATCCATGAAGCTCGATAACGCGAAGGCGAACCTCGCCAACGAGACGCTGTCAGTCCTGTGCGAGTTTATCGGCTGCCTGGTTGATGCCGGACCCAGGTACAGCCCCGATGAGCGTCCGTACATCGAGCGCTTCTTTGGCACGATCGCCAGTCGCCTCTCCTCGCGCCTACCTGGCTATACGGGTTCCCACCCACGCGATCTGCGCCGGGCCCTGGCCGATCCCAAGGGAGACCTGTGCCTGTACGTGTCGCTTGGCGAGCTCGAGGAACTCGTCGAGTACGCCATTGCCGGCTACAACGGTATGCCACATAGTGGTCTGAACAATGCCACGCCGCTCGAAGCGATCGAGTACTTCGTTCGTGGTCGGGGGACGCTGGTGACATGGCTTGCAGATCAGCGCCGCAGAACCCTCTGCTTGATGCAGTCGGCTCGGCGGTGCCGCGTGCGGGCCTATCTCGACCAGGGGGTACGTCCGCACATCAACCTGCATGGCGTGCGTTATACCAACGGTGTGCTCGCGACCAGCACGCATCTGATCGGCCACCAGTTGCTGATCTACATGAACGCGGATGATCTGCGTAGCGTGCGCGCGTTCCTTGCCGACGGCACGGAATTGGGTGTGCTTGACGCACAAGGAGCATGGCGGGTGGTACCGCACAACCTCAAGTTGCGGCAGGAAATCCGCCGGCAAGCGGGCAAGCGACGCCACCACTCGGCCGGCGCAGCCAATCCGATTGAGACCTACGTGAAGGAAAAGGCCGCACAGGCGAAGAAGACCCGCAAGGCGGCCACGGAGCTTGCCCATGTGATGCGCCTGCTCGCGGCGGCGCCGACCACCCGCACACCCCCTGGTCCACCTCGACCGACCGACAAGCCAGCGGTGGCGCAACCTGCCACGCCCTCGGTGGACGTCGCGTCAGGGGCGGCGATTGCTGAGCCTTCGCCGCGCCTGACGGCACGGCCGCGAAAGCTCTCGATCGGTACCGGCCAGGTTTTCTAATCCCAGTCGATCTTGTCAGGAGGTGCATCATGTCGCTTCAGGTTCCGCGTCCGATTGACCCGTCGCTGCACCCGCTCGCCACCGGCAACTACAGGATTGCCACGCCGGCGATCGAGAGCTTCTATGAACTCGTCGAGCGGTGCCTGCGCTACCGGATCATGGGCGCGCTGATCCATGGGCCATCGCGTATCGGTAAGACCCGCGCGATCGAGTATGTACGCCTGTTGCTGGCGCGCAACCATCCGAAGATGACCACCTACCACGCGCAGTGCGAGCACAAGCCACGCCATGCCGAGGGGCCGTTCTTTGCGAACCTGCTTGCGGCCGTGGGGGATCCGGAGCCGAATGCCGGTGGCAATCCGTCAAAACGGATGCGCCTGTCCTTGAGAATTCGGGAAGCGGCCGCACGTGCCGGGAGTGGCACCGTCCTGCTATTTTGTGACGAAGCGCAGCGCTATAACGAGAACGAGTACGAATGGCTGCGCGACGTACACGACGCGCTCGATCGGCAGCAGATCAAGCTGTTCACTTTCTTGGTGGGCCAGCAGGAACTGCTCGCGCAAAAAACCGCGCTGCAGATAGCGGGGAAGACGCAGATTGTTGCGCGGCTGATGGTCGAGGAACTGTCATTCTATGGCATCCGCAATGCCGAGGATGTGGCTACGTGTTTGCAAGGTTACGACCAGACTGCGTACCCTGAAGGTAGCGCTTGGAGCTTCACGCGCTTCTATGTCCCGCAGGCCTTCGATAGTGGGTATCGACTGGTGAGCGATGCGGACACCCTGTGGCAAGCCTTTGAGGCGGCACACAACAAGGCATGTTTGCCTGGCCGACTGGCGATCCCGATGGAGTCGTTTGCACGGGCAGTCGAGATTCTCCTCAAGGAGAGCGAGATCCGCGACACGCTGGGATACTGCCCCGAGTCGGCTTTGTGGAGCTACGCGGTGCAGCATTGCGGTTACGTGCAATCGCGTCATGCCACCGGTCATGTGCTCGTCGCTGCCTAGGGGCTCGCGCCTCACGCCGCCGAGCTTCCCGATCCTCACGCTGGACGAGGGCCGATTGACTCCGGCGCTGGGGTACCTCTTCAACAAGAAGTGGATCGAGCCCTACGAGTCGCTTGTCTCAATCCTGTGGAAGTTCGAGAAGGCAAACGCGCTGCCCGGACACGTCGTGGCCCGGCTGTTGGGTGCGGACATCGATCCGTATGAGGGCGTCGTGCCGCAACTCGGGCTGATTGATCTGCGGCGGCTGCACGATACCCTGGCGATACCGATCCAGACGTTGCGTCTTGCACTCGTCCAGCCGAGTCAGCGGCGGCGCTATTGCAGCGTCTTCCGGCACTGTCATAGCTGCATGCTGGACGGGTATCACAGCGTCCTGCACCAGATTGAGAGCATTGCTGCTTGTCCAGCGCATCGCAAGCCGCTGGAGAACTCGTGTCGGCGCTGCGGCCACGAGGCACCGTATCTGCTCAATATCCGGCTTCTGGAGTCCCCCTATCGCTGCGCTCATTGCCGGGCGACCTATGGAGGGAAGGGATGGTCGCCTGATCATGTCCGCCCGATGAAGGCCGAGGCCCGCAAGTCGATCACGCGACGATACTTTGATCTGCATTTCGGATAGCGATGCAGTATCAAGCGGGGAAGGCCTGACCGTGCCCGTTTGGCGTCATCGGTGTGCAGGTAGATGGATTTGGTCGAGATGGGGAGCATGGGACAGGTTGTCGCGCCTAAGGCCGAGATAGCTTTAGGCGCCGTCAGGTGCGAACCTCATCGTGGTGCGGGACGTCCAAGATCTGTGGAGGCGGGAATATGAATACCCTTACCTACACTCTGGTCATTTACCGGCCCGATGGCCCCACCAACAAGAGCGAGCACGACATCTTCGTCAGCCGCGATTGGCAAGAAGTGGTGCACCGCACCGCGACCCTGCTCGACAAGAATGCCAGGCACGAGGCCTGTCAGCCTTGGAGTTATTGCCTTCTGGTGGATGGGCAGATTGCCGGCCCCTACACACGGGAACGGCTGGTGAGAGCCGCGACCAACTGCCGACGGCCGGTGCAGAAATGAACGGGGGCGCACGAGTATCGCTACTGCGCTCACCTGCAGCATCAGATCCTTCGCGCTCTGCGCGGGGGCGGGCTGGCGTCAACTTGCAGTGCGCTGCGCCTGTCGACCTCGCACGCTGACGAGTCAATGGGCGCCAAGCCTCTGGCACATGCTCGGTGCCCGCACACGGTCAAATGCGGCAGTGTCGGAATGTGCCGCGCACGCAAGTGCCTGCGGCGTTAGTCACACTTCAATGTCGTCGGTGACTTGTGGCTGCGGCATCGGCAGGGAGGGCGGCATGTGAATTGCGTGCGCTACTGCACTGCCGTACCGCAGTCGTTGGCCGGTCAGTTGACCGCCGGCTTGGCGCGCTGCACGAACGCGAGCGCGGTCAGATGCCCAACTGAGCGTCGCAGTCTCTGAAATCGAGGGCACTTGGCTCCTCGTTGACGCCGTCTATCGTCAGGAGAGCGTCCTCGGCCATTGCAATATGAACGCCTGCAGCTATGGCGGCGCCTTTTGATGGGTAGGTGAAGCGCTCACGTCCGTCATCCCTCTCCACTGCCCAATGTGCTTTTTCCGTAAGCATCACCCGAACTGTCGTAACAGGCATCCGAACACTCCTTGTTTCGTTGGTCACGTCTTTCTTTTAGGTTGTTCCAGCCCGAACTTGTGTAGGACGATTTCCTACTTTCGTGGATCGCGAAGTGCCAAGTCTCGCCTTCAATTCATTGGCCAGCTCTAGATGCTCTATTCGCTCCAAAAATGGGGCTGACAGTGCCGATCATTTCGGGAATGCCGATAAGCGTCTCAACCTACGCCTTTCTGATGCCCTGATGAGGATGCTGTGAAGTGCGGTAGCCAGGCCACTTGTCATAGCGCTGGCACCTGCGTCCCGGCGACGAGAGCGCCTAGCCGGTGCACGCGCAATAGCCAAGCCGCGCCAGTCCCCGGCGATGCGTCGAGGCCTGGCGCGTCTGGCTGCGCAAAGGGAATCGCGGCCGGCATACAGTGTTAGTGGTGTCGTGGCTCGGCGGCATCCTAGCGCCGGCGCCCGAAGGCCTGCTCCAACTGCTGGCTCCGCTGCATCTCGTCGTCGTGTAGGTAGGTCGAGGTGGTCGTGATGGACGCGTGCCGCAGGTTGTCGCGAACCGTTGTCAGCGTTGCACCCTGCGCCAGGGCTTGGGTCGCATGGGTATGCCGCATCCAATGGGGCGTCGCTCGGCCTAGCTTGTCGGCCAGCGCCGGATGATCGGTCTCGATGGCGTCGGCTGACAACCGGAAGAAGCGGCGCAGCACGTCGCGTAGGCGCGGCGTCGTGATCGCTACCGTGCCCTGCAGATTGGCCAGCAGCGGCATGTCCGGCTTCCAGTGTGCGGGCGTCACCGGTAGGCCGCGCTGCGCCAGGTACTGATCGAGCGCGTGACGGGCCAGCGGCGGCAGCGCGACCTTGCCGGGCTTGGCGCCTTTGCCGACCAGGTGCAGCCAACGTTCACCACGTGCGCCAATCTCGATGCCACCGAGCGTCACGCCCACCAGCTCGCCGGCGCGCAAGCCCGTCGCGTAGCCGAAATCGAGCAGGAAACGCAGCCGCTGCGCCGCCGGCACGGACCAGCCGTACGACCACTCGAGTCCGTCGGCAATCGCACGGATCAGCTCCCACTCGCCCGCGGTGAATGCCCGGGAGGCATCCAGCCCAGCCGCACGCGGGGCGCCACGCACCTTCACCCCGGCGAACGGGTTCGCCAGCACGTAGCGCTGCGCGATCAGCCAGCGGAACATCGCGCCCAGTACCGACAGCGCATAGGCGATCGAGCGCGGGGACAAGCCGCCGGTGAAGGGGCGCCATTCCGACGATGCGCGCGGCCGTGCCGGCGCGACCCAGTGCTGGTGTGGCGTGGGCCGGCGCAGGAATGCGCGATAGGCAATGGCGTCCTCGGTCGCTAGCGACGACAGCGCCTTGCCGCGCTCGACGATCGCCCACAAGAGGAGGCGCTCGGCTTCCCGGCGGTATGCGCGCGTTGTTTCGGCCGATTCGTGCAAGGTCAGCCAGGCGCTGATGGCCTCGTAGTCGTTGCCGGCATCGAGCGTGCACATCTGGCGCGGTGCCCGGAAGCCTCCGCGTGCTCCGTCGAGTTCATGTGGCAAGCGGATCTGCTCCCACGGCACGATTTGGGCTGGTGGCGCCGCCGCGATCAGGGCGCGCGCTCGTTCGGTGAGCCCGGGGTGCGCGGCAAAGAAGGCTTCGACCCGGCGCGCGCTGCCAGCGCCTAGTCCGGCAATGGCGGCCCACCAGCGCCGTCGGCGCGGCACGCGCACGGTCAGGTCGGCCAGCGTGCCGATCCCATAGGCGTGCAGCGCGACGGCCACGCGAGTAGGCAGCCACCAGGTGATCGGATCGCTGATCTGCGGCTCGGGGATGGGCAGCGACCGCAACGACTCCAGCGCACGTGTCACTGCCTTGCTGTGCTTCTCTCGCTCCGTTTCGCCGCAACGGAACAGCGTGGCCAAATCCTCGCGCCGGCGCTGCCGCGCGAACTCGGCAAGCTGACGGCGAATCGCTCCCAACACGCCACGCGCCGACCTGCCCGCCCCCAGCGCGTCGGGGCAATAGCGCTCGACAGCCTGCCGCGACGACGCTCCGGCGTACCAGGCGCGCAGGGCGGCCAGCGGGGCGGCGTCGGGAAAGTCGACCGTGATCAAGAAGTTCCGCATGGGACGCACCGCAAGTGATGAGAAGTTGGCTCGCCGACCGGGCCCGGCTCAATCTCACGGATAGCAGTTTGGCCAAGAAACGGCGCTGTATCGATAACAGGGGTTATCGGTATGGCTCGCTTTTGCGGCCGCACCGCAGCCCCCTTGAAATCGTCCTGCCCAGTTGCTATTTTAGTTTCGCTCAGGCAGTCGCGTCGTTGCGCGCTGCGTGTTTCTGTTTGTTTGCCAGCAGCTTGGCGGGTGGATGGGAGCGCGTAGGCCCCTTCGCCTCCTTGCTGCATCGAAGGAGGAAATGACCATGAGTGACCTTTTCTTGGGAACTGACCTCTTCAGCGAACTTGACCGCATGCAAAGGCAGATGGCGAGTTTGTTCGGCGGCTTCCCGTCCAGCCTTCGTACCGGACGCTTCGGGGCCTTTCCACCCGTCAATATCGGCTCCACGGACGACTCCATCGAAATCGTCGCATTCGCACCGGGCATCAAGCAAGACAAGCTCGAGGTGTCGATCGACAAGGGCTTGCTGACCATCAGCGGCGAGCGCGAGGCGGCGTATCCCGAGGACGATCCGGAGGCAAGGCTATACGCGCAAGAGCGGTTTGCCGGCACGTTCCGGCGCGTGGTCGAGTTGCCACAGGGTGCCGATCCCGACAAGGTGCAGGCGCGCTACGCCAATGGCTGCTTGTCCATTAGTGTGGGCAAGCGCGAGTCGTCAAAGCCGCGGGCAATCGCGATCCAGTAATGCCAGGAGACTGCCATGAACGATAGTACCGAAGTCGCCAAGCGCGACCCGAACGCGCTGGCACAACACGAGGAAGACCGGTCGACGCCGACCATGACACTGCTCCCCGCAGTCGACATCATCGAGGACCGCAGCGGCGTCACCCTCTGGGCCGATCTGCCAGGCGTGACCAAGGACAAGCTCGAGGTGAATGTCCACGACGGCAACCTCAAAATCGAGGCAGAGGCGGTCGTGCCGATGCCGCCTGGGCTGCGTGTACAACACGCGGAGATTCGCCAGCCGCACTTCGCGCGGGCGTTCTCGCTGAGTCCCGACCTTGATGCGGCGAAGATCGAGGCGAACCTGCAGGACGGGGTATTGAAGCTGACGATTCCGCGTCGCGACGAGGCCCGCCCGCGCCGCATTGAAGTCACCGTGGCGTGATGTGCCTCAGCTGAGGGCCTAGCTACGTTGCGGAGCTGGCGACGGTGGCGTCCGCGCGGATGCCACCGCCGAGCGGCGTGGAGCCGGCGGACAGCATTGTCAGCTCCGGTGCCACAACCCGCCGCGCCGGATCCGAGAAAGCGTCCGCCCCGGCTTCTCTTGGCGGGGGCACCGAAACACAGAGGCGTCGAATGGAGGACAACATGAAAACGGAACTGGGGAAATGGAACCCCTTCAAATTCTTGCGCAGGACGTCGACCGACAAGCCACTGGGGGCAGAGACCTCCAACGCTCCGGCGCCCCGGCACTGGCAGCCAGACTGGCCGGATGTGTCGCGGTTCTTTTCCGGCGATCCCTGGCGAGCGATGGGTGAGTTCCTGCACGAGCCGCTCGCGAGCTTCGGCGGTTTGGATCGTTGGTTCGGCGACTTCAGTTCCTCTCGCTTCCAGCCGCGGATCGACGTGGTCGATGATGGTACCGCGCTGAGGATCACCGCCGAGCTGCCCGGCATGGAGCGCGAGGAGGTGCAGACGAGCATCGAAGATGGCGCGCTGGTGCTGCGCGGCGAGAAAAAGCAGGACATTCGGAGCGAGGAAGATGGCTGCTACCGCCTGGAGCGGGCGTATGGCGCGTTCATGCGCAGCATTCCGCTGCCGGATGGCCTCGATCTGGACCACGTCGATGCCCGATTCGAACGAGGGCTGCTAACACTGCGCCTATCCAAGTCAGGCGCGCAGCCACCTGCTGCCGTCAGGAAAATTGAGATCAAGTAAGCGACTCGAAAATTGAGGAGCCTGAAGGGAATGTCTTGCGTAACAGACTGCGACGTATAGTCGGTTTGTCAACGGCTAGGCGTTCCGGCAAATCGGTGAATGGAGCTTAGGAGGTAACGATGGAATTTGATTCTGATTGGCTTACGCTGGGTAGACATCGGCTGAGGCTCAGGTGTGCACGCGGATTTCCTACGGAGAAAACACGGACAGTGGCGGAACTGGCGAGGATCGCCATCGAAAACAACTTGAGTGCAGCCGCTCGCCTAGTTGAAGTGTCCGCGACTGGACCAGGGGAAAACGCTTACACGATCACCGTTGGCACGACCTTCCCGAAAGACAGGGAAGCGGCTACCCATCTTGAGTTGGCGCTGGCCACGATGTTAGGCATTCCGGCCGACCACCTCAATATGGAGGTGGAAGTCATCAGCCAGGCTGAAGTGGATACACATTTTGGCGTGTATGAACGATGCCTGGCAGAAAAGCTTGGCATCGTGTTGCCCATTCAGTGAGATGCCAATGGATACGGCCAAATCCGCTGTGGCATAACCAAAGGTGGAGTACTGAAGGGGAGCGCGAGGCGTGCGGGCCGTGGTGAACAGTCAAACTTACAGGGAATTTCCGGGTTGGGAGGCGCTAGTCGCTTGAGCATCATGAGTAAGATCATCGGAATCGATCTCGGCACCACAAACTCGTGCGTGTCCTTGATGGAAGGCACCCAGGTCAAAGTCATCGAGAATTCCGAAGGCGCACGCACGACGCCGTCGATCGTCGCCTATATGAACGACGGCGAAATCCTCGTCGGCGCGCCCGCCAAGCGGCAGGCCGTGACGAATCCAAAGAACACGCTGTTTGCCGTCAAACGGCTGATTGGCCGCCGCTACGAGGACAAGGAAGTACAGAAGGACATCGGCCTGGTTCCCTTCACGATCTTCAAGGCTGGCAACGGCGATGCGTGGGTCGAAGTGCAAGATAAGAAGCTCGCCCCGCCCCAGGTCTCAGCGGAAGTGCTGCGCAAGATGAAGAAGACCGCCGAAGACTATCTCGGCGAAGCTGTCACCGAGGCCGTCATCACGGTTCCCGCCTATTTCAACGATAGCCAGCGGCAAGCGACGAAGGACGCCGGCCGCATAGCCGGTCTCGAAGTCAAGCGCATCATCAATGAGCCGACCGCGGCCGCTCTCGCGTTTGGGCTCGACAAGAAGGACAGCACAGACCGCAAGATCGCCGTGTTCGACCTTGGCGGTGGCACCTTCGACATTTCAATCATCGAGATCGCCAATGTGCAAGGCGAGAAGCAGTTCGAAGTGCTCTCGACGAACGGCGACACTTTCCTCGGCGGCGAAGATTTCGACCAGCGGATCATCGACTACATCATCCGCGAGTTCAAGAAGGATCAGGGTGTTGACCTGTCGAAGGACGTCCTGGCGCTGCAACGCCTGAAGGAGGCGGCGGAGAAGGCCAAGATCGAACTCTCATCCAGCCAGCAGACAGAAATCAGCCTGCCGTACCTCACGGCCGACGCCAGCGGTCCGAAGCATCTCAGCCTGAAGCTCACGCGTGCCAGACTCGAAGCCCTCGTTGAAGACCTGATTGAGCGCACGATGGAGCCGTGCCACATCGCCATCAAGGACTCCGGGGTGGCGCTGGACAAGATCGACGACGTGATCCTGGTGGGCGGGACGACACGCATGCCGAAGGTGCAAGACAAGGTCAAAGCGCTCTTTGGGCGCGAGCCGCGCAAGGACGTCAATCCCGATGAGGCGGTGGCAGTGGGCGCAGCGATCCAGGGCGCGGTGCTCACCGGTGACCGCAAGGACGTGTTGCTGCTCGATGTCACTCCGCTGTCGCTCGGCATCGAGACGCTGGGCGGCGTGATGACCAAAATGATCAACAAGAACACAACTATCCCGACCAAGTTCTCTCAGGTCTTCTCCACGGCCGAAGACAACCAGGCATCGGTGACCATCAAGGTCTTCCAAGGCGAGCGCGAGATGGCCTCCGGCAATAAGCTGCTGGGCGAATTCAACCTCGAAGGCATTGCTCCGGCGCCGCGCGGCGCGCCGCAGATCGAGGTGACGTTTGACATCGACGCCAATGGCATCCTACACGTGTCGGCCAAGGACAAGGCCACGGGCAAGGAGAATAGAGTCACAATCAAGGCGAATTCCGGTCTTTCCGAAAGGGAAATCGAAAAAATGGTGCAGGATGCAGAGGCACACGCCGCCGAGGACCGGCGGCTGCGGGAGTTGATCGATGCGCGCAACCATGGCGATACTTTGGTGCACAGCACGCGTAAGGCGCTGGCCGAATATGGTGAGAAGCTGGAACCGGGTGAGAGGGCGAAGATTGAATCTGCGATTAGTGAACTAGAGACGGCGCTAAAGACCTCCGACAAGGCCGAGATCGACTCCAAGATGCGAGCGCTCGCCGCGGCATCGCAAAGACTCGGGGAAAAGATCTACGCGGACGTGCAGGATGCGGATGGAGGCACCAATTCGAATGACTCCACCGGCGCCCGGGACGCAGCCAACGAGAAGAAAGGCGAGGAGGTGACAGATGTCGAATTCAAGGACGCGAATGCCAAACGGTAAGCCAGCCGACGCCATACGCGTCCGGGCTTGGGGAGTGTCCTAGACGCGGAGGGATTTGGCCAGGCACCGGACACTTGATTGGAGGCGAACCATGCGCACTTCCAAGACTGACTCGCGATGCGCGAGCGCCAACGAGATCCGCGAGATTGTCGGTCCAATTGATGGCGAAGTGATGGCACGAATTCTGGAAATAGAACCATCCATTGAGGACGTGCAACGGGCCTGCTGTTGGTTGTGCACCGACAATGACCGATCCCGCGACTCTAAGTTCGATCTGGGAGGAAAGACGGAGCGGGTGCTCGAAATTCTTGACGATGAGCTTCCGGATTTCGATTCGTCTGGCCATCCCCAGAATCCAAGGTAGACGCCCAGGGTGTTCGTGTGATTATCTGTATCAATGATACTGACTGTCCAATGCAGGCGACGAAATCTGTCTTGCCAGTCAGAGTTGATGGGATAGTCAATAGACGAACTGGTCCGGCTAGCCTCGGCGCCAATGCTTCGGGCAACTGAGGACAGTTATGAGGCTGACATGCGTGTCGGCGCCCGAACTAGCGAGGAATAAAGCCAGGGACCACCGCCCGACTGAGGCGGCTCGGATGTGGCACGTTGATTGTAATGGCTGCGGAGTCGCGGCTTCAGTGAAATGGCCCCTATCCGACTCTCCTGCCAGACCGTAGAGGAGGATACGATGAACACTGACCCGAAGAAGTGGAGTCCCTTCAAGTTCCTTCGTGGCGCGGGGCGCAAGTCCGATGCGGACAGCCCGGAAGACCCACCGACCAGCGAGCAATGGCACGCCATTTGGCCTGAAATTCCCAGTTTCTTCTCGCGCGAACCGTGGCGTGAAGCTGAAGAGTTCTTTCACAAGCCGTTCGCCGGGCGCGGGGTCCTGGAGCGATGGTTTGGCGACTTCAGTTCATCGCACTTCCAGCCGCGCATCGACGTGGTCGATGAAGGGCAGGTGCTGCGAGTAACGGCCGAGCTGCCCGGAATGGATCGGGAAGATTTGAACGTTACTGTGGAGGATGGGGGGCTCGTGTTACGTGGCGAGAAAAAACAGGACGTGCGCAGCGAGGAGGACGGCTGCTATCGGCTTGAGCGCGCGTATGGAAGCTTCATACGCATGATTCCGATGCCGGAAAGCGCCGACCCTGCTCACACCCTAGCGAAGCTCGACAACGGTGTGCTCACATTGACCGTACCGAAAGGGGAATCGTCGCGATCTGCAGGCCAAACGATCGAAATAATAGGCTAGTGGCAAGTGTCGATGGCGTCGAGATGTCGCAGACTCAACGAATAGGCGACGTCCCAGCGTACGAAGGCAGCATCACGTCCAGCGGGTATTCAACTGCAATGGGCAGGTCATCGGCATCAATGCACAGATTTACACCGAGACCGGGGTATCAGGGGCAGTCCCTCGCCATTCCCATCAACCTAGCCACGAAAGTCGAAGTCGAGTTGCTGACCCACGGCAAGGTGACGCGTGGGCAGGTGGGCATCGGCATCCAGGAGGTCGACCAGGGACTGGCACCGAGCACTCCGCGAACCGTTTGGCCTGCCGCGACCCGCGGGAGCGCACATCGCCTTGGTTGAGCCCAGTACGCCCGCGGCTGCGAGCGGACTCGGGCCGGGTTGGGTCACGCAGGGGGACAACGTGATTTTCGTCGCGTAGAACGGCGATGTCCCGTGGTTGCACTCGTCTGGCGCGATCGCCAGCATCCTTGGCGATCACAGCCGCCTTGAGAAACTTTCTGGCGTGGGCGGGTGTCGGGGTATTTCGACGAAAGCGAGTTTCGTACCGAAATGATAGTACAGGGATAATCAAGCTTATCTCTGCACTAACGACGACCGTGCGTCCATCCGTTCGGCTTCACCGATCTGCGCGGTGGGTGACGGTCTCAGAACGACCCAACACGGTCGCTTGTAGCTCCTCCCTTAGTCGGCAGGATCTAGTCGCAGAGCGGACATCGATCTGTACGAAAAGTCGAGACTTGCAAAGTCTCTCCTGGACGCTTTCAACCGCTCATCGATTGCCACGCCAGGCGCCCTGTAACAGTGCCTAGCGCACCAATACAGCAAAAGTAGCCCTCCATTTGCACCGCGCCCGCTCGTCGGGAAAACACCTATCACGGTAGTTATCTTCGGCACATTAGATCTGCTAATCTGGTATACCTAAACATATGATTGGTGAACCAGAGGAGTGATCATGCACGCCTGACCAGAGCCCCGATCCGAACCTGTCGGAACGAGGCACCCCTCGAGAGGTGTCCGGTCGGTTGGCTGGATCGAACGTGTCCACGTGACACGTGCAGTAAAAAATAGAGCCCCCAAAACATCAGGCCTAGATTCCCACCCCCTCTCCAGTGCACGGAACTGGGACGCCTTCCTATTTCCAGGAGGTCGTCGAACTGTTTCATTTACTTTGGAGATTCGAAATGCAACCGAGTGGCGTTGATAAAAAATTGGGAGGCCTGCCTCTCCTGATTCTCGGCTGTCAGCACGTGATGGTGATGTATGCAGGTGCGGTGGCGATCCCACTGGTGCTTGGCGCAGCCCTGAAGCTGCCGAAGGAGCAGGTCGCCTTCCTGATCAATGCGGACCTTTTTGCATGCGGCTTGGCTACCATCATCCAGTCACTGGGTGTTGGTCTATTCGGTATCCGTCTTCCCGTAATGATGGGCGTGACGTTCACGGCAATTGGACCGATGATCGCTATCGGCAGCGATCCCAACGCTGGTCTGCTTGGCATCTTTGGTGCCACGATTGGTGCTGGTCTGTTTGGGATAGTCGTTGCCCCACTTGTTGGGAAACTCTTGAGGTTTTTCCCGCCGGTCGTAACCGGTACGGAGATTCTCGCTGTTGGGTTGTCGCTCATGGTTGTAGCTGCCGCCTGGTCAGCAGGAGGATTCGGCAACCCCGACTTCGGCAATCCGCTCTACCTTGGTATTGCAGCTACCGTCCTGGTATCGATTCTTCTGTTGGTGCGGTACACCCGCGGATTTCTCAACAACATTGCCATCTTGCTTGGTCTGGCCATCGGCTTTCTCATTTCCGGAGCTGCTGGACAAGTATCCCTCGGAGAACTGAACGAGGCACCTTGGTTCGGTTTCATTCTGCCGTTCCACTTTGGCGCGCCAAAGTTCAGCTTCTGGCCCATTGCAGCGATGTGCATCGTGATGCTGGTGACGTTTATTGAGTCGACGGGCATGTTTCTCGCACTTGGTGAGATCGTCGAGAAGCCGGTCTCGGAGAAGGACTTAGTTCGGGGATTCCGCGCCGATGGCGTTGGCACGATGATTGGGGGCATCTTCAATACGTTCCCCTACACATCCTATGCGCAGAACGTTGGCTTGGTCAGCGTTACCGGGGTCAGGAGCCGTTGGGTATGTGCTACCGCCGGCGTCATCTTGATGGTCCTGGGCCTGTTTCCAAAAGTCGCTGTCCTCGTTGCGTCGATTCCACCGTTCGTTCTTGGTGGTGCCGGTATCGTGATGTTCGGCATGGTCACTGCGAGCGGCATCAAAGTGCTGGCTCGTGTGGATTTTCACAACGTAAAGAACCTGTACATCGTTGCCATCAGCATCGCGCTAGGCATGCTTCCTGTCGTGTCGCCGAAATTCTTCTCGCGGCTTCCACACGAGCTTGCTCCAATCCTGGAGAGTCCGATCCTTCTAACGGCTATCTCGGCAATTCTCCTGAACATCTTCTTCAACGGACTCGGTGACGCAAAGGAAGCACGAGCTTCACTGATGGCGACCGCCAAAGAAGCAGACCTCTAACAATTCCCCTCGAATCGCCATCGCACTCTTTGTGCGATGGACCTCTCGTGCTGAGACCTTTATCCGGAGGTCGCAAGGGGAGTCCTTTGCCTATTTGATGTCATTTTTGAACGGTAAAGGCGACGCTTGAGAGGATCGAGGGACGATTTCCGGAAGTATCAATCCTCACCTTAGAGCCATGAAAACTCAATTTCGATTCAGGAACACTCGGGTCGCCACGCTCACATTCTTCTCGGGAGCGATGTTGGCGAGCAGCGCGATGGCGCAGTCCAGCGTAACGTTGTATGGACAGGTCGATAGCTACATCGGCACAACGCGAACACCAGGGAGTGCTCGGTCATACATCGTTGGCGGCGGGGGCATGCAGACGTCCTACTGGGGGATCAAAGGCACCGAAGACCTTGGTGGCGGTACAAAGGCGATTTTCGACCTCAATGCGTTTCTGCGGGTGGATACCGGGAAAGGCGGGAGCTACGATGGAGAACCATTCTTTGCCCGCAACGCTTATGTGGGCATGGAAAACTCAAGCTACGGCACCGTCCGACTGGGTCGTAACACAACACCCTACTTTGTCTCTACCATCCTTTTCAACCCGATGATCGACTCATATGTCTTCGGGCCGGCAATTAGCCACACCTACCTCTCTGCAAACAACGGCACGTTATTCGATCCAGGCATCTTGGGTGACACCGGCTGGGTCAATTCTGTCGTCTACTCCACTCCCAATTTCAACGGGTTGACCTTCAACGCAATTTACGCGTTCGGTGAGCAACCAGGTTCCATCGGCCAGAATAAGTGGGGCGGAAATGTCACCTACTTCAAGGGCCCCCTCGCTGCCACCGTTGCGTTTCAGCAGGTCAAATTCAACACAACGCCAGGTGATGTCACCTCTCCAGGTTCGCTTGTTGGCTTCCGCAAACAGAACGCGGCGCAGGCGGGCATCAGCTACGACTTCAGCGTTGTCAAAGTTTACGCTCAAGGGCAGTACATCAAGTCGGACGTGAACGGCCCTTCCGGGAATCTGAAGCACATTGATGCCTTAGCCGGCGTCGCGATTCCGATAGGCGCTGGTAGCCTGCTCCTCACTTACGCCTACGGTAAGTCGGAAAACGACATTGCTTCCTTCCGGCGAAACACGGGATCGATCGCGTACGACTACAACCTGTCGAAACGGACGGATCTATACGCTGCCTACTACTACGACAAGTTGACCGGGCAGGCTCATGGTGACACAGCCGGAGTTGGCATCCGTCACAAGTTCTGACAGCACACGACAAGGTCGGCCAGTCTTTGGACTGGCCGCTTGCATTTGCGAAGCATGGGGAGGCTGAAAGTCGTGAGGCGGAGGAAAGATCGTCGCCTTAGGGTTGAGCGCCTTTTCCTAAAAAAGGGCGAGGGCATGGAGCCCTCGCTAACCCCTACTACACGGATCGGTGCATGCTGGCTATCGCCAGCCGAATACATTCAGCGGGCGATATTGCCGCGATACTGATCAACAAACTCTGACGCCGTCTTGCCCTTCTTCGCTTCGAAGATTGCCGAGCGCTCCGCATAGAGCTCACGAACGAATGTAGCGACCAGACAGCTATCGGCAAACATGTCATATCCCCAACCCAGGCCGTACGCTCCAAGGTTGATGTTGTCGATGGTCATGACGCGCATGTTCGAGTCATCGGTCGAGAGATACTGATCGATGACCTTGCGAACCAGCTCTTTGGTGCATGCCAGCTTGTGCGCATGCCATACGTCGGTATGCCATTCGCCAGGCTTCGGCAAGCTGAACGGATACTGGATCGACCGACCTGGACGGTCGTAGCCCAGGCCATCCCAAGGACCTGACTCGAAGGCCAGCCAGTTCACGGGGCCATTAGGGGCGGCCGGACGGACTTGCGTCCAATGAACCATGTTGCGCTGCAGCCATTCATCGGCGAAGCTGTCATCGTTGAACGGGTCCAGCTTCCTGATGGCTTCGGCATCGCCTCGCATCTGTGATACCGCGTGCTCAACTTCGTTTTCGATCTTGAAGATGCAATGGCTGTAGTCCATGCAGAAGTTGAAGGGAACGCCTTGCTTCTCCACCAGGCCGGCAACCTTCAAGACACGGCGGAAGTCCTCGGACCACATGTCAACGTGGCTTTCGTACGTGACCGTGATGCCGCGGGCTTCAGCGTACTCGTACGTATTCAAGTACGAAACAGCAACCTCTTCGTCGGTCACATAATGGCCGTCCGCATGTTTGGCCCAAACCATGAGGTTATGGAATTTGGCATCGACTTCGCGCGTGCGCTCGATGTTTGCCTTGATCTTGTCTTCGTCGACACCCAGGGTATAGGTCCAGCTTCCCGTCAGCACTGGCAGATTGTAGTGCTGGCTCGCCTTGATATATTCGTCCAGCTCTTTGTCACTCGCAGGGATACGGTCGACGAAGTCCCACAGCCCGCTTTCCTTCTGCAGGCGAAATTGCTCCATTACCGGCAGCTCGATTTCAGATACCGGCGCCTCGATGGAAGATGGTTGTACGCCTCGACCGGCACAGCCGAGCAGGAACATTGGCTTCATTGGAACTCCTCTTTTTCGGATGCTTTTGACTACAGAGTCGTCGACTCGTCGATGACGTTGGATCGCAGTACTGCCTGGAACTCCTCCTTGCCACGGAGAGCGGCTTGACAGAGTTCGCGGTGCCATTTGCGATACTGGATAGAGACCTTGTCAGTGGCGACGGATATCTCGCCTGCCGAGATCTCGGCAGGCCATTGCGATTGAATTACCGGCTGATCCTCTTCCAGGACGCGTTTCTGGAACGCAAGGTGCATGTGGTCCGGCTGACCATCGGTCTCGCGAGCGATGATCATGAAGTTGCGGCAGGTCTTGTCGTCCACTGGGGACGCTGTTGTCCACAACACGAACCGTGAGTTGTCCTTCCAGAGCTTGATCTCGAGGTTGATCCCGTACGGCATCGTGCATCGGTAGTCGAAGTCTCCCATCGGCGCCTCTTCAGGGATGCCTTCCATTTCACGAGGCGGAGCCAGCTTGAACTGCAACTCTCCGTCGATTCGGTTGACCTGCACGGCAGGGTGGCTGGCAAAGAACGGGTCGTACAGAGTGCCCGGATGAACGAACGCGAAGTGCGAAAAGTCGGTGAAGTTTTCCCAGCGTCGCTCGGCGACCGTGTTCCACAGATAGGAGTCGGCGACGATCGTCTGCATGCCGGGCTTGTCCCAATCACTGAAGTACGGGATCTCAGTACAGTCGAAGCTATTGTCGAGACGTACCCATACGATCGAGTATTTCACCTCGCACTCGTAGGCATTCAGCTTGGCGCGGGGAGGAATGGCCTTTTCCGGGCAAGCGGGGACAAGCTTGCAAATCCCTTCGTTGTCGTATTGCCATCCGTGATAGGGACAAGCCAGGAAGTCTTTCCCGTCTCGCTTGCTCACCCTGCCAAGAGAGAGCTTGGCTGATCGGTGCGCGCAACGGTCGCTCGCGGCCACGAGCTTTCCATTCAAGCGAGCCAGTACGATGGACTCGCCCAACAGCGTGATGGCCATCGGACCATGGCCGGACGCATTGGCGCGTTCGAATTCAGCCACGGTGCAAACCGGATGCCAGAAGTGGCGGAGATAAGTCTTGTCCTCGAGAAGAGGCCTGTACTGCTCGTTCATGATCGAAGCTCCAGTGGGGGATCTGTTTTGTGAAGCCAAAACTACTACTCTGGGAAGCCAAATGTCTTATCTGGTATACCAGACTATAGAGCGTAATTTGGACCGGCAATCAGGGATTACCCGTCTTGGGGATGCTCACTTGCTTCGGGGATATGGCACGAACTGTGCCATGGTCAGGGGGACGGACGTTCCGTTGGGACGTGGCCGTGAGGAGCGTTGGTAGCCTTGGTTCTCGGCTAACCATGCACGAGAACGGGTATGCAGCCGCGGGAGCTAGCCCATCTTGGTGCGGCGCGTCACAGCTTTAGTGCCAAATGACGCGCTTGATGTACCATCTAGAAATTCTGGTCGACCAGACAATTGCTGCGCCGAGCCGACGGTAGCAGTCACGCGACAACATCATGCTAACCCAGAAAATTGTAGGCACCATCTCCGATGCGATCTACCACCGTCGTCTTCCGCCGGGGACAAAGCTGAACGAGCGAGACATTGCGGATTTGTTTGGCGTCAGTCGCACAGTCGTCCGGCAGGCGCTTATCCGCTTGTCGCAAGACGGGCTGGTAGAAATCTCCCCCAAGCGCTCTTCATCTGTCTGGCGGCCGACTTTCGACGACGCGTTTGAACTCTACCAAATGCTCCTGGTGCTCGAGAGTGGCGTGATCGACCAAGTGATCAAGATCATCACTCCCGAACAACTCAAAGCGCTGCGGGCGCATACGGGGAAGGAACGGGTTGCATTCGAGAAGGGGAAGCACGACCAGGGGGACAAGCTTGGGCGGGAATTTCACTCTCTCCTGCTGTCCTTTTTGAACAACGAGACACTGAACCAAATTCACTCGCAACTGCGACGCCGCGAAGCGCTGATCAACGCGATGTTCCGTGTTGGCTTTGACTACTGCCAACTGCGCGACGAGCACGGGAAGCTCGTGGAGTGCCTCGAGAAGAAAGACGCCACTGCGGCCAAAGAGTTGCTGGCATCGCACTACAACCTGGTGATCAGAGGTTACCGATTCGACGCCTCCGCACCTCCTGAGATCGACCTCAAAGCTGTCCTCGCCATCTAAGCTGTCCTCGCAATAGACCCGGCCGCCTTGAGCGGCCCTGGTCTACTTCACGCCGTATCTCGGCAATTCTCCCGCTAAGTATTTTCCCCAAGTGCAAACTGCTTTGCGCTTTGGGTTCTTCTGATATACATTCTGGTATACCAGTTTAGCAAACTAACAAGCCACGGCAGGAGGGGCAGTGAAAGCAGATCAGGTGCTGTTCGAAGATTGGCATCCCGTTGCGGCGCTGGAGGATGTTCTTCCCAGCCGGCAATATCTAACGCGGCTGCTCGGCCGCTCGGTGACATACGACGTGTCGCCCGATGGCGAGATCCAGGCAAACTGGACCGACGAGGGCATTGTTCGGCCGGTGTCATGCAAGCGTGCCTACGGAACGCTGTGGTTTTCGTTCTCGTCATCGCCACGCGACTTGTTTCCGGTGCCAGAGTTTGCGGAAGCAGATCGTCGGGTTGTCAGCGCTGGATCGACGCGCGTAAATGTGTCGGGGCTTCGCGCCATCGAAAATTTCTTGGACATGGCACATTTTCCGTTCGTGCATACGGACATCCTTGGTGCTGAACCGCTCACCGAGGTGCTGCCTTACAACGTACGGATCGACGAAGAACTGGATGAAGTCATCGCCACGGAGTGTCGATTCGCTCAGCCCCGTGCGTCGGCCACAGCGGTCGAGCCCATCGAGACCCAGTACGTCTACCGCGTGACGCGCCCCAACGTTGCCATCCTTTACAAGACCTGTCCTCCGGATCCGCAGCGTTGGGATGTCCTCTGCTTGTTCGTACAGCCTGTCGATGAGGACTGGTGTATCGCGCACACGATCATGTGCTACGTCGACGATATCAACTCCGACGAACAGCTTCGTCGCTTTCAGCAGACGATTTTTGGGCAGGATCTGATGATCTTGATCAACCAGGTTCCCAAACGGCTGCCGTTAGCGGCCAGTCGTGAGAACCCTGTCCGAGCAGACGTACTTGCAACCGCTTACCGCAGGTGGCTTCGCGAAAGCGACTTGCACTACGGCGCGATTCGCGGTTGAGCGAACGAATAGAGAGTCCTCCAAAATGAAATCATTAGATACGAATCGCTGGTATCCGATCGCCAGTGCCACGGATCTTCCGTCGCGCCACGTTTATCAGACAAGCCTCGCAGGTCAAGAACTCGCCCTTTGGCGCGATGACAATGGCATGGTCAATGCCTGGGAGAACCGTTGCCCTCATCGCGGGCTACGCCTGTCGCTGGGCGTGAACCTCGGTAACGAACTGAGGTGCCAGTATCACGGGTGGACGTATGAGACCGGCAGCGGTGGTTGCACTTTCGTTCCCGCCCACCGCGAAGCAACTGAGCCGAGCTCTGCTTGCGTTGCCACCTTCGCCGTGTCCGAAAAGGACGGGTTGGTATGGGCGTCTCTCGGAACGCCGCTGGTCGAACCTGAAGCCCTGCAACTGGGCTATCCCGGGCAGGTCCGGACAGGCCTTCGCAGCCTTCCGATCAATGCATCGCAAGAAGAAGTCAGCGAAGCGTTGCTTGCACAGGCCAACCGATTCTCGGAAGTACTGGATGGCGAGTCGCGCGCCGAAGTGATTGCAGACGGATTGATTCGAATCGAACGACACCAGGAGTCGAAGGTATTGGTGTTCCTTCTGCAGCCGACCTCTGGGCAGAAGTGCATCGTGCACACAATGGTCTTCGCGGCGAATACCGCGACCGTGGGTTTCAGGACTCACTTCTCAACGATTCTTACGGAGTTCCGCCGCGCAATGGAGGCGACGCATGCCAGTGCGCCGAAGATCGAGAAAATCCATGCGACGGCGCCGGTTGCAGCGGAAGTGCCTGCGGTGGTGGTGCCGTTCCCTCGGCCTGCGTCAACCGAATTCAAATGCGAAGTCACCGCCCGCCTGCAGGAAACCGAAGACATTATCTCGCTGTGGCTGAAGCCTAAGGGCCGGACGATGCCGCAGCTCTCGCCTGGCATGCATATCAGCGTGACTACCCCGGCTGGATGTGTACGGCAATACTCCGTGGTCAACAGTCCAAGTGAGCGTGACTCATTCATCATCGGCGTAAAGCGCGAGGCGATGTCCCGGGGCGGTTCCGAATCCATGCATGCGCAGGTGAAGGAGGGAACCGAACTCTCCATTACGGTACCACGCAATGCGTTCCCTCTTATTCGAAACGGAAAGCGCCCGGTACTTATCGCCGGCGGCATTGGCATAACACCGATTCTCGCCATGGCCCAGGCGCTGCAGGCTGGAGGCGATGACTTTGAGTTGCACTACTTTGTCAGGGGAGCAGAGCATTCGCCATTCGGCGAGCGCTTGCGCGACTTGGGTCCGAGCGTCCATCTTTACGCAGGCCTGGATGGCGTTGCGACTCGCGAGAAGCTGATGGCCATGCTCGCCGCCGTAGACCCTGCCCAAACAGAGGTTTACACATGCGGGCCGGGGGTGATGATCAACTGCGTAAGCGAAGTTGCCGCGGCGCGGGGCATCCCCGAAGAGTCCATTCGCTTCGAACTTTTCAAGAATGACGACATCCCGACGGGCGGCGATTCGTTCGAGGTGGAACTCGCCAAGTCCGGAAAGTCTTTCAGTGTGCCGTCAGACAAGAGCCTGCTGAAGGCGTGCTGGGAGAACGGGGTAACCATCGAGGCATCCTGCGAGCAGGGCGTCTGCGGAACCTGCATGACCGGCGTCCTCAGTGGCGACCTGGAGCACCATGACACGTATCTCTCCAAGGCGGAGCGCGAAAGCGGGAAGTGGATCATGCCGTGCGTGTCGCGTTGCAAGAACGGCAAGATCGTCCTGGACATTTAAAGAGAACCCCCATGATTACGCTTTACGACTACGAGCTATCCGGCAACTGCTACAAGGTTCGTCTGTTGCTCAACATTCTGGGAATTGACTACCAGAACGAACCGGTCGAGTTCTACCCAAGCAGACAGCACAAGTCCGACGCATTCTTGCGGGTCAATCCCTTGGGGCAGCTACCGGCACTGACGGACGGCGATTTTTCGATTCGGGACGCGCAGGCGATTCTTGTCTATTTGGCCAAGCGTTACGACACGTCGAACCTTTGGTACCCGGTCAGCGATGCCCGCCTTGCGGGTGAAGTGCAAATGTGGCTGTCTTTCGCAGATAGCCTGACCGGCTCCATTTCTGCGGCGCGTCTTCATGATCTGTTTTTCTTCGACTTTGATGCTGAAGCTTGCAGGAAGAGGTCCCACGAGTTGCTGCGCATACTGGATGAACACCTTTGGCGGCGCGAGCAAATGGGCGGGAAGTTTCTTTGCGACGCTTCGCACCCCACGATTGCGGATATTGCGTGCTTCCCATATATCGCTTTGTCCGATGAGGGTGGCGTATCGCTCGGCGATTACCCCGCAGTCCGTCGGTGGACCGATCAGATCAAGCGGCTACCCGGCTTCATCGTGATGTCCGGCGTTTTTCCCACTTCACGTCAGCTCGACGAGCCAGCAGCGGCTGTAGTTGCGATGCGTTGAATGAATTGTCTGTCCGCAGGCGTGCCATCGAAGCGACTTGATGGCACGCCTGCCCTGCGCGGGATACCGCTCAATTCTTAGATATCTCAATCGGAAGGTTATTTGAAGATGAAAACGAAAGCTGCTATTGCCTGGAAAGCTGGCGCCCCCCTTAGCGTTGAAGAAGTGGACCTGGCGGGTCCGCGAGCTGGCGAGGTGCTCGTCGAGATCAAAGCAACGGGTGTATGCCACACCGACTACTACACACTCTCGGGCGCAGATCCCGAGGGTATCTTCCCCGCCATCCTGGGCCACGAAGGTGCCGGTATCGTGACGGAAGTTGGGCATGGCGTGACCTCGCTCAAGCCAGGCGATCACGTGATCCCTCTGTACACGCCGGAATGCCGGCAGTGCAAGTTCTGCCTGTCGCAGAAGACGAATCTCTGTCAGTCGATTCGTGCAACACAGGGCAAGGGTCTCATGCCCGATGGCACGGCGCGCTTCTCGATCGACGGCACGCCGATCTTCCACTACATGGGGACGTCGACCTTCGCGAACCATATCGTGGTTCCCGAAATCGCCCTCGCAAAGATTCGCCCGGACGCCCCTTTCGACAAGGTCTGCTATATCGGCTGCGGCGTGACGACCGGTGTAGGCGCAGTGCTGTTCACGGCAAAGGTGGAGGCCGGTGCGAACGTGGTGGTATTTGGTTTGGGCGGGATCGGGCTGAACGTTATTCAGGCAGCCAAGATGGTCGGCGCCAACAAGATCATTGGGGTCGACTTGAACCCTGGTCGGGAAGCAATGGCTCGGAAATTCGGCATGACCCACTTTGTGAACCCGAGGGACGTTGAAAACGTCGTCGATCACATCATCCAATTGACAGACGGAGGCGCAGACTATTCCTTCGAGTGCATCGGCAATACGAAGGTCATGCGCCAGGCACTGGAGTGCTGCCACAAGGGTTGGGGCAAATCCATTGTCATCGGTGTCGCCGAGGCCGGCGCCGAAATCTCGACTCGTCCGTTCCAGTTGGTGACAGGTCGTGAGTGGAAGGGCTCTGCATTCGGTGGCGCTCGTGGTCGGACGGATGTGCCGAAGATCGTCGACTGGTACATGGAAGGGAAACTGAACATTGACGATCTGATTACCCACAGGCTTCCGCTGGAATCGATCAACGACGCCTTCGATCTGATGAAGAGCGGCGAGTCGATCCGTTCGGTGGTGCTCTACTAGGTACCATCATGAGCAACTTGAAGCCAGTATCTGAGCACGCCTGCTTCGGCGGCCTGCAACGGTTCTACGAGCACGCATCCAAGGAGACCGGGACCAGCATGCGCTTCTCGGTGTACTTGCCGCCGCAAGCCTTGAGAGGGGAGCGCTGCCCGGCGCTCTTCTATCTGGCTGGGCTTACCTGCACGGAGGAGACGTTTGCGACGAAGTCTGGCGCTCAACGGGTCGCCTCTGAGCTTGGTTTGGTGTTGGTGGCCCCCGACACGAGCCCGAGAGGGGTCGAGATTGCAGGAGATCGGGAGAGTTGGGACTTTGGTGTGGCAGCGGGCTTCTACGTCGATGCCACAGACGCGCCATGGGCCACAAACTACCGCATGTATAGCTACGTTGTCCGCGAGCTCTTCAGCGAGGTAATGGAGAACTTCCCTGTCGATCAACGACGGGTCGGAATCTTCGGGCACTCGATGGGTGGTCACGGCGCTCTGGTGATCGCTTTGCGGAATCCGGACCAGTTTCGATCCGTCTCGGCGTTTGCGCCAATTGCCAACCCGGTGGCATGCCCATGGGGTATCAAAGCCTTCACTCGATATCTCGGCGTTGAGCAAAGTAAGTGGACGGACTACGACGCGACGCTGCTGATTCGGCGAGCCGGGCGCGCCGTCTTCCCAGGCGGAATACTGATCGACCAAGGACTTGATGACAAATTCCTGGAAGAACAGTTGTATCCGGAGACTCTCCGCGCAGCATGCGAGATAGCAGGCCAACCGCTGAGGCTGCGCAAACATCCTGGGTATGACCACGGCTACTACTTTATTTCTTCCTTCATGGAGGACCACCTCAGGCATCACGCCTCTGAGTTAGGTTCTTGACCGTCTGATCCTTGCAGCGTGTGTCTCGCTGCTCCTTCCGGCGTTCCGGTGGGCTCCGTGGCTCCGGAACGCTTTTTTTGTTGGAGATTTCATGATTCGCTTACATGATTTTGAGCTGTCGGGAAGTTGCTACAAGATTCGACTTCTCTTGAACATGCTGAGCGTTCCCTATGAGAAAGTCAGTGTGGACTATGTTGGCCAACAACATGAGTCGGCGGACTATCTCGAACTTAATCCGTTCGGGGAATTGCCTATCCTGGAGGATGGGTCATTACGTTTGCGCAATGCGCAAGCGATCCTCACATACATCGCCCGCAAGTATGACAAGTTTGGTACTTGGTACCCGACTGAGGCCGATAGCGCTGCGAGAGTTCACCAATGGCTCGCCACGGCGGGCGGAGATCTCATGCATGTAGCGCAAGCGAGGTCTGTAAAGCTCTTTCACCACTCCGCAAACTTAGGCGACCTACTTGCGCTCTCGCATCGGGTGCTCAGGGTGTTGGATGGGCATTTGGAAAATCGAAAATGGCTTGAGCTCGGTCGACCAACTATCGCTGATGTTGCCTGCTTTCCTCATGTCGCACTATCAACAGACGCGGGTGTCGAGATTGCTGGATACAAGCATGTGTTGGAGTGGGTCGAACGCTTCAAGACGATCCCCGGTTTCCTTAGTATGCCCGGCATACGTTGGGGTTCGTAGACGTTCGGAGTCCGCACGGGCCGGATGAGCATGGGACCGGTCCTCGCGGCTTCGCCTGATTCGAGCCACTTGAAGCGCATCCGAAAACGGTAAAACCGTGCAGGGCCGACGGCAAAGCCGACGTTCGCGGACAAAAAAGGATTTACTCGACCATCTATCGATGGCGGCAAGTCCCGCACATAGCTCGCTGAACTGGCAGGTGTTGACCACTAAGCCGTCGTTCGGCGCTCGATCCTGGATTGACCGTTTGTGGCCGGACTCGGTCATAGGCTCAAAACTCACACGCCAACACGTCTCAATCCGCGGCTCACGACTGTGGATTCAGCGCATTGATGCAACGATTATCGCAAGCGTTTCGCACGCGGCATCGAGGTTGTCGAGGCGCAGGTTCGTCGTGCTGAGTAGCAGGCCTTGTTGCGCGTGACTGCGGCGAAGGTACCAGGCGGAGAGAGCAGAAGGCGCGAGGCCGCGCGAGCGGGCAATGTCGACCACAGCGGTGTCGTTGGCGGTCGTTGGAAGCGGTGCGATCAGGCCAAGGCCCGCAGTCAGCGTGCCAGGCAGAAACGCGTTGAGACAGTCCAGCGCAAGACTGCGGCGCCTGGCATAGAGCGCCTTCATCCGGCGCAGGTGCCGCAGAAAGTGCCCATCCTCCAGAAACTCCGTGACTGCCAACTGTGTGGTCCGATTCGGAGCCGGCGCCAATACGGCAGCGACCTCGACCAAACGCTCTGCCACCGAGTGTGGCGCGACGATGAAACCGAGACCCAGCGCCGGGCTGATCGTCTTGCTAAACGCGCCGATGTGAATCACGCGCTCCGCGCCTTTACCTGCCGCAAGGGCCGGCGCCGCGCGGCCTTCGAGCTGTAGCTCTCCCAGATAGTCATCTTCGATGATCCAGGCATTCTTTGTCGTCGCCCAGTCGAGCAAGGCGTGTCTTCGTGCTGGCGACATTGTCACGCCAAGCGGTGCGTGCTGGCCCGGTGAAACCAGCGCCAGCAGGGCGTCTGGCGCGCTGGCGATGCCATCTTCCACGCGCAGTCCCTCGGCATCCACGGGGACGGGTTCAACTTCGGCTCCCATCAGTTCCAGCGCGCGCCTTCCCAGCGGGTAACCTGGCTCCTCTATCCATGCCTTGCGTCCGTGCGCGTGCAGTGCCGTCAGCGCAAGCATCAAGCCCTGCCGGTATCCGCTGGTGACGATGATCTGATCGGGATGGCAATGCACGTGCCGGCTGACGGCCAGATAGCTGGCAATCTGGACGCGTAGCTCGGGCTCGCCGCGCGGGTCGGCGTAGGTCGTGAAAGCGATGGCATCGTTGCGTACGGCGCGCGTGCGCATGCGGGCCCAGAGTTTGGCGGGAAACGCGTCATCGGCGGGTACACCCATCTGGAATGGCAGCGGAGCGCTCGAATATGGGCGTGTGAACCCTGCCAACGGCCCGTCGAGTGGCGGTTCCTCGTCTGCTCGCCCGGCCAGCAACCCAGCGCATACTCGGGTGCCTGCAGAGCCAGCGCCGAGCACCAGGTTCTCGGCAATCAACCGATCGTAGACCACGCGGATGGTGCCGCGCGCGACGCCAAGCTGGGTCGCGAGATCCCGGCCAGACGGCAAACGCTGTCCGGGTGCCAGCCGGCCGTCGACGATTGCCAGTCGCAGGCTTGCATGGATCTGGTCGACGATGGGCACGGCTTTGGCACGGTCCAGTTGAATGGAAAACGCTGCGGGCGTATTCGGATCAGTCATCTTGGATCAGTCGTTTCGGTAGTTTTTGGGCCTGTTCCTTCAATGCCCGGCGGAGTAACGTGATGTTTTATGACATGTTCCGCGCCCGACGTCGATATACGGACCGTGCGCCCCGACTGCCCTTTACGTACCTCAATGACAGGAAAGGACCGAGATGACCCGCTTAAACTGGCAAGAGATCGCACCTGACGGTGCGAAGGCTCTGTTTGGTATCCACCACTATGTAACCAAGAAAACGAATCTGCCGGAGGAACTTGTCCACCTTGTGTTCCTTCGCGTTTCGCAGATCAACGGCTGTGCCCACTGCATCGACATGCACAGTCGCGACCTTCGGAAAACCATGTCGATCGACAAGATCACATTGGTACCGGTCTGGGACGAGGTGCACCATCTATTCTCCGACCGGGAACGCGCCGCGCTGGCCTGGGCGGAGGAAGTGACCCGGGTCAGCGAAACGCATGCCTCAGATGAAGCGTATGCCGCTGCCTCGGCTGCGTTCACGCCCAAGGACCTCGTCGACCTCACGATCACAATCGCCGCAATGAATGCGTTTAACCGACTCGGTGCGCCGTTTCGCCTTCCTGTTGCCGCCGCGTCGTGATTCTTCCACAGGCTAATGGGGACTGATGGCTCAGGGGCCGACCGGAGTTTTCTTAGACCCTACGGACGAATTGCGCGCAATCGAGCCGGGTTTTTCGAGGGGCGTCTATTGGCCGGTCTCGGGCGCACGGTATGTCGCACTTGCAGTGCGCTTAGTTGTCGATACGGGCGCGAATCGCCGCAGGATTCTTCGGCTCCCTGTAGCCACCGCTGCCGTGGTATGTCTCTGCACAAAGCCAAAAAGCCTCGTTGCAATGCAGGCAACGGAAATGGTACTCGACGTAGTCATCCCATGCTGCGCCTTTTGAGAGATCAATAAACGGGACGGACACACATGGAGTAGAAGGAATTACCTCTATTAATGTTTGATCCGTGAGGTTCTCCGCTGCGATCTGTATGGCCTTGCGCAGTTCGCTAGGGGATCGGACTGCATAGCGGACACAGACATCCGTACACCGTTCACATGTCATGGGAGAGTTCGTCGAGAATTCGTTATTTCGAGCGCGATCTGATCGTATCGGCCGCATCGACGTTGATTGTCGACGATCTGCAGGGGCGTGCGATGGTCCGCTTCTGGCCGATCTCTGCCCGTGGCCGGAGCCAGGGGGCACCGCTGGCCTTCCGGCCCCAGCATCTTGGTGACAAATTCAGTTCGCGACCAGCAAACGCTTGCCCAGCAAGGGATGGCGCGTAACTGACCGAAATTGCCAGGCGAGTTGACAGATTTACTGGCGCAACGGTGACAAATTTGGTACGGTCTACGACAGCGGCCCGGTCATGTTCTCTCCCGGCAAGTGATGGACGTGGCCACGTCAGACGACGGTTACAGGCACCGTGTTGCCGCTGATGGAGAGCATATCGTGACGCGTCACGAATTCCGCGACAGCAACGTCGGCAGCCCAATACGCTTCGTGAAGATACGGTGGCCATTGCAAGTGGCTGCTGAATCCGCCGTGGTCCTCCTGCCGGGCGAATTTGTCGTGCCAAGCTGTACCGCCGGAAAAGACCCAGCCCGATATAGCTGTGCCTGGGAATTGATCGTGCGTTATGTCAATCAGAATTCCGGAGACGAGGACCCACGCATGAGACTGGTTTTCTCGGAGGTTGGGATGCTCCCAACCACATATATAGGTTCCGGAGTGCCCCAAGTACTTCTCAATGAGCAAGCCGAGAATTGTGGTCGCATCCCCGCAGGCGCCCGCAGGAAAGTACCGTAGCTCCAGCGATGGTTGTGCTTTTGCAAAGAGTTCCAGCCCGCGTCGGCAGGCGACTGTTACTCGTTCGATTTCGGCAAGATTGAGCACGTTCTGTATTAGCGATGGGACCAAGGGCAAAGACGAGGATAGGGGGCCTCTTGATTTCCATGCAATTTACCGGGGCAGCCACATCTAGCACCCACGCGGGTTTCCGGGAGGTACCCGGACAAAATCCCCCAACAATCAACGACTTGCTGTCTGCCGTTTTTCGAACACGCCAAGTTGCTTGATGCAGCACTTTTGTGCCCAGTACGTTGCGCCGCCATTGCATTGCCGCTAACCTCCGCAGTCCGTCTCACGCTTGGAGAGCGCGATGGATTACTGGCGGTTGGCCTATCTGGGAATGCGGCAGATGCCGCGCGAGCTCAGCGAGTTCGAACTTGCCACGTTCTTCTCCTACTCTCCGAAGGAACGGGCGCTAATAGAGGCTCGCCGCAGTCACCTGTACCGTCTTGCCGTCGCTGTCCACATCGGCTTCATCCGCATGACGGGCCGCACGCTGGATGCCTCCAGGCACGTGCCCAGATTTCTCTGGGCTCATGTCGGTGCACAGATCGGGGTACCACCACCGGACATGGGCACGCTGACTGCCCTCTATGACGGGCGCACCGATACCCTGGTGGACCACCAGATGCTCGCATACCAGGCCCTCGGGTTCAGCCCGATCGTCGAGCACCAGCGCCGTTACGTGACTCGCTGGCTTAAGGAGCGACTGGCCGGTCAGCCCAGTCGTATCGAGTTGCTGCATGAACTGAAGCGCTGGCTGTACGAGCACCGCATCCTGATTCCCCATGACCGCGCCCTGAAGCGTCTGATCGGTCAAGCCGTGACGGCCTCCGAGGTAGCACTGACCGAGGCGCTAGTACTTGCCTACGGTGAAGCCTCCCTGGACGCGTGGGGCACATTACTGGCGCGACCGGAAGGCAACCGCCCGAGCCTGCAGCAATGGCTCTGGGCCGTGCCGTTACGGACTTCGACCCATCAAATGGGTGAACTGTTCGACAAGATCAATCGTCTGTACAAGCTGGGGATTCACCACGGCTGGCCAGCGGCGTGCAACGAGGCCGTAGTGCGTCACTATGCCAGACGCTGTGCCAATCGTCCGGCATCAGTCAGCAAGCGCATCGCGCAGCAATCGCGTCGATTGGAGACGGCCTGTTTTCTCCGCTATGCCCTGTGCTCGGCAACGGACCAACTGGCGTCCATGTTGCGGCACTGGATCCGGAAGTCCATCAATGATGCGGGGCGCCTGATCGATGCCGGTCAGGCCGACCCCAGCACGAGGATGCGCGAGTTCGCGACCGCCGTCAAAGCGCTGGCTGAAGATTCCGCCTTGACGCGCGAGGCGCTTTGCCAGCAGTTGGCCGCCCTGGCCGACGCCGCGCTTACCCAGCATCGGCTCAGCCGCGCCAAACTGATCCGTGCCCAGCTATTGTCCAGGCATCGGCCGGCCCGTGCCTTGCTCGCCAGACTAGTGCTGTTGCCTTTCACGTCGCAATCGGCACACCCGGTGACCGAGGCGCTCGCGATGTTGCAGACGCTTTACGCCCGTAACGCTGACTGGCTGCCGGAGCGCTCCGGGATCCAGCTAGGCCGCGCCTGGCAGGCAGCCGCTGGAAGGGCATGACCGCCAGCGGCCACTTGCTGCCTTTGAATGGGGCACCCTTTTGGGCTTGCGGGTGGCGCTGCGCAATGGGTCAGTTTTTCTCGAGCACAGCTTTGCCTTCCGTAGCCAGGCGACGCTCCTGATCGCGAACGACGAATGGCTGGCCAAGCGCAATCACTTTTATGGTCACTTGAAGCTGCCACAGGACGTCAATGCCTTTCTGGGGCCCGTGATCGCACACCTGGACACAGGCCTAGCCCGCCTGCGGGATGCCGCCGTGCGCGGCGAGATCAAGATCGACGAGGCGATCCACATTGACCCGTTGGTGGCAAAGGCCCCGATCGCTTCGGTGGAGGCCCTGCGGCGCGCCTTGTTCGAGCGGCACCCCGGCGGACAGTTGCCCGAGATCCTGTTGGAAATCGACAGCAGCACGCACTTCAGTTGGCTTCTGCTTGGCCGGGAACCCTATGCGCGCACGGAATTGCTGCTGGTCTACGCGGCAGTGCTGGCGCACGGCACGTCGATGTCGGCAGCGGATCTGGCGCGCATGGTGCCGGAGTTGTCGCCCAGCGCGATCCGGCAGATGATGCATCGCATTGCGGACGAGCGAAAGCTGAGGCAAGCTGCTGACGCCGTATTGACCTTCATGCATCAGCATTCGATCGCCGTGCACTGGGGGCGCGCCGATCTGGCGTCGTCGGACATGATGTCACTGGAAACAACACGTACGGTGTGGCGTGCGCGGGCCGATCCGCATCGCCGCACGCCGTCGATCGGCATGTACACACACGTTGGTGATCGTTGGGGGATCTTCTATGACCAGCCGATCCTGCTCAACGAACGGCAGGCCGGCGTGGCAATCGAGGGTGTGATCCGACAAGGCGGCGCCGAAGAAGTAGCGCAACTGGCCGTCGATACGCATGGTTTTATTGTTACGTGGACATTGTCATCTTTCCGCCATAGGTAAGGCCTATAGATAAGGACAGATACGTCGCCTGCCAGCCAGGCGGCACTGCCGACCGATAAACGGCGAACCGGGAGACCCCTGCGTTTATGCGCCGGGAGCTAATCGGCGCTTCGAAAGGAGTCTGCCATGGCCGTTCGCAACACCCTTTTTCCAAATGGGCAAAGAAGCGTCTTGCTGCTGGATGACGCTGGCGAACCTGTTCAGGTCGTCAATGACTACCTGCGACACCTTGCGGCACGAAACTGTTCGCCAAACACGCTGATTGCCTATGCCCACGATCTGCAACACCTGTGGCGCTTCCTCACGCAACAGCGACTGGAGTGGCAAGAGTTCAGGGTGTGGCATACCGTCGAACTTCTTGGTTATCTGAGATCGGTCCGGATTCCATTGTCGCCTCGCCGGCGTTCGATCGCCGAGGCGCTGACGATCGACGGAAGGGCAATGGCGCAACTGGCCCCGGCCACTGTCAACCGGATACTTGCAGCCGTCTCGTCGTTCTATGATTTTGCAATTCTCTCGGCCCAACTGGACAGCGCTAACCCGCTTGAGAAGACGCTTGATCACCAACAGCAGCGCGTAACCAGTAGGCATCGACCTTTCATGGACGGCGCGAGCCGCCAAAGGCCGTTGCGCAGGCGGGTGTCCGTAAAGACCGTGGATCGATTGCCTCGTCCGATGTCCGATGAACAGATCGACGCGCTCTTCGCGGAGCTTCATTGCCAGCGTGACCGGGCGATTCTGCGATTGATGCTGGATGGTGGGTTACGGCCAGGAGAAGCATTGGGCCTGCATTTGGAAGACGTCCGGTACGGCCAGCGTCGCATCATGGTGCGATATCGCAACGATCATCCGAAGGGCGTACGGGCTAAGTCACGCTTCGAACGCGTCGTTGATCTGCACGATCCCACCACGCTGGAAATCGTGAACATGTACGTCATGACCGAAAGGCCGAACGACGGGGACAGTCCCTTCGTATTTCTCGTCGGTGGCGCCGGGAGGCGTCGGCTCGAACCACCCGGCTATCCTGCCTTGTTCAAGCTGTTCATCAGGGCTTGTGAGCGAGCCAAAATTCGGGAACCATGGGTAACGCCGCACAGCCTGCGACACACCCATGCCACGCGTATGTGGGAGGCGGGTATGCGTGAGCTGACGCTCCAGAAGCGGCTCGGCCATGCATCCCCAGAGTCGACGCGCATCTACACCCGTATCTCCGATCGACAGGTCGTCGCCGATTATCGACAAGCGCTGGGTCTTGATCATGTCGAACCGATGAGCGGCGTTCCGCTGACCACCTGAACGATCTAGGATCGATGCCGCGACCGACAAACGTTGCAGCGAAACCGCTCGATACACCACATCGAGTTGGTTCGTATTGCTCCGAGTCTGAATATGCAGAGTTTGCCAATGCGCTGCCCGGGTCTCCCACCCGATCCCGCCGCAGGCTTAATGACATGCGCCGCTTCGTACGTCGCTGGCCGGACCTTCGAAGCTGGTTTGCGGAGCCCCTTGCCGTCCGTGTCGGCAGTGTGCCTGCGAGAAATCAATATGGGCTTGATGCCGAAATTTCCCACACTGGACGGCCGTTTCTTCTGTTCCTGGGGCTTCGCGGTTTCGTGCAGTTCGACTATCCATGGCTCTTCGCCAGCAGCCCGCTGTTCGTTCCGGAGACAGCGCGAGAAATGGGGCTGGATCTAGGTATCGACGCCCTCTGGCGTGATGCCCAGCGCCTTGGCTTTGGCAAGTTCGGTATCGACGCAACGTTGCGCTGGACTGTGAGTCGGGTGATATTGCATACCGGATGCCTCGACGTATCGATGCTCAGCGGAGCCCATGTGGATGAACTACGCGCAGGCGTGGCGGCGTTCCTTGCCAGCCGCGACCTTCACGAGTTCTATCCGAGCGCCTCAAGCAACTTCGAGGCTTGCCGAAAGAGCTGGACGCTGCGTGTGAATCAGCTTGAGTTGCTGCTGTTCCATCGAGGGCAACTGGATGCACAGCCGAAGAAGTTCATGCGCAGCATCAAGGAACGAACGCCCGTTGTCCCGCGCATGCAGGCGGTGGTGGAGCGCTGGCTCGAGGCGCGTAGCGCTACTGACCGGCCGCTAAGCGTGCAGAAATTCGAGCTCGCGCTGTATCGGTTTATGGTGTGGCTGAACAATGAACGGCCGGCGGTGAAAAGCTTTGCGCAGGTCACGCGAGACGATGTCCTGGAGTATCTGGTGGCGTTATCGGAGCAGCCGAGCCCGCGAACGGGGCAGCCCTTGGGCATACTGGCTCGACGCGGGCATGTTTCCGCGCTCTCACAATTCTTTCGCAACACTGCTGCATGGGAATGGGATGACACACCGGGGCGCCCATTGCTCGGCTCTGGAGATCTGCCGAAGATGCCGGTGCGAGTGCCTCGATTCATTCCAGCCAATGAGCTCGCGCGTCTGATGGTTGCCGTCGGTAACCTGGAGTGTCCGTATCAACGTACCGCTCTGCTCATCGCCCGATGGACCGGGGCTCGAAAGGGGGAGATTCAGCGACTGTCCGTCGATTGCCTCGATAGCTATCCCGATGGTACGGCCCGTCTGCGCTTACCAGCGGGCAAAACATATCGCGAACGCGTCGTGCCGTTGCATGAAGAAGCGGCAATTGAACTGAGGAAGTTGATCGCCCAACGAAATCAGAGGCGCGAGCGCGCACTGACCGATGAACTCACGGGAACACCGACGCGATACGTATTCATGGAGCACGGCAGACTGCTCTCGTGTGCTTACCTCTTCCAGGCATCGTTGAAACTCGCCTGCGAAGTCGCCGGCACTATCGATGAGAAGGGCCGTCGGACCATCAGCCCTCATCGCTTCCGTCACACCGTCGGTACGCAACTGGCCGAGCGGGGTGCGAAGCTGCACACGATCATGAGCATACTGGGGCATCGTAGTGCATCAATGTCGCTTGTCTATGCCCAGATCAGCGATCGTGAGGTATTACGCGACTACAAGGCTGTTCTGGAGCCCGGAGCAATCCTTGCGGGTCCCGCTGCGGCGCAGCTCCGCGGCGGGACCTTGCCGAAGTCCTCCGTAGATTGGCTAAAGTGCAACTTCTTCAAGACCGAACTGGAACTCGGTCATTGTTTGCGCTTGCCGGCCGAGGGACCTTGCGAGTGCGATATGTACTTGACGTGCGCGAAGTTCGTGACGACGCCGGCATACATGCCACGACTGAAAGAACGCCGCAAGCTCGAAATGACGCTGGCTAAGGATGCACAGGCACGCGGTTGGCCCAAGGAACGAGAGCGGCATTTGGCCATCGCCAGACGCATTGAGCAACTTCTGATCGATTTGGGGGAGTCAGGAAAGGACTCAGACTGACGCTGATCCGGTTGGGACGTCAGTCGCCTGACTGGCAAAAAACGCGACTTGTCCATATAAATACCGATTTCGCGATGAGCCAGTCCCGTCTGCTGGGTTTTGATCTGTGCCCTCGGCTTGCGCACTTGCGTGACAGGCGCCTGCACGTGCCCAGATGGCACGACGTGCCGCCCGAGTTGGCCGCTGTTACTGACGACGACATCCGACTGACCCTCATCGAGCCGGCCTGGGATGAGTTGGTCCGCATCGCGGCCTCTGTTCAGAGTGGGCAGTGCACGGCTGTCCAGGCGCTCACGCGATTCGGTGCAGCCGCGCGCGGGCAGCCTGTCTACGAGGCCGGCGTGCATCTCGGTCGGTTGTTTCGCACAATCTTCCTGATCGACTATTTCACCATACCCGCGTTCCGCCATGAGATGCAGCATGTGCTGAACCGCGGCGAAGCCGTCCATGTGGTCCAGCGGGCTATCCATCACGGCAAGATCCCTGTCGAACTGACGCGGCACGATGCGTCGCTGGCAGCCGTGTCCTCAGCCCTGACTTTGCTTGCCAATGCCCTGATGGCCTGGAACACCGTCTATCTTTAGCGCGCTGTGCAGGCAATGGAGAGCAGCGGCATGCCGTCGATCCGGCGCTGTATCCCTACTTATCGCCTTTAGGGTGGGAGCAACCTAACCGGCGACTACGTATAGCGCATTAGCCATAAATAGGCAGGAAAGTTTCGCCCCTTGAGTCGTCTAGCAGAGCAGGCATCATAGAATTCGATTTGCCCGGCACCAGATAACACCAATCTTTCCGAGGCATTACATTTCGTTATCACCCCACGTGAAGGTGGGCGGCTAGAAATAGAATATATGGATGCTGGAGAGGTCGGACCCGCGAAGGTGCTGGGCCGCGGAGCCGTGCTGGACAGCATCCAGGCGATCACATCGCGGGTTCGGCGCCCCCCCGGCTCAAATTTTGGTGGACAGGATGCCTCAAGTTCGGACCGGTGCCGACAGTTGCGCGATCTGCTGGCGAACCCGGCATCCCAGTCACACGATGCGTTACGCGCCCGCCTGCTAAGCGAATGACCATGAACCACTCGGCCGTGCAAGATTTCTTGTGGGACGTCATTATCGTCGGCGGCGGGCCTGCCGGACTCAATGCGGCCCTGGTGTTGGGTCGCTGCCGCCGGCGGGTTCTAATTTTCGATGACGGAAAGCCTCGCAATGCGGTGTCGCATGCGCTGCATGGGTTCCTAAGCCGGGATGGAGTCGACCCTGCGCAACTGCGCGCGATCGGCAGAGAGCAGCTCGCTTTATACCCGTCGGTCACTCTCGATGCAGAGCAGGTAGTGGATGCCGCGCGGACGGAAACCGGATTCACGGTGTGTACCTCGGACGGCCGCGAGTTCCGCGCGCGCAAGCTGCTGTTGTCTGCCGGTGTTGTCGACGTCCTGCCTGAGGCGCCTGGTTTCGCCGAACTTTACGGCAGGGGCGTGTTCCATTGTCCGTACTGCGATGGTTGGGAAATGCGTGACCAGCCGCTAGCCGTCTACGGGCGTGGAGACGACAAGGGCGCCGGACTGGCGCTCGAAATGAAGCTCTGGAGCCAGGATGTCGTCTTGTGCAGCGACGGCCCGAGCGACCTCACCCCCGAGTGCGGCCAACGGCTTCGACGGCATGGCATCGCACTGCGGGAGGAGAGGATCCTGCGTCTGGACATTGGCAGCCGTCTTCCGTACCGTGCATCCTTCGACATTGTATTCGACTCCGGACCGTGCCTGCACCGCGCTGGCTTGTTCTTTAACACCACCAGATGCCAGTCTACGGACCTTGCCAAGCGCCTGGGGTGCGACAGGTACGACCCCCAAGGATGCGAGGTGGAGAGCCACCAGCAGGCTACCCATGTACCGGGTCTGTACGTCGCAGGAGATGCATCACGCGACGTCCTGCAGGCGATCGTCGCGGCCAGCGAGGGGGCGCAGGCCGCGATCGGCATCAACACTGAGTTGCTCCAAGAGGATCTCGCCTGACCCATTTTTTGGCGCCGACTGCGAGGGTGTTCTGGACCGGGCCGCGCTTTGTCGTGATGTGCGCGCGCTACTTGTTCGACGCTGACCTCTGCGGCGACTTGGGCGCGCTGAAGCCAGCTTCGGATGCCGGGACATCGTGAAGGGATGAGCCGGCGGCCAGGAGCAGGATGGAGGTGCCCGAATTCCGTCCACTGTTCCCAGGAGGTCCTCCATGACACCGCTCCGCGAACGCATGCTGCACGACATGCAGATCCGCAACCTCGCTGCCAAAGGTTCAAGTACTGGTGCGGGCGTGATAGAGCGCTGGCTTGTCCGACCCAGTCGGCAAGTGTCGAGCGGCTCAACTCGACGCCATCCCGCGCGTATATCGCCGCCCTGCGTTCAACGCCTTCGATGGAACGGGGTAGCTCCCGTTAGTGCGAATCGCCTTTCATGCTCTCGGCTTCGATCGCGGCATGTAGTTCCTCAAATGCCTCGATTGGCTCCATGTCCTGATCGACGAACGCGGCCGCGCGCTCTGCGGCGGCCAGCGCGTCGTCCTGTTCAAGTAGTGACGAATTTCCGAGTTTTGCTCGGCGGTGAGTGGGAGCCCTCGAAAAGTGGGGTCCGTGTTGTGATGGATCTTGGTCAGGGCTGCCGGCAACTGCAGGCTTTGCCTGGCCGCCTGGAGCTTCTGGACGAGTTCGCTGGTTCGCGTGAACAGCACGCGGTAGCCGGCGTCGATCAGCGCATGGCCGATCGCTGACCCAAGATGGCTCTTGCCGCCACCTGGCGGACCGAAGATCAGGACGTTGGCCCCTTTGTCGAGCCAGGAGTCACCGATGGCCAGCGCCATGACGTGGGCCTTGGAGACCATCGGTACTGCATTGAAGTCGAAGCTGGCCAACGTCTTGGTCGGGTCCAGGCGAGATTCCGTGCGCTGTCGTTCGATACGACGCTTCGCTCGCTCGGCCAACTCATGCTCGAGCAAGGCACCCAGCAGCCGGGTTGCCTGCCAGCCTTCCTTGTCGGCACGCTGCGCGAACTCCGGCCAGAGGCGGCCGATGGTTGGCAGGCGCAGGTCATTGAGCATCAGGGTCAGACGCGCGGTGTCGTAGGTGATAGGCATGTTCATGCTGCTACCCCCTCACTGAGCAACGCGTCATAGCAGCTCGCCGGTGGCATCTCGACATTGACCACCGGGCAATCGGCCTGCCGGGGCGCAAACTCCTCGCGCAAGGCCTCCAGTTCAGGTAACCCACCGTTAGCGAGCAGGCCAGATTCTCAACGAATGCGACCCAGGTCTCAAATTGCATTATCGCCATGTTCGCTACCCCAGGCTGGCATGTCGGTCATTCTTAAGCCATGTTTGATCACAACAAAGGCATGCTTGGGATCCTTGCGGTTTCGGTCCAGACGTGGCGGTGCGGGATAAAGTCCTCGGTTCAACTGGTTGTCCGGCAAGCTCGCAGCGCGGTGGCAAACGGCGCCACATGGACGCATACTGGCCTGCGCCTTTAAGAATGCGCTGCGCATCATTCAGATTTGGCGGATTCAGCTTCTCGGGTTGCCGGCCAATCGCACGCGACCGCACCAATTCGAGAAACTTCTCCGTAGTCGGCCAGTGCCGTTCATCGGCGGCCACGTTATAGGCGCCAAAATATGCGATACCGAAAACCGCTGTGGCAAGAACAAGCAGCAACTCCACGATCGAACGGACGAAAGTTCTCATTGCTACTCTGCGTCAAATGCAAACCTGCTTACGTGCGTCGGGTGTGAGTGTACTGACGTAACATTCTGCCCGCCTGGAGTCGCCTTGGACGCGGTCGGGGGGCACTCAGGATTAAGCCGACGCACTCGCTAGCGTTCGATCTAGCGCTCCCTCATTGCGCGGCAATGGGGCGGCGACCGCTTCGTAGTTCGACGCGGCATTCGATTTCGCTATTGACAGTCGTGAGGATGCGACTATGACGATGCGTCCGTCAAGTGAAAACCACGCCTGATTTGACGCATAGCATCCGCCCGCAGGCGGCCGACGACCGCTGGCGGGCTCCGTTCGTCAGCCCATTCAGAGCCGACGATGCATACAGGGGCCGCGCTTGGCGTCCAGACGTAAAACGCACCCGCGCCAAGAATCGGAATCCTTCTGATACCCGAGTTTTTCGCAAGCTGGACCGTATATCAGGAGAGAAACATCCATGTCGTGCTCGGCTTGAGCCGTACGCTCGGATACCGTCGTGCATCCAACTACCATCATGATACTAATCAGAATAAAGAAACGCATTTCTTTCACCATTAACTTTAAAACTGGCACATAAAGTAAAACAATCGCCGAGTCGCTTTTAAAGAAGAAATGTCATCGAGCGAACGGCGCAGGCGACTCGCTGAATTTAATTTAGGCCGAGGTTGCTATAGCACCAAGTAGTTATTGAAATATTCCGAATAGAGACGGTAGTGGTGGATTACAAAACCATTACGGTACGGTAATTATACCGTCTGATAAACCGTTGCCGGCACACGACGCCGTTATTGATCAGCGCGCGACGCTCGCTTAGTATCATGCTGATCTCATCCGAACAGCTTTCGCATCAGCTCATGCTCCTCGCAGACTCGCGCATTAACGCGCCGTCAGAACGTCGGCAGGACGGACGGTATGCCCTGCGGTTCCGGCTGATGGCGTCGAACCGTCCCGCCTCAAGTGAAAAATGGCACCGGACGACCAGAGCCTTTGGTGCGCGATTTTCCCTTGTCAAGTCCGGTCGCGAATCACAGGAGAACGCTGCACTGCGGTCTATGCTCAATTTGTGGCAACTGCCCGCCGTCGGGAAGAAGTGCGTTGATCCATTTTCCTTCATACTGAACCTCTCCGGCAGGGCCACCCGCTATTGTTGCGCGCTCGCTGGAGAGATCCTTGCTAACACGGCGACATACGTTATTGTTGTACGGTTTCGTCAAGCAGTCGAATATCCATTTGACGGGCTTAGGTAAAGCATCGCCGACATAGTTTAAAACCAAACTCAGTGGTCGCCATAAAGTACGAACGATCATGGAACTTGTCCTCGAACCTGTCTCCGAAGTGGTGGAATTCGAACGCGTGCTATCCAACTTAGCCCGACTCGGATTCTTGGTAGCTTGGGAGTGCCTACCTGATGGCTCGTACCTCATCGAAGTCAAGGATGAACTATTGGAAGAGCTTTCTGGTTTTCCGCAATTCGTGCGGAAGCAGCGACTTTGATGGTGTTGCAGCGCGGGATTGGAGCACCCAAGTTAACCTCAATCTTTCAGGATCATTACATTTATGCTCCTATTCGGCCTGCGACCTACGTCGGGGAATAAAATGCAATCGGAAAACGCTTCGGATAGAAGATTCGATCCGCTACTTGTGATGTAAGGACGGGAATGAACTCAGGCATGCCGTTATCCATATCCGTTGGCGTGGCCCTCTGCCTTGCGCCTGGACAGATGTGGGCGATACAACTGGCATGGGTTGCCGAGACTCCTGCTGGACTCGGCATTGAAGGAATCAAGGCCGAAGGCCTCGACGGAGGGGATGAGGTCCAACTATTGGCGTTGGCGGCCAATCCCCGGCATCACTTGATGAAGCACGTTACGCCGCCGAAGGCTACGAACCTCCCGACGGACCGGTCGGAACGGCATCTGCGCCGGACAGTCAACAGGCGGGTTGCGAAGATGACAAGAAGACAAGGTCCATTGAACCCGTTGTTCCCAAAAATAGTGGACCCAATGCGCCCTAGTGCAGGACCATAACATGGAGATCTAAACGATGAAACAAAAGCTGATGGTCGGAGCCTTCATTGCTGCCGTATCGCTGACTGCGGCCGCGGTCGATATGAGCAATGTCGTAAAAACCTACGAATTGCAGGATGGTTCGAAAGTGCACGTCTTCAAGGACGGCAAGATGGGCATGGAGAACAAGTTTGGCAAGTCCATGAGCATGCCCGAAGGAAAGGTCATGGAGACCAAGGACGGCACGAAAATCATCATGAAGGGCAATGAGATTTTCAGGCTTGACGAAGCCCTCAAGAAGGGCCACAGCGAAGGGGGCTAATCTGACAAGGGCGCTTTAAGCGCCCTACTTGGCCCACTCAGGGAGCGCAGAAACAAAGATCCGCAACGGTTTCGTTGCCTGTATTCTCCATTCCTGCCGTTCCCCCGCAAGCAAATGAATCGTCACGGGCTGACTATTCGCCATCGGCGTTATGGCTTCACTCTGGGATAGCACGACAGCGATGTCGATGCTTTTGTCACCCAGGTTTCGCAAGCTGAGCGAAACCGTCTCACCGGTCCGGACGGCACGGCTCGCAGGCTGGCCGTCGAGATGGTCCACTTCCACCACCCACTCCGTCGCCGGCAATGTCTTCCCTGACGCGCCGGGCGCCAGATATGCGGCCGCCGCAGGATGCACGCCCGGCACGGGAATGATGTGTGCGTGAGCGACAAGCCCGGACAACCCCGCCAGCCCAAAAATTCCAAACTTGATTCGACGCAACGTTATCTCCTTCTCAGTAGAAAAGTTGAAACACAAACTGCGGTCACGTGCATCTGTGTCCCGGCGATAGCGGCCCGGTACGGTAACGCGCCCCGGTGGGGCCCCCCTTTGACCGCGCGCGCTCGTGTGGGATCAGGTCAGTCCGATGCGACCATGCGGGAAAGTCATGGTGAAACGGGTTCTTCCGCCGGAAGACGACGCGGCAATATTTCCGCCATGCGCAACAACGATCGCCTTCGTGATCGACAGCCCCAGCCCGACACTGTCTGAATCCAGTCGCGCCCTTGACTTGTCGGCCCGATAAAACCGATCAAAGATATAAGGAAGCAGATCCGGCCGGATCTCCTCGCCTTCATTCTCCACCACAATCATGGCAGTTGTACCCTGCTCCCGCACAGAAACCATGATCTGACGGCCCTCCGCGGTGTAACGCAGCGCATTAGACAAGAGGTTGCTGAGCGCCCGACGCACCATCAGGCGATCTCCCGTGATTCGGGCATTGCCGTGAAGTTGCAGGTTGACGCCCTTGTCCTCGGCCAGCGCGTCGTAGAAGTCGAAGAGTGCCTGGACCTCGTCGGCAATGTCGATCGATTCCTCGTTGGGCAGCGTAATGCCGTGCTCCATTTTTGCCAGGTACAGCATATCCGAGACCATCCGTCCAAGACGCTGAAACTCCTCGGCGTTTGAGGTGAGCACGTCACGATACTTTGCAGCGTCACGCGGCTGGGCCAGAACGACATGTGTCTGCGTCATGAGGTTGGTAATCGGGGTGCGCAACTCGTGCGCCAGATCTGACGAAAACTCGGACAATCGTTGAAAGTCGTTCTGCAGACGCTCGAGCATCGCGTTCAATGTCGCCGCGAGATCCGCCATCTCAACCGGCACCGCAGCCACCGGCATGCGCGCATCTAACCTGTTCGCCGTCACATCTTTCGCGCGCGATGCCATCATGCGCAGTGGCGCAAGACCGCGGCGTGCGGCCCACCAGCCCAGCAAGCCGCTGGCGAAGGCGGCAAGCATTGTATAGAAAGCCAAGGACCGGCGGAAAGCATGCATGAAGTGTGCATGAATCTCAGTGTCCATTCCGACGACTATTTTCAAAGCGCCGGCGCCTAACATGGGAACTTCCGCGCGCATGCCGCGGTAGTACTTGGCTTCCTGCTGCCACACGAAGGTGCCTTCGTAGGTCAGCCCCTCGTTCGTAGCGCTCTCCGCCGGCCTGAAATCGAAATCCCGCGTGGCAAAAAGCATCTTGCCTTGAGCGGTCTGCACCCGCGCGACAAAGCCCGGATGGTGTTCCACCAGCTCCCGCAGGCGCGCAGGCAAACGATCCACAGGCGTTTCATGCGCGACGCGTTCAATCAGACGGATGTTGTCACCCAGCACCACAAAATCTTCATTGGCAAAATGCCTCTCCATCGCCAGCCAGATGAGCACTCCGAGTCCGAGCAGGACGACTGCAGAAGACAGCGAGAACAGGATGGTCAGCCGAACAGTCAGAGACAGACGGTGCCTCATAACGGATCCTCGGGCGCCTCGAGTACGTATCCCATGCCGCGCACGGTCTGGATCAGTTTTACCTCAAAGCCGTCATCGATTTTTGCCCGCAGGCGCCGGATCGCCACGTCGATCACGTTGCTGTCGCTGTCGAAGTTCATGTCCCACACCTGGGAGGCAATGAGGGATCGGGGCAGCACCTCCCCCCTTCGACGCGCAAACAACTCGAGCAAGGCGAATTCCTTGCTGGTCAGCGTGATGCGTCGGCCACCGCGAGAAGCCCGTCGCCGGCTCAGGTCCAGAATCAGATCGGCAACCTGAATCCGGTCCATTGCCAACTGCACCGCGCCTCGACGCAGCAGCGTCCTGACCCTGGCAAGCAGCTCTGAAAAAGCAAATGGCTTGACCAGATAATCGTCCGCCCCGAGTTCCAGGCCTCGCACGCGATCAGCAACACTGTCTCGCGCTGTCAGAAACAAGACAGGGACCGCGTTCCCTGACGCGCGGATGGCATGCAGGATATGCCATCCGTCGACGTCGGGCAGCATGACATCGAGGACGATGAGATCGTAGGTTTCGTTGACCGCGAGATGTTGACCATCGAGTCCATTGGCGATCAGGTCGACCACGAACCCCGCCTCGGTTAGGCCTTGCCGGAGATATTCTCCCGTCTTGATTTCATCTTCCACTACCAGCAGCTTCATTGCCCAGCCTCCTCCCAACCCGATCGACCGGGTTTTGTTAATACAAATGTTATCTTCGGCGTAGTCTACCCAGTACGCACCGAGGTGACCCCAACCTGTCCGGAATGTAATATTCAGGTAAGTCGTCGGTAGCCAGCATCTCGCTACTCTTTGATCTGCCGCAAAACCGACGCGGCCATTCAAGCGAAAAGGACTATTTTCATGCGACGTGATCGACCGTCTGGCATCTTGCTGCCCAACCTGCCGCGCCGCCGTTTCGTACAAGGTTTGGCCGCCGGCGGGGTAATGGCGGGGCTGAGTGCCTTGGGCGGAACTGCTTGGGCACAATCCTCGGGCCTCCCCGAAAGCACTTCATCCGGCACCGCCCCGGTATTGACTGGGACGGAGTTTGACCTTGTCATCGCCGAATCGGTTGTCAACTTTACCGGTACGCCCCGGCTAGCGACAACGATCAATGGGATGCTTCCCGGTCCGACGCTGCGCTGGCGGCAAGGCGACACGGTCACGATCCGCGTAACGAACCGCTTACGCGAGCATACCTCGATCCACTGGCACGGCATCATCCTGCCGTTCCAGATGGACGGCGTACCGGGAATCAGCTTTGCCGGTATCGCCCCCGGCGAGACATTTACCTACCAGTTCAAGGTCGAACAGACCGGCAGCTACTGGTATCACTCGCATTCCGGCTTCCAGGAAATGACCGGCGTGTATGGCGGCATCGTGATTGATCCGGCCGCCGGTGTGGACGGTGTCCGAGCCGACCGGGACTACACGATTCTGCTCTCGGACTGGACCGACGAAGATCCTATGCGGGTCCTGTCAAAACTGAAGGTTCAAGGCGACTACTACAACTACAACAAGCCGACCGTCTTCGATTTCTTCCGCGACGTTTCAAACGACGGTGTGAAGAGCGCTTTCGAAAAGCGCAAGATGTGGAACGAGATGCGGATGAATCCGACCGACCTCGCAGACCTTTCCAGTGCCACGCTGACCTATCTGACCAATGGCGTCACCCCCGCTGGCAATTGGACAGGCCTGTTCAAGCCCGGTGAGAAAGTGCGCCTACGATTCATCAACGGGTCCGGAAATACGTTTTATGACGTCCGTATTCCCGGCCTGAAGCTCAAGGTCATTCAAGTCGACGGCCAGAATCTGGAGCCCGTAAGCGTTGACGAGTTCCGCTTTGGTCCCGGCGAGACCTACGACGTGCTGGTGGAACCGCGAGACGACGCCTATACGATCTTCTCCCAATCCATGGATCGCACTGGCTACGCCCGCGGCACACTCGCGGTGCGAGCAGGACTCAGCGCCCAGGTGCCGGCCGTGGACAAGCCCGAGTGGCTCACCATGACCGACATGATGGGAAGCATGGGTGGCATGGGTGGCATGGGTGGCATGGGTGGCATGGACCACAGCAAGATGGACATGGGCGGCACGAGCCAAGGCGGCATGGCTGGCATGAACCATGGGGCCATGACCATGGACCATAGCCAGCACGCGATGGGTGGCATGGCCATGGATGCTTCGCTCAAGGTCCCCAGCACGAAGGCTCGGCACGCCAAGACCGAATATGGCGCGACCACGGACATGCACGTGGACATGGCCAGAACCAATCTCGACGACCCTGGCATCGGTCTGCGCAACAACGGCCGCCGAGTTCTCACGCTGGCCGATCAACATACCATTGGCGGCCCCCTCGACAGGCGCGGTCCCGCTCGGGAAGTCGAACTGCACCTGACCGGCAACATGGAACGCTACTCCTGGTCGATCGATGGTGTTGAGTACGGCAAATCGACACCTGTCCGCTTCAAGTACGGTGAACGACTGCGTGTGATTCTGCACAACGACACGATGATGACCCACCCGATGCACCTGCACGGCATGTGGAGCGAGCTCGAGTCACCTGACGGCTCGTTCCAGGCGCGTCGACATACCATCCCGGTCCAACCTGCGCAGCGGATCAGCTTCCTGGTAACCGCCGACGCACTGGGCCGCTGGGCATGGCACTGCCATCTCATGCTGCACATGGATGCCGGGATGTTCCGCGAAGTACTTGTGGCCTGATCCGACTCTCTTCAACCGACTACCAGATCCCATGTACAAGTACACACGAATTGCAGTCGCCGTCCTACTTACTGCGGGAATGAGCGCCGCGTGGGCACAGCACTCGCATTCGCCCAACAGTTCAAACAATGATGGTGCGCCGGCAAACGAAGCAACGCCGGATTCACGCCCCCAGAAGGCGACAGCCCCAACCGCGAAGAAGCAGGGCTCGACGCCGAGCGCAGGACAAGGTTCGATGCAGGGGATGGACCACAGCCAGATGCAGGGCATGGGCCAAGGCTCAATGCAGGGCATGGACCACAGCCAGATGCAGGGCATGGGCCAGGGTTCGATGCAGGGGATGGACCACAGCCAGATGCAGGGCATGGGCCAAGGCTCAATGCAGGGCATGGACCACAGCCAGATGCAGGGCATGGGCCAGGACTCGATGCAGGGCATGGACCACAGCCAGATACAAGGCATGGAGCAGGGCTCGATGCAAGGCATGGACCACAGCCAGATGCAGGGCATGGATCATGGCGCCATGCAGATGCAGGGTGGAAGCGCTCCGCCGGACGCCAGAGATCCAGATGCGTATTCCGACGGCGCAAAGCTCGGTGTCGGCCAATACGCGATCGGACCCAGCAGATCGCTGCATATGGCGGACGAACATATCTTCACGTCCGTTCTCGTTGATCGCCTTGAATGGACGAAAGGCAACGAAAGCAATGCGGCTTCCTATGAAGCGCAGGCGTGGATTGGGAATGCGTTCAACAAGTTCGTCATCAAGGCAGAAGGCGAGGTCGAAAAGGGCAAGGTTCCCGAAGCCCGCACCGAACTGTTGTGGGGACACGCCATTTCTACGTATTGGGACACCCAACTGGGTATCCGGAACGACGCCGGCTATGGGCGCCCAGCACGCAACTGGCTTGCGTTCGGTGTGCAAGGGTTGGCGCCTTACTGGTTCGAAGTCGAGGCGACCGGCTATGTCGGCACCGAGGGGCGAACCGCGCTGCGCCTCTCCGGTGAATATGATTTGCTGCTGACCCAGAGGCTGATCTTGCAGCCCAGGTTGGAAGCCAGCCTATACGGAAAGAACGACCCCGAAATCGGTATCGGCAGTGGCCTTTCCAGCGGCGCTGTCGGAGTGCGATTGCGCTATGAATTTAGCCGGCAGTTTGCGCCGTACATCGGTATCGAACGCTCGCAAAGCTTCGGCAATACCGCAAACATGGTCCGAGCCTCCGGTGGCCGCAGCGGCGAGACGCGCTTCGTCGCGGGTATTCGCATGTGGTTCTGACCGTCTTTTCTTTTCACACCCCACCAGTACTTGGAGTTCTTCATGCAAGCATCACGCCTCACTATTCGTGCGACCCTCACGGCTGCCGCATTGCTCGTCAGCTCCGTGGCCTTTGCGCACCCGAAGCTGCTCACGTCGACCCCCGCTGACAAGGCGGAAGTCGCCGCCCCCCAAAAGATCGAACTGAAGTTCTCAGAGAATCTTTCGACGCAGTTCTCCGGCGCAAATCTCCTGATGACCGGCATGCCGGGCATGGCTGACCACTCGCCGATGAAGATCGCAGCAAAGGTAGCCAGCGGCGACGATCCCAAGACCATGGTGGTCACGCCCGCGCAGCCGCTTAGCCCCGGCAACTATCGTGTGGAATGGCGCGCTGTATCGTCCGACACCCATCCGATCAACGGCAATATCACCTTCACCGTCAAGTAAGCTGCAATGGACTGGGCAACTGTCGCAGTGCGTTTCGCACTCTATCTAGATCTCGCAGCGCTGTTTGGCCTTCCGCTGTTCGCCTTGTATGCATTGCGCCAGGAGGAGCGGCGGTCATCGATCGGCGCCTCCTTTGCAACCCTTTGCAAGGTGGCCGCAACGCTCGGTATCGTCCTGTCGTTCGTGAACATCGCCGTTATGGCGAAGGGCATGACGGGCGCCGCTTCGTACACCGAACTTCAAGGCCACGTTTTCGAGATGATTGTGACCGGGACCGCGTTCGGTACGGCCTGGATGGTTCGTCTGGTTGCCCTGTTTCTGTGCCTGCTTGCCGCGCTTTTCCTGCGTAATCGGCCGCTGTCCCAGTTCAGCGCCATAACAGGCGGTGCCGCGTTCGCCCTGGCAACGTTGGCGTGGGGGGGGCACGGCGCGATGGACGACGGCGTAAAGGGCTATATCCACCTTGCATCAGACATCGCGCACCTGATCGCAGCCGGCGCATGGTTCGGTGCCCTGATCGCCTTCGTTGTGTTGTCCCGCACGGCCGCAACCCCCAACAAGGTGGCGCTACTGAGCCGGACGTCCAACGGGTTCGCCCAGGTCGGCACGATGGTGGTTGCCACCCTGGTGGTCACCGGCGTCGTCAACTACTGGATGATTATTGGGTTGCAACTGCCGGAACTGAGCCTGGCATCGTACGGTGGCCTGCTGCTATTCAAGCTAGCGCTCTTCGGCGTCATGCTGCTGCTCGCGGCTGCCAACCGTTTCCATCTCAGCCCGCAGCTTGAACATGCGGTTCGCACCGGGGATCACGTGGTCGCCGTACGCACGCTGCAACGCAGTTTGACGATCGAGACCGGCGCCGCGACGCTGATCCTGGTTCTGGTTGCGTCGCTCGGCATTCTTTCCCCCATGGCAATGTAAGACCTATCTAGTCCATGGGCTGAGTCGATCCGACTCAGCCCAGCCCTAACATCCCACCACCGAGGTTCGCCATGAAGACACTCGCGCTTTCCCTCATCGCCGTGGCCTTTGTACCGTTGCTGGCGACAGCCGCCCCGAGCAATGACAGCTCGGCCACTCGCAAACCGGCTGCATCGGTCACAGGACAACCTGGCGATAGTGCCAAGGCCACGCGCACGGTGGACGTCACGATGAACGACACCATGCGATTCTCGCCCGACGCGATCCCGGTGAAAGCGGGTGACACCATCCGGTTCCAGGTACGCAATGCCGGGATGGTCGAGCACGAAATGGTGATCGGCACGACGGCCGAACTGGAAGAGCATGCAAAAATGATGCGGGAGATGGCCGGCGAAAAGCACGCTGCCCCGAACAAGCTCACGCTCGCACCGGGCGCACAGGGAACTCTCGTCTGGCGGTTTGACAAGCCTGGTACCGTCGATTTCGCCTGCCTGGTGCCCGGCCACTTCGAAGCCGGTATGGTCGGCAAGGTCGTTGTGAGAAAATAGCGCGGCGCGCGACTAACCACTCCCGCCAAACAGACCGATGGCCTCCAACCTGTGACGACGACAGGCATGGAGGCCGTTCTTGTTGCTCGACAGACTAGCGACCGATGTACTCGTTGGTCGCCTCGCGCTGGGCGGCCTGCACCTTCTCTGGCCAGGTGCTTTTGATGTAGGCCAGTACTGCAACGATGTCCTCGTCTGACATCGACGACTTGAAGGCCGGCATGTCGCTGACATAATTGCTCGGTGCAGAGACGCCTGGTACCAATCCATTCTTCGTGAGCGAGAACAGTATCGCGTCTGCATGGTGCCAGGTATGGCCTGACGCGTCGTGTGGCGGGGCCGGCAGCCGCCCACTCGGAAGCCGATCGCGCCAGTTAGGCTGCCCTTCCAGTTTGGCACCGTGGCACGCGGCACATGCCTGCGCATATAGCTGCCTGCCTCGCTCCACCCGCTGTGAATCCGATGCGTCGATGCGCAATTCGCGCCCACTCCCTGCCCGATCGAGGATTGGCGGTGTCTCCAGATAGCGTTTGGTCTGCAGCGCGATGACCGTCGCGGCGACGGTACCTAACCCCAGGAGGCAGATGATCCTCCAGCGCGGCTTGTTGGATTCTTCCATGCCAGCATTGTCTGGTGGCATGGGCGCCGCCAGCTCTGATTCCGTTAGTCTTGGGAGAAGGGCTTACCCTGGAAATCCACCGTGACCAGGCCGCCGTTCAGCTTGCCCATGCCCGGTGAATTGGTCGGCATGCCGGGCACTGCAACGCCCTTGACTGCGCGATTGGCCACCAGTTTCTGGATAGCGGCGGCCGGCACGTGCCCCTCGATAACCTGACCGCTATTTTCGAGCACGGCGGTGTGGCAGGAACTGAATGAGGCAGGCACGCCAAGTCGCGTCTTTACCGAGGTCACATCCGTCGAGTTGATCACCTTGGTGGGGAAGCCGGCCTGATTGACGTGCTTCACCCACTCTTCGCAACAACCGCAGTTGGGATCCTTATAGACCATCATGGCAGGCGCCGCGGCATACGACACGGTACTTCCTGCCAGGATGGCAGCGGCAAACAGGTATTTCATTAGAATTTTCCTTGTACTGAACTTACTTGAAACAACGCCCGGCTCGCGTCAGACACTCGTCCGCCTGAGCCTCAGCGCGTTGGAAATCACCGATGCGGAACTCAGGCTCATCGCGAGTGCCGCAATCATGGGGGACAGCAACAACCCAGTAAACGGGTACAGGACGCCAGCGGCCAAGGGCACGCCAAGCGCGTTATAGACAAAGGCAAATGCCAGGTTTTGCTTCATGTTGCGGATCGTCGCTTCCGAGAGGTTTCGGGCTCGGGCGATGCCGCGCAAATCGCCCTTGACCAGGGTAACCTGGGCACTGTTCATTGCCACATCGGTCCCGGTGCCCATGGCGATGCCCACATCGGCCTTGGCCAGTGCAGGTGCGTCGTTGATCCCGTCACCCGCCATGGCTACCACGTCGCCAGCGTCCTGCAGTTGCGTCACCAACGCAAGCTTGTCGGCGGGCTTCACTTCCCCGCGGAACTCGTCGATGTTCAGATTGGTGGCCACCGCCTTCGCTGTGGCGAGGCCATCGCCGGTGGCCATGATCACGCGGATACCCTCGTCCCGCAGACTCTGCAACGCTTCCGGCGTCGAGTGCTTGATGGGGTCCGATACGGCAAGTAGCCCAGCCAGCGTGCCGTCAATGGACAAATACATGACGCTGGCTCCTTGCACGCGCAGGTCGTCGGCTTGCGCACGCAGCGGCTCGACCTGGACACGCTCCTCCTCCATGAGCGCCGTGTTGCCAATGGCGAGCCTTTTCCCGGCCACGATTCCTCGAACGCCAATCCCCGTGCTCGATTCAAAATTCTCAGCCTTCTCCAGGGACAGTCCCGCATCCAGCGCGGCGCTAACCAGTGCGGCAGCCAGCGGATGCTCGCTCCCCTGGTCAAGGCTTGCGGCAAGCCACAGCACCTCTTCCTCGGCATAGCCATTGACGCCAACAGATCGCGCGAAGGCGGGCCTGCCCTCGGTCAATGTACCGGTCTTGTCGACGATCAGTGCGGTAACCTTGCGCAGGTTCTCGATCGCCGCCGCGTCGCGAAACAGCACGCCGTTTGCAGCTCCCTTACCGCTTGCGACCATGATCGACATTGGCGTGGCCAATCCGAGCGCACACGGGCAAGCGATAATCAGCACGGCAACGGCGTTGATCAGGCCAAACACCCAACTCGGTTCGGGACCGAAGAGCCCCCATGCGAGAAACGTGGTCACCGCCACACCGATGACTGCGAGCACGAATACCCCGGCGACCCGATCGGCCATGCGCTGCATCGGCGCCTTCGACCGCTGCGCCTGGGCAACCATCTGGACGATCTGCGACAACATGGTCTGCGCACCGACCTTCTCCGACCGAATGATCAGGCTGCCCGAAGTGTTGATCGTCGCGCCAATGACATGGTCACCCGCGCGTTTGGAAACCGGCATGGGCTCGCCCGTAATCATCGATTCGTCAATCGAGCTGCTACCCTCCGTAACGACACCGTCCGCCGGCACTTTTTCGCCGGGCCGGACCCGCAACAGGTCTCCCACGTGAACGTGGGTCAGGGCCACATCTTCCTCTTGTCCGTCGGGGCCAATGCGCCGGGCAGTTTTTGGTGCCAGGCCGAGCAGCGATTTGATTGCGGCGGAGGTCTGCGAGCGCGCCTTCAACTCAAGAAGCTGCCCGAGCAGGGTGAGCGAGATGATGACCGCGGCGGCTTCAAAATACACGCCGATACGCCCATGCGCGGCGAACGCGGGCGGGAAAACGCCCGGCGCAACCGTCGCCACCACGCTATAAATATAGGCAGCACCGGTTCCCAGCCCAATCAGGGTCCACATGTTCGGACTACGATTGATGAACGATTGCAGGCAGCGTTCGAAGAATGGCCAACCCGCCCACAGGACGACCGGCGTCGCCAGAACAAACTCCACCCAGCTTTGCGTGTCGGGTGACATCAAGCCCAGCCGAGATCCGAACATCGCAAGTACAAAGACGATTGCGGTCAGCGGAAGCGTCCACCAGAAGCGGCGTCGAAAATCCGTCAGCTCAGGATTTTCGCCGTCCTCGATATCCGGCAACAGCGGCTCCAGGGCCATCCCGCACTTCGGGCAGTTCCCGGGATGATCCCGACGAATCTCCGGGTGCATCGGGCACGTATAGATGGTCCCTTCCGGTTCGGCAACCAGTGGCGCAGCATCAGAGGTCGTCACCCCCGCATACTTCGCCGGCCCCTGCAGAAACTTCTGATGGCAGGAGTTACTGCAAAAGTAATACTGCTTGCCATCGTGTTCGTCGCGGAATTTGGATTCCGTCGATACCGCCATCCCGCAAACCGGATCTTTCAAGTCGGTCTCGGGCGCGCGCTTGCCATCGCATGGCGAACCATGCCCGGCATGCGAATGGCCATGATGCGCGTCATGATCGCCGGGCGACGCTGCGCCGTGCGCAGCGTGATCGTGTGGCTGGAGCGGACTACGTTCATTCATTGTGCGACTCCTGTGTTCCGACGCGCTCTTCGTTTGCCTCGTTACCTCTCGCCGAGGACGAATTCCGCTGGCGCCCGGCGTGATGGAAATGCATCAACGGGCACAGCAACACTAGCCCAAAAGGCAACTTCGACGCAAGCCGCTTCCAGCCCGAGTTAGCGAAAGCGAGCACGACGATCAACACGGCCCCCAGTGCAAGCCACCCAATCGCCCGCCGGTTAAGCCCGGTCTTCGAACCAGCATCCGGTACTACGTGGGAATCCATGACGTCACCTTTCAGATAATTTTCCAAGCCACGACCCGACAACGCTTACCCGATACACCATAATCCTTCCCGCCGTGGGAAGGTCAAGTTCGCTTGAGACCGTTTTGGCGCACAGTATTCCGCGCCCGCGGTGATACACTGCCCGGCAAAAAAGTGACGCCATGACAGACACCACCCGAACTCTCATTGAACGCTGGAAATCCGATCCGAACGGCACCTATCAAACCTGGTTCCTCTGGCCTGAACGCCTCAAGAATTTCAGATCCATCCGGCGCGGGATCGGCGCCGTCGTCGAGGAAATTCACGCAGGCACCTTTGGCAATGCGTACCGAGGATCGTCTCTGGAGACCGTTGTCGCTTCGATTGCCGAACAGCGACAGATCTTCAAGGGTGCCGATCACGCGTTTCTTTGGAAGCCAAAACTGCGCATTCCCGATATTTACGAGAACGCCGACAACCAGCGGGCGTTCGCAAGGTTGCTTCACACGTGCAATTGTTGTGATACCGAGGCAGAGATGCTCACCGCCATCCAGCGACTGAGCGGCGTGGGAATCAAAGGCCTCGGTCCCGCCGTCGCCAACCTGCTCTATTTCATCCACCCCACCCTGCTGCCACCGTTCAATACTGCGATCGTGAACGGCTACAACGCCCTGACCGGTGCGGCGGTCAAGCTGGGCAAGTGGGATCACTACCTTGCAATGCGCGACGGCATCCTGGCGCTCAATCATCGCTATCGTGAGGTCCTTTCCAATGATCTGGGTGCGCTGGCCGGCCTGCTATTTGACGTCGGCACAGGGCGTTATCCCGCTCCGCCACGCAACGATCTGCCCGGCGAGGTCAGCGCGTGGGAAGACGATCTGGCCAAGGTCAGGGAACAGGCGTCTGCACTCGCCAAGCAGATCCAGGCAGGCAAACTTGAAGATGCCACACATACCGAAGTCCAAGGCTGGCTAAGAGATCTCGGCAAGTCGCTCGGCTACGCGGTTTGGATCGCGACCAACGACCGGGGGCGCGAATACAATGGCGAGCCCCTCAGTCTTGGGTGTTTGTCCGCCTTACCGGCGACGCTGCTCGTCTCGGGCGGTGAGACGGTCCCGCTGATCGACGCGGTCTGGCTGGATCCCGCAACCCTTGAGGTGGCCGCCGCGTTCGAGGTCGAGCATTCGACATCGATCTACTCCGGCATCGTGCGGCTGCTGGATCTTGCCCTGGGCACCAGTCAATCCGCCACCAAACATCTATTCCTCGTGGCGCCAGATAACCGAGAAGCGGAAGTCCGTGCGCAACTCAGCCGGCCGGCATTCAACCGTGTCGCGGAACTCAATATGCGATACGTCCCATACTCCAGCCTTCGCGAGCATCGGGAGAACATCGCGCGCTTTGGCACGGGCATCAAGCCGATCGAGGCGATCGCCAAATCCTTGTAGTTCGCGCTTCACGGCCGGCGGGGCCCCAAAATGCACAACGCCCATGGAGGACACCGAGCCTTACTCGGTGCGCCATGGGCGCGTGCCGTCTCAGCCAGGACCTTGACGATCAAGCGCCGTCAGAGAACGTATCGCGGGTTCCGACGGAATGTCCGCCGTCGGTGAACGGGTCACGCGTGCCCATCGAATGCGCACCATCCGTGAACGGATCGCGCACCCCCATCGAGTGGCCGCCATCCGTATAGGGATCGCGCAGGGAAGTTACCCCGGCGTTCGCGACCCCTGCCGCTCCACCAAGCGTGGCGACTGCCAGCACCAGAAGGACACTCTTTTTCAGCGTTTTCATCGTAATCTCCAAGGAGTAGGGGTTCAGCGAACCGTTCATATACAGCTTACGTGACGGTTGCCGACCCACGCCTGACCGAAACATGACAAAACAGACAGGTGCGCGGCTAGCGCCGTGCCTGGTCAGTGGCCGGTGTACAGTTCGCTCCGCTCGATGTACACCCAGACACCCTGGCTGTTAGGCAATTCCGGGAAGAGTACGTTGAGGGCAATGGCCTTGGTGCGGGCCAACTGCCCGAACGCGAAAGTGATCTCGCTCGCCCCACTCTTGAAGGTTACGGTCTCGCCCGAATCGACATTCACATACTTCAGGCCCGGCGCAACGTCGACGACACGCGAGGTGCTTCCCGCCGGCGCCTCGCTGCCGAACAGCGAAGCCTGCGGGCCGGGCTTGATAGCGGACAACGAAGAGAGGCCCGCTCCGGCGCCATGATCATGATGTGCAGCCGCTTGCATCTGGGCTTGCTGCGACCAGCCGGCTGCGCTGGTGGATTCGAGCTTGTCAGCGCTCCATGCAGCGGAGGCTGCGAGAAGTGCGGCGACGCCGAGCATGAGCGACGCGATCGAGGGCTTTTGAGATGTCATGATTTTCTCCTTATGAGTTTCGGGCCTAACCCTTGCCAACGATGTTAGCCATCCAGCCCAGGCGAACACCTTACCCACCCGTTACAACTCGGAAAGCCCCACGAATAGCGCAACCGAGATCGTCAGCCTTGCGTTAGCCATGCCAGACGCTCACGCTAAAGCATCGCGTCACGATGCATCGTGACCTGTCCCGACGGGCTAGTGGCACCGATGTAATGCCCATCTCAGACCGAAGGACGAGAACCTATTTCTTGCTGTTTACATGCTTATGGCTTGCCCCACCCCATATTCCCCGTCACCCCCCTACGCCCTCATCCAGTGGCTGCGGTCCCTACCCTCTGCCGTTATCACGGCTCCAGGACGCCGTCTCGCCGATGGCTTCATACATGCCAGGCCTCCTCGGAAGCACGGGAGACCCTGAAGTCGATGTGCTGTCAAACTGGCTGCGTAGCAGCAACGAAGAACTGTCTGTCGTCGCATGGTCCAAGGTCGTCGCGCTGCGAGGCCATCTGCAGTGTTTGCTGGCGCAGCGGGGCAAAGACGAGTGGTGGGCGCACAGACGCGAAGGCCTGCAGCGAGCTCTGGATGAATTCTCGATCGGTAGCAAAGATGGGCAATCCTGCCCGATTGCCGGCGGGGCTCCGGTTCCACCTCGCGCCGCTAGCCGCTGAGAGAAGAATCTGGGCGGATGCCATTCGCCAGTGGTACAACCTATGTGCGACACAGTTGTCCGACTCCGCTCTCGCGCAATGGGTAAGCGCTGAAGATCGCCGCCGATTTGCGGTTCCTCGCAACGAGGCCTAATTCACCCCAAAAACGTTCTGCAGTTGTAATGGGAGGGTCATCTGTAGGTTCGGTTGGCCGGACTAGACTGGCATTGTCGAATTGGTAGGGCGTATCGCGCCCCCCGACCGTTGTGCTCATAGCGTTCCGGCACACGCGCAGACGATCCTTGTCCAAAGGGGGACCGGATCGTATTGAATAGAACTCAACAGGAGGCAACTCATGAAACGTACCACTGCGGCCCTGTTCGCTCTCACGATCTCGATCGTCGGTATCGGCAGCGCCATTGCAGAAACCGCGCGCAATACTGAGCGTGGACAGATTCATCGACCGAGGGATCCGTACACGGACGGCGCTAAAGCCGCCGACTTCGATGTGTACGGCGGTGGCGCAAAGATTGAGCATCGCGTGGGTGAAGACATCGCGAAATAGCCCAGCCAAGAATGCAGTGGAAACGCCAGCCTCGCGGATTTGACTTGTACGAACACAGGACACGATATCGGCCCACTCCTCCAATGGCCCTCATCTTCGCATCGCCGGGTTCGATATCCATGAGATCTGCCGTTCCCCCGGTGGAACATAGCGGTTGCTCCGATCTAGGCAACCACTTTTTTTGGCGAGACGCCTCCAGACGATTGGGGACTGGCACGGTATCGACCTATCGACAGTTAACGCTACGAACGCCGGGCTACAAGCTATGATCGGCACCAAAGCCCGCATCTCTGGCGGAACGCTGGAAGCTCAGCCCCAAATGACTCACCATCCTTTGGTGATCCATGCCCACGCGTCACTTTTTTCTTGCCAATTTTGCGCGAGCGGCCATGGAAATCGAGACGGCCACGGCGTATATCACACCATTCAATCCAAGGCGATTGTAGATGATTCTAAACTTCTCCAATCGCTTCTCCCTGGGAAACGATGCACTGATTCCACTTGGCTCTATGCATGAAAACGCCATCGGAACATAGCGGAACGCTCCGGCCGCATATCGCTTGTAATATTGAATAACGAAATCCAGGTCCGAATAGATCCTGTATCTTTCCTCGTAGCGCAGATCGCAAACACGAAATGCCATCGCTTGATGGCATGCGTGAATAACGCCGGCGCGAAGCCTCAGTAACGGTGCGGCAGGCTCCAGACCATTCCGGCCAAGATTGTCACCATAGATCAACCAGGGCTCCGCCGAGGATTCGTTCTTGCTCCGCATCATCTCAGAGAGTACGCCTGGCGAAGCGAAGCAATCCCCCGAATTCATGAATACCGCCCACTCTCCTCTCGCAACGTTTAACCCTTTGTTCATTGCGGCGTACACTCCGCCATCCGGCTCACTAAAAAAATGGTCGACTTCTGATCGCCGTAGCTTTGCCAGCTCAACGGATCCATCCGTAGAGGCGCCGTCGACAATAATGAACTCAACACGGAAATTGTCACGAACCTGCGCGGACACGCTATCGATTGTCCTTGACAGCCCGACGCAATTGTTGAGATTGACGGTTATAACAGATACTAAGGTCATCGCCATCCCACTAGCCTAAGGTGCGAAAGCACAGTGCCATGTACCACCCCGCGTGCTCGTCGTCCGGCATTCTTTTTGTCCCGCAAAAATTGACCGGCCGTACAAATCCATCATCGCCCAACTCTTGCCACGACTCTATTCACCGATTAACAAAAGCCACTGCACCGATCAGGATAGAGGATCGAAGGTGACGAATACCTGTCCAACTGGTTACCGGCTGGCGCCATCGCAGCAACCTGTCGGATGAGCGCCCTTGTTCATGGCGGCATTCATGCGCCATGCGTGGCTCCGTATCATCCTGGAGAAAAGCTCCCGTCATGCAGGTTGCAATCAACGCCTCCCGTCGGCCTCGAATATTGTCCCGGCTCCTACCCCGCCGTTTGGGCGGGATGGCGGGTTTCAACGCATGCACACGGCGTGGTGAATCGCGTCGCAGCAGGAGGATTGATTTGTGAAAGCGCCGCGATCCTGCGCTTCGTGCAGGGACTCTCGCGTCGACGCGCACACCTTGCCTCTACCGATTGCGTACGATGCAGAATCCTTCAATGATGTGGCGCGTCGTCGGGCTAACGACAATCTCGTCCAGCTCGGATGGGGCGAACCACTGGCAGCGCTGGATCTCCTTGCCCGGCATGGCGGCGTCGGTCTTGCTGATATTCGCAACGAAAACGTGGTGCACCGTTGTCGCAACAATCACTTGAAATAGGAACTCACGCCCTTTTGCGATCAGCGTCGTCTCTTCATAAAGCACCCGTGCTGCGGCACTGGCAAGAACTTCAGCTTTGCCCGGACGCCCACCAGGCAAAGCCCATCTGCTGTCATCCTTGGTAACGAGTAGTATGCGGCCCCCGCGTGTACAAACGACTGTGGCCCTTACTTTCGTCTTCATTGATCCCTTGGGCTGAAGTCAGCGATGGGCCTGAGGTTGCACCCAAGGCAAATGCTTTCGTAACGCCAGGTTCGCTGGCATCGGCGCGCAGACCAGAACACCCCGCTCGAGAACGGACGGACTTCCGCGTCTTGCGTCAGCCGACTGCGGCGGTTCGTCTTACTGGACATGGTTGTTCGTGCCGACTGTCTGCCCATTCCCGTGAAAGCTCAGACGCTTCCCTTGCAATGGCATCCTGGTACGCAAGCGGTAATCCGGATTCCAGCGTTACCAGCGGTTGCCAGCCCGAAGCGCTGATGACACTGCAGTCCAGGCGCTTGCGCGGCGTGCCGTCAGGACGCGCGCTGTCGAACACGATGCTGCCCTGATAGCCCACCACTTGCGCCACCAGCAGCGCCAACTGGCGGAGCGAGACTTCCTCTCCAGTACCGACGTTCAGGAAACCGGCCTTGCCTGCGTGTGTCCAGTAGGCCTGGCGGGACAGGCCCATCACGTGCAAGCAAGCGTGCGCCAGGTCGTCGGTATACAGGAACTCGCGCATCGGCGTACCCGATCCCCATACCGTCACCTCGGGTGCATCCGCAATCTTCGCTTCGTGAAAGCGTCGGATCAGCGCGGGGATCACGTGGCTGTTCTCGGGATGGTAGTTATCGCCGAGCCCATAGAGATTGGTCGGCATCACGCAGCGAAAGTCCGCATCGTACTGACGGTTGTAGGTCTTGCACAGCGTCATGCCCGCGATCTTGGCAATGGCGTAAGGCGCATCGGTGGGCTCCAGTTCGCCGCACAGCAGTGCGGATTCCTTGATCGGTTGCGGCGCGAACTTCGGATAGATGCAACTTGACCCGAGAAACAGTAGCCGTTCGACGCCGTTGCGCCAGGCCTCGTGTATCACGTTAGCGGCAATCATCAGATTCTGCTGGATGAACTCGGCTGGGTAGGTGTCATTGGCGTGGATACCGCCCACACGCGCTGCCGCCAGATAGACTTGCGAGATCCCTTCGGTGGCGAAGAAGTAGCTGACTTCCTGCTGGTCGGTGAGATCGACCTCGGCATGCGTGCGGACGACCAGTTCCACGTCATCGCGCTTGGCCAGCGCACGCGCAATCGCTGAGCCGACCATGCCGCGATGGCCGGCCACGAACACTCGTTGGATAGGTTTGTTCATGATTGTCATTGGGAGAGGTCTGCCATCTTGACCAGCGTCTCGTGGTGCGCAGACAGGAAGTGTGCTTCGATCATTTCATTCACGAATTCGCCGACGTGAAGCGTCATGTTCACTGCTTGCCCGTGGCATGACTTTATGGGGTCGCTTCAGAAAACGGAAAATATTGCACGCTAAGCCAGTCGGCACGGACGTCGGCTACCGAGCGGCAAAGGCCTGACCTATTTGGTGTGCCCGCTTGACTTCGTCGCTTTGCAAGTAAATCGAGGTGGTGGCCACCGACGCGTGGCGTAGGTTATCGCGCACGGTGGTCAGTTCCGCGCCGCGAGCGAGGGCGTGTGTAGCGTGGGTATGCCGCGTCCAGTGGGGACTGGCTCGGCGCAGCTTTTCGGCGAGTGTCGGGTGGTCGCCGGCGATGATGTCCGCGGCCTGGCCAAAGAAGCGCCGCATTACCATCCACAGCCGGGTGCCGGTGATGTTAGTGACGCTGTCCTGCTCCAGGCTGGCGATCAAGGGTGTCCTGGGGTCCCAACGGGCTGGTGTCACCGGCAGTCCGCGCTGTACAAGATGCTGATCGAGTGCGGTTCGCGCAAGTGGCGGTAGCGCCACCTTTCCCGGGCGCCCACCTTTGCCGACCAGGTGCAGCCAGCGGTCGTTGCGCTCGTCAGTGCGGATATCGCCCAGCGTCGCGCCAACCAGTTCGCTGGCCCGCAGGCCGGTCGCGTAGGCAAAATCGAGAATGAAGCGCAAGCGCTGCGCTGCGGGCACGTCCCACCCGTACGACCATTCCAGGCCATCGGCAATGGTGCGCACCAGCAGCCATTCGCCCTCAGTAAAGCCACGTGTGGTATCGAGTGGCGCGACCCGCGTGCGGCCGCGGACTTTGATGCCGGCAAACGGGTTGGCCAATACATAGCGCTGCTCGATCAGCCATCGGAACATGGCGCCCAGCACCGTGAGGGCGTAGGCCGTCGAACGTGCCGATAGCCCCCGTGCGAAGGGGCGCCAGTCGGGCGCGCTGCGTGCCCGCGGTGGCCCGATCCAGCGCTCACGCGGAGTTGGTCGCCGCAGGAACCCGCGGTAGGCGATGGCGTCCTCGGTCGTAAGCGACGACAGCGCCCGACCGCGCTCGATAATCGCCCACAGGATCAGGCGTTCCGCCTCCTTGCGATAGGCGCGCTGCGTGGTCTGGGTTTCGTGCAGGGCGAGCCAGGCCTGCACGGCTTCGTAGTCGTTCGATGCGTCGAGCGTGCAGGCCTGTCGCGGTGCCCGGAAGCTGCCTCGCGAGCCGTCCACCTCGTCGGGCAGTTTCAGCCGCTCCCACGGGACCACCTCGCCTGGCGGCGCGCCGACGATCAGGGCACGCGCACGCTCCGTCAACCGCGGATGGGCGTGGAAGAAGGCCTCGATGTGCCGCGCGCTCGCTTGCCCCAGCCCCGGGATCGCGCCCCACCAGCGGCGCCGGCGCGGCACGCGCACGGTCAGGTCCGCCAGTGTGGAAATGCCGTGGGCTCGCAATGCGCGCACGGCCCGCGGTGCCAGCCACAGTTCAATGTCGTCGGTGACCTGTGGCTGCGGCGCAGGCAGAGCACGCAGAACCCTGATGGCCTGGCCATCGGCGAGGCCATCGGGATTGCGGGGACGCTATGCGTCGATTCACCTACAAACTTGGGCGCCAGCGGCCGTCAGCATTTTCGTTAAGTTGCTGAGGTGCGTTGGCCGTAGCGAGCGCAGACAGTTGTGACACAGCCGCAACAGCCCTACCGCGGCGGGGAGGGCTGGCAATCGCAGTGATGATAGTGTGGAACTTGCGGCAGACTGAGACCGCTAACCAACACTCCAGGGAGACCTTTCTTGAAACGGATCACCATCATTCTCACGGCCGTTCTGGCCTGTGCGTCGGGCGGCGTGTGGGCGCATAGTGGTGGGACTGACAGCCAAGGCTGCCATATGGACCACAAGACCGGCATTCGTCACTGCCACTGAAGTCAAGCAGTATTGCGGCGTCCGCCGACATCGCGGACGCCAGCGGCTTAAGGTCTTGAGTAGTTTGCTCGGCCTCAAAAAAGCGAAGCGGGGCTTCCCTTCTTGCGCCGGTCTCCGTCCTTGCCTGACCGCGCCACCCTTGCGGTTACTTCCACCTTCGTAGCACACGTTGAAACACCAGACTGTTCGGCAGCTGCAGCACCACCTCTTGTCCTTCGACTGTTGTTTCCAGTAAGGTGGTATAGACGAGATTTACGTCGAGCACACGGCCCTTAATTCCCGGCTTTTCCCCGTTCTCAAGAAGCTCCACAACATCCCCAATGCGGAACGCACCGGTGACGTATATCAGGAGCGCGCAGAACAGGTTCGAGAGTACACTCCACGCGGCGAAAAACGCGACCGCCCCGACAGTGGCAAATCCCGTGAATGCGGTCCACAGGACGGTTCCAGACACGCCCATTCGCTCCAGAGCCCAGAGCGTGGCAGCTACGTACACGATGGTCGCGACCACACGCAAAGACAGCGCCGCAACTTTTCCTGGCAGAGAATATGTATTGGTCAGCTTTCTAAGCAACCGCCGCGCGATGCGCACTGCTAACCATGCGCCAGCCGCAATCAGCACGACCTCGATAGCGGGAACAAGAATGTCGAACCAATCTGCCAGCCACTGCGGCAAGCTTTCGTGTATAGCTTGAAGAAGTTTGTTCATCGAAATAGAGATACAGCCACAGCACCGTACTGTGGCACAGATACCAATAATCGGATTTTTACCGTTCCGGTCTTTGCTTGAAGGTCAAGCGCGACAACTTACATGCCGGCGTCGTGCCTACACTCACCGGTTTTTGATCGAGGTGCAGGCTCGATCGGCTCAACCAACAGATCACCGAAAAAGTAGGCGGCAAATTGATGGCGATTGCTGAGGTTCGCCTTGGCGAATACGCCCGCGGCAATTGTCCGCACCGTCACATCATGCCACGCTAGCGAGTGAGCGCACTCTTCAAGGGTCAACCCTTTTATGAGAAGCATCGCCACTTCCGTTTCCGATGGCGTATATTTCCAGCGCTCGAACTGCAGCAGCATCGACTGCAACAACTGCCGCGTCGCCTGAATTGCCACCTCGTTTCGTTCCGCCATCACCTGCCCTCGTACCTTGGCTGCGCCAGGTAGCGCCTCAGAAACAGGTCGGTTTGGGCTGACACGACGACACCGTTTTCGAATCACGAACCAAAGGATCGCGAGGCCGCCCACTACCTACGCGACTGCGTCGGCGACGACATGAGCGTCCGGTGTTCGCGTTGCAAGGTGGTAGAAATCCCACGCCTGATAGGTCGAGATTGCCATCAGAAGTGCCGTCAGTCTCGACCGCATAGCAGCGAAGTCCTTGCGACTTTTTGGGGTTGACAACGAACACCCCGGATCTAAGCGCAGCGCGAAAGACAAGCACCTTCGAAAGAGGCTGCGCCTAAGAACATCTGATGGAAAGCGACTTCCTAGGCTTGAGCACTAAGGGTGATGAGGCCCGCTGACAACTGCGGGGCGTCAAGTTTACTATGCAGAACATTGCGGCGACATTGCCGAATGGTTACGCACCAACGCATCGAACCCGACGCCCGTTCTCCGAAGCACTTGGGTTACCATGAGCTAACGCTGACGCTTCGTCAGGCAACTTCTTCTGCCGCAAAGCACTCGACGGCGGACTGCGCCGTCATCATCTCGTAATCCCCCCGACAGGTGAGCGCCCTAGAATCCCGCTGTTCGCTCTCTGCTGGCCAAGTCGCCATCCTTCGGACTCCCGCGTGAATCGCATCCTCGGCTCGTGGGGCGTCAAGCGGCGCCGCGTGAACTGCTCCATGATCCAACATCACGACGGCGACGAACCACATCCGGCATCTATGTCGTTGCGCCCTGAGAGCATTTGACCAAGCGCGGTAGCAGTGGCCACCGCACACCTGGACGGGCAGTCTCTTGAAGCGACAGATTTTCATGGCTTTGACCATCGCACTCACGGTGGTCCTCTGGATGTCCACGCTATCCGTGCGTCCCCTCTATGAACCCGACGAGGGTCGTTACGCCGAGGTTCCGCGCGAGATGTTCGTCTCCGGCGATTGGGTCACGCCGCGGTTGAACGGCATCAAGTTCTTCGACAAGCCGCCCCTGCAGTATTGGGCGACCGCCAGCGCCTATACGCTCTTCGGGCCGTCCGAGTGGACAGCAAGGATCTGGAGTGCGCTTGTGGGACTGCTGGGCGCACTCGCCGCATGGTGGGCGGCGCGATCGCTCTATGACACGCGCATAGGCCTCGCCTCAGCGCTGGTGCTCATCGGCGCTCCCCTCTGGATTCTCGGCTCGAATCTGACAACAACAGACATTGGTGTCGGCGCACTGCTCGGCAGTGCCGCTCTCGTTTTCGCCGTGGCCTACCAGAATCGGGAACCTCGCTTATACCCCCTGATCTGGTTGTTGGTCGGTCTGGCATTTCTTGCCAAAGGCCTGATTGCCCTGGTACTGCCAGGAATCACGCTGCTGCTATACGGGGCGGTCACTCGACAATTTTCCGCATTTTTTAGCGCGAGATTCTGGCGCTGGAGCCTGCTTGCGGTGGCCATCACCATGCCTTGGTTTGTCGTGGTGTCCCAGCGCAACCCCGAATTTCTGAATTACTTCTTCATCCACGAACACTTCGCGAGATTCTCGTCCTCGGTTCACGAGCGGGACAAGCCATTCTGGTTCTTCCTGGCCGTTGGTGCGGCAGGCGTCCTGCCGTTCATGGGCTTGATTCCCCGTGCTATCGCACTCCGCTCTCGCAGCGCACAGGCAACGCCTGGCTTCGACGCACGACTGTTTCTGTCGCTGTGGGTAGTCGTTGTCATTGCCTTCTTTTCGATTTCGCGCTCGAAGCTGCCGCTCTATATCCTGCCCGCCTTACCACCGGTGGCCGTCTTGCTCGCGTACAGATCCATGACTGCAGCCCGCCCCACACTGGCGGCAAGCTTTCTTGCCATGCCTGTGCTCGGCGTTGCCATCGCCGTGCTGCTATGGCATCCGACAATGTCGAATGCGGTACTGAAGCTCAATATCAGCAATCCGGCCTCATTGCATACCTGGGGCGCCATCACGATGGGCATTCTGGTCATCGGTGGCTTCCTGGCCTTTGGGATCGCCCTGCGCGGCCACAGGCTCTGCGCGGTTGCCGTCGCTTCGCTGGCGACGCTGGCCAGCCTTCAGGCTGGCTTGATGGCGTCTCGGGCGTTTGGGTCCCTCTCCATCAAACCACTTGGCTTGGAAGCCAAGGCGGCGTCCCGCGACAACACACAACTGTTCAACGTGGGCCAGATTGACCGAGGTCTGGCGTTTTACGCCGAACGAGAACCGATCATTGTCGGGGCCAGATCCGAGCTGGATCTCGGCTTCTCGGTCGAGCCCGACAAGTGGATTGCTAATGAAGAAGCTTTTGCGCAGCGATGGCTGACCCCTGGTCACAAGCTCGCGGTCATGCGGCACGAGACGTTTCATCGACTGAGACCGCTGCTCGGCGGCAACACAACTGTGATCGGACGACATGGCGTCAACGTTCTGGTGCAAAAACCATGAACATCCCATCACGATTTGTACGGTTTCTGGGCGCGGGGGCGACGGCAACCGCTACACACTACGCAACACTGATCACGCTGGTCGGTTTCGGGGTTGCAGCGCTACCGGCGTCTGCCGCCGGCAGTGTTGCAGGCCTTCTGACGCACTACTGCATCAGCAGCCGATGGGTGTTCACACCAGTCCGACCACAACGCGCCACTTTCGGACGGTTCATTCTCGTTTCCGCGCTGGCGTTCTTTCTTAACTCACTTCTGATGTGGGCTGGACTAGCATTGGGGCTTCACTACCTGGTTGCTCAAATCCTCTCGACAATTTTCGTCATGTTGGTCAACTACGTACTCCATGCAAATTGGACGTTCATGAATGGAGCGATGCGATGAATGCCGCCAGCCTGCTGCCAGAGAAGATCTCGGTCGTCGTACCGCTCTTCAATGAAGAAGCTGTCCTGCCACAGTTTCACTTTCGGCTTCTCCGCGTGATGGATGGATTGGCATCGGACTACGAGATTATCTACGTGGACGATGGCAGCCGCGATCGATCACTGGCGGTTGCACACAATCTCAAGGCGGCCGAAGCGCGCGTCGGCATTGTCGAGCTGAGTCGCAACTTCGGCAAGGAAGCCGCGCTAACGGCGGGCCTCGACGTGGCAAGCGGCGACGCCGTTGTGATCATCGACGCCGATCTGCAGGATCCGCCCGAACTGATTCCGTCGTTGATCGAGAAATGGCGCGAGGGGTTCGACGTGGTGTACGCCACGCGCACTTCCCGGGATGGCGAATCGTTCCTCAAGAAGTTCACCGCGCACTGGTTTTACCGCCTGATGGGCAAGCTCAGCGATACGGAGATTCCGGCCGACACCGGCGACTTCCGCGTCATGAGCCGTCGTGCCGTTGCCGCACTCGGACAACTCCGGGAGCAGCACCGCTTCATGAAGGGGCTGTATGCCTGGATAGGATTCCGGCAGACGGCCGTCTTGTATCGGCGTGACGCGCGGGCATCCGGGACGACCAAGTTCAACTACCGCAAGCTGTTGCGTTTTGCCGTGGATGGCATCACTGCCTTTTCCACCGTGCCGCTCAAGTTTGCAACCTCGATCGGCCTGCTTGTTGCCGTTCCCGCCTTTGGCATGGCCGCCTTCATCGTTGGCAAGACGCTGCTCTACGGCGACCCCGTACACGGCTACCCATCCATGATGACCGCCCTGCTTCTGCTGGGCGGCCTGCAACTGGTTTTCCTAGGCGTGCTCGGGGAATATGTTGGGCGTCTGTTCAATGAAGTCAAGCGGCGGCCGGTGTATCTGGTGGCAAGCTATACGGCGCCGATCGGCCCCGGCACCCCCACCGCTGAGCCGGGGCAGGTGGCCGCAGCGACACGGGGTGGCACCCCGCCTGCAGCAATCTTTCACGCACCCGGATGCCCGGAAGGCAAAGCTCCTGGCCTCCCCGAGGCTCCTCAGCGGGATGCCATCCTCACGGAAACCCTTGCGCCAAGCCGATAGACAGCCCGCCTTCCATGCGCTCTCACGACATGGCCAGCAACTATCGGGATCATGACGTTTTCGAAAGAAAGAGCCTCGTATTCAACTTATTCCGTTCTTCGCATCCACCGACCATTGACCCTGTAGTCACTACAGACTATTTACTACAGGCATTGGCTGACGCGTAGCAGCGCAAGTCGTCGCAGCACCCGACACCACGGGGCCGCAGCGACGATCCATCCACTTAGGAGGAATGATGGGTTTCTTGGAAAGGCTCATGGGCCGTCACAGCGGCGGTCATCACGGCGGCGGAAGTGAGCACGGTCGTCGAGGAGGTCATCATGATGGTGGCGGCAGCTACGGCTATGGGAATCCTTTGCCACCACAAAGCCCCGCCGGCGTCCACTGCCCCAACTGCGGCACGGTGAGCGCCCAGGGCGCGCGCTTCTGCCAGCAATGCGGCAGTTCACTGGCTCCGGCGCCGTGCAGTCGATGCGGCACCTTACTCCCACGCGACGCAAAGTTCTGTGGAAGTTGCGGCAATGCCGCCAAATGAGTCGGCGGCCATAGCTGCCGCCGCATCTGGCATCGCCATCATTGCGGCCGGGGCCCGTCATGGGGATTTGTCGCGATAGGCTAGCAGTCGAAGCGCATTGAACACGACGATCAGCGTCGACCCCTCATGCATGGCCACGGCGGGCCCGATACCGAGGCCGAGGATCGTGGCTGGCAGAAGGAACGCCACGACGCCGAGGCTGATATACACGTTCTGAAGGATGATGGCCCGCGTATGTCGGCTTAAACCGACCACAAAAGGCAGGTGTTGGAGGTCGTCGGCCATCAGCGCAACATCCGCCGTTTCCAGTGCCACATCTGAACCTGCCGCACCCATTGCGATGCCCACCGTGGCGTTGGCCATTGCCGGCGCGTCGTTGACGCCGTCGCCGACCATGGCCACTTTGGCTTCCGCGCGCAACGTCTGGATGGCTTTGACCTTGTCCTCAGGCATCAGATCGCCCCAGGCTTCATCGATACCTACGTCCTTGGCGACGGCTTCGGCTGCGCGCTGGTGATCGCCGGAGATCATGATCATGCGTGTGATACCCAGCCTGCGCAGTGCCTCGAGGGCAGCGCGCGCCGAGGCGCGCGGCGTGTCCATCAGCCCAATGGCGCCGAGGTCCCGATCTCCCTGCCTGACGATCATTGTCGTGCGGCCAGTGCTGCGCAGCGTCTGCACTGCGCTCGCCATCGATTCGCTAAGCGGTGCAATCCCGTCGGCGCCGAACATGTCAGGCTTGCCAATCCAGACGGTCTTACCGCACAACGTCGCCGTGACCCCGCGTCCGGTCAAGCTTTGGAGATGAGACGCTTCCGGGATGGAACTGCCTTCCAGGCGCTTGCGGCCATCGCGGGCAATGGCCGCAGCCAACGGGTGGTCGCTGAGCGACTCCACGGCGACCGCTACGCTCAACAATTCCGCTTCAGCTACTCCTTCGGCGACCATCACATCGGTAATACGGGGGCGCCCCTCCGTCAGCGTCCCCGTCTTATCGAATGCAATGGCTTTCAGTGAACCCAGGTTTTCGAGCGGCGCCCCGCCCTTGATCAGTACACCCCCTCTAGCGGCGCGCGCTACCCCCGACAGCACCGCGCTCGGTGTCGCGATGGCGAGCGCGCATGGGCTGGCGGCAACCAGCACCGCCATGGCGCGGTAGAAGGTCGCACTGAACGGCTCATTGATCACTAGCCCTGCAAACAGCAGCAATACCGCCAGCACAAGCACTGCAGGAACAAAGATCCGTTCGAACTTCTCAGTGAACCGCTGGCTCGGTGACTTTTGCGCTTCGGCCTCGTTGACCATCTTGACGACTTTCGCCAGGGCGCTGTCCGTGGAAAGGCGCGTCACTTCCACTTCAATGGCGCCGGCGCCATTGATGGTTCCGGCGAACACGCGGGACACGGCCCCTACGGCATCGGGCTTCCTCCTGGCTGCGGCGGCGTCATCCACGGGCTGCTTGTCGACCGGGATGCTTTCGCCAGTAACCGGCGCTTGATTGACTGCGGAAGCCCCCTTTACCAGAAAACCATCGGCGGGGAGGCGTTCGTTCGGCCGAACCACCACCACATCCCCCACCTGCAATTCCTCGACGGGGACCTCTCGTACCTCGCCTTCACGCCGCACACTTGCTGTAGCCGGTGCGAGCGCCGCCAACGCTTCGATCGCCCGCTTGGCGCGCCCCATGGCGTAGTGTTCGAGCCCGTGGCCGAGACTGAACAAAAAGAGAAGTAGCGCGCCTTCCGCCCAAGCGCCTAACGCCGCCGCCCCTGCGGCGGCTACCAGCATCAGTGTGTCGATTTCGAACTTCTTTAGCCGGAGGTTCTCTATCGCTTCCCGAACGGTATAGAAACCACCAAAAAAATACGCGCCGACAAAGAAGGCAACCGGAATCCATGCTGGCAGGCTGCCGAACAGCTTACCAACGGCAAATCCGAGACCAAGCAAGGCCCCACAGATCAGGGAGAAGATTAGCTCAGTATTCGGGCCAAACACGCTGCCGTGTGCGTGGGCCTCATGCCCCTCGCCTTCCCCATGTGCATGATCCTTGACGCCTTCGCGGTGTTCATGGTCTGCATGACCGCTCTTCCGGGCACCGATCTCAACCGGCGCGAGCCCGCGTTTTGACAGGGCCTGCTCGATCCCTGCCGCGGAGATCCGATCGTTGTCGAATTCGACGCGCGCTATGCCGGAGGCGCTGACTTCGGCCTCGATGACGCCGGGCAAGGCCCGCAGTTGGCTAGCTACGGTTCGCGCTCGTCGTTCGTGCCAGACGCCCTTCAATTGCCAAAGCACATGACCAAACCGCGACGAAATCACCGCACCCGTGCTTGTCACCAGCTCCCGGATGCGGGCAAGGGAAATCGCTGCGGGATCGTAGTGGACACATATCTGTGAATCGCTATCAACATTTGCAGTTTTTATATGCGCCGCCTCGACGCCCTCTTTCCCTCTCAGTTCGGACAGCAACCGTTCTACACAGGGATCAGAGGAATCGGGAAGGCCAGGAAGCAAGACAGGAATGTCCAGGCGCAGCTTTTCGGTCATTGTCGCGGGCTCCAGTCAGTCTGAATCGGCATTCACGCCGTTGCACACTATTAGCAACTAGTGTGCCCCGCATTGCAACAACAAAGCTCAACGAGTCAGCGCCCCAATGCCCCGCCGTAATGCGTTGGTAATGTGCCCGCAATCTGAGCGTACTATCTTGCGGATGACAGGATCCTCATGTCATCCGTCCAGGAACCATACAGATGATTAGCGCCGTCGCATGCTCTGCCTTGCTGGCCTACGCTTTGCCGGCTCCTGCGACCGGTGATCGACTCAGCGAGAAGCCGACCCAGTGGCACACCCTCGCCATTGGACATTCAGACACGGGATACGCCTCCCGCGACCAACGGGTTGCCTGGGCGGCCAACCCGCGACATCGCACAGCCAAACATCCGTCGAAGCAGGAATCCGCAGCGAGCACACCGGAGCCGTCTTCCAGAGACGCGTCCAGCGCTGTCGCCGCACCCAAGCCGCCCTGCCAGTAGTCGCGGTTTCCCCGCTAGGGCCGCATGTCCTGGTAGAGCTTGAGCATGTCCTTGTACTCGTCGGCAGTCTTTTGAATGGAGAACCGCATCCGCAGCGCGTTCTCTGCAAACGCCACACGCTCGACGTCCATCTCCACGGTGTTGCCGTCCATACTCGACTGCAGGGGGACGCGATACATCAGATCCTCTTCCAGCGCGGGCTTGCTTGCCTCGATGTGTCGCGGCGAAGTCATGGTCATGCCCGCAAAATTCTGGCCACTGCCCATCACCCTATCCAACTCGGCGCTGAAGTCGATATCGCGCGCCTTGTAGTTCGGCGTATCCGCATTTGCAATATTTGCAGACAGCAGCTCGAACCTCCGTGTGCGAAGTCGCAGCGCTTGCTCATGAACGCTGTCTTCGCTACGCGCCCATTTTGCGACGTATGGCGTGTCCATCCTTACTCTCCAACTAGATCGGAACCCGCAGCGTATTGCAAAGGCAGTCGATCTTGCTTCGAGAGAAGCGACCTCTTTTCGTGAGTTTCCCATTACCGGCCCGCAATGTTCGCGCGCACACAGGTTGACGCGTCCGCGCGAAAGCCATGTCAATCCACATAACCCCGGTACGTTCCACCTTGTCGTCATCACGCGACGAAGTGACCCCACGTAATTACTTCGCAATCTGACCGTCATCTGCAGATTTCTATACTCGCCCCCACCAAATTAATTTCGGGTCTTAATGAGGAGAATCCATGAAGATTAGTCGCATTGCCGTCGCATCCCTCGGTCTGTTCGCTACAACCGCATTCGCTCAATCGAGCGTCACGCTGTATGGTGTGGCCGACGCGGGTATCGAGTATCTGAGCAACGTCCCATCGGCTTCGCCCGGTGGCTCGAACCAGGTTCGCATGACCTCCGGCAACATGTCGACGTCGCGTTGGGGCCTGCGTGGCGTCGAAGACCTTGGCGGCGGTCTGAAAGCCATCTTCGAATTGGAAAGCGGCATTTCGTTCGACACCGGCGCACAGAACAACAGCACCCGTCTTTTTGATCGTAGTGCCTTCGTAGGATTGGGTAGCAAATATGGTCAACTGACGTTGGGTCGTCAAACGACACCAATGTATGACACCACGCTGCAACTCGACCCGATGGGCTTCGCGCCGCGCTACTCGCTCTTCAAGATGGATGACGTCTTGGCGGGTCGCGCTGACAATGCTATCAAGTACCGTGGCATCTTCAGTGGCCTGACGGTCACCGGCCTCTACAGCTTTAGCCGCACCGGCGGCGGCGAAGTGCCGGGGAACTACAAGGTCGATCGAAACATGGGCGTATCGCTCATGTATGAAACCGGCGCCCTCGCTGTCGGCGCGGTGTACGACGAGATCCAGGGCAGCACCGTCGCCACGGCCGACCGCAAGGACCGCCGCGCTCTAATTGGCGCGAGCTACGCTTTCGGACCGGCTAAGGCATTTATTGGTTATCGCTGGTACAACGGCAATGTCGGTGCGCTGCCGACGAACGGTTCTAACATTTACTGGGCCGGCCTGCGCTATGGCCTGACGCCCGCACTGACGCTGACCGGCGCCGCCTACTACACGGACAGCCGCAATTCTGGCGCAGACCCGTTCCTGTTCGTTGCCTCGGCAGATTACGCTTTCTCGAAGCGTACCGATGTGTATATGAACGTCGGTTATGCACTGAACCGCGGCAACTCGCAGCTGGGCATGAACGGCTACAACTCGACGACCGGCAGCCCGACCAACGTTGTCCCTGGCAAGGATCAGACCGGCGTCGTCGTAGGCGTACGCCACAAGTTCTGAGCGAGCTCAAAAGAATCGACACTTTCTTGTTAATTCAAGAGAGTTTGTGCCTCCCAACCGGGAGGCATTTTTTTATGACAGGATCGTAATACGCGGGTAATTCAGTGGAGCAGGTCCGGTAGCTAGACTGTGAACACGGTGAGCGATTAGAGACTCACAAACATTGACTCCGGAGAGATTCCATGAAGACGATTCACACTGCCCTGATTGCTGCTGCCCTCACGATTGCTGCCGCCGGCTCCGCCATCGCTGCTACCCCTGATGGCCAGATCCACCGTCCCCGCGACCCCTACACCGACGGCGGACGCGCCGCAGTCAACGACATTTACGCCGGCGGTGCACGCATCGACAAGCGCGACGTGTTCACCGACGGCGCACGCCTCGGCCAGCGTGACGTATTTACCGACGGCTCGCGTATTGGGCCGCGTGATGTGTTCACCGATGGCGCACGCGGAATTTGACGCAAGCCGTCCCTGAAACTCAGACCGACCTCTGTGGGGGAGCCAGGCACCCGTCAGTTGCTTGGCTCTTGGTGCTCTTTCGCTTTATCCCGATGGCGAAAGCTTCCGAAGCTTGCCCTCCCCGGAGGGCAAGCTTTTTTTCCCTCCATCGGCGTCAATCCGGTGCCGTTCATGATGCGGTGGCGCGTGCTACAACTTCCCATCGCCTCGTGTATTGCTAAGCGGCAGAACCGACGCCAATGACGATGAAAAAGGCCCCGCATTGTGCGGGGCCTGTAGTTCACCGGTTCAGCAACGTTCAGCCACCTGTGAAGAGGTCGCTTCTATCAATATAGACGCGCACGCCAGCGCTACCCGGCAGATCCGGCATCAACAAGCCAAGGTCCACACTCGTATCCCTGACCATCTGGGCGAAGGTCCATGCGACGATCTTCTCGCCGGCCCGAAACGCCACCGTCTCGCCAGAGTCCACGTTGACATACCGCATCCCTGGCTTCACGTCGATAATGCGACTGGCCTGAGATTGGCCGGCTGGATCGCCATACAAGGTCGCGTGACGCTTCGCCATCGCCTGCGCCGTCGCCGTCGACGCAGGCACGCCCGGTTTCAACCCGGTCATTTCCAAAGCATACGAAGCCGACATCCCACCCAACAGCAACGCCGCAAACAGCAAGGCGTGTTTCTTCGTTTTCATAGTCATCTCCTTTCTAGAGACTTCGTTGATCTATGAAAACGAGTGTATAAATTGTACGCATGCTGCAGCCTTGCCCGGCGATTACAAATAGGCAATCGGGCTCATTGCACCACTCTACCCAACGACTGGTCGGTCCTGACTCGGCCTACCCACCGAAACCCGCGCTGAGGCTTCAGCACCGTTGAGCGGGAAGCGCAATGTAAAGCGTGTCTTCCCATCCAAGCCGCTCACGGCTGACGCGTCGCCGCCATGGAGCTCCATGATCGACAGGACGATGGCCAGGCCCAGCCCCGTGGACTGTGACGAGTTGGATCTCGCCCTATCCCCACGGAAGAACCGATCAAAGATGAGGGAAAGTTCCCGCTCCGGGATTGGGTCTCCAACGTTCGTGATGTCGATGCAACAATGTGCCGCTTCGCGGCGCACCACCAGATCTATCATCGAATTCGGCCACGCATGACGGACCGCATTTGACAGAACATTGTTGATCGCACGCTGGAACAGAATGGCATCAGCGACCAGGGTGGCATCCCCGCTTACCCTGATTACGACGCTTCGCTCCTCTGCAAGCACCGAAAAGTAGGCGGACAACTTGCGAAGTTCTGCATTCAACTGGAGTTCCGTCAACTCGAGCGCCACATTGGCACTGTCAGCTCGCGCGAGGAACAACATCGCATCGATCATCCTCGCAAGTCGCTGGTATTCGACCAGGCTTTCCTCCACCAAGGCGACATACTCGGGCCCGGTGCGGTCTCGTGACAAGGCGACCTCGGCATGTCCAATGAGGTTGTTAAGCGGCGTGCGCAAATCATGGGCAAGATCGGCGGAGAACCGCGACAGCTTCTGATAACCATCCTCGAGGCGTTGCAGCATCGCATTGAACGCAGAGGCGATATCACGCACTTCGGTGGGCTTGGGTGGCATGTCCACCCGGTAGCTCAGCCGTTCCACACTGATCCGGTTGATCTGCTTGATAAGTACGTGCGCCGGCTCCAGCTCACGGCGCGTAATGGCCGCCCCCACCAGGGCCGTCAATATCACACCGACGGTGGTACCAAGCACGAGCGTCGTCCGGAATCGCGCAGTCACCTGCTTCCTGTCCTCGCCAGACTTCGCCACGAACACCGTCGCCCGCGTACCGTCTCGCCCCAACACCGCATCGGCGGACTGGAACATGAGCGATGACTTTCCCGTGACCGCCGCTTGGTCAGTGCCTTCCAGCAATGCATCGTTGCCCGTGCGAAACAAAAGCCGGCCATCCAGCGCCGTGACGCGAACGATGAGGTCCGAGTAACCTCGCACCAGATCATCGAAGCGATGCTGCGCCGCCGGGACGCCCTGCACCCCGTCCACCTCGCGCAAGAAATGCTCGACCTGTTCGAGTTTTCCCTTTACAACCTCATCGTCTCTGGCCTCGAGTTGCGCGGCGAGCGAGTAGTAAGCAAAGGCGCCCATGCTGGCCAGCGCGATAGACAGTACCAATGCAAAGAAGAGCCCAAGCCGCCTCGTCAGTGACAGCGGGGTTATCGAAGTCCCGGGCCTCATTCCGTCACCGGCCGCGCTCTGGGTCGAGGACATAGCCCATTCCCCGTACGGTATGGATCAGCTTTTGATCGAAGGGATCATCCACCTTGGATCTCAGGCGCCGGATCGCGACGTCAACGACATTGGTATCCGTGTCGAAGTTGACGTCCCAGACCTGGGACGCGATCGTGGTTCGCGACAGCACCTCCCCTCTCCGGCGCATGAGCAGGTGCAACAGCGAGAACTCCTGATTCGTCAATTCAATGCGGGTAGTTCCCCGGAATACCCGCCTTCCAAGCACGTCGATGTCCAGATCGGCAATGCGCAATCGCTCGGACTCCTTCGAGGTGCTTTGGCGCAAGCAACGCCGGATACGGGCAAGGAGCTCGGCAAAGGCGAAGGGCTTGACCAGGTAATCGTCTGCCCCCAACTCGAAGCCTCTGACACGATCCGCCACATCATCCAGCGCCGTCAGAAACAGTACGGGTGTCTCGGACTTGGATCGAATGGACTTGATGACCGTCCACCCGTCCATACCTGGCAGCATGACGTCCAGGATGATGACGTCGTAGTCGGTCTCTTCCGCCATGTGGAGCCCATCGCCACCATTGTTCGCGATGTCGACCACGAAACCCGACTCCGACAATCCCTTCTGCAAATACTCCGCAGTACGCGGTTCGTCTTCTACAACAAGTACCCGCACCTTAGTTTCCTCCTGCAGCAAGCGACTTCGATCCGACCAGTGCTGGCGATGCATTGAAATGCTGAGCTGCATCCGCTTGTTCGCATGGTGCCAGTTCGAACTGAATGGTCACGTGCGTGATATCGAATTTGTCAGCCAGCATCTGCTTCAATTCCGGTAGCACTTCCATTTCCGGGTTGACGGCCGTGTCATTCACGACATGAACCGTCAAGCTCGCCTTGCCGCTGGTAAGTGCCCAGATGTGGAGGTCATGGAAGCTTTTTACCCCGGGCGTCGCCAGAATTTGCTTCTCAACCTCTGCCAGATCCACGTCATCGGGTACGCCTTCGAGCAGCACATTCAGGCTCGACTTCAGCAGGATCCACGTGCGAGGCAGTACCCAGAGGCCGATCAGCACCGCAATGGCGGAGTCGACCCACGCCCAGCCCGTGAAGCGGATGATGATCGCACCGGCGATGACGCCAACCGACCCGAGCAGATCGCTCCAGACTTCCAGATAAGCACCCTTCACGTTCAGGCTGCTGCTTTGCCCGGAGGACAGCATGCGCATGCTGATGAGATTGATGATCAGGCCCAGCACAGCCACGACGAACATGCCGGTTGACTCAATCTGAGGTGGCGATTTCAGCCGCAGGTAGGCTTCGTACAGGATGTAGATAGCCACACCGAACAGCAGCAATGCGTTAAAGGCCGCGGCAAGAATCTCAAAACGGTAGTAGCCAAATGTCCGCTTCTTGTCCGCGGGTCGCTTGGCGATCGCAATAGCAGCCAGTGCGATGGCCAGTGCGACGGTGTCCGTGAGCATGTGCGCGGCGTCGGAGATCAACGCCAGGCTCTTCGTCATGACACCACCGACCACTTCGGCAATCAGGAACGTACCGGTCAGCGCAAGGGCGATCTTGAGCGATCGCTCGTTGCCACCGGGATGGTCGTGTGAGTGACCTGCGCCCATAGAAACTCCTATAAAAATTGGGCGGTACGATGACCGCCCAAGGATTTACGTCATGCAGGCTGGCGGCCTTGATCCGGTTGATGCGTCTGAGTGACTGGCTCGCGAGTATCTTCCGCGTCCTCATCCTTGCGGTGAGCAAGTCGATAGAGCACCGGCAACACCAGTAGGGTCAGCGCCGTGGACGACAAGATGCCACCGATTACCACCGTTGCGAGGGGACGTTGCACCTCAGCGCCCGTACCGGTGGCGATGGCCATCGGCACGAAACCCAGGGATGCCACCAGGGCCGTCATCAGCACCGGACGCAGTCGCGTCAGGGCGCCAACTCGGACCGCGCTGTCGAGGGAATGCCCTTCTTCGCGCAGCGATCGGATAAACGACAGCATCACCAGACCATTGAGCACCGCCACCCCGCACAGCGCGATGAAGCCCACCGCTGCAGTAATGGACATCGGAATGCCGCGTATCCACAGGGCAAGAATCCCGCCAGTCAGCGCAAAGGGAATGCCCGTGAAGACTAGCAAGCCATCCTTGATGTTGTTGAACATCGCAAACAACAGTACGAAGACCAGCAACAGCGCCACCGGCACTACCACCTGCAGGCGGGTGGTGGCGGACTGCAGTTGCTCAAAGGTGCCACCCCATGTCATCCAGTAGCCAGCCGGGATCTTGACCTGGCTTTGGATAGCCGCTTCCGCCTCGGGCACGAATGAACCAATATCACGTCCACGAACGTTGGCACTGATCACGATGCGGCGCTTGCCGTTCTCGCGCGAGATCTGGTTCGGGCCGGGCGCCATTTCCAGCGTCGCCACCTCGCTCAATGGGATAAACGTCGTTCTCGCGTCCACTCCTTTTGGCAACGGAATCGGCAATCGGCGCAGAGCCTCGACCTCGCCGCGCACAGCTTCGGGCAGGCGGACCACGATATCGAAACGACGATCGCCCTGGAAGAAGGTTCCGGAATCACGGCCTCCGACGCCCGTTGCCACCGCGTCTTGCACGTCGCTCATGTTAAGCCCGTATCGCGCCGCCTTCTCCCGATCGATCTTGACCGTCAGCATCGGCAAGCCGGTGGTCTGTTCTACCTTCACCTCCTGCGCGCCGGGGATGCCCTGCAGCACGGCCGATACCTTCTTCGCCGTCTCGCTGAGCACGTTGTTGTCATCGCCGAAGATCTTGACTGCGACGTCCGAGCGGACCCCGGAGATCAGCTCGTTGAACCGCAGCTGGATCGGTTGGGAGAACTCGTAGTTGTTCCCGGGGATCTTGCCGGCTTCCTCCTGGATGGCGGACAGCAGTTCGGCATGTGTTTTCTTCGGCTCTGGCCAATCCTTCTCAGGCTTGAGCATGATGTAGCCATCCGAAATATTCGGCGGCATCGGATCGGATGCAATCTCCGCCGTACCTGTCCGCGCAAACACGCGCTCGATTTCGGGGAATTTTGCCTTGAGGGTCGTCTCGATCGTCTTCTGCATCTCCACGGACTGCGACAGGCTCGTGCCAGGAATGCGCAGCGCCTGGATGGCAATGTCGCCTTCGTTCAGATTGGGGATGAACTCGCTGCCCAGGCGGGCCGCAATGGCCACGCACAGAACAATTGACACCGCGGCAAACGTCAATACAACGGCCGTGTTCGCGAGCGACTTTTCCAGCAGCGGCTCGTAGCGACGCTTCGCCCAGAGCATGAGACGATTTTCTTTCTCGGCCACCCGTTCGCCGATGAACAAGGCGACCGCAGCCGGAACGAACGTCACGGACAGAATCATCGCGCCCAGCAGCGCCAGGACGACCGTGAACGCCATCGGGTGGAACATCTTGCCTTCCACCCCCGTCAGCGCAAAGATCGGCAGGTAGACGATCATAATGATGAGCTGACCGAAGATCAGTGGGCGACGCGCCTCCTTCGCTGCGGCAAACACCTCATGGAACCGCTCGGAGCGCGTCAATGGCCGGCCATGGTGTTCCTGCGCATGCGCCAGTCGCCTCACACAGTTTTCGACAATCACCACCGCGCCATCGATGATGATGCCGAAGTCGAGCGCGCCCAAGCTCATCAGGTTCGCACTGATCTTGTAGTTCACCATCCCCGTGAAGGTGAACAACATCGCCAGCGGAATGATCGTCGCGGTAATCAGCGCCGCGCGGATGTTACCCAGGAAAAGGAACAGAATTACGATGACGAGCACCGCGCCTTCAAGAAGGTTCTTCTTGACGGTCGCAATGGCCTTGTCGACCAGACGTGTCCGGTCGTATACCGTTACGATCTTCACACCTTCCGGCATCGTACGGTTAATGGAAGCGACCTTTTCATCGACCGCTTTTGACACAGCCCGGCTGTTTTCGCCGATGAGCATGAATACCGTGCCCAGCACAACTTCCTTGCCATTCTCGGTTGCCGCACCGGTACGCAGTTCCTTGCCAATCTCCACATCCCCGATGTCGCGAATGCGGATCGGCTGCCCCTGCGCTGTACCGACAATAATGTTGCGGATGTCGTCTTCGGACGCAACCTGACCCGGCGCACGAACCAGATACTGCTCGCCCCTACGCTCGATGTAGCCCGCACCCACGTTGTCGTTGTTCTTGTTCAGCGCATTGACGACGTCGGTCAGCGTCAGCCCGTACGACGCTAGCCGTTCAAGACTCGGCGCGACCAGGTACTGCTTGTTGAAACCACCGATAGTATTGATCTCGGTGACACCGGGCACGTTACGCAGTTGCGGCCGTACCACCCAATCCTGGATTTCGCGCAAATCTGTCGGCGTATAGGCAGTCCCGTCAGCTTTGCGAGCACCCTCTTCGGCTTCAACGGTCCATAGATAGATCTCCCCGAGGCCGGTCGAAATAGGCCCCATCGCCGGCACAACGCCTTCAGGCAGATTGTCCTTGGCTTCCTGGATGCGCTGGTTGACGAGTTGGCGCGCGAAATAGACGTCCGTGCCATCCTTGAAGATGACCGTCACCTGCGACAAGCCATAGCGGGACAGGGAACGCGTCTGTTCGAGTCCCGGCAGGCCGGCCATCACGACCTCGATCGGATACGTAACACGCTGTTCGGTTTCGAGCGGTGAATAGCCTGGTGCCGAGGTATTGACCTGAACCTGAACGTTGGTAATGTCAGGGACCGCGTCGATCGGTAGTCGGTTGTAGCTGAAAATCCCTAACCCGGCCATTCCAAACACGGCGAGCAGGACCAGCCATCGCTGCTGGATGGCGAAACTAATGATACGTTCAAACATTGCTGTTTCCCCCGTATCAATGGCCGTGTTCGGCGCTGGATTTGCCAAGTTCGGCCTTCAGAACAAAACTGTTGGCGGCGGCGTAACGTGCGCCCGGCTTCAGGCCCTCGACAATCTCGATGACCTTGCCGTTTGTCCGGCCGACCTTCACCGGCTGCGGCACGAATCCACCTTGAACCGCGACAAAGACTACGCTCTCGCCATTGACGTCCTGGACGGCCTCGGTCTTCACCGCAACGGGCACCTCGACATCAGCACCGAATACGTCGACCGTGACGAAGAGACCCGGTCGCCAAGCCATCTGTGGATTGGTCAATGTTACGCGGGCCTTCGCCGTCCGCGTCTGCTCGCCCAGCAGCGAACCCACGTATGAAACGGTGCCATCTGCCTTCACATCGGACGATGCCGAATTGATCGACGCCTTTTCGCCGATGCGCACCCGCTCGACATCCTTGGCAGACACCACGAACTCGGCCCAGACGGACGACAGATCCGACAGCGTGAACACGTTGGCGTTGTCCGCCACCGCTTCCCCAAGCGAGATATGCTTTTCAACGATCATGCCGTCGAACGGTGCGCGCAGCTCGTAGCGATTGAGTGCCGTCGAGCTGTTGCTGGCGCCAATGGCGGTCAGCTTCTGCTGCGCGTTCTGGACACTGATCTGCGCTTCCTGCAGCGCGTTGCGGGCGCTCAGATAATCTTGCTCCGCAGAGATCTTCTGTTCCCAGAGCTTCTTCTCGCGGTCATAAGTGACACGCGCCAGATCCAGACGTTTCTGTGCTGCGAGCAGTTCGCTGCGCTGGTCAGAAAGTCCGGTGCTCGCGATGACCGCGAGAACCTGTCCCTTCTTAACCTGTTGCCCAATATTGGCCGGAACGCTCTCTACGACGCCAGCCAGTCGCGGCACCACGTGGGCTGTCTTGTCTTCGTTGAAACGGATTTCGCCGGGGAACTGGACGCCAGCCTGGACCTTTGCCGAGCCCGCGGTTTGAACCACTACCCCTGTCTTGGCCAGCTGGTCCGCTGTCAACTCAATCTTGCCTTCCTCTTTCGAGAGCCGCACGGCGAGTGGCGAAGACGAACCGGGCAAGGTCACATTTGCGGTCACGTCAAAGACATGGGGCTCGGCAACTGGCTGTTGGCTTTCCAGCGCGTCGCCAGACACCACGAACTTGAGCGCTTGAGACTCGCCCGTAGCCCGCACGAGCTGGCCTGTCGCTGCCACGCCATTTGCCACCGCCTTCCCAGACTTGCTAACCCAGAGCCGAATACGGGCCTCGCCCTTGGATTCGGCCGTGCCAATTTCGACGTCATAGCCATCACGCGAAAAGAGCGCGCCACCATTGGGGCCCTTCTTGACCTCGTGATGCTCGCCGTCGCCGTGTGACTTGTCATCCTTGTGGTCGGCTTCCGCCGCCTGCTTGCCATGGTGCTCGGTGTCGCCATGCCCCTTGGATTCCGAGTGCCCACCCTGCTCTTCCGGCGCAGAGCGCCCGCTCAGCAGAACGCCACCAGTCGCGACGCCGCCCACCAGTACGATGGCCGCAATGGCAGCCTTTTGTTTGTTCGAAATAGCCATGTTTTATGAATCCCGTCTTAACGTCCCAGAATGCGATCGATCGTGGTCGCCGCCTGATAGGTTTGTCCAAGCACGCCGAGATAGCGGATGCGTGCCTGGAACAGCGTGCGCTGGGCATCCAGGACGTCCAGATAATTGAACTTGCCGGCCTCGAAGCCAATGGTCGCCGCGTTGAAGGCTTGCTCGGCGCCTGGCAAGACGGTCTGCTTCAGCGTTTGTGCCGAGGCGCGCGATACCGACAGCTGGTTCGATGCCATCAGGAGATTTCGGGTCAGGCTGATGCGATTGGCCAGATATTCATCCTGGGCCTTGTCCGCCTGGCGAATGGCCGAATACAAGTTGCCCTGATTCCGGTCAAAAATCGGCAACGGGATCGCCACACCGATCACCGCCATGTTGCGGTTGGCTTCTGTATCTCGCTTGGCACCCAGACTGACTGTCAGATCCGGATACTGGCGGCTGCGCTCAACGCCCACCAATGCCTGGCGGCGGTCAAGTTCAGCGCGGCTTGCGGCCACCAGCGGTGAGTTTTCCAGCTCCTTCTGAAGGAGTTCAGGCGCCGGCCTGGATGGCAGCGCGTCCAGATTGCCCTGTGCTTCGGCAAACTGCGGCGATGCATTGCCCCACAACGCCGTCAACGCCTGACGGGCGGACTGCAGGCTCGCCGTTGCTTCGGCCAATTCAAGTTCGGCGTTGGCCTGTTCGACACGTGCCTTAGTTTCGTCAACCGGGGAGATCTTGCCGGCCGCGACGCGGCGTGAAGCGGCTTGCGCGCCCCTCGCAGCGATATCCGCGGAGCCAGTTGCCAGCTTGACGCGTTCCTGTGCGATCAAGACGGAAAAAAAGCTCTCGATTACCTGCGCCCGAATGTCACCGCGAACGCCAGCCAGCGTTGCCTGCGCCAGTTCGCGCGTCCTTTCCGCGGCATTGATACGAGCCGAGCGCTTGCCGCCCAGTTCGATGGGGATATTCATCTGGGCGGTGGATGTACGGGTGGATTTCCGCGTGTCCTCGACCAGCGTCTGGAGTTCCGGGTTCGGAATAACCCGGGCCTGCATGATCCCACCTTCTGTGGAATCGAGTTCCTTGGCGGCGGCGGACAGGTTGAAATTGCTTCCTGCCGCCAGCGACAACGCGGCCTCGAGGGTCAACGGTCCCGCCGCTTCCCTTGGGAAGACGGGCACCATGGACGTGCCGGTGTCAGATTGCGCTACGGCAAAGTTTGGGCTGAGAAATGCTACCGCCAGCCCGAGCGGCAGAAATAGTCTTCGCATCGAATTGCACCAAGGTATGTGACCAGGAGAATTCGGCGAGAGACGAAAGGAGAAAAAGAGTCGTCGTCTCGCCGATCAAGCGAGACGCTGCCACTGAGGACGGTCGGGAGCCCTGGCATTCAGAGACGAGAACTCGGACGCATGTTGAGTATCGGTCACTTCTACCCGATTCGCTATCAACACGTCCTGCGTCTGTCCATAGACGAACGGGAGGGAGACCAGATGGCATACCCCGCAGTCTGTATCCACGAATGGCTTTTTCTCGGCATCCGTTTTACCTTCCGGCTGCTGATGACGATGCTCGTGGTGCCCAAGGTGCCAAGTGGCCGTGGCTTTCTCGTGCTGACAATAGCGTGCCGCTGCCGCCCAGGAAAACTGGAACGGCAAAATGAGCAGCACGAAGATCAGAACGAAACGTCGCATTCCTTGGGAGACTGTGCGGGGGGCTTGGGGTTAAAGTACTAACGGCTGGGCCGTCGCCGAAGTTTACATGAATCCTCGATCACCAGCATTAAGAGCAGATTACGATTATCGCTTTCGCCTGCTCGTTTTGGGGTGCCGCTTTCGCCCCTCATCAGTCTTACGCTTGGGGGCGGGCCCATGCTTCCACCGCAAATAGACAGCGAACCCCACATACAGGACGATCAGGCCGACCAGCATCACGAGCATGCTCTCGACAACAGAATCGGAGACGTGAGCGTAGTGCATGGCTGTACGTGTATGCGGAGTTGCCCGCATCAGGCAAGCGTCACGACCGCCCGGAGGACGCCGGCGTCATGGAACAAATCAAACGACTCCACGACCACCGACAGGCCGAGAAACCAGACCGAGTCCGCAATATTGCGTTGAAAGGAAGACACATGGACCGTCCATGTCGACTCCCCCCTATACAGCGACAGACGGGGAAAGAACGCTGGTGTACGGCGTGCGTATTCGGCGAATTCCGGGAAGGCGGAAGCCAGAAAGCGGTCTTCCGTCCGGATGACAGCCGGGTACATCAGCGCAAATGCGAGCGCCAGGACTGCGGTAACCGCCAGCGACTCGGTCATCGCCCCTAGTCCGATAATGCCTAGCAAGTTGCAGACATAGAGCGGATGGCGACACAGTGAATATGGACCCGAGGTCACCAAGGTATTGTTCTTGCGCCCGGAAATGTACAACGCGCACCAGAGCCGCCCGACCGTGGCCAGGCTCACCCCCAACATCCCCAGCGTCAGCAGCAGCGGCGACACCCAGGTACCGTCCCAGCGAGAATGGCCAAAGACCAGACTTGCCAGGACAAACGTTACGACAACACGCCAAACGCCGATGCGGTGGCGTGTCAGGAAATTGTCCAGCGCCCTCGAGAGACCAGCGGGTTGGGACGGGGAGATTGAAGAATCGGTCATGCGGTTCGGGGGCTGGAGGAGAATGTCGCGCACTTCGAGTGGACACACTGGCGCGAAAACGAGCACTAATGGCCGGCATTCTAAGGTTGCCCTTCCGTTGTCAGGCTTTATTGCCGAAATGTAATACGTTGTTAATCTTGCCCCCGGGCCAGCGAATCCGGTTGTGTCATAGCTCGGCAATCTGACAGTCATCTTCTGCGACATAGACTGTCTTGGCCATTTTCAGGACACACCCAGAGACGCTCCGCAATGAACGACATCATCCGCACATTGAGCTCGGAATTCTCCGATCTCGCTAATGCTGCCGAGGCAGTACGTGCCGTCGTTCGAATGACCGTCTCTATCGTTTTGGGGGGCTTGCTGGGGTACGAGCGGGAGAGCTCGGGAAAATCCGCAGGCGTGCGCACTCACATGCTCGTCGCGCTGGGGGCATGCGTTTTTGTCGTGGTTCCCCTCCAGGCGGGCGTGCAGCTTGCCGACATGAGCCGCGTGCTTCAGGGTCTCACGTCAGGCATCGGATTCCTTTGTGCAGGGGCGATCCTGAAGCCGGACAATGAGACACACGTCAGGGGGCTCACAACTGCCGCGAGCATCTGGATTGCTGCCGCGATCGGCGTGGCCGCCGGCATGGGCCATGCGGTGACGGCCATCGTCGCGACTGCCTTCGCACTCATCGTGCTCAGAATCCTTCAAATGTCGAAGAAGTAAGACTCCCACTGCTCCCAAGCCACGTGCAGCGCGAATGCGCCAACTTCAGGTTCGGCCAGCATTTCCCAAACGTATGAGCGCGCTTAACAATACGCAAACTCCATCGCATGAGAATTTACCTGGATTACAACCTGTTTGCGTACCTTCACGAGGGCACGAACCCGGCTCTGCAAGCCAAAGTGAGCGCACTGTCCGATCGACATGAGTTTCCTTGCAGCCCGGCGCACATGGAAGAAATTGCCTCGGCGCTCGCAAGACCTTCGGATACTCCCCCGCTCGATCGGTTAGCGGCCGCTTTCTGCAAAATAGACGATGTTTCTCGAATTAGCCGGAACGTGCAATTGTCTCCGACGACGTTAGGCCCGATGGTTACGAAAGAAGAACAGCCTCTCGAGTGCTTTCTTCGGGTCATGCGGCACTATCGCAAAGAGCCGGTTGTCGAGAAGAACGACTGGTATACGCGGGACTCCGTAAAGAAGGGGTCACTTCAGAAAACGGAAAATATTGCACGCTAAGGCATGGAAGAGGACCACTGCTGTCCCCAGGGGCATTGGCCAGCCGATGGCAAGCAGGTAGAAACCAAAGTCGGGGGACTCCCGTTCTCAGAGATCGGCTAGCAGCAGGTAGGCGCGGTCGAGTTGCCGATGAGCTTCCTGCCGGCGATCCATCGCTTCTAGGGCGAGCAGGAGGTCCTCGGCCAGCTCGAAATCGCTTTCCTGGCATGCCCTTTCGAACACCGCAAAGACCTCTTCATACAACGTGCGCCCCGGAACGCCCATTTGACTAACCTCCGGCGGAAAATCCGATGCTCTCTGCCGACTTGGTCCTGCCACGCCGCAGGGGCTTCTGTCCCCCATGGTTAATATGGACGTTCCCACGGCAGGGAAGGTCAAGCATTTTTCCGGCCGCGGGCCGACCTATGGTTCGCAAGCCGCCGCGCGAGACGGTTAGTGCTCGCCCCCTACAGTTCGTCCAGCGACTAGTTACCCGCACCCGGGCGCAGCCGCACCACCAGCATCGCCGCCCACTGGATATGCGGCCAGGCCAGCGAATAGACGAATGTCTGGATCAGGGGTCCCCTTGATTTCGCCGCAATTTACCGGGGTAGCCACCCGTAGCAGCCATGCGGGTTCCAGGGTGATGCCCACCCTAAAACCCTAGTCAAATCAGTCACTTGCTGACTGGTCCTTTTCCCCTTGGTTTTGGAACGTTGACCGCCCCCGCCGCGCGGCCAAGCGCGCCCTGTGGCTGGAAGCCATTGTTTCCGCAAGATAACTAGATTTATCCGTCTTTGGTTTTCCCAAGCAACACATAAATGGCTTTTCTAACGTTAGGTATGTGCGTAAGATAGGCTGAAATGCGCCTCCGGAAACTGCCATGCCCCGCCTCGCCGCCACCCCCGACCAGATCCGCGCCACCGTGCTGGCCATGCTCACCGAGGCCGGCGACGCGGCGCCGCCCACGGCCGCACGCTTTCGCCGCGTGGTGTCGGTGCGCAAGCTGCGTGACCGCCTGGGCGGCGGTGACCCTGCAACGCTGTCGCGTACGCTCAACGCGATCGAGGCCGAGGTGGTGCGCTCGGGCCTGGCCGACCTCGCCCTGCCCGAGATTCCGGTCGAGATCGCCGAAGCGATGCGCGCGCTGTGGCAGGCCGCGGTCGCGGTGCAGCTCGACGACGTGGTGCGCCTGAAGCGCGAGGCGCAAGCCACAGCCGACACCGCCGAGGCCGCCCGCGCCGAGGCCGAACTGCGGGTCGAGCTGCTGCGGGCCGAACTGAGCGAGGTGCGCGGCCAGCTCGCCGCGCGCGACACCGCGCTGGCCGTAGCGTGCGCCGCCCAGGCGGCGGCGTGCGCGCGCGCCGATGAGCAAGCCGCACGCCGGGGCGAGCTCGAGGCGGCGCTGGCGACCGCCCAGGAGCGCGCCACGGCGGGCGAGCGCACCCACACCGAGGCGATCGCCACCACCCAGGCGCGCTACGAGGCGCTGTCGAAGCAGCTCCTGCAGGAAACCGCGCACCAGCGCGACGCGGTGCGGGCCGAGCGCGCGCAACTGGCCTCCCAACTCAAATTCGCCGAGCGGCGCATCGCCGCGCTGGAAGACGAGCGCGCACGACTCGACGCCGACCTGGCCAGCGAGCGGGCCGCGCGCCAGACCGCCGCGGGCGAGGCGAGCGCACTCAAGGCCGTCACCGCCAGCCAGCGCGCCCAGCTCGACGAGCTGCTGCGTGCGACCCTGGCCGCGGCGCCACCAGCGGCCAAGACGCGCGTGCCCAGATCGACGGGCAAGGCGGCCGCCAAGCGGACCGCCCAGTCATGAAGCCGGCCGACTGGATCGATACGGGCGCGGTGCCGCCGCGCCCACTGCCGGCCACCGTCGCGGCGGCCCTCGCCTACCTGGCGGAGGCACTCGGGCACCCGGTCTACGCGCACTGGACGCTGGCGCGCGTCAAGCGCCGCTATGGCTCGCTGGCCGACGCCAAGGCCGCGCAGCCGACCGTGCTCAAGCTGCTGCTGGCGCACGATGGGGCAGTCGAATACTGGGAGCGCGGGCGCCTGCGCACGGTGACGGCGGATCTGGCGCCCCGCCCGGAGACGGTCCTCGCGCGGCTGCTGCACACGCACCGGCGCCGCATCCGGTCCACCGCCGCCTTAGCGAGCGAAGCAACGGTGCCGACCGCCGCGGAAGCGAGGGGAGCTGTCGCGGCGAACCCGTGGCTGGCCGCTTACGGCCCTGCTGACCACGCGTGGCTCACGCGCGCCGGCCGCTTCGCCCAGCCGCACGCGGCGGCCAACACGCTCGGCGCCGCCGACGATGCACAGGCGCTGGCGCTCTTCCTGCGCGACCGAACCGGGCGCTCGCCCCACACGTTGCGCGCCTATGGCGCCGAACTGCGCCGCCTGATGCGCTGGTGCGGCGCGCACGAGCTTGGGCCGCTCTCGGACCTCACGCGCCAGCGGTTGCTCGGCTACCGGCACGCGCTGCAGCACGGGGAGACCGGCAGGGAGGACGCCGCGCCGCCCTTGTCAGAAGCGACCCGCACGCGCGCGCTGGCGGTGGTGGCAAGCCTCTACGGCTACTGGTACGACACCGGCTACTTGCATGCCAATCCGGCCGCGGGCCTGTCCGCCGGCAGCCGCACCCGGGCCGGCTTCGCGCCGACGCGGCTGATCCCGCCAGCGCTGCTGGCCGCGTGCGATGCCTGGCTTGAGGCGCCGGAGTTTGCCGCCGCCAACACGACCAACACGCTGGCGGCGCAGCGGCGGCGCGCGATTTGGGCGCTGTATCGTTACGCCGGCGTGCGCCTGGCGGAACTGGCCTGGTCGACAGAGATCGCACTGCCCCGCCTGGAGGCCGAGGCGCCCGGGCGGTGGACGCTCTATGTCTGCGGCAAGGGGCGCAAGGCACGGGCCATTCCGCTGCCGGTGCCGTGCGTGACGGTATTGCGCGCCTACCGACAAGCACGCGGCCTGCCGTCCGAGCCGCCGGCGCACGAGGCGCTGCCTGTAATCCACGGCAACAAGGGCGAAGCGCTACAGTCGGCAGGCCTGTACCGGGAGGTCAAGGCGATCTTTGCGGCCGTGGCCGATGGTCTGCAGGCGCGCGAGCCGGCGCAGGCGCTCTTACTGCGCGCGGCCTCCCCGCACTGGCTGCGCCATGCCTATGCGCGCACACTGGTGGTCGACCACCAGGTGCCGCTGCCGGCCGCCCAGGCGCTGCTCGGCCACGCCTCGGTGCAGACCACGGCGGCCTATGCCAGGACCGACCTGACGCAGTTGCGGGCCTTTGTCGATGCCACGTTTGCGGATGATGGGCCGTAGCGACAGCGCGCGTTGCCTTGTCGCATCGCCACGGCGCGGGTCGCCAGTCCCAGCAACAGCAAAGCTGGGGCGGTCAGCTCGATTGACACCGCCAGGCAGGCCGCAGACTCCGAGGGCACCAGCGGCACCCGGTAGTCCTCGCGGAACAGGTCGAGGGCGGCATTCCAATTGGCCAGCTTGGCGATCGCCGAGTTCCAGAAGGTTGGCTTTTTCTCAGCCCGCACAGCACGACAGTTGCGTGACATCCTTGGCAGCCCTACATGTCCATGCCGTCCATCGATCCTGCCGCGAATGGAAGGTAGTCGCAAAAAGTCCGCCACATTTGGGCCAAATCGCTGACTTTGAAATGGTCGACGAACAAAGCTTCGCGCCTGACAGGGGCTCACACCCTCGCGGTACGTTGCGATCGCAAGTTATAGGTCACGCTGGCAACGATGATGAGGAGAATAGCCACTTGCGCGGCAATGGTTTGCACAGAGGGGTAAACGCCCAAGACATCGATACGCGGCATAGAGAGCGGCGTCACTTGCAACAGGCCAACTTTCTGCAGTGCCGCCACGCCCTTGCCAATCAGGACCACGGCAAGCACGCCAACCAAGGCGGAGCTGAACGCGAAAAATTGTCGAATCGGCAAACGCGCCGTCGATCGCAGGAGCAGAAACGCAATCACTGCCAGCACAGCAATACCGCAACCGAGTCCCGCGAGCATGTAGGCACCGTTGCCATCGGACCACAGGGCCGCGTAGAAGAGCACGGTCTCAAATACTTCCCGGTAGACCGTGACGAACGATAGCAGGAAGAGCATAAACGCCGATTTCCTGTTCAATGCCGACGACAGCTTTTCCTTCACGTACGATTGCCAGCGTCCCGCCAGACTCTTCTGGTGCATCCACATGCCGACGCCGAGTAGGACGACCGCCGCGAAGACCGCGGAGAAGCCTTCGGTCATTTCGCGACTAGCGCCGCTCAGATCAACGACGTAGGTAGCTACCGCCCACGTCAATCCACCGGCTCCCAGCGCAGTGACCCAACCCGCGTGAACGTAGGGAAGGACGTCAGTGCGATTGGCCTTCTTGAGGAACGCCAGCATGGCTACGACTACCAACAGCGCTTCAAGCCCTTCACGAAGCAGGATCGTAAAGGCGCCAAGGAAGGTCGAGAATGCGTCATTGGCGCCTGCGAGCGCTTCCTGCGCCTCGTCCAGCCTTGACTGCAGTTGCGCTGCGATGTCATGCGCGCGCTCTGCCTGGCCATTCGCGACGGCATTTCGATAGAGTCCCATCGTCTTCTCGATGTCCAGGAAGAGAGCCTGGTTCTTGGCAGCCAACGCAGGCTCAACTGGTTCGAACCCATCAAGATATGCGGACAAAGCCAGTTGCGATGCGGCCCGCGTGTCTCCCTTGTCAAGCGCAGTGACACTTTCCTTCAGCTTTTCCTTGGCGATTGAGAGACTATCGGTGGTCGATGCGGCCAGTACGTCCGGTGAGCTTCGCAGGTATGCAAGACCATCACGAGAGGTCTGTGCACCCACGAATTTAGCAAGTGCCGCCTCCGAGGTCTGGCTAAGCTTGTCGAGCGTGGGAACCGCCGCGCGCAGCCCCGGTTCAGCAGTCCAAAGCTTGGCGCCCGCCTGGCGGTCAGTATCTGAATAAGACAGCGTCGAAGCAAAATAGGCCAGAGCCCATCGGTCGTCTTCGGAGAGATGGGCAAAGCCCGGCATCGATGTTCCCTCCACGCCGCGCGTGATGATCTGTTGCAAGGCAAAGACGCTGCGTTCCTGCGCGCGCGCGTGGTCGGCCAGCGCAATCGGGGGCGGGTTGAGTTTCGCTGCGAGGGGGCCGTCCGCGTTACCGGATACGCCGTGGCAGGACGCACAATGGCTTTGATAGAGCTTCGCCCCGTTCTGCAAATCAGGCGCCTTGCTTGGTGCCATAGGAACCGGATAGGCTGTGAGGACGCCGCTGGCCAACTTCCGAGCCAGTTCGGCGACAGTTTCTGGCGAGGCCTTCGCTGCGATGGACAAACGCAATGCGCCAGCTTCCTTGCCTAGTTGTTCGGAGGCGGGTCCTGGCGGCAATTCGCCTAGCTGTCGCGCGACCGTCTGCGCGAACTCTTGCATCTCGGCATATTCAGCCTCATTGGTGATGCGGCCATCGTTGACTGAACCGCCATAGTCAACGGCAAGGTAGTCCAGCAATTGCCAGACTTGCTTGGCCTTGTCTTGCGTGGATAGAGGCTCGGCCAAAGCCGTCGAGACGGATAGCGCCAAGGAGACTAGAACGAGGGAGAGGATGCGCAGGGCTTGCATGAGGAACACGCCGGGCGGGCGGCAGTTTTCGCGGACAAATGCGAATGATTGTAATTCATATCGTTTGCGCGAGCGACCCATCTTGGTGATGGAAGTATGGGGAATCGCGCTTGACTCTATAGCCGCTAGAGGGCGTAGAAATAACAACGTTAGTCAATACTGGCGACCTACTTTGAGTCAGCGCAACACAAACCGATGGGGACTTCCGGCGGATTGCTCGTATGGGGTCGAGCCAAGTGCAGCCGCGTGCAAGATGCGGGAGGGTGCAATGCGCTTACGTGAGGTGCGCACAACTTCGGGCGACCCTCCGCCTCGGCTTTCAGGCGTTCGCACGATTGCGAACAATAGAACCCAACGCCCCCATATCGCGAGTCCTTACCGTATGGTGGGATGCGAGGGGCGGAGGATGGTGATCCGATGAGTTGGGCACTTGTTCTCTACGACTGGAGCGGCTGGAATCGAGAGATCTTCCTACTGGTCAATGAAGGCACGCCGGCAATGTTCTTGCCTTTGGCCAAGCTGTTTAGCTACCTATTGGGCAACTATTGGACCGCGCCTGTTGTCATGGGAGGCTTTTGGGTCTGGTCAAGAACAACCTCGGATGTAGATCGTTCGTTGGAGCTACAGGCTCACTTGGCACGATTTGTAGTCGCATTCGGTATGGCATTTGCTGTAGTTGGAGCATCAAAGTTTCTCTTCGATTTCCCGCGGCCGGCTGCCGTGTTCGGTCACCTGTGGCATTCAATCGGTTCAATTGAGACGCACTACAGTCTTCCGAGTGGACATTCCACGTACGCCGCTCTGGTTGCTGGTGGGTTATGGCCAATGGTCCGCGCCCACTGGCGACCGGCTCTACTTACCTATGTCGCGCTAGTCGGCTGGTCACGTTTGGCCACAGGGATGCACTTCCCGGCGGACGTCTTGGCGGGCTGGTTAGTAGCGCTCGGCAGTTTGGCTCTTTCGAGCCGGTTATTGAAGGGGGCTGCTTAACGTACCAAGGATCGTCGTGCCGGGGTAACAGGCGAGGAGTGCAACCATGCCATGGAGTCTGCAACAACGTCGCATCGTACGTGATTCGATGCTTGCCTGCTTAGTTTGCGCGGTAGTTCTTGGCGCGGGTTATATCTGGCTTCCCCCCGCTCTGTTCGGCCTCGATGGACAGCTTGGTATTGGCGACCGTGTCGCGTTTGCGCTCAAGGCCGATCTCCCTGTTTTCCTATGGTTAGCAGATTGCGTGAGAGCCGTAAGCAAGGGACGCTTTTTATCGCAAGCCGATATCCAGGGCTCGGCGTTTTCGCGTCCTAGTCCCGCTATTGAGCTGCGCGTGGCGGTGCTACAGAACTCGCTCGAACAGACCGTACTGGCGGTAGGCGCGCATTTGATTCTTGCGACAGTGCTGTATGGCGCCGAACTTAGGCTGATGCCGATTCTGGTGAGCTTGTATCTGCTCGGTCGTATCACGTTCGCGGTTGGCTATGCGCGGCATCCTACCGGTCGGCTTTTGGGATGGCGATGACTGGGATTTCGACCGTTGTGGTGCCTACACGCTTGCGGTGGCTCTCATTCTCTCGGGGCGCTGAAGGAGGGGGGCCGTTTCATCGGACAGATCAGGCCCCTGCCTCGCGTTCGACCGTGGCATGCATGCCGTAACGGATTTGGTAGACGGTATTGCACCTCCAGCCGGCGGTTCATCAGGTCAAAGTCGAGTCGTTCTATCCCCTCCACCTTGCCCAGGCGCTTGCGAATCAGGGCTTCCTCGGTGGGGCAGTCCATGTTGGTGATCAGGAACTGCGTGGTGTTGCCCGTGGCTGCAGGGACGAGCGAGATGGCAGTGCCGCAGGGACCTCAGCCGGCCTCGATGGAATGAACCCAGCATTGCACCATGTCAGACAAAGTGGATGATGCTTCTATGCCTTGAAGGGTCACATCGCGTGAGTGAACATGAATTACCTACAGAGCGGGGCCAAGCATCTCCGCGCAGCCTGCTGCGACCTCCCATGAAGGTTTCCTACTTGCTGCTGGCGTCCAGCGCTTTCATGACGTCTTCAGTGATGTCAATGCGCGGATTCACATAGACTGCCTGTATGACAAGGTCGTACCCGCGCTGCTCGGCAAGCTGGCGAATCGCCTGCTGGGCGCGCTCTTGCACCCGTGCCAGTTCCTCGTTGCGGCGCTGTTGCAAGTCCTCTCGGAATCCACGCTGCTTGCGCTGGAATTCGTGGGTCAGCTCGGCCACTTCGTGCTGGCGGCGCTGATGGTCAAGATCTGTGAGCACGGCCGCTTCCTTCTCGAGCTTGTCAGCCAAGGCCCTGGTCTTCCGGTCCATGTCCTGCAGTTCACGGTCGCGCGTGGAAAACTCCTGTGCAAGCCTGTTGTGGGCCTGCCTGGCTGGCAACGAGTCCGGCAGAATAAGTTCGGAATTGACTACGGCAATGCGCGCTGGCTGCGCTAGCACCGGTCCTACCGCGCACAGCATGGCGGCGGACAGCGCCGCCGCTATCAGAGTTTTCGGATGTGGGGTTGGCGTTTGCATGAGCGACGGAGCCGTACCTTTTGTGAGTGTATGGCGGTTACCGGTTACTTCTCGGAGTGGCGTTTGGCATGCAGAAATTCATGGGCTCGAGTGTAGTGAAATCGAAGATGTTGCAGCACATTGGATCGGTCGGCTTGGATCCCGCGCTCGGCAGGTTATAGAGCAGTGCCGAGGCATGCCCCAATGATATGGCCGGTCGCCTTTAGCCCAGCGCCTCTCATTGGCAGCCTGTCAGCTGATATGTCGGTGCGATTTGACACCATGTAGTGGCTACAGGGTCAAGACAAGGCTGCACGCATATATGCCGCCTGCTACGAACAAAGCACCCGCGCCGCACTTCAGGAGAAAAGTTCGGCAAACGCGTAGCGTTTTCCTTGACCCTATGGCAGCTACACAGTGCTAGATGAAGCACTAGAAGGGGCTAGCCCAAACTGGCGTGGACCTTGTTGGCTGGTCGCGTCTGGTCGCAGGCATGCATTTCCCGGCAGACGTTTTGGCGGCTTGGGAGGCGCACTTGGGAGTCTGTGCCTTTCTGCGGGGCTATGGCAGAGGCTGCCTTGCGCGTCGGGAACGCTTCCGCCTGCGCTGTTTGGGGTGGCGCACATGCCGCTTAGCGCCGGCGACAGGAAAGCGTTCGCTGAAGGCGGATCTGCCTGTAGTCCTTCGTGGGATCCGCGTCCCTACTCTTCTCCCAACAGCTGTGGTGTCTGATGGGCTGTTTTCGTAAGGCCCTCCAGAATGCCGCAGTCCTTGGCCTCTCGCGACAGACCGCATTGACTGCGCAATTGCTTCAGGTCACGTTCCAATGCCATCAACTCTTGTATGCGGCGCGCCACGTGTCGAATGTGGCCTTCTAGCAGGACGTTGACCTCTCCACAGTCCTCGTGGGGCGCATCCTTGAGACGCAGCAAGGACCGAATCTCGTTCAGGGTCATGTCCAACGAGCGGCAATGGCGGATGAACGCCAACCGCTCAAGGTGCTGGGAAGCGTAGAGTCGGTAGTTTCCAGAGGAACGAGCCGGCGCCGGCAGTAAGCCTTCATGCTCGTAGAAGCGAATAGTCTCCACCGTGGTGCCGGCGGTTTGAGCAAGTTTGCCGATCTTCATGCTTTTCCCCTTTGTTGGGCTCCTGTCTGACGCCCTCCATGCCGGATGGTGTCGACAAATTCAAGTCCGTGCAGTGTGAATGGAGGTTTGGACTGTGCCGTACAGACAATCCGAGCGCCACGCAGCGGCGCTGGCCGGACTCCGAATGTGGACACGAAGGTGCGCGTCAGGTGCGCGCTGTCGGCGAAGCCGGCGAGATGAGCAGCCTCGGTGAGCGTACAACCATCGGAGAGGGTGCGCACCGCACGCTGCAGGCGCAACCAACGCACGTACGCCCGGAACGACAGTCCGCTCGCCTCCGCGAACCAATGCATGAAACGGGAGGACGACAGGCCTACGGCGTCGGCGGCATGTGCGACATGCACGGGTCCCTCCAGCGACGTTTCCAGCCACTGGAGGACCGCAGCCCAACGCGAAGCCTCCGTGGCAGGTTGTGACACATTCGCTGTTTCAGACGGCATTGCGCCTCGCAGCCAGCGGTCCAGCTCATGTTCCAGCATATCCGCCTGCACGGGGCTCGGCGCCATCGTGGCTGCGGGCCGACGGCCAGTAGGGCAAACGCTGTGCATGGTCGGGTCGAGAAACACCATGCGCACCGGGCCGGCCGCTACGAGACGATGCGGCACCCCGGCCGCAAGAAAATGTCCCGGGGCCTGCAATCCGCCCCAGGCCCCTTCGAGGAGCAACATCCCCTGTTTGCTCCATGCCAACTGAGCTGCTTGATGTCGGTGCAACCGACCGGCCTCTATCGGTCCGATGTAAATGGCCCAGCCGCGGCCGATGGTCAGCAGCGGCTGCCTGTCGGATGCTTCGTGTTCATCCGCGGGCTGGGCGTGCCTGCATTCTGCCGAAGAGCTCATGGAACACGATCAAGGCAGCACCGAGTGTGATGCCGATGTCAGCCACATTGAAGGCCGGCCAATGGTACGAACCCCAATGAAGATCGATCCAGTCGACCACCGCTCCGCGTGCGACCCGGTCGATCATATTGGCCAACGCGCCGCCCAAGATCAGTCCGTAGCTGATCCGCTCGGTATCGGTGGTACCAGTACGCCGAATCATGTACACAAGGAACGCGGAGGCCGCCAAGGCAATTCCAATGAAAAAATATCGCTGCCAGCCCCCCGCGCCGTGCAGAAAACTGAAGGCGGCACCTCGGTTCAGCACATGCACGACGTTGAGGACGGGCAGCCAGTCGAGGCTTGCACCGTAGTCGACCCAGGCCACGATGGCTACTTTCGTCCCGATATCCATCGCCACGATAAGGGCCGCCAATACGAAACCCAGGCCAATGCTGCGATCAGCCCGCATGGTGGTCACTCTCAGTGGAGGGGCTGGTCCCCAGCAGGCGCAGTCCGTTGAACACCACGGCCAGGCTTGCGCCCATGTCGGCAAGAATCGCGAGCCACAGGCTGGCATGGCCGGTGAAGGCCAGCACCATGAAGACCGCCTTGGTACCGATCGCGAAGGCGATGTTTGCCTTCAGCACGCCACCCACCCGGCGCGACAGCTTGATGAACTCAGGCAGCTTGCGCAGGTCGTCCTGCATCAGCGCCACGTCGGCGGTCTCGATCGCGGTGTCGGTGCCAGCAGCGCCCATCGCAAAGCCGATGTTCGATTTGGCCAGCGCGGGCGCATCGTTGACGCCATCCCCGACCATGCCTACCGGCGCCTTCGCGCCAAGCTCTGCGATCGCAGCCAACTTGTCGTGCGGCAGCAGGTCGCCGCGCGCGTCGGTGATGCCCACCTGGGCGGCCACCGCTTCCGCGGTCTTGCGGTTGTCGCCGGTAAGCATCACCGGCTCTACGCCCAACTGCTTGAGCGCCGCTACCGCACGCTTGCTGCTGTCCCGGACCGTGTCGGCAACTGCCAGGACACCCAGTGCCTGCTTATCGGTGGCAAGCACCACTGCTGTCTTGGCCTGCGCTTCCAGGCTCTCCAGCAGCTTGCGGACCTGCTCGCTGGCCACGCCAAGCTCATTTGCCAGGCGGTGGTTGCCGACGTAGTAGGTCTGGCCGTCGATGTCGCCCTTGACGCCACGGCCAGCCAGAGCCTCGAAGCGTTGCACTGAGGCGTGCGGCTTGTCGCCGTAGGCGTTGACGATAGCTGTGGCCACTGGATGTTCGGACAACGCATCCAGGCTGGCGGCAATGCGCAGCACTTCCGTCTCCGAGAGCGCGCCCGTCGGTACCGTATCGGTCAGCGCCGGGCGGCCGTGCGTAAGGGTGCCAGTCTTGTCCAGTGCCACCGCGCGCAGCAGACGCCCTTGCTCCAGGTACAGGCCACCCTTGACGAGGATGCCACGCCGCGCGGCCGCAGCCAGGCCGCTGACGACCGTCACCGGTGTCGAGATCACCAGGGCGCAGGGACAAGCAATCACCAGCATCACCAGCGCCTTGTAGACCCATTCGAACCAAGGCGCCCCAAAGAACAGCGGCGGGATCACGGCAATGGCGATCGCCAGCGCAAAGACAGAGGGGGTATAGACGCTCGCGAAACGATCAACGAAACGCTGCGTCGGCGCGCGCTGGCCTTGGGCTTCCTGGACCGAGCGCGCGATACGGTCGAGCGTGGTCTCTCCCTTGCGCGAGTGCACTTCGAATTCCAATGTGCCGCGCTCATTGATCGTGCCCGCGAACACCGTGTCGCCGGGGTTCTTTTCCACGGGCATGCTTTCGCCGGTGATGGGCGCCTGGTTGATGGCTGATGCGCCCGACACCACGACCCCATCCAAGGCGATACGTTCGCCGGGACGAACGCGCACGACGGCTCCAAGCGGCACTGTCTCGGCCTTGACCTCTTGCCAGCGACCGTCGTCCTGGCGGACGAGTGCGGTTTCCGGCGCCAGGTCCATCAGCTTGCGAATCGCGTTGCGCGCCCGGTCCAGGCTTAGCGCTTCGATCATCTCCGCGATGGCGAACAGCCAGATCACCACGGCGGCTTCCGGCCACTGGCCGATCAAAGCGGCACCGATGACGGCAATCGTCATCAGGAGGTTCATGTTCAGTGACAGCGTGCGCAGCGCGATCCAGCCTTTCTTCAGGGTCTCGATACCGCCCAACGCAATGGCCGCCAGCGACGCGGCCACCACCGGCCATGCCGATTCACCCATCCCGGCGAATGTGAGGACTTCCGCGCCAACCGCCAGCACGCCGGCGGCCCCCATGCGCAGCCACTCCGCCTTCGAAATGCCGGTGCCAAAGTCCCTCGTGACTGCGGGGGCAGGCCGACTATGGTCGCGCAGCACCGGCTGCATGCCAAGTCGCTCAATGGCCGCTGTGATTGGCACCTCGTCCTTCAGCGAATGGCTGACGGTCAGGGTCCGGCTCATCAGGTTGAACTGCAGGCTGCTGACACCCGGCATGCCTTCCAACGCCTTGCGCAGCAGCGCCTCTTCGGTCGGGCAGTCCATCTTTTCGATCAAGTAGGTGGCTTGTCCCTTGGAACTTGCCCCTGCCTCGCGCTCGACCGTGGCATGCATGCCGATCTCGCGCAGTGCGCCGAGGACCGGTGCCGGATCGGGCAGGCGGTGTTGCACCTCCAGTCGGCGATTCATCAGGTCGAAGTCGAGGCGTTCGATGCCCTCCACCTTGCCTAGGCGCTTGCGGATCAAAGCTTCCTCGGTGGGGCAGTCCATGTTTGTGATCAGGAACTGCGTGGTATTGCCCGTGGCTGCAGGGACGAAGGAGACGGGGGGCGTGCCGCAGGGACCGCAGGCAGTCTCCGTTGTCGCTGCGCAATTCGCGCCCGGAGGAGTTGTGTCTTCGCCCAGCCTTGCCTGCATGCCGATCGATTGCAACGCCGTCAGCAGGGGTTCCACCGAGGACAAGGTGTGGACGACAGACAGCTGGCGTGCGGGTAGGTCGAACTCGAGCGACCGGACGCCGGCCAACGGCTCCAGCCGCGCGCGGATCGCCGCCTCTTCGGAGCGGCAATCCATGTTTGGAATCGTGAATGTGTCTTTTGACTCTTCTAACGCAGCGCTCTGGCTGCCGGCGCAGGATCCAGCGCACGCGGATCCGCAAGCGGCGTTGCCCGCGGCTTCGCCGTCGTCCTCCATCGATGCTTGCATGCCGATCTCATGGAGGGCCTCCAGCAACGGCCCCGGGTTCGGTAGCCCATGCCGGACGGTGAGGCGGCGCTGGGGAAGGTCGAACGAAAGGGACTCTACCGCTGGCAATTTGGCAAGCCGTGCACGGATTGCCGCTTCTTCGTTGCGGCAATCCATGTTGGGAATGCGGAAGACGGATGTCGCGCCGTTCAGGTCCTCCGCCTTCTTCCTTTCTTGAGTTGATCTCGCATCACTTTCGGCATGGGCTTGGTCGAGTTTCATCATTCGCCTCTTTCTGTATATGTCAGAATTTCACACCCTAAAGTAGATACAGAGTCAAGGGCTCTGCCTCCTGGTCGGAGGTTAAGTTGCCTCGGAACGGGCCTTTTCCTCATGTTCTGTCGCGTCAACCAGGATTTCACGACCTCCGTTAGCGGCGATCGCAGATACCACCAGACCCAGAACCAGGTCTGGCAGGTTGGAGCCCGACCACATCACGAGCGCTCCGGACAACACAATGGCCAGATTCACAATCGAGTCGTTGCTGGTGAATATGGCGGAAGCCTTGAAGTTGACGTCTTCCCCGCGGTGGCGTTTCAGTAAGCGCAAGCAAATAATGTTCAGCGCCGCATTGATCGCTGCCATGACCATCATCGCCGGCCCCAATGGCGCCTCGCCGCCAAAGAACCGGCGCAGGACTTCCACGCATAGCATCAGGGCCAGCCCAATCAAAAGCCACCCCGATAGCCGCGCTGCCCGCACCTTGATGGCTCGCGATCGGCCGACGGCGTACAGGCTGACGCCATACACCAACGCGTCGGCAAGGTTGTCCAGAGCCGCACCAAGCACCGCCGTGGACGCCGCCCAAAGGCCCACGCCCATACCTGCCAGACATTGGCTGACATTAATCAGTAGTACCAGCCACAGAATCCGGCGGTCGGCCGCCTGACTCGCGTCGAGGTCAAGGCGTTCTTTGTCGGGGAAGTGGTCGTTCATGCAACTCCTTTGTTAACCCGCCTGTTTCCACAGAAGATCTGAGTAATTTCACACCCCGTACCTGCTATAGAGTCAAGACGTCGCCCGCACACAGCATGTTTATTCAAGCTAGCTGTCTGTCGCTTGGAGAAACTGGAGGAAATTGAACTCTGGAGTCGCAATGACAGCGCGTTCTGTGGTGCGGTACGGCGCCTATCCGACCATCATGGCCCTGGTAATCACAGGGGTTTCGGTCGCCCCATCCCACGGCACGCCGCTGGCTTGGCTGGCGTTGTGGGCCGCCGCCGGGCTATTTCTTGTTGCTTGGCTGGAGCGCATTGTCCCGTTCGATGCACGGTGGCAAAAGCGGGATCTCGACTTTCCGGCGGATGTCGCCCATGCCGTTGTGAATTTGGCCGTGATGCACGGTGCCGTGCTGGGGTTCGTGGTGCTGCGGGAAGGAACGGGTTGGCCCAAGCTATGGTGGCCTGCGGAATGGCCATACTTGTTGCAGGTATTACTCGCAGGGGCGCCACTGGACCTGTCGCTGTATGCCGTCCATCGGCTCAGCCACCACTACGGCTTTCTGTGGCGGCTGCACAGCATTCATCATTCGTCGCGGCGGCTCTACTGGCTAAACGGGGAACGCCGCCACCCGCTGCATGCAGCCCTGATGGCGGGTCCGGGCTTACTGGTCCTGGGCATACTAGGCGCGCCGGCCGAGGTAGTGGCCGGCTGGTTCGCAATCCTGGCGGTCCATCTGGCATTCCAGCATGCCAACCTGGACTATAGCCTGGGGCCGGTGCGGTATATGTTAGGCGTGGCAGAACTCCATCGCTGGCACCATCGGGAGCGCTTCGCGGACGCGCAGGTCAATTTCGGGGAGTTCTGGCTGGTATGGGACCACCTCTTCGGTACCTTCTATCAACCGCAGGCGCCACTGGGCGCAATCGGCATCGAAGGCGACCCGGTGCCGCACCGCTACGGCGAGCAACTGATTTATCCGTTTGAACGACCGGATCCGCAAGTTCGTCTGGCCACCGAAGACGTCTCGCAGGGCCGCGATGCTGATGTCTAAAGCCGCTCTCGTTGGTGAAACCGGCTCGCAAGCTGCATCCAGCATGAATGCTCAGGTGGGATCTGACAGGACTATTTGCGCCGTCTTGAAGTTATGCGACGTCGCGTGGACGAACCTGATCTGTCATTCTCGAGGCCGCGCTTGATGCGCATCTGGCGACGAAAATGCCAGGCAAGCGAACCTGTAGCACACACCGTGAACGCCACGGCAAACACGATGACAACGATGACTTCACGTGGCAGGTCGAAGGGTGGGCGGCTCACTGTGGCCGAACGTTCATGGAAAGCGGTTTCGATCCCGACGACGCCATTCGGAGGTCTACCGAAGCGGCGTGACGGAGGATTTTGGCCATGGCAGGCGGCACACTGCCCCGATGCGAGCGGTGGTGCCGCCTGAGTTTTACTTGCGCTGCATGTCCACGACTGTCGGCTTGCCGTCGACCGTGTCGAATACGGCGGTAACCGCATCACCTTCCTTGAAGTCCTTCAACGAAGCGCGATCCTTGACCGGGAACGCCATGGTCATGGCGGACATGCCGAGATTTTCGATCGGGCCGTGCTTGAGGGTAACTTTCCCTGCCTTCGCATCGATCTTCTTTACCTCTGCCGCAACCGGGTGGGGGGCCTGCTTCGTTTCGGCTGACGGCTTCATGTCCATGCCCTTCATATCCATGCCGTCCATCGACCCTGCCGCGAACGCAGCCGGTGTGGCAGCGAGAGCAGCCATGATGGCAAGAGTTTTGACGTATTTCATTGTGATTCCTCCGGGAGTGAGGGGTGGGTGGAAAGTGAGACAGATTCGGCCTGCCGTCTGCGTATCAGCAAGTACACCGCCGGCACAACAAACAGGGAAAGCAATGGCGCGGTGACCATGCCGCCAACCATCGGAGCCGCAATGCGCTGCATGACCTCCGAGCCGGTGCCATGCGACCACATGATGGGAATCAGGCCGGCAAGAATGACAGCGACGGTCATGGCCTTGGGGCGGACCCGCAGCACTGCCCCTTCCTGAATGGCGTCCAGCAATGCGGACACGCTGGTTTCGCCTCGGCCCTCGCGTTCGCTCCAGGCTTGCTTCAGGTAGAGCAGCATGATGACGCCGAACTCGGCTGCCACGCCGGCAAGGGCGATAAAGCCGACAACCCCCGCTACCGAAAGGTTGTAGCCCAGCAAGTAAAGCAGCCAGAATCCGCCGATGAGCGCCAGCGGCAGCGTGCCCATGATCAGTAGCGCTTCATCGAGACGGCCGAACACCAGGTACAGCAACACGAAGATGATCAGCAGCGTGAACGGCACCACCACCTTCAGCTTCGCGGTGGCCCGCTCCAGATACTCGAACTGACCCGACCAACTGAGGGAATAGCCCGCTGGCATCGGGACCGCCTTGGCCACGGCGGCCTGCATGTCCTGGACGGCCGAACGCAGGTCACGTCCGCGAATGTCCACGTACACCCAGCCGGACAGGCGGGCGTTTTCGCTGCGCAGCATCGGCGGCCCTTGCACGACCTGGATGCGCGCGACGTCGGATAGGGTGATCTGCTGACCCCGGTCGGTGACGATGGGGAGGCTGCGCAGTTGCTCCACCGAGTCGCGGTAGTCGCGCGGATATCGGACATTGATGGGAAAGCGCGCCAGCCCGTCGACCACTTCCCCCACGTTGTCGCCACCGATGGCCGAGGACACGATGCTCTGGACATCCTCGATGTTGAGCCCATACCGCCCGGCGGCCATCCGGTCGATGTCGACATCGACGTAGCGCCCGCCGGACAGGCGTTCGGCGAGTGCAGAGGTGACGCCTGGCACCGCCTTGACAGCATCCTCGATCCTCGTGGCCAGTCGGTCAATTTCCTTCAGGTCGGTGCCCGCCACCTTAATGCCGACCGGGCTCTTGATGCCGGTGGCGAGCATGTCGATCCGGTTGCGGATTGGCGGCACCCAGATATTGGACAGGCCCGGCACCTTCACCACGCGGTCGAGCTCTTCCACCAGCTTGTCGGTCGTCATGCCGGCGCGCCACTGGTCGCGCGGCTTGAACTGGATGGTGGTCTCGAACATCTCGATGGGGGCTGGGTCGGTCGCCGTGTCGGCACGGCCGGCCTTGCCGAACACGGTCTCGACCTCGGGCACGGTCTTGATCAGCCGGTCCGTCTGCTGCAGCAGTTGCGCCGCCTTGCCGGCGGACAGGCCCGGCAGTGCCGACGGCATGTAGAGCAGGTCGCCCTCGTCAAGGGGCGGCATGAACTCGCCGCCAATTCGCATGATCGGCCAGGCGGTCGCCGCCATCAGGAGCGCGGCGATCGCCACGGCCGTTTTCGGGTAGGCGAGCACCTTTGCCAGCACCGGCTGATAGCCGCGAATGAGCCAGCGGCTGAGCGGATTGGACTGCTCCGAGGGGATCTTGCCACGGATCATGTAGCCCATCAGGACCGGCACCAGGGTGACGGACAATCCCGCCGCCGCGGCCATGGAGTAGGTCTTCGTGAACGCCAGCGGCGAAAACAGGCGGCCCTCCTGCGCCTCCAGCGTAAACACCGGGATGAACGACAGCGTAATGATCAGCAGCGAGAAGAACAGCGCGGGTCCCACCTCGGCGGCCGACTCGCCAATCACGCTCCAGCGCTCGCGCTCGCTCAGATCTCGTCCGGGGTTGTCCGCATGCCAGTGTTCCAGATGCTTGTGAGCGTTCTCGATCATGACGACCGCGGCATCGACCATGGCGCCGATGGCGATGGCGATGCCGCCCAGCGACATGATGTTGGCGTTCACGCCCTGATATCGCATGACGAGAAAGGCCGCCAGCACACCGAGCGGCAGCGAGACAATGGCCACCAATGCGGAGCGCAGGTGAAACAGGAAGACCAGGCAGACCAGCGCGACGACGATGAACTCCTCGATCAGCTTGTGCGTCAGGTTCTCGACCGCACGGTTGATCAACGCGGAGCGGTCATAGGTCGTCACGATCTCGACACCGGCCGGCAGGCTCTTCTTGAGGACCGCCAGCTTGGCCTTCACCGCCTCGATGGTCTCCAGCGCATTCTTGCCCGATCGCATCACGATCACGCCGCCCGCTACTTCTCCCTGCCCGTCCAGTTCGGCGATACCTCGCCGCATCTCGGGGCCAAGCTGGACGGTGGCGACATCGCCCAGGCGCACGGGAATGCCCGCGTCACTCGTGACTATCGGGATGCGCCGAAAATCGTCCAGTGTCTTCAGATAGCCCGAGGCGCGCACCATGTACTCGGCCTCGCCCAGTTCCAGCACGGAGCCGCCGGTCTCCTGGTTGGCGCCCTTGAGGGCCGCCAGCACCTTGCCCTGTGACAGGTTGTACGCGCGCAGGCGGTCCGGCATCAGGACCACCTGGTACTGCTTGACCATCCCGCCGAGGGACGCGACTTCGGCGACATTCGGGAGCGACTTCAGTTCGAAACGCAGGAACCAATCCTGCAAGGCGCGCAACTGGCTCAGGTCATGCCGGCCGGTCTTGTCCACGAGCGTGTATTCGTAGATCCATCCAACGCCTGTGGCATCCGGGCCCAGAGCCGGTTTGGCCGCAGCCGGCAAGCGGGATTGCACCTGGTTCAAGTATTCGAGCACGCGCGAGCGCGCCCAGTACAAGTCGGTGCCATCCTCGAACAGCACATAAACAAAGGAGTCGCCAAAGAAGGAATAGCCGCGCACCGTCTTCGCGCCAGGCACCGATAGCATCGTGGTCGTCAGCGGATAGGTGACCTGATTCTCGACAATCTGCGGCGCCTGGCCGGGGAACGGCGTGCGGATGATGACCTGTACGTCGGACAGGTCCGGCAGCGCGTCAAGCGGCGTGCTGCGCACCGCCCATAGGCCCCAGGCGGTCAGCATGACCGTTGCCAGCAGGACCAGGAAGCGGTTGCGAATTGACGCCAGGATGAGTCGGGCGATCATGGCTTGCCTCCCTGGACAGAGGCGGCGGGCTCGACCGCGGACAGGACAGGCATGCCGTCGTTATTCAGATGGAAGCGGAAGCGCACGCGATCGCCCGCCTTGAGCCCTTTGGGCAGGCCCGCGGGCGGGGCGGCAAAGTCCATGGTCATGGCTCCCCACTGTGCCGACGGGATGGGGCCGTGTGAGATCGTCAGGCCTGCGCCCGTTACCGCTTCGATGCGCCCGACGCCCTCGTGCTCCGGCGCCGGCGCAGCCGATGCAGCGGGTGCGGAAGCCGCTGGCGCCACACTCATGCGCTCGGCCGTGCCGCGCAGGCTCGCCTCCGAATCGATCAGGAACTGGCCCGAGGTGACGACCTTCTGGCCAGCCTTGAGTCCATCCACAACCTCCACCATGCCTTCGGCCTCGCGGCCGGTCTTGACGTCGGTGGCCACGAAGCCCGCCTTGCCGGCATCGACGAAGACGACACTGTGCTGGCCGGTGCGGATGACGGATTCCACGGGAATCTGCAGCACTTCCTTTTCTGGGCCGCTATCGAACCGAACGGTCGCAAACATACCCGGCAGCAGATGCTGGCCCTTGTTGGGCAAAACAATGCGCACCTTGATGGTTCGCGTGGCCGGATTGACGTCAGGCAGGACGGTATCAACCTTGCCCACGATCGGGTCGGAGACGCCAGTGGGCAACACCTTGGCAGGCAGGCCGGCCGCGAGGGTACGGGCCTGTCCTTCCGGCACCTCGGCAATCACCCAGACCTGGCTCAGGTCGGCCAGGCGAAATAGCGTCATGCCGGGGGAGACGGTCATGCCATCGCGAACGGCGACTTCCGTCACTACGCCATCGACCGGACTAGGAATGCCCAGGCTGGGCTGCAACTTTCCGGAGCTTTCCACGGCGCTCACCTGCCCAGGGGTCATACCCGCCTGAAGCATGCGCGCTTTTGCCGCACCCGACAGGTCGGATTGCGCGCCAGCGGGCAGGCGTGAGACGGCAAGATATTCTTCCTGGGCGGCGACCCAGTCGGGCGAGTACAGCGTCACCAGCGTCTGGCCCCGCCGCACGGGGTCGAGCGTCGCCCGTACGGCAACGTGCTGGACGAAGGCGCTGGTGCGTGCCTGGATGACCTGGACGCTGCGCTCATCGATGGCGACGTTGCCGGGCGCCTCGAGCACCGGGCCCATCTGGCTCGCCTTGACCTCGGTGGTGCGAATGCCCAGGTTCTGAGCGACGCGGCTATCCACCGTGACCCCGCTACCGCCGCCATCGCCATCCGCGTAGACCGGCACGAGTTGCATGTCCATAAACGGGGACTTGCCGGGCTTGTCGAAACGCTGGCCGGGCACCATCGGATCGTGCCAGTACAGAATCTTCTTGCCGGTCTGCGGGTCCATGTCGCCCGCTTTCTGGCCGGACGGCGCGCCGGCCGACGCCGGCGCCTGCGGCGACTGCGCGCCCCGCGTGACGCCGAAGCGGTAGCCGCCATAGCCCACCGCGCCGAGGAGGACGAGGCATGCCGCCGTGATCATCAGTGGTTTCTTCATTTGAGGTCCTTCGCGGCAGGCTCAGTTTGGGCGGTGGGCAGTGGAATCAGAAAGGTCAAGTCAGCCCACAGCCTTGCGGTCTTCGCCTCCAGCGATAGCCGCTCCAACGCGGTGTCAATGGCGCGATGATTCGCTTCGGCCAAAGCGAGCAGCGAGCCCGTATTGGCCCGATATGCCGTCAGCGCGGCGTCTGCCTGAGCGCTCGCCAGCGGCAGCGTTGACGCGTCATAGCGCTTGAGCCGGTCGAGATTGCGCTGCAGTTCGGCCAGCTTGGCGTCAATCATGCTCTTGGTATTGCGCCTGATGATTTCGGATTTGGCGCGAGCCTCCTGCGCCTGCGCCAACCTGGCGGCGACTTCACGGTCCTGGCGGTTTCCCTGGTCCCACGGGACGGGGAAGCTGACGTTCAGCGAAGCCATGTTGGAGTACGCGGAGCCGCGCTGGCTGTACATCAGCTCCACGGTGACATCCGGCTTCTTGTTCTCGGTTGCGGAGCGGATTTCCGACTCCGCCAGCGTGACGTCACGCTGTGCGGCGGCCATCTCGGGCACGGTATCGAAATCTGTCAGGGCAAGTTGCCGGACGCGCTCGGGCACATCAAGAGGAGGCCGCTTGCCGAGTGGACGGCTCGCGTCCGTACCAATCCAGCGCGCGAGATTTACCTCGGCGGTTGCGATGGCGGCCCGATTTTCATCCTCCCGGTCTCGCAGCTTCTGGACTTCCAGTTCGGCCGAGAGCACATCCGCGCGTGTGCCGCGCCCGCCGCGGTATGCGGCAGTCGCGGCCTGGAGCGCGAGATCCAGCGGATGGCCATGGTGGCCGAGCAGCACGCCGGCCTGTTCCGCATACCAACGGTCAAGCCATGCCGCAACGGCATTGCGTTGTACGTTGGCCAGACCAACCGCGCGTTGCGCATCGGCCGCGGAGGCCTCGGCCTCGAAGCGAGCGGCACGGGCGCGACGCTTGTCCGACCGCGTGAATTCCTGCATCACGCTAATGGAGCGCTGGGTCATGAAATCCCGGCTGAGCGAGAACGCGTCGGGGCCGGTGACCGGAACATTGTCGAGCCCAAGCTTCAGCACGGGGTCGGGCAACTGGCCGGCGGCGACCGCCATCTGAACGGCAGCCTCGACGGAACCCCGGGAAGATTCAGCATCGCCAGCATGCGCGGAGGCAAGCGCGATGGCTTCCGCAAGGGAAAGGGAGTCAGTGGATTGCGGCGTCGCGGCTTGCGACACCGTCATGCCGAGAACAGGCGCGCATAGCAGCGCCAGCGTCAGGCGACGTAGAAAAAGCATACAGCCTCCGAGAGCAACGACAACCACCCCGGCATGGGGGATGGCAACAGTTCGGCGTTGTTCCGGAGGCTACGTGCGAAAACAGCAGTGAAGAATGGCCAGCGGCGGGGGCGGCGCACGCGGCTGTGCGTCGACGCTCAGTACGGTGCGCAGATCAGCCACCACCAGATGCGCTGGCTCGATGACGTTCACCAGAACAGGCAAGAATGCCGGAATCTGCGGGGAAACATGGTCGGCACTCTTGGAGTCCGCCTGGCAGTGCCCCAGGCAGAGTGCCTTCTGGTTGCCGCCCTGGTCGCTCTTGTGGTCCGCCATGTCGGGGCAGGACTCCATCAGGGCTGACGCCGCGTTGACGTCCTCCATCTGGTAGCGGCTACCGGTACAGGCGTACGCAGCCGCTGCCAGCTGGACTGTCAGGAAGACAACGAGAAGGAAGCCAGCGAACCAGGGATGCCGGCGGGCCGAGTGATGCAAGGGTGTTTTTGAGCGTTGACACGCGCAAGCATAGCGTCTTTGTCTCGAATTGCAACGTCGCTCGCAGGCCGCGTTGTGCGGCACCTACCAAAGATCGCGAGTAGGGTGCTTATTAAGCCACATCACTTTGCGCGCTACGACCTGCTCTTGACCTTCCCATATGGGCAAGGTCTATGTTGAAACCATGCTGATCAGGTCACAAAGTTCGCTCGCATTAGTGCAGCGCTAAGGGTGGTCCTATCCAGGGAGCGCATCGTGAACATCGGACAAGCGGCGGGGTCGTCCGGCGTGCCCGCCAAGATGATTCGTTACTACGAGCGGATTGGCCTGGTTACTGCGGCGCATCGCACCGCCGGCAACTACCGGACCTACGACGCGGATGACATCCATACGCTGCGCTTCATCGGGCGCGCCAGGAGGCTGGGCTTCTCGACGGAGCAGATTCGGCAACTGCTTGACCTGTGGCGAAATAAGCGCCGCACTAGCGCCACTGTGAAGGCGATCGCGCTCCGGCACATGCGCGAACTGGACGCGCGGATTGCTGAGCTGTCTCGCATGCGAGACACGCTCATGGAGCTCGCGGAGCATTGCGAAGGCGATGACCGGCCCGCCTGCCCGATCCTTGACGCGATCGGCAGTGCAGAACCGCGACATCGCCTGGTGAGTTCGCAGGGGCAAAAACATCGAAGCCCACTGTCCCGGGGGCTCCAGTCTCCGCGCGTTCACGCAAGCGGGCAGGACTTGAGCGGGACTTAAAGCAGGAGTCATCGGCATGGACAATCGGCAACGGCATACGGTTACCAGGGCGCAAGCGGCCTCGTCGCCAGCATTAGAGGTCGAGGGTGGCCCTGGCAACAAGCATCAAGGCCACGCGCACCAGCATTGCGAGCACGCGTACGCACGGAATACTAGCAAGGTCAATGACGGGGCCAAAGCGCTGGCGCACGATCCCGTGTGCGGCATGCTTGTGGAGCGCGATGGACCGTACCAGTCCGACTATGCCGGGGCGCATTACCACTTCTGCAGTGCATCCTGCCAGCGCCGATTTGATGCCGAGCCGGCTCGCTATGCGAGCCCGCAGGCTGCACCTGCCCCCAAGGAAGCGGAGGCACTGGGCACGATCTACACGTGCCCCATGCACCCCGAGATCCGCCAGGACCATCCAGGCGCCTGTCCAAAATGCGGCATGGCGCTTGAACCAGAAATGCCAAGCCTGGAAGAGGAAGAGAATCCGGAACTCGAGACATTTCGCCGCCGCTTCTGGTGGACCTTACCGCTGACGGTCGCCACCGTGCTACTCGCCATGCTGGGCCACCGCATTGCCTTGGTCGATCCGGCAATACAGGGCTGGGTGGAGCTCGTGCTCTCCGCGCCGGTGGTGCTATGGGCCGGTTTCCCGCTGTTCGTCCGCTGCCTGCAATCGTTCCGAAATCGCAGCCCCAACATGTGGACCCTGATCGGCCTCGGGACCGGCGCGGCATTCGTCTACAGCGTTGCCGCCACAGCCGCCCCGGGCCTGTTTCCCTACTCGTTCGTCATGCATGGCCGCATCGGGGTCTATTTCGAAGCGGCAGCCGTGATCATTTCGCTGACACTGCTGGGCCAGGTCTTTGAATTGCGGGCACGCTCCCGAACGTCTGCTGCCATCAAGGCGCTGCTCGGCCTTGCCCCCAAGACGGCACGCCGTCTCAACGCGGACGGCAGTGAGGAAGACGTGCCGCTGACACATGTGCACATTGGCGACCTGTTGCGGATTCGCCCGGGCGAGAAGGTGCCGACCGATGGTGTCGTGACTGATGGCGCGAGCGCAATTGACGAATCGATGCTGACAGGAGAACCGCTTCCCGTTTCCAAGCGCGCCGGCGATCATGTGATCGGTGCCACAATCAATACCTCGGGTGCGCTGGTAATGCGCTGCGAAAAAGTCGGGGCCCAGACGGTGCTGTCCCAGATCGTTCAGATGGTGGCACAGGCGCAGCGCTCGAAGGCGCCCATGCAACGAATGGCGGACCAGGTAGCTGGAGTCTTCGTCATCGTAGTCGTTGGCATCGCCTTGCTTTCCTTCTTTGCGTGGGGCCTGTTTGGTCCTGAGCCGAGCTGGGTCTTTGGCCTGGTCAACGCGGTGGCGGTGCTGATCATTGCCTGCCCGTGCGCGCTCGGTCTTGCCACCCCCATGTCCATCATGGTGGCTAGCGGTAAGGCGGCAAGCCACGGCATCCTGTTCCGGGACGCCGCAGCCATTGAGAACTTCCGCAAGGTCGATACCCTCATTGTCGACAAGACCGGCACCCTCACCGAGGGCCATCCAGGCTTCGAGCGCGCGTTTGGTGTCGCCTCGTTCGGCGAGGCCGAGGTGTTGCATCTGGCGGCAAGCCTTGACCAGGTCAGTGAACATCCGCTGGCCGCCACGATCGTCGCGGCGGCACGCGAGCGAGGCTTGTCGCTGGATCGGGTGGAGAATTTTGCGTCGGATGCCGGGATGGGCGTGCGCGGCCAGTTGAACGGCCAGCATCTCGAGCTGGGCAATGCCGCGTTGATGCACGCGTCGCAAGTCGACATTGAACCGGTGGCGGCGCAGGCCGATGACCTGCGCCGGCAAGGCGCCAGCGTAATGTATCTGGCGGTCGATCACCAGCTGGCCGGACTGCTCGCCGTTTCGGACCCGATCAAGGCCAGCACGCCACACGCGCTTGCTGCATTGCGTCAAGCTGGGATACGCGTGGTGATGGCAAGCGGCGACGGCGTCGCCACGGCAAAAGCGGTCGCCGGCCGTCTCGGCATCGACGAGTTTCACGGCGAAGTCACACCGGCCGACAAGCTGGCCTTGGTCGAGACGCTGCAAGCGGAAGGCCGCGTGGTGGCGATGGCAGGCGACGGCATCAACGACGCCCCGGCGCTGGCAAAAGCCGATGTGGGCGTCGCCATGGGGACGGGTACGGATGTAGCGATGCACAGCGCCCAGGTGACCCTGGTGAAAGGCGACCTGCGCGGCATTGCCCGCGCGCGGGAACTGTCCGAGGCCACCATCGCCAATATGCGGCAGAACCTGGCGTTCGCCTTCGTCTATAACGCGTTGGGCATCCCTCTGGCGGCCGGTTTGCTGTACCCGCTGACCGGATGGCTGCTGTCGCCCATGATCGCGGCGCTGGCCATGAGCCTGAGTTCATTATCGGTGGTGAGTAACGCGCTGCGGCTGAGCGCGAAAGTGAATGAGGCGGCGCAACGTACGCGGTGAGCATGCGTGAGCGATTTCCTGCGACGGCTGTCCGCAGTGACCTTGCTGCCAGGTTTTGGCAAGACTAGACTGGAAGCACTTGTTTTCATTGGCCCATGAAGCCTACCCATAGCCCGCTCTCGCGACTCCTCGCGCTGGTCTTGCTGGCGTCGGTGCTGTTCATGCGCCTCGCGATTGCGGGGTACGTATGCCCGACCGGCTCAGGCGACGCGGCGGATGCCATGGCAATAGCAGCCACCGAACCCTGTCAGGGTATGGACCAGGCACAGCCGGCGCTGTGCGCTGACCACCAACAGGATGGCCGGCACTGGGCCGACAATAATGGGCATTCTCCCGATCTCGGCCTCTTGCCTGCCATGGCGAGCGGGCCCGCGTACTTTCTCGCGCCGATCGCCTCCGCCGGACGCGCGCCCCTGACTGCCGCCGTGCGGCATCACCCACCACCTGATCCAGTCTATCTCGCAACGGCACGGTTGCGAATCTGATCGTTCCCCATCGCGTGGCCAAACCTGGCCACCTGCCGTGATGTCGGTTGCCTGACCGCGCGCGTGTCACTCGGCTGCGCATGGTCGAGCCGGCAAGCCATCAGATTTGGGGAAGATCATCATGCATACCATTTTCAAATCCATCCTTCTTGTTTCACTCGGCGTGTTCTCTGGCTTCGCACTGGCCGGCCCGAACTGGGACGTCATTAACAGCGCGCGTGCCGCCGCGCAGCAGCGCGACACGACCGCCGCAATCCAAGCCGCCAGGCTGGCGCAATGTGACCAAATGATGAAAAAGATGGGTTCCCACCCGATGAGCAGCGGCAAGGACGCGCAGCCCATGACTCCGATGGGCCCGAGCGAAGCCAAGTGACCGGATTCGCTTCCTCCCGCGCTCACGGCGCCGGAAGTGGCGGGAAGCGAGGAACCCAAGCAGATATGGAGATGGACATGAACACAAAGTCAGTGATGGCGGTAGCGCTTGCGGTGACCCTGCTAGGCGCCGGTGGATGGAGCATGGCGGCCGACGCAGACCAAGGCGATGCGGGTGACAAGGCCCAGACCCAGTCGCAGGAAAAAGGGCACGCGATGAGGATGGACCACGCGATGGGCGGCGGCATGATGGGCAGTTGTCCAATGATGGGGCAATTACCGCCTGGAAACGAAAAGCTCTTGATGCAAATGCACGGCGAAATGATGCAGGCCATGGGAGAAATCATGCGCAAGTACGCCGACAAGGTCCAGGTGCCGGTACAGAAATAGGTGACAACGGCGTCGTGTATGACAATCTCGCGTCGACAGGAGTACTGCGATGAAACGCAACGCGAAAACCATGATAGCCATTGGAGGTGCCCTGCTGGCAATGCTGGGCGCTGCCTACGCAGTGTCCCCGGGCATCCGCGCGCTTGTTGTGGGCGTCGGGCCGTACCTGCTGCTCCTGCTATGCCCGTTGTTCATGTGGCTGATGATGAAGAGCATTAGCGCGTATGACGATTTCCGGGACACGGAATCCCCGGGGAAACGACAGGAACCTCAATCCGGGCCGCTTCGGCGAAAGGAGTGAGCACGCATGTTTGTACTGAGGTTCCGCCGCTTGACCAACGGACCAGGGCATTGCAACTGCCGCGTGCAAGGAGATCCGATCATGTGCAGCCTCAAGACGATGGTGAAGCTTGGAGTCGGGCTGGCTGGCCTGCTCGTTGTCGCGTATGTGCTGCTGCCACAGTATCACGCCGCGATGCGGGCCATTGCGCCGTTCGCGCTCGTGCTCGTATGTGTGCTGGTATGTCCGCTCGCAATGTACTTCGGGATGCGGGGAATGCAGGCACCAGGCAAGGACGAATCAACGCATCGAGAGGACAAATGATGCCTATGAAGGAATGGACCCGGGGATCTCGGGACGGTCTCGTGATCGGCTAACTTCCTGGAGCCTTTCCATGAACCCCATGAGCGGCTTCGCCGCGCATTATGGCCATTGGGATCTCGTGCTCTTCCTCATTGTCTTGGTATCGTGGGCGTTCTACCGATACGCGGCACCGAGCGGTTGGCGTGAGTGGGCAGGGGCGGGCCTTGTCCAAGCGTTCCTGGTCGCGCTCTACGCCGAAATGTTCGGGTTCCCGCTCACGATCTACTTGTTGACGGGCTTCCTCGGCCTCGATATTCCGCACACTCCCTACGCGGGGCATTTGTGGGCGACCTTACTTGGCTATGGCGCTATCGGTGCGATCGTGGAAATGCTGCTCGGCTATGCCTTGCTCGCCGCGGGCATCGTGCTGCTGATCCGTGGCTGGACTGCGGTATACGCGGCCCGCTGCGAGGAACGGATCGCACGGGAAGGCCTGTACGGGGTGATACGCCACCCGCAATACGCCGGCATCCTGCTGGCGGTCCTTGGCGAGGTCGTGCACTGGCCCACGCTGATCACCCTGGCACTGTTCCCGGCCATCGTGTTCGTCTATGTCCGGTTGGCGCGCAAGGAGGAGCGAGACATGATTTGCCGGTTTGGCGCGACCTATGCGGACTACATGCGTCGGGTGCCGATGTTCCTGCCTGGGCGCGGCCAGTGGAGGCGGCTTTTCGGCGCTTTTGGTTAATGCGCCGGTTGTGCCAGCGCGCCGCCTGGCGGACGCGTTGGTCCCGGATGGAGGTAACTGCCATGAACGGTTCCATTGCCATGCCGCGAGATCTGCGTCAGCGCAGATTGCTGCTACGAGCCACCGGTACCCTCGGCGGGATAGGGATCGCGGGCGCCATGCTGCCGTTTGTGCAAAGCATGGCCCCGAGCAATGCCGCCAGATCGAGCGGCGCGCCTGTGGATGTCCGGCTCGACACCGTGAAGCCCGGTAACGTGGTCACGGTTGCCTGGCGGGGCAAGCCCGTATGGATCTTGCACCGGACCGAGGCCATGTTGGCGGGCTTGCGCAAGCATGACGACCTGCTGGCCGATCCGCAGTCGAGACAGAGCCAACAGCCGTCCTATGCCGCCAATGAAGCGCGGTCTATCCGGCCGAATTTCTTTGTGGCGATTGGCATCTGCACCCATCTGGGCTGCGTGCCAATCTTTCGGCCGGAAGTCGCTGCCGCGGATTTGGGGGATCGCTGGCCCGGGGGCTTCTTTTGCCCATGCCATGGCTCCAAGTTCGACCTGGCGGGGCGTGTCTTCAAGAGCGTTCCGGCGCCGCTCAATCTGGAGATTCCGCCCCACGAGTATCTGGGCGACACCCGACTGGTCGTCGGCAGGGATCGCTTCGGGGCCGAATGACAATGTATTCCTGAACGCGCTTAGCGAGAAGTGCCACAGCCATCAAGGAGACCACCATGAGCACCAAATGCGTCGTCGCCATCGTCCCATCCGATCTGCTGGAAAAGCTTGAACAGCAGTTCGCAACCGTTCACGTACCCGGTCTGACGGCGACCCGAGTCAAGGGGTATGGGGAGTACAAGAACTTCTTCTCCAGCGACCTCACCAGTGTGCATACCAAAATTGAGATCTTTGTGGAGGAGGAAAGCGTTCAGGCCATCGCTGACGCAATTTTCCAGGTGGCACGTTCCTCAGTGCCGGGGGCCGGCATCGTGGCGGTCATGCCGGTCGATCAATTGCTGCATCTTCATGCCCCTGCGACAGAGCTCAATCCGTGAGACGGCAGGTCGTCTCGGCCAGTGCGGCATGGCCTGAGGCCCCGGCCGGCCGCGATTGCCCGCCTATCAAACGTCCGCCGAGTTGCTTTGCGGCAGGCGCGCGCATCGGGCGGTCTGGCGGCAAGATCAGAAAAGGCGGTGAGAGTATGAGGTGCGGTGCGCCGTGTCATTCTTCGGCGGCCCGAGTCGGATGCCGACCTTGAACATGGCACGAATCATTTCTGGCCTGCTCGTTGCGCTGTGGCTGTGCGCCGCGAGCACCATGGTCGTCACCCATGCCGCAGGCAGCGAGGAACTTCTGTCTCCCGAGCAGGCCTTCCGCTTCGCCGCCCGCGAGCTCGACGACCATGCCGTCGAGGTGCGTTTCGACATAGCACCGGGCTACCACCTGTATCGTGAGCGCTTCGCCTTTACCGCACAGCCTGCCGGCGTCAAACTCGGCGCGCCGGAACTCCCACCGGGCCAGGTCAGGGTCGACGAGGCGTTCGGCAAGCCGATGGAAATCTATGAAGGGAGTGTCATCATCCGCGTGCCGGTGGAGAAAGCGCCGACCGATGGCAAGTGGACGTTGGTGGTGACCTCGCAAGGCTGTGCCGACCAGGGCGTCTGTTATCCCCCAATGAAAAGTGTCTACAAGGTGCGAGGCGGCAAGCCAGTCGGACTGACGGGACAGCACGAGCGCAACGTGCCTTCAGCTTCCTCGCCCGAAATCCGGACTGATACCGGGAATCTCGCGCAGCGCAATCTGCAGGCGGACGAGGAAACCATTACCGGCGCACTGGACGCCCGCAACATTCCTGAAATTGCCGTGTTGTTCTTCGGCCTGGGTCTGCTGCTGACATTCACCCCCCCGGTCTTGCTGATGATGCCAATCCTGTCGGCCATCGTGGTCGGCGAGCACGTGACTCGCAGCGGTGCTGCGGTCGTCTCGCTGGCTTATGTGCTCGGCATGGCGGTGGTCTACACCGGCCTCGGTGTGGCCAGCGGGCTGCTTGGCGAGGGGGTCTCGGCGGCGCTCCAGTCCGTGTGGGTACTGAGCATCATTGCGACATGGATGGTGGCGCTGTCGCTCTCCATGTTCGGGCTCCTTGCACTGCAATTTCCTCAGCGTTGGCAGGCGCGGATGATGACGTCGCCTTTGCGTCGCCAGGGCGTACATGCAACCGCCGCCGCAGCGATGGGAGCCATTTCCGCGCTGATCGTCGCTCCTCACGTGACGGAACCCCTCGCTGGCGTGCTGACCTATATTGCGCAGACCGGCGATTCCGTGATCGGGAGCAGCGCGTTGTTTGCCATGGCGCTCGGCATGGGAGCGCCGCTGGTCCTGGTGGGGGTTGGCTCCGGCAACCTGCTGCCACGCGCCGGGCGCCGTGTGGCAGTGACAAGGTGTGCCCTCGGCTTCCTGCTGCTCGGCACGGCGATCTGGATACTCAGGGCGCTGCTGCCGGCCTGGATGACAATGTTGGCATGGGCCGCGCTCCTGCTGGTGGCCGCCGTGTTCCTAAACGCCTTCGACTCGCTGGGCCCCGAAACGCATGGGCTGACCCGGTTGGGCAAGGGCCTGGGCTTGCTGGCTGCGCTTGCGGGGGCCGTCGTGCTCGTCGGGCTGGCATCTGGCGGGCGCGATCCGCTGCAGCCGCTGGCGGGATTGAGCGCCGGCCGCCGAGCACCGGATAGCCTGGCAAGCCACGAGCCCTTGCGTTTCGAGCGGGTGCGCACCGTGGCTGAGCTCGATGTGCGCATTGCGCAAGCGGCCGCCATCGGCCAGCCGGTCATGCTCGATTTCTATGCCGACTGGTGTGTGAGCTGCAAGGAGATGGAGCGCTTCACCTTTTCCGATGCAGGCGTGCGAGCGCAACTCGCCAATATAGTAATCCTGCAGGCGGACGTTACCCGGAACAACGCCGATGACAAGGCACTGCTCAAGCGCTTCGGGCTATTTGGCCCGCCGGCGATCATCTTCTTCGGCGCAGACGGTCGCGAGAGCCCTGTGAGAGTCATCGGCTTCCAAGCCCCTGCACGATTTCTTGATAGCGTGGCGCGCGCTTTGGGGGGCGCGGAGCGGAACTCGGCGCGTGGGCCGTCAGCTTCCGCTCCGCCACCGGCCCACGGGCAGACATCTCCCCAATAATTCCGGCAGCGTCGACAACTCTCCGCAGTCGCAGCACTGCTCTCGCGGCAGCCCCGCTGTCCGCCTTGACTCCGGGATATCGCCGAACGCCTATCATTGATGCATCGCGCCACGCATAAGTTGTCGAGGCGACGCTGCCAAGCGTTTCATTCGATGAGAGCTACACCATGCGGTCTTCCGATGCAGCGGTCCCTCGCCGAGACTCGCTTTATTACCGCCACACATTGCCGGTGCGGATCATGCACTGGATCAACGTCATCGCGTTTTTCATCCTGCTGATGAGCGGGCTGCAGATCTTCAACGCGCACCCTGCGCTCTACTGGGGCAAGTCGTCGTATACCGGCCGGCCGCCGATCCTGCAAATGGGCGCCAAGGAAACCAAGGACGGAAAAGTGGTCGGCGTCACCAGGGTGGCTGGCCGCGAATTCAACACGACGGGTGTGCTCGGCGCATCGAGAGGCCCGGACGGCGACCTGGTCGGACGGGGTTTTCCTGCCTGGGCGACCATTCCCGGGCCCCAGTGGCTGGCACTGGGACGGCGCTGGCATCTGTTCTTTGCCTGGATCTTAGTCATCAATGGTCTGGCGTATGTCATCCACGCGATCTTCAGCCGGCATCTCGTGCGCGACCTGACGCCGACCAAGGAGGACTGGCATTCCATCCGCAAGTCGCTCAAGGACCACCTGCTGCTACGCCATCCCAAGGGCGAAGCCGCGAAACATTACAACGTTCTCCAAAAGCTCACCTACCTGATCGTCATCTTCGGCCTGCTGCCGCTCGCAATTTTGATGGGGTGGGCAATGTCGCCGTGGCTCGACTCAGTGATCCCCGGGTGGGTCGATTGGTTCGGCGGACGGCAATCCGCGCGCACGATCCATTTCATCGCCGCCCTGGCACTGGTAGCGTTCGTCCTCATTCATGTCTCTCAAGTCATCATCACAGGGCTCTGGAACAACCTGCGCGCAATGGTTACGGGGCGCTATCGGATCCCGGCGACGGAGGATCATCATGACAGCGAATGAGCCGAACCGCCGCCGCTTTCTTGCCCGACTCCTGGCCGCCAGCGGCGCCCTGTTTCTCGCAAGCTGCGATCGATTGTCGGGCACCGTGTGGTTTCCGAAGCTTCTGAAGAGCGGGGAAAAGCTTAGCCAGGCCACGCAACATCTGGTGACCTCGCGCCATTCGATGGCGCAGGAATTCACCGAAGCGGACCTCTCGCCGACGTTTCGCAGCAATGGCACCGCCAATCCGGACGACGAGCGATACCAGTTCCTGGCCGCCGGCGAATTCGCCGCGTACCGACTCAAGGTTTTCGGCCTGGTTGAGCAGCCCGCAACGTTTTCGCTGGACGAACTGCGCGCGCTGCCCGCCCGGAGCCAGATTACCCGTCACGATTGCGTCGAAGGATGGAGCGCGATCGGCAAATGGAAAGGCGCACCATTAAGTGCCTTGCTCGCGCGTGTCCACCCGAGGCCGGAGGCACGCTACGTGGTCTTTTACTGCGCCGACCCGATGGATGCAGAGGGGACGAAATATTACGAGAGCATCGACATGGAAGATGCCTACCATCCGCAGACCATTCTCGCCTACGAGCTCAACGGCAAGCCGTTGCCGATCGCCAATGGCGCGCCTTTACGCGTCCGGGTAGAACGACAGCTCGGCTACAAGATGGCCAAATACATCATGGGCATCGAACTCGTCAGCAGCTTTGAAAGCATTGGTGAGGGCAAAGGCGGCTACTGGGAAGACCAGGGGTATGAGTGGTATGCCGGCATCTGACGAAGCGCCGGATTTTTCGTCCTGCGCGCGCTTGCCGGCGGTGGTCAGCGCTACTATCAGTTCGCCGTTCATCTCTGCCGGCGTCTCCACGCGGACCCTCCCTGCAGCGCGGCCGGACTAGGCCTCGGCCGCCTCTGTCTGGCCTCGCGCTTCCGGCTCGAACTGTATCTACTGGACGGTTATCGTCGCCCTCATGTTCGGGTGTATGCCGCAGAAGATGTTGTAGACCCCCGGTTTATCGAATCTGAACTTGAAGGTGTCGTTCTGGTCGAGCGCGCTGGAGCGGAAGAGGCCGGCGTCGTTGACAATCGTGTGCGGTTCGCCATCGAGGTTTTTCCACGTGACGGTCGTGCCGGCTTTGATCGTCAGCGACATCGGCGAGAACTGGAAATTCTTCAAAACGACGGCATTGTTCTCCTCGGCTTGCGCGACGGAGAACCCGGAAGCCGATGCCGCGATGAATACCCCGGCCCCGAGAGAGAAGACCAAGGCGCGGCGAAGAATAGACGTTGGCATGATTCTGGTCCTGGTTGGTGGGGTGTCTGGACGTTCAGGCGAGCGTCGTGTCGGTGAGCGTCGCAGCGAGCGGGTGCCGCATGATCTTGATGCTGGTCACGCCAAGCATCCTAGGTAGCTGATCACTAGGTACCGTGAGCGGCATCGGTCCGGGGCCATTGCCGGCTGTCGGTTGAGGATAGGCCGTCGAACGCGCCGTATGGAAAGTAATATTGCCTTCCACCTTCGATACGATCTGGTGGATATGGCCGTTCAAGACGGTGACGGAACCGAAGCGCTGCAGATAGGTCATCGCCTCGCCGGCATCGCCGGTGCCCCAGCCCCACGGTTGGTAGATCGTCCACATTGGCATGTGTGCGAAGACGACGATCGGTGTGCTGGACGAGTGGCCCTTCAGATCGGCCTTCAGCCAGGCGAGTTGGTCGTCGCCCAAGCCCCCCAGACCGTTCGGCTTGAAATGCATCACGTTGACCAGCCCGACAAAGTGGACGCCACTGTGGTCGAAGCTGTAGTAGCCCTTATTGCCGGAGGCTTGGCCGAAACGATTGAAGTATTCCGTCCCAGGCCCATCGGTTACATCATGCTCGCCGGGCACGGTATGCAACTCGGTGATATTCAGCCCGGACATCAATTGCGCCGCGTGGTCGAACTCTTCTGCCTTGGATAGATGCGTAATGTCTCCAGTGTGAATCGTCAGCGCCGGCTTGATCGGCATCGCGTTGACGAGGTCAATGGTCTGCTTGAGCGTGCCCGCGACGTCCGGATTGGCTTCCTTGTTGAAGCCGATATGTGTGTCGCTGATCTGCAGGAATAGAGGGACGCCCGAGCCGACCGACGGCCTCTTCCCTGTGGCGGCAAGGGCCAATTCCATAGGCGAGAGAACACCGCCGGCCAAAACAAACACGGTGCCCGCGCCGCCGAATGCGAGACACTTCAACGCACTGCGGCGCAACGGATCGAACGGAAGACCTGATGACATATTGCCCTCACGAGTCAGTTTCGAGAGGTAGATTGCCGGACTATCCGACAGGCCTCGCGATTGGGTTCATCTGTATTACTGCCGGGCCATCCGTTTTATTCCGCCTTAAGCATTGCCTGTGACAACAGCGAAAAGAGGACGCCGCGGCGGTCGAAATTCCTTATACGGCACCCTGGGATCGATGCCGCTTGTGGAGCAATCCGAGCAGGCGGTCGGCACGGCAAAGTCGGTCGGCCCCGCGGCACACGAACGAAAGACCGTACAGTGCCGGGGTTTTCTCGTCCCCCTCAGGGGTAGGGTGTGGGCCTGATCAGGCACGATTCATCGAGCGCGCTTGAGGCGGGTCGCCAGCCTACGCGAACGGCCGCTCATGGCCCGATCTCTGCCCTCCGCCCACCCTGTCCAGCGGTTGCGGCTTTCAGAGGCAACTGCCGACCCTTTATAGGCCATCGGCTGAGTTCCGCGCAGATGAACGTATGCACGCGATTATTGGACGCTCGGCAACACCGGTGATTGCCTGAGGGGCATTCAGTCATAGCGTCGCTGAGCGAGCTGCCGGCTCAGACCGCCTTTGCGAGGGGTTCTTCTGTTTGCCGAATTGCCATCAGCATGACGATGGCCCCTACGCCGAGAGCCGATGATAGCCAAAGCGCCTTTGCGCCGAATGCGTCGAGGCAAATGCCAAACAGCCACGGTGCCAATGCCTGTGCAACGCGTGCGGGGACCATCAAGACGCCTTGACGATGGCCGTAATCGTTTGGCCCGAAGATGACCAACGGTAGCGTTCCCTTTGCGATGGTTAGGATGCCGTTGCCGGCACCATGCAATACACCGAACAATGCCGCTGCGGGAGCGCCTGCCACGCCAAATGCCATTGCTCCGATGGGGTGCAGTGCGGCTGCAATGCGAGCGGAAAGCAGCGGATGAACCTTTCTGAGGAAGCCGAACTCGAGGATTCGCGCCCCCACTTGAGCAGGGCCGATCAAAGCGCCTACCGTCACGGCCGTTGCGACGGTTGCACCGCCAGCCTGCAGGAGGCGCGGCAAATGGGCCGCCATCGCTGTGCTGATGAACCAGGTCGCCGCGAACACAAAGGCCAACGCATACGAGGCGAGCCGTTGGGAGTCGCTCTCCGCCACATTCGAGGGCTCGCGCTTCACCGGAGCAACCTTGTCTTGCTTGGCATCTTGGGACACAAGGCCGCGCGGCACGCTCGCATTCAGGAGCAAACCGAGTGTCAGATGCAATCCCGCCCACGCGAGACACGCACCGCGCCATCCAATGTGTGCCTCCATGAATGTCGACAGCGGCCAGCCGACCGTGCTGGCGAAGCCGGAGATGAGCGTGATGCCGGTAATCGCGCCCCGAGAGCGGTGGCCGTACAGGGCCACAAGCGTCGCGAATGCGGCCTCATATAGCCCTGCGCCCATTCCAATACCCAGGACCAGCCAGGCAGCAAAGAGTCCAACTGGGCCTTGGGCGAAACCAAGACCCGCCAGACCCAAGGCAAATATGATGCTGGTGGCTACCAGTATCGAGCGGCCGCCAGTCCGATCGATCATTCTGCCTGCAGACGGCCCGATCAGGGCCGACACGACAAGCGCAGCGCTGAAGGCCGCAAATACCGTAGGGGTGGATACGCCGAGGTCCTTCGCCATCGGCGTCGCCAGCATCGCCGGCAGGTAGTACGTCGAACCCCACGCCAAGGTCTGGGCAATGCCCAGCCTGGCGATCACGCCGCCGCTTGGCTCCATGGCCATCCCGTTCTTCGTTATTCGACTTCGCCGCTGTCGGTATCGCTGACCTGCGCGTCTTGCTCATGGCTCATCGCCGCTGCTGCGAGCGTGGTTGCCGTGGCCGGTGCTGCTTCCTTGCGCTCACTGTAGCGATCCGTCAGGTAGTCGCTGCGATCGCGTACGAGAAGCGTGAACTTGAAAAGCTCCTCCATGACGTCCACCACACGGTCATAGTAAGAGGAAGGCTTCATGCGGCCATTCGCCTCGAACTCCTGGTACGCCTTGGCGACCGACGACTGGTTGGGGATCGTCACCATGCGCATCCAGCGACCCAACACGCGCAGTGCGTTGACCGCATTGAAGGACTGCGAGCCACCACAGACTTGCATGACTGCGAGTGTGCGCCCCTGAGTGGGACGAATGCCGCCCATTTCCAGCGGCAGCCAGTCGATCTGATTCTTGAAGACCGCCGTCAGCGTGCCGTGACGCTCCGGGCTGCACCAGACCTGGCCTTCCGACCATTCTGAGAGCTTTCGCAGCTCGACCACCTTTGGGTGGTCGGCAGGGACGCTGTCGCACATTGGCAGGCCATGTGGGTCAAACACACGGGTCTCCGCACCGAAGTGCTGCAGGATCCGTTCAGCTTCCTGGACGAGCAGGCGGCTGTACGAAGTTTCGCGCAACGAACCATAGAGCAACAGGATGCGCGGCGGGTGGGTACTGATGCGTGCCGGCTCCAGTTTGTACAGGTCCGGCGTGTCGAGAACCGCTGGGACGATGTTGGGCATTTCCATCGTCATTGCACTCTCCGACCTTGGCCGTCGATCACGACCTCGCCGTCTTCCTTGGTGAAAGAACCTCGCTGTGGCGAGGGCAGGATGTCGAGCACGACCTCCGAAGGTCGGCACAACCGCACACCAAGCTCGGTGACGACAAAGGGCCGGTTGATCAGGATCGGATGGGCGAGCATCGCGTCGAGCAACTGGTCATCCGTCTGCGCAGGATCGGACAGACCCAGTTCCGCGTACGGCGTGCCCTTTTCGCGGATAGCCTGGCGCACCGTGAGTCCGGCATCACGGATCATCTGTTGCAGTGTCTGCCGGTCCGGCGGTGTGTTCAAATACTCGATGACATTTGGCTCGATGCCCGCGTTGCGGATCATGGCCAAGGTGTTACGTGATGTACCGCACGCGGGGTTATGGTAGATCGTTACCGACATTCCAGTTCCTTAATGGCCCTTGGCCTCATACCACGACTGCGACCGGTTGACGATGCCGACAACCAGCAGCATGACCGGCACTTCGATGAGAACGCCTACCACTGTCGCCAGTGCAGCCCCCGACTGGAAGCCAAAGAGGCTGATTGCGGTCGCGACGGCAAGTTCGAAGAAATTACTGGCGCCGATCAGACTGGACGGGCCCGCCACGCAATGGGCGACGCCGAGCTTGCGGTTCAGCAGGTAGGCGAGTCCAGAGTTGAAGAAGACCTGAATCAGGATCGGTACCGCGAGCAGCGCGATTACCAGTGGCTGATCGATGATGGCCTTGCCCTGAAATGCAAACAGGAGAACAAGCGTAAGGAGCAGCGCGGTGATGGAATACGGCCCGAGTCGGTGCACGACACGCTGGAAGTAGGCCACGCCGCGGCTTAGGAGCATCTTGCGCAGCAGTTGCGAGATGATGACCGGCACAATGATGTACAAGGCCACTGACGTGAGCAGAGTGTCCCATGGCACTGTGATGGACGACAGGCCCAGCAGCAGTGCTACCACCGGCGCGAAGGCGACCACCATGATGGCGTCGTTCAGAGCGACCTGGGACAGCGTGAAGTACGGATCGCCCTTGCAGAGCTGACTCCAGACAAACACCATGGCGGTGCAAGGAGCGGCGGCCAGAAGGATAAGACCGGCCACGTAGCTATCAAGCTGGTCGGCAGGCAATAGCGGCGCGAAAAGGTGACGCACAAAAATCCAACCGAGCAGCGCCATCGAGAATGGCTTGACTGCCCAATTGATGAACAGGGTCACGCCGATGCCTCGCCAATGCGATTTCACCTGGCCCAGTGCGCCGAAATCGATCTTGATCAGCATGGGGATGATCATCACCCAGATCAGAATGCCCACTGGCAGGTTGACCTGCGCGTATTCCATCCGCCCAATCGCCTGGAAGACTTCAGGAAGGATCTGCCCGAGTGCGATACCGGCGACAATGCACAGCGCGACCCAAACGGTCAGATAGCGCTCGAAAAAGCTGATCGCCGGCTTGGCCACGGCTTGGCCGGTCGCTGCTACGTTTTGGCTACTCATATTCAGCTCCCTGCCAGGCGCTGCAGGGTCTCCTGCAACTCTGCGTTGTTCATGTCATCGATCGGGAGCAGCAGCAATTGCAGCATCCTGTAGGCGATGGCCTGTCGGGTCAGCTCGAATGCCTGACGCTTCTTCTCGTCGCCGCCTTCCGTGTTCGACGGATCTGGGTAGCCCCAGTGCACCTTCACCGGGCTACCTGGCCAGTACGGGCACTCTTCTTCGGCCGCGTTGTCGCAGACCGTGATCACGACGCGCATGTGGGGCGCATTCTCGCCGACGAATTCATCCCAGTTCTTGCTGCGGAAGCCGCCAACATCGACGCCGGCGTTTTCAAGCGCCTCGATGGCGAACGGGTTGATTCGTCCGCTCGGGGAGCTTCCGGCGCTGTAGGCATGCACATCGCGGCCAAATTGCTTGGCCAGATGGTTGAGCATGCCCTCGCTCAGAACGCTACGGGCGGAATTGTGGGTACAGAGGATCAGTACGTTGGTAGTCATGGGGGCTGCAACAACAAGTAATTTGGGGAGCGTTTCAGCGCGTGCCGATGTCCCGGATCGCCTTCTGAAGCGCGACCGCGTCAAGCTTCGGCAGAGGCAGCGACAGGAACAGTTCAATACGGCGCTTGAGTGAAATGGCGGCTTCGTTGATGGCCTGCTGCTTCTGGGCTTCGGTACCTTCGCAGGCGGCCGGATCGGGTACGCCCCAATGCGCTGTCATCGGCTGACCTGGCCACACGGGGCAGATCTCTCCCGCGGCCTTGTCGCAGACCGTGAAGACGAAATCGAGTTGAGGCGCACCGTCCTGTGAAAATTCGTCCCAGCTCTTGCTGCGAAAACCCGTGGTGTCCATGCCGTGGCGCGCCAGTGCTGCCAGCGCGAGCGGATTCACCGCACCGGTGGGATGGCTGCCCGCTGAGTACGCGCGGAAGCGCCCCTTGCCCAAATGGTTCATCAGCCCTTCCGACAATATCGAACGCGCAGAATTGCCGGTGCAGATGAACAGCACGTTGTAGATTTTCTCGCTCATGAGGCACCCTTAGCAGCAGGACGGCGTGGAGTTGACCGCAATACCGACTGGCTTTCCCCTGGGCGCGCAGCACGCTGAATCCGATTTGGCGTCTTCGATCTTTCTGGATTCGCCGTACACGGGCACATTGCCAAGCGTATGGAAGTGCTCCCACGCGATGCCTTGCGGATCGGTGACCCAGTACTTGTCGCTTCGCGCATAGCAGCAGGTGGTCTCGCCTTCGTCTAGCAGCGCCATATCGGCCGCTTCGGCTCGCGCCTTCAACTCCGCCAGCTCGCCTGCGTCATCGGTCTGGAACCCGAGGTGGTCTACCCCGGTTTCGGCACCGCGTGCCGAAATGGCGAAGTTCACGCGAGGGTCCTCAAGCATCCACTTCGCGTAGTCCTCTTTCACCAAAGTGGGTTCGGCTGCGAAGAGTGCCGAGTAGAAACGAATGCTCGCAGACAGGTCCGCGACGCTGACGTGAACGTGGAAGCGCTTCATGATTGGGCCTCGGTGGCGACGGAACAGTTGGACACAGGAGAGCACGGATTGCCGCCGCAGCAGTTCTCCGTGAGGTAACCCAGCAATGCGTTCATGGTCTCGAAGCGAGCCATGTAAATGATCGAGCGACCGTCCTGGCGGCTGGAAAGCAAGCCGGCGCGGTGCAATTCCTTCAGGTGGAACGATAGCGATGACGCTGGCATTTCCATCAATTCGGCAATTCGACCGGCGGCAAGCCCCTCGGGCCCGGCTTCTACCAGTAGCCGGAACACCGACAGGCGTATCGAATGGGCAAGCGCGGCAAGCGCTTCAAGGGCGTGGTCCGTTTTCATGATTCGACTATATTCGAATTATGAAAACTTGCAAAGTGAATTTTGTATGACGACGGGCGAGGAAGCCTGCACTGGAGAGTGCGAATTGCCGGCAGACGAGCTGCAAGCTCGCCACCCGGAGTTTTTTGCCGAGTGATCTGCAATGCTGGAAGACCTGCCGGTATAGCCGCCGACCTAGTGCGTGGAACGCTCGTGAGGACGCAGGTTGTGCGTCGCGGCTATGGACCGCTCAATAAGCGTGTAGGCGGCATTCAAATGTGAGCTATCCCCGGACTGGGCGGCCAATAGCTCAAGTGCGCGCAGCAGGGGATCAGCGACGTCTGTGTTCCGTTGGCTCAACGCCAGTGCGTACGCGGCATAGACGGCTTCCGCCAATGGAAGGGAAGACAAGTCAGTCATTGTGCACTTCCAGTGCCGGGCGATGATGTATTGGCGCCCAATCAGGGTGGTCCTATTCACACTATCGACCTTGCTACAGGGGGAAGGTCAAGCGGCTTATGCATCTCGCCGGCCGGGCGGCCGGGTTCCGCGCGAGAACTTCGTGCTTGACCTGTCGCTCGCTCGTAGCTCAACACGGCAAATATGTCGCTCGGTCCCAACGTGACGTCTAGTTGCAGATGGCACATCCGTTCCTACTTTTCCGCATTCATCGTCAGCGCGGCAATGAGCCCGGCCTTGACCAGCAAGTCCTCTGGCACTACCTCGTAGGCGGTCCCACCAACGTCGACGGTGCGACATTCGGAGTCGCCGCAAACCGAACAGCAGGGGCTGCTGCCTACCGAGGCATTGACCCATTCCTCCATCGGTTTTCCCGCAATCCAGATCCGATTGGATTCAGACGGATTGGCCTTGAAGGTGGCGTCATCAATCTCTCGAGTCTCCAATACTGGCTCGATGCCCAGCGGCATCAACTGCTCGCGCAGTTGCCGGTAGGCCCGCTCAACCTCATCTCCGGTGCCAGCGCATCGTGGGCAAGTTTCCCCACCGGAAACGAGGCGCTGCCAAACGATAGGAAGTGTCTTCACGGTGTTACCTCACAGAAGATGGATCGGGCTCGCGGTTTGGCTCGCGAGCGACCAGATGCTCCAGGCCCTTGACTCCGACTGGGGACTCGGAGAGCCACGGTATTAGGGCGCAGCTTTGCGCCAGCTCGTCGACGACGCGGCGAATGAAAGGCACCTCGTAAGCGCCGCGCTGGCACAGCACGGGGTGCGTCGTCCCACTCGCCAGGAGCGATTGGTTGATGACCCACGCGTAAGGCTTGATACCAGCTCGGGCCAGGTCCTTGGCAAGACGCTCCGCCTCGTGAACGGGCGTGGCCTCCGGCAAGGTAACAATAAGCACTCGCGTATAGCCAGGGTCGCGCAGCCTGGGCAACAACTGCCGCACAGCCTCAGGCATATCCCCTTGCGTGCGCATCACTTCCCGGTGGTAGGCCTCCGCCGCATCGAGCAACAGGATCGTGTGGCCTGTGGGGGCCGTGTCCAACACCACGAATCCGTCCTTGCCTTCGTCGACGGTGCGGGCAAAGGCTCGGAATACGGCAATTTCCTCGGTGCATGGCGAACGCAGGTCCTCTTCCAGCATCGCGCGCCCAGCGGCGTCGAGTTGCTGGCCAGCCTTGGAGAGCACCTCCTCCGTGTACCGTCGCACTTCCTCCGCTGGGTCGATTCGGGCGATCGTCAGGCCAGGAAGCTCGCCTTCAATGGTGGCGGCAATATGCGCAGCCGGGTCAGTCGTTGAAAGCACGACCCGATGGCCCTTCTTCGCAAGTGCCACGGCAACTGCTGCAGCGACAGTGGTCTTGCCCACGCCGCCTTTGCCCATCGTCATGATGACGCCATGGCCGGCCGACGCCATGCGCTCGACCAGACCGCTCAAGCCAGGTGGCAAGCTGGTTTCGGGCATCTCGTGACTGGTCGGCAATGCCACAGTCTCGGGATGGGCCATTTCGCGTAGCGCGTCCAATCCGACGGTGCCACGCGGCAGGAAGGGGATACGCGCCTGCGGCAACCCGGCCAATTCGGCCGGGATGTTTGCCAATGCTTCGTCCGCCAACTGCGCCATGGCCGTCGCCGTTGGGTCGCCGGAGCCGGCGTCCGTGAACAGGCCATTGATGACCAGGGCCTGGTTACGTATCCCAAGATCCGCCAGTTCGGCACCCGTGCGATTGGCTTCCCTCAAGGATGCGGTATCGGCACGGGCAACCAGGATGACCGTGGTCTCGTCTGCATTGGAAAGACGATCGACGGTTGCCGCGTATAGCGCCTTCTGTTTTTCCAGCCCGGCCAGCGGACCGAGGCAGGAGGCGCCGCCAGTGGATGAGGAAATGAACTCGTCCCATGCCGAGGGCATTGTCAGCAGACGCAGGGTGTGTCCGGTGGGAGCCGTGTCGAAGATGACATGGTCAAAGTCGGCCGTACCGGACGAGTCGCCAAGGAGTTTCGAGAACTCGTCGAACGCAGCAATCTCGACGGTGCACGCGCCGGAGAACTGCTCCTCCATGCTTTGGATTGCAGCAGCCGGCAATATGCCTCGGTAAGGGGCCACCATCCGCTCCCGGTAGGCGTGTGCCGCCGCTTCCGGGTCGATGTTCAGCGCGTGCAGGCCAGGCGCCCCGGGGATCGCCGTTGGCAGTTGACTCAGGCCTACGCCCAGCACCTCGTCCAGGTTAGACGCAGGGTCCGTGCTAACGATGAGCACCGAACGCCCGGCTTCGGCCAAGGCCAGCCCGGTGGCACAGGATAGCGAGGTCTTACCGACCCCGCCTTTCCCGGTGAAGAACAGATAGCGGGTACGTGTAGAAGGCAAGGTCATGGCGTCCCCGCTTCAACAGCAGCCGGAGCCGGGTGTGCAGCTACCCGCCTTGACCCGCGGCTTCTCGGCCGTTGCCGGCGCAAGATTGAGCTTCTGCGCCAGGTGTTGGCGCGAGGGGTACATGCCGGTGGATACAATATGGCCATCGATTGCAATGATGGGCAGACGATCCATGCCACCCTCCATTTCCTTGACCACAGAGGGGTTGGCCACGAATGCTTGAGGCTCCTGCCCCAGGTTGTACCGGGTCACAGTGACACCTTGTTCTTCGACCCATTTGAGGTCGGCCGCGAATTGCGCCAGGATCGGATCTATATCCACGCCACAGACCCCCGTCGAGCAACACATGGCAGGGTCAAACACTTCCAGCTTTTTCATGATGACTTCCTTTCAAAAAGTCGGCCCTCGGGCTCGCTGACAGCAATCGGTGAACGGTGTGCGGTGTTCAGGGAGACGGGAAGGAATCGCTCCGGCGTTCCCATAATTCCATGTTTCCAATATTATCAAAATAAAGAGATTGCATGCGCTGTTTTCCTTGCGCTAGATCAGACTACCCACTGTTTGTTTGATGTGCTCTATGGCGTACAAACATCGTGACCATCGGCGCCGCTTTATTTTGCTATGCAACTTGCAGTGGGGCTGTCATTGCCCTAGAAATTAGTTACACAATTCCAGAATTATCAAGATCTAGTCGCGTGATCCCTCGGGGAGCGCGGCCGCCCGGCAAATCGCCCTCTAAAGCCCCGCGACCACGATGTACCTCAGGCCACCCAGCTCGGTCCGAGATCGCATTTGGAAGGAGGGCGACATGTCAATTTCGCGCAGGCAGTTTCTGAAGGCTGCTGGCGGTTCCGCGGCCGGCGTAAGCATCTCGGGTACGGTGGTGAGTCCGGCCGGTGCTGCCGCGCCACCAGCGGACGTAGGTCGCACGACCTTGCCATTCAAGCCTAAGGTGATCGCACGGGCTGGCCAGCTTCGGCCCAACACACCGGTCACCTTTACGTACCCTGATGCCTCATCGCCATGCGCGGTAATCAAGACGGGTGCGCCGGTTCCAGGTGGCGTTGGCCCCGACCGTGACATTGTTGCCTACAGCACGCTCTGTACGCACATGGGTTGCCCGGTCGCCTATGACTCCACGGCGCGCACATTCCGATGCCCCTGTCATTTCAGCATCTTTGACCCCGAGAAGTCCGGGCAGATGGTATCCGGCCAGGCCACCGAGAATCTTCCGAGAATCCAGCTCGAGTACAGCGCCGCAGATGGCAGCGTGAAAGCCATTGGCGTCGACGGGTTGATCTACGGCCGTCAAGCCAACCTGCTGTAAGGGGGCACTGCCATGGCAACGAACAAGGATCGGGTGACATTGCCGCCCGTGAGCGCGCAGCGGACCAACCTGACATGCCACTTCTGCATTGTCGGATGTGGGTATCACGTCTACAAGTGGCCGGAAAATAGCGAAGGCGGCCGAGCGCCGGGCGAGAACGCACTCGGCCTGGATTTTCGCAAGCAGCTTCCACCGCTGACTGTGATCATGACACCTGCCATGCAGAACACGATCGTCGATCGCGATGGCCGGCGCCAGAACATCATGATCGTGCCTGACAAGCAGTGCTCGGTGAACAAGGGGCTCTCGTCCACGCGCGGTGGTCAACTGGCCAAGGTAATGTTCACGCCGGATGGCGTGGGCCGTGCGCGACTGCGCAGCCCGCGCGTCTATGTTTCCGACCAGTGGGTGGACACCAGTTGGGACGATGCCCTTGCACTCTATGCCGGCCTGACCAAGAAGATCCTCGATCGGGACGGCCCCGCCGCACTGGCGTTTGACTGCTTCGATCACGGTGGCGCTGGCGGTGGCTTCGAGAACACCTGGGGCACAGGCAAGCTGATGTTCACGGCGCTGAAAACGCCGCTGGTGCGCATCCATAACCGCCCGGCCTACAACTCCGAATGCCACGCCACGCGCGAGATGGGAATTGGGGAGCTGAACAACAGTTACGAGGACGCGGAACTAGCCGATGTGATCATGGCGATTGGCTGCAACTCATACGAGACGCAGACCAACTATTTCCTCGCCCACTGGCTGCCGAACCTGCAGGGCCAGACGATGGACAAGCGCAAGCAGCGCTTCCCCGGCGAGACCATGGCCGCCGCCAAGGTGATATTCGTCGACCCGCGCCGCACGACAACGATCGCGGTAGCGGAGCAGGCCGCCGGCAAGGAAAACGTCTTGCACCTGGATATCGAGCCCGGTACCGATATCGCGCTATTCAATGGGCTGCTTACCTATGTGGTGGATCAGGGCTGGCACGACAAGGAGTTTATTGCCACCTACACCAAGGGGTTCGACGCCGCGCTGCGCGCCAACAAGCTGCCGCTGGATGAATGCAGTCGCATCACTGGCGTGCCTGCCGACAAGCTGCGCCGCGTGGCAGAGTGGGCGTACAAGCCGAAGGCCTCTGGCCATCGCCCTCATACGATGCATGCCTATGAGAAAGGCATTATCTGGGGCAATGACAACTACCTGATTCAGTCCGCACTCGTGGACCTGGTGCTGGCCACGCACAATGTTGGCCGACGTGGCACGGGCGTCGTACGCATGGGTGGGCACCAGGAGGGTTACGCCAGGCCGCCATACCCCGGCAACACCAAGATCTATGTCGATCAGGAGATCATTCACGGCAAGGGCTTGATGTACACGGCATGGGGCGCGAATCCGTTCCAGACTACGCTCAACGCTCAAGAGCATCGTGCCGTCATTCTTCATCGGTCGGGAATCGTCCGGGAGGCCATGTCCCGCCAACGCGGTGCGTCGATGCAACAGATGGTGGATGCCATCTACGACGCCGTGAAAAGCAAGGGCGGCCTCTTCCTTGTCAACATCAACCTCTACCCGACCACCCTGGCGGACGGGGCTCACCTGATGCTGCCCGCTGCCCACCCCGGCGAAATGAACCTC